>CAJXRF010000083.1 GCA_913058575.1 uncultured Bermanella sp.
AACTAATACTAAGCAATAAAGTGATCGACATTATGCCGTAACTACCCTGAAGCACCTAGTTAGATACCTGAAGCAGTAGGCTATTTTCAAAAGCATGGTTAAAGTAAATAGGGATTTGCAACAGTGTTAAGCAAACGCGCCTAACATGACGACAGGCAAGGTCAACACAAAACCATGTTGCACGGCCTCTAGCCAATAAAATAGCCTTTGCTTTATTAACATCTACTGCTCTTACTCTTTATTAGGAGGGGATGCCACAAGTCTGGGTTGTTACCAAGCATCTATACAGTTTAGCAAACAATTATGGCACTCGCGTATGAGCAATAATCATTAACCCATATAAGCAACTCTAAGTTTAACCAGATATAAAAGTTAACTTAGGACAGCCATTTTAAATACAATTAAACTAAGCTTAATCCATTAAATAAATAGAATAAGGCAGCACCATGAAAGTTTGGCTTAAAAAACCCATAATATTGCCTGCACTGATTATATTGGGTGTATTAGCACTCATGATTATAAAAAGTGGAAAGTCTGCACCCACCGCAGGCACGGTGGCTGAATACGCCACACCTGTTGAGGTGCAAACCCTACAAGCCTCCGCTATCACTCCTTATGCCATCGGTTATGGCACCGCAAAACCCAGCTCTAATTTAAATGTACCAGCAGAAGTAAGCGCTGAAATTTCCTGGATTCACCCAAAGTTAAAGCAAGGCGCCAACTTAACAGCAGGCACTAAAGTGGTGATGTTTGAAACTCGCGACATTGAACTCACCCTATCTAAAACCAAAGCAGATTTAACCAGTCAAAGTACTCGTGTGGCGGAACTGGATTTAGAAGAGCGCAATGCCGAACAGCAATTACAATTAAGCCAACAAAAATACGAGTTAGCCAAGGCTGAATTTGAACGTAAAAAAGCACTGTCCAAACAGGGGGCTATATCAAATTCAACAGTGGATACTGAGCAACGAAATTTAATTAACCAAGAAACCGATTTAGAAAACATGAAGCTAAAATTGGCTTTATACCCTAAGCAAAGGGAATTGCTTGGCTCTGAAATTAAAATTGCCCAAGCACAAATTGAAGAGCAAGAGCGCAACCTTGCACGCACCCAAGTATTTCTACCCTTTAATGCGCGCATTGGCAGCGTGAACGTTGAAAAAGGCAGCTTCATTAGCAAAGGCAGCACCCTGTTTGTGGCACAGGGTAAAAACAATATGGAAATCCTTACCCAAATTCCTGCCAAAAAAATGTTACCGCTTCTCAGTTATGCCATGGGGGAAAAATCTAGTAACGACAGCTCTAGCCTACAAAAGAAGCTGGGCCTTAAAGCAAAAGTATTCTGGGTAGATGGCCCTGAAACGGCATTTTGGACGGCCAAAGTATTACGTTCAAACGACAGCATAGACAGCAAAACCCGCAGCATAGGACTAATTGTAGGAATCGATAACGCCGTAGAACAAGAAGTGATTGGCATTCGCCCACCTATATTTAAAGGCATGTATTTAAAAGTTGAAATTACCGGTAATCAATTTGAAGCCATAAAAATTCCACGCAGCGCCATTCATCAAGGCAATATATATCTTAAAGACAGTGAAAACCGCCTAGTGATAGAACAAGCCCAAGTGGCTTTTGTACAAGGTGACGATGCCATACTACAACAAGCCCCTAGCCTTAATTCCATCATACTAAGTGACCTTATTCCTGCTGTACCAGGCATGCTACTACTACCCGTGCCAGTGATGGCCCAAAACACACTTACCACGCCATAGGTGACATATGATTCGATATTTTATAGGTCACCCCACTGCCGCCAATATATTCATGTTCATTTTATTATTGATGGGCATCGTTGCGTTACCACAACTTAACCGCGAAACTTTCCCCAATGTTGAGCGGTTTGAAGTACAGGTTAGCATCGCATACCCAGGCGCCAGTGCCAGCGATGTAGAAGAAGGCATATGCCTGCCTTTAGAAGACGGAACCGATGGTATTAGCTACCTTTCTGAAAAACGCTGTGATGCGCGCAACAACATTGCCAGTATGACGCTTAAGATGAAAGAAAGTGGCCACATGAGCCAGTTTCTGCAAGACGTAAAAGACAAGGTAGACCAAATTCAAGACTTCCCAGATGATTCTGAAACTCCAATTATTAAAGAACTGGGGCTGACTTCTGAAGTGGTCTCCATTGCTCTCTCGGGAGAAATGAGCAACGATCACCTCAAACGCTTTGCACAAAGCCTAAAAGACAAGTTACTGCTTAACCCAGTTATAAACTTAGTGACCATTAAAGGCTTCTCACAGGCGGTGATTAATATAAATGTGAGTGCTGAGCGTTTGCAAATGCACAATATTAGTATCAGCCAAATAGCCAATATCATTTCCAGACAAAACACCGATAGCCCTGCTGGTGACATTGAGACCTTTGATAAAAATTACGCCATTCGTGTCAGTGATTTGCGTCGCACCCCAGAACAGCTAGGGGAGTTAATTATTATTCAAAATGATAGTGGCAGCGAATTAACGCTGGCTGAAATAGCCGATATTCAAACCGATTTTGAAAATCAGGACGAACAGATTTGGTTTAACGGCCGACCTTCCGCTTTACTAACCATTAATAAAAACACCCAAGATGATGGCATTAAAATAAAAGAGGCCGTTCAGGATTTTATTGAAGAAACCCAACCTAAACTTCCAAAAGGAATACAGCTGACCCTCACTAAAGACATGGTGAGCATTGCTCAAGATCGTTTACAGCTCTTAATGTCCAACGGCGTGCAAGGTTTGATTCTTGTTTTCTTAGCCATGTGGTTATTTTTTAGCTTGAAATACAGTTTCTGGGTGGCTATGGGTTTACCCATTTCATTTATGGCCAGCTTTTTAGTGATGCAAGTATTAGGCATGAGTATCAATATGATTTCCATGGTGGCCATGCTGATCGCACTGGGTATCTTAATGGATGATGCTATTGTGCTCTCTGAAAGTATTGCCACCCACTTAAAAAAAGTTCAACAAACTGGCGGCACCGTAATTGAGGCTGTTTGGGTAGGCGTTGAGAAAGTCAAACGAGGGGTTATTTCCAGTTTCATAACCACCGTGCTGGTCTTTGGTAGTTTAGTATTCATTGAAGGAGACATGGGGCAAATTTTAAAAGTATTGCCCATCGTGTTGATTTCTGTCATCAGTGTCAGCTTAATTGAAGCCTTTTTAATTCTGCCCCACCATTTAGCCAATAGTAAGCAAGCCCCTTCACGATTTACTGTCATTGCCAAATTCAAAGAAAAATTTGAATTGAAATTTGAACGCTTACGTTTAGGGGTTTATGCATTAGCAAAAGTAGCCGTCACCTATCGCTACGCTAGTTTTGGTTTGGCCATCGTCATTTTTTTATTAAGCATCAGTTTATTGGCATCAGGGGTGGTTAAGTTTCAGGCGTTTCCATCCATTGAAGGGGACATTGTTCAAGCTCGCGTTTTAATGCCTCAGGGCACACCTATTCAGCGCACTCAAGAACTTGTACAACGGCTAGAGAAAGCCATCTTAAAAGTGGATGAGAACTTAACTCAAAATGGCCTTGAAAAAACAGTACTTATTAAAAATATTCAAAGTCAGTACGGTGTCAATGCAGATGCCTATGAAAGTGGCCCGCACCTAGCCACCATTAATGTGGATTTAGTAGCATCGGCTTATCGTAATATTCGTCTCATTGATCTTATGAATCTGTGGGAAAAAGAAGTGGGTGTGGTGACCAGTGCCATTCAGGTGCAGTATAAAGAGCCCACCATAGGTCCTAGTGGCCGTGCCATTGAAATACGTCTATCAGGGGATGACTTAAGCGAAGTGAATCAAGCCAGTCTTGCCATTAAAGACTCTTTGGGTAAATATTCTGGAGTTTACGCGCTTCAATCAGATTTGCGCCCAGGCAAACCTGAGTTCAGCCTAACACTGAAGCCCGGCGCTTACAGCTTAGGCATAGATGCCAGTCATATTTCACAACAATTTAGAGCGGCACTCTCTGGCATCAAAGTTAGTAACGTACGCCTTGGCGAACAATCTAATGATGTCATTGTGCAATACGACTTAGAGTCTAGAGACAGCCTAGATGATTTAGACAGCTTTAAAGTCATTAATGAAACCAATGGGTCGTTAATTCCACTAGAGGTAGTGGCCAATATAGAAGAGCAACGCAGCTGGTCGCGCATTCATCGTATTAATCAACAAAAAACCGTTACGATTTATGGAGATATCGACAGTCAGCTAGCGAATACTCAAGAAGTATTAAATCATTTTAGGGCACAAGTTTTACCAGACCTGCAAAAGCAGTTTCCCGGTGTGTATTTTAATTTTGAGGGCGAAGTTAAAAATAGTTCTCAAACTGGTGGCTCAATTGTACAAGGGTTTATATTAAGTCTATTGGGCATCTACTTCCTATTAAGCATACAGTTTAGAAATTACGTTGAACCCGTTATTGTCATGACGGCTATTCCACTTTCGCTCATTGGCGTCATTCTAGGACATTTTATTATGGGGCTGCCCATCACCATGCCCAGCATGATGGGGTTCGTTTCTCTTTCTGGCATTGTTGTGAATAACTCTATTCTCTTAGTGGAGTTTATTAAGTTTCGCGTAACCGAAGGTCATGCCATTCACGATGCTGCGGCACTGGCTAGTAAGGATAGGTTTCGAGCCATATTCATCACCACCTTTACGACTCTAGCCGGCATGATGCCGCTTTTATTTGAGAGCAGCCCACAGGCACAAGTTCTTATTCCGCTGGTGTGCAGTATTGTATTTGGCCTAATGAGCTCCACCCTTTTAGTGTTATTTATTGTGCCTTCATTATTTTCAATTTTAGAGGACCTAGGGTTTACAGAGCCTCAAGAAGAAGAGTCTTTGCCTGTCGGCGCTATCCAAGAGCATTTAGAAAACTAATTTACAAAGCGTCCATTAAGCTCGTATAGACAGTGCTTAATGGACGTTTCTCTGTCAGCCACTTCTCTATAGACTTAAATCTACTGTTCAGAAATTAATGTCGCGATTAACCTAGACCACCTTTGCCTGTCTTTACTGATCAACCTTATTTTACGCTAGTCTTATAAAATGAGGAAAAATAGGCCATTAAATATTTTCGTAAGTCCTAATTGTTATGAATGAGTTTAACGACCAATACCGCCAACTTGTGCAATGTGCTCCGGCTGGCATTTTTCATACCTGTGAGAAAGGGCTTTGCACCTATTGCAATAAAGCTTGGCAAGATATTTTTCAGCTAAGCTTCGATGAAGCCAAAGGTAATGGTTGGAGCCAACGCTTACACTCAAAGGACAAGGAGCAAATCACAACCCAGTGGCAGGAAACGATCCAGGGGAAACAAGTCTTTTTCGCACAATTCAAATTACAGCTTCCCAATGGAAAAATACGCCACATCCAGTGTGACGCCAATCCCATTAAAAATGAACAAAGCCAAATAACAGGTTATGTGGGCGTGATTCAGGATATCAGCCAAAACAAAATTACAGAGCTACACCTAATTGAAAGTGAAGGCCGTGCAAGAGCCATTATAGAGCAATCTAGAATCCCTTACGCAGTGAGAGCCATTAATGACGATGTGGTGTATTTGAACCCAGCGTTTATCAATACTTTTGGCTACACCCGTGAAGATATTGCCAACGTAAATGACTGGCATGCAAAGGCCTATCCCAATAAACGCTATAGAGAAAAAATACTCACAAAATGGAACGAAAAAATAGCAGAGGTTGAAAAAAACAATAGCTCAATTGCCACATTAGAAGTGAATATTGTTTGTAAGAACAAGCAGGTTAAAACGGTATTGATGTCTCCTACCGCACTGCATGACAGTAAAGGAGATAGGTATGCAGTTAGCCTATACGACATCACTAAACTCAAAGAGATTGAACGTTCATTAAAAGACAGCGAGGAGCGCTTTACACTGGCTGTGAACGGCAGCAGCGTGGGAATTTGGGATTGGGATTTAAGAAATAATAAAGTATTTTACGCCCCCGAGCTAAAACATGAAATGGGCTACAGGGATAACGAATTTAAAAATGATGGTGAGGCATTTTATAGCCACATGCACCCTGAAGATGTAGCAGGTGTTAAAAATGCTGTGGCACTGCATTTTGGATCGGATCTAATCCCGTATCGTGTGCAATACCGCATGCGCCACAAAAATGGCGAATACCATTGGTACCAAGCCGTCGGAAAGGCGTTAAAAGATAGAAAAGGTCGTGCCTACCGTATGGCGGGAAGTCACACCAACATTACCGAACAAATGCATACCCAAGAGCGTTTAAATCTCGCTAACATGGTGTTTGAGCAAAGCAGTGAAGCAATCATTGTCACCAACCAAAAAGGCTTTATTGAAGCCGTTAATCCCGCTTTCTGTTTATTAACCGGTTACGAGCAAGACGCTGTAGTAAACAAGCATTATCGATTTTTAAATAGCCGAAAGAATGAAAAAAAACTGGTCACTAGCATTCGAAGGTCACTAAACAGTGTTGGCTATTGGTCTGGGGAAATATGGAGTAAACGAAAAAATGGCGAGGACTTTGCCGAGTCCATCATGATTAATGCGGTTAAAGACGATAATGACAACACTGTACGTTTTATCGCACTATTTACCGACATTACCGATCAAAAGCAAACTCAAGAGCTAATATGGAAACAAGCCCACTACGACAACCTTACGCAATTACTTAACCGCCATAGCTTTACACAATATCTACATCAGGCTGTAAAAAGTGATCAAGCATTTGCTCTGCTTTTTATTGATCTTGATCATTTCAAACAAATTAACGACACCCTTGGCCATAAAATAGGGGATGAATTACTCATTCAAGCGGCTGCGCGTATTAAGCATTGCGTTCGTAATTCAGATATCGTAGCACGCTTTGGTGGCGATGAATTCACGGTGATTTTAACCGGTATGGAAAACATCACTATTATCAAACGAGTTTGTCATGACATTATTATAAATCTAGCTGAACCATTTATATTGAATAACGAAAGTGCTTATATCAGCGCCAGTATCGGTATAACTCAATTTCCACTAGACAGCGGCGTGGTTGAAGACTTGTATAAATATGCCGACCAAGCCATGTATGACGCGAAGCGTTCCGGCAGAAATCGTTACGCATTTTTTACACAAAAATTACAAGAGGATGCTAATAAACAACGAAAAATTGGCGCTGACTTGCGCATTGCTCTGGAAAAAAATCAATTTAAGGTTTTATACCAACCTATTATTAACCTTAATGATAAAAAAATTTATAAAGCCGAAGCGCTTATTCGATGGCTACACCCTGAAAAAGGCTTAATTAACCCAGCCGATTTCATACCCGTGGCAGAGGAAACAGGCCTAATTATTGAAATTGGCGATTGGGTTTTCAAACAGGCTGCAATGCAGGCAAAAATATGGCGAAGATATTACAATAAAAACTTTCAGGTAAGTATTAATAAAAGTCCTGTGCAGTTTTACAATGGGAATAGCCAACAAGAATGGGGGCAGTTTTTAAAAACCATCAACTTACCTGGAGATGGTATTACCGTTGAAATTACCGAAGGCTTATTATTAGATGGTGTAACGGTTGTAAAAGATAAACTTAACAGTTTTCATCAATCAGGCATGCAAATCAGTCTAGACGATTTTGGCACCGGCTATAGTGCATTAAGCTACTTGAAGAAATTTGCCATAGATTTCATAAAAATTGATCAATCGTTTGTTAAAAACATTGAACATGATGCATACGATTTAGTGTTATGTGAAACAATTATCAGCATGGCCCATAAACTCAATAAAAAAGTCATTGCTGAGGGCATAGAAACAAAGCAACAAATGAAATTTTTACAAGAATGTGAATGTGACTATGGCCAAGGGTATTTATTTTCAAAACCCATCAGCGCTGATGAACTAACCGAATTATTAAAAACAAGCTTATAACACGTTCACTAATTCATTAAGCCCCCACCATTTCATAAGCGCTTAAAATTCGCATGGCATTCATGGATGAGTCGTTCAGTTTATGCCTATAGTGATCAATGGTACGCTTTAAATACAACTGATGATCATTATCTTGTAAGTTCCACATTTCATCCCCCACTAACGACACCTCCTGTCCTGCTTGGGTTGAGACATGTAATACTTCATAAAATCGTTTATTTTCTTTTACTAACACTTCTTTTTGTAAACCAAAATTTTGATCGTTAAGAAATTCCCGCACTTTAAAGTTATGATGCACAGGACACAACAAAAACTCTAATCGCTTATTTGGGTGTCGCTTTATTATTCCTTCCATTAATTCAATTAAACGCTCTCCTCCTACACCTGCAATAATAATAAGGTGATCATCCGAGCTGTTAGTTTTGGACATTTCAGATGGACAATTAGTAAATGATTTTTCTTCATGCAATAACGGAAGGTGGCTAACATCTAAACAGTGCACCTTCCAAAGTCGTTCGGTTTCCAAAGCATTCAAATCTGTCTCAAGGGCCACCATTAGATGCTCAACAATATCGACAAAATGAATCGTGATACCAGCTTGTCGACGTAAGAGCTGCTGCCCCAAGAAACCATGGTCGCAGCAGCAATCCCAAATATGACCATAAAGTCTTTCGACCATGTCATCTATTGTTTGTAATCGAGAACTTAACTTCAAGGTAATCTCTCAGGATATGGAAATGTGGTGGCTAGGAGCCTAAAGTTTCTAATATACCATAAGCACTATTAATCATAAAAACATCACTAACTGGAATGTTAATCACAGGTGACACCTAACGGTATACTAGATTTATGCCTATGATACCTCGCTGATAGTCTTAGTTTTGGTGCTATGCGAATCGTTAGTCTTCACTGAAGACATAAAAAAGGACACCTATAAGTGTCCTTTTTTATGTGCTTAAATCTATTTCAATTATTTACGTTTACGTAATGTTAATAATATTGGTAATAGAAAAAACATTAACCCACCAGAGCCGCCGCCAGAACTGCTACCAGAGTCAACAAAAGAGGTTTCTTCAGAGTTAGCCTTGGACTCTATATCATCATTTATAATTATGGCACCTGCACTTCCAGTATTTATTAAGGAAGAAACAGGGTTTGCAAGGGTAACAACAAAGTTTTCATCAGGCTCGAAGTCAGTATCACCCGCCACATTAATCGTGATAGTTTTACTAGTAATACCCTCTTCAAAAATGACAGTACCGCTTGGGAAAATATTATCAATGAAATCAGTTACGCCGGCTGGATTAGTACCCGTTCCTGTTACAGTATAAAACACACTCGACGTACCAATAGAGATGTTAGAACGTGTAATCCTGAAGGTATAAGGAGTGGTCCCTGAATTACCCTCTGTGTCATCCATTGCAACAGAAGAGATATCTAATAGGTTAGCCGGTGGCTCAACATCATCATTTATAATTATCGCAGTTGAACTTTCAATATTAATGAATGATGAGATAGGATTTGAAAGGGTAACAACAAAGTTTTCATCAGGCTCGAAGTCAGAATCACCCGCCACATTAATCGTGATAGTTTTACTAGTAATACCCTCTTCAAAATTGACAGTACCGCTTGGGAAAATATTATCAATGAAATCAGTTGCGCCGGCTGGATTAGTACCCGTTCCTGTTACTGCATAAAACACACTTGATGTGCCGGTAGTGATATCAGATCGAGTAATAGTAAAAGTAAAAGAGGTACTTTCTGAATTGCCTTCTGTACTGTCCGTTGGAACAGAAGATATGTCTAATGAGCCTGCTTTATTGATCATAAAATTTCCAGGCGAAACATTAAAGAATATATTATCAACACACTGAACTTTAATACGTCCCATATCGGTGCTGATATTAGGAAGTTCTACTATTTCGAAGCCGTCATTACTGGTAGAGGCTGCTAAGGTTTCGTCAAAATTTTCACCCCCATCACGTGAGAATAGAATACTCATGTGCGAACAGTTAACAGGAGCTGATTGAGTGTTGGCCACATCCCATCTAACGTCTATCTTTGATTTCCCGGTAAATGCACTTTGTGCAGCGGGTTCATTAACCACTAATGGGCCAGCATCTTTGTCTACAGTTACCGTCATATCATCCTGATTAAAACCACTACTACCAGAACGTACCGTTAAGCGGAACGTCATATCACGATCCGTTGTGGGTAAGCGTTCACCTGTATGCTTGTTTAAATTGTTTTCTAATATGGCATCTAATGCGGGAATAAAACGAGTAGGCGAGTCAGTACCTTGACGAGAGCGGATAATCGGTCGAGTATCCGCGTCAGTATGCATCTGAGTTAGGTTTGTTGTTTTAGAGCCTAAATCAAACTGTTCCCACGTATAATTAAGCGAAGCAACATCATTGGCGTCAACATCATCACCGCTGCCAGTTAACGCAAATGGCGTATTGGCGGGAATCACATAATTATCACCCGCTTCTGCAGAGGGGGCAGTATTTCCTGTAAGAACATTTGTGCCGCATGAGCCACCTTGCGTATTAGAGAAAGGTATTTCATTTTCAACAAACTCACGAATTTGCTCTAGGCTGCGGGCATGAAAATAAGGATCAGAATTATTTTGAATATTCTGCGGATCACAAATTCCAGCATAAGCCATGATGGTAGAACCACTGCCAGGCTCATAGGCAGAATCAGATAGTTGTGTGCCTCCTTCATTACTTTGGTGGTTTTCGCGGTTGTCATTATCACATGACCCTGAGTTATTGCCTCCAGCATTAAATGTATGTGGTGCACCAAACTGATGGCCAATTTCATGCGCCACATAATCCACTACAAAAGGATCGCCTACCGGGTCCCATGATCCAGTAACCCCTTGTGCTTTGCTTGCATCATCACAAACCGATGCAAGAGAAGCTACGCCACCTCCACCGGTACTGAATACGTGGCCTATATCGTAATTAGCTGAATTAATAACGGCATCTAATTTAGCTTTATTTTCGCTCAATAAACTAATGCCATTATTGTTTGTATAGCCATCTGTTGCAGAGTTTGTAAACACAATATTGCTGTTATCAACTAAGACAAATTTGATTGCCACTTCTTTTTCGTATATTGCGTTAATGCGGTTAACCGCTGTCACAATCGCTGCTTGCCCTTTGGCAACGGTAGGGGTTCCTGAACTAACCGCGGCGGTATATTCAGCCGTTGCCGCTAGAGCAAGACGGTAAGTTCTAACGGCAGAACCTGAACTTCTCATGAAAGAAATCTGTGGAAGACTGCGACCTAAAGATTCAATAGCGTTATCGCTATGATCATGGCCGATAACAGAACATTTATAATCATGTTTAGAGACTGGAAAGCTGGACTTATTAAAAGAACGGTAGATTCCTGATGATTTGCTAGCGCTGTAACTGGATTCAGGTTCAATATAAATCACGCCCTGATCGGTATTTAAATAACCGTGAAATCCTTCTGGGCTAGCATCTAATCGCCCTGATACTTGAGGGTTATCTAAACCGGTTACTTTATAGGTTTTTATACTGGGTAATTTGGCCGCCAGTTCAGGCGCCATTATAGGGGATTCAAAAACGCTGACTCTTTCAAACTTGCCACTGGGTAGCGGTAAAAAGAACTCTAACCCTTGTACGCCAGTACCTTCAAGAGGCGCGCTTTTTAATTGGTTTACAAGTTCTTCTACACTGGTCGTAACCGAGCGGTAATTAAATTCTTTGGCTACCAAGCTACGACTTAATGAATCGGACCACATACCATCAGGAGAAACGACAGAATGCACAGGAAAACTCAAAGATAAACCGATTATTACCGTCGAGATAATATGTTTGACATGCTGCATTCTAGGTTCCTACTTACAAATATCATTGAGTACATTCTATAGGAATACCCTTTATATGATCTATCTCCATGGGAGCCATTTAATCGTTTTATGAACTACTCGACTAAATAACTAACATGGCCAGTATCCATCCAAAGAACCCAAATTTAGGCTTTACTGGAAAAATCACTTCCAGTATGACTCTTCAAAGTAATGACATACCTCAAGAAACCTACAAGCTAATTTTGTGGTAGCAATTGGTGTTAGATAGACGATAAAACACAGCACCCTATTTTTTTGGATTGTTTAAAATCAGCTTAACTTCATGGCCCTGTCATCATTAAAGTATGCTTAATAAATATCTTATGACAGAATAAGAATTAAACTCCTGACTATAAAACTAAATTTTAAAAAACAGTAATCCATAGGCAATAATGAAAAAACAAATAATCCCTATAATACTCGTGCTATCGGTTAGTGCTTGTGAAAATACAACACCCAAAACGGACCAATCAATACCAAAAAGTACGGTTACCACCCCCCCTCAAATAGAAAGAAATACAAAATTAACCAGTTATGATCCAGTTGAGCGTTACTCTGAATTATTTTGGGTTGAGCAAGCAAATCCTGTTAGCGATGCTTTATTGGCACTTAATTTAGGTGACACAAAGTTGTGGGCTTACAATACGAGAATGGGGCCCAAAATACCTGGAGTAGATGATAATGCTGTCGCTGATACATTACGCAAGCACTCTTTAAAATTCGCCCCTGCCATGGGGGATATTGTGTATAGCAACAATCACTTAAAACTGCGCTTAAAATTCATTGAATATGCCAAGCAATACAACCATGAAATCATAAATAGATAATAATTCCAAATGCAGTGAAGTACTTTCCAGGTCAGCCCCTTTACAAGACTATAGGTATTATTATGACCCAGACACCCTACTAAGAACACCTACTTTACGTACCATTCATTCTATAGTCATTCAAATTTGTTCGTACGCGGACTTACCATAAAAAAGGCCCTATACGAGCATAGGGCCTTTATAAGAATATTGCGATGCTATGGACTTATAAGAAACATATCACCCATTTTCTGATTTAATCTACTTATCAGAACTCATATCATCTTTGCTTTTAATGGCTATTTCAAACTCTTGATTTGCAGCATCGGCTCCATCACTAAGCGTCACGACCACTTTATGAGTGCCTGCCTGCATCTTATCTTTATCCCAATATAGGGTGTGCGTCTTTTCATCTAATCTTAAGTCTTTAGGAGCGCTTACCAATTTAAAGCTTAAGGTATTCCAGTCATCGTCTTTGGCCAAAAGCTGGTAACGATAGGGCTGGCCTAACTTAGCCTTAACAACAGGCTCAGAAGTAAATTTAGGCAAGCGATTCACATTCTTAACAAATAACCCATAAGCTTGAATGGCTTTCCCACCTTTACCATCATCTACTAATATCTCAATGCCATGCTGCCCTGCATCCTCGAAATCACTTTGCCAACTTATCAACCCAGTTCTTTCATCAATTTCCATTTCTTCAGGAGACATTAAAAGAGAATACTTTAAATCATCAGTATCTAGGTCAGAAGCTAGGACTTTATATTCATACTCCTGCCCTTCACTTAAAATAGCGGGGGCAATACTATTAAATTTAGGCAAGCGATTTTTGTCTTTCACTTTCAATGTAAAGCTTTGGCTAGCCATTTTTTTACCATCCGACACAGATACCTTCACATCGTGTTTACCGGCGTGTTTAAACCCTGGTTGCCAAGACAACGTATGGGTATAAGCATCAAACTTCATACCCTTAGGGCCCGAGACCAACTTATATTTCAGTCTATCGTCATCGGCATCTTTAGCCTCTAGCTGATAATAAAACTTTTGATTTTCAAAAATTTCAGTTTGAGTCACTTTAGCTAACTGTGGCGTGCGGTTATTATTTAAAACATTTAGGTTATAGGTCTGAATGTCTCGGCCTTCATGAATATCTTGAACCTGTACCGTTACCTGATGCAGACCAGCTTGATGAAAATCAGGGCGCCAAATTATTTGTTTCGTTACTTTATCTAACAACATACCTTCTGGACCCGACAGCAAAGAAAATTCCATCACTTCACCGTCAGCATCTTTGCCTTTTAATGTGTATTGATAAGCTTGATTCTCGGCAACCTTTAATACCGGTTTTGAGATTATTTTAGGTGTTCGATTACTATTGGCAATATCCAAATTAAATAACTGATTTACTTCATTAAAGCCATCACTGACCGATAACACCACTTCGTAACTGCCAGCCTTATTAAAATCAGGTGTCCAAGATACGTACCCATTATTACTTTCTATCTTCATCCCTTTTGGCGCTGAAAGTATTTTATAGGTTAGTATATCTTCGTCTTCATCATGCGCTGAAAAATTATAAAAGTACTGCTGATTTTCTAAGCCAGTTAATACCGGATCAGAAGTAATTTTAGGTTTACGGTTAATGTTATTTACACTCACTGTAAATTCTAGCTCGTGCTCGGCTTGTTCTTCATCAATGGTTTTTACACGCACTTGATGCACGCCCGCTTGGTCAAATCCCGCTTCCCAGTGGATCTTAGCGTCGTCTTCTCCCAACACCATGCCCTCAGGGCCTTGCACTAATTGAAAGATCAAATCAGAATTATCTAAATCATCTGCGTTTAACTGCAAATCAATATGATTACCTTCAGTTAAAGTTTGTTCTTTGACCATTTGCATGGTGGGTGTGCGGTTCACATTATTAACGGTAATTTGATATTTTTGTTCAATTTCATCTTCACCGTCAGTGGCTGTAATAGCGACTTTATAGTTACCTTCATCTTCATAGGTGGGTGACCAATATACACTATTGCTAACGGCATCTAACTTCATGCCTTCAGGACCATCATCTAAAGACAAAACTACGCCATCTAAGTCTTCATCTTGCACTTTAATTCTGTATCGGTAAGGGCTATTTTCTTTGGCACTAAGCACTGGCTGTGAAATAATTTTTGGCGCGCGATTTATGTTGTCTACATCAATTTCAAACTCTTGTTCAAAATACCCTTGTTTGCCATCATCCACTTTAATGGCTATAAAATGTTGACCAGCTTGCTGGAAATTCGGTGTCCATTTAACTAGGCCACTTTGTTTGTCTACCGACATGCCTTTAGGACCATATACTAACTCATAAGCCAAAGTGTCTTTATCTGGGTCACTGGCTGCAACTGAATAACTGAAAGCATTTCCTTCTTTTCCTTCGTCATCTGGCTCACTGGTAATGGTTGGCAGGCGGTTATTATCCGCAATGTTTAGCTGGTAATTTTGAAGTTTCTCATCATATACATCACTAACAGACACTACGATTTCATGGATGCCTGCATCATTAAAATTGGGAGCCCACTGAATAGTTTGGGTTTCTTCATTTAGCGTCATGCCCACTGGGCCACTCACCAACTTTAAAAAAGTACTGTCTTGGTCTTTATCAAATGATTGTAATTTATATGTGTAAGGAAAATTTTCTTTTCCTTCCAGCACGGGAAGTGAAACAAATTCAGGAGCTTGATTGGTATTAATAATTTCTAGGGTAAAGGTTTGTGTAGAAACTTGTCCCTCAGAGTCATTGGCGGTAATGGTAACTGGGTACAGCCCTTGAGTCTTGAAATTGGGCTGCCAATTTAAAGTGGAGCTAAGTGGGTCAAGTGTCATTCCTTCAGGTGCTTGGGTGAGCAGTAATTCAACAGAAGACATATTTTCATCAAAGAACGTGATGGGGTATACGTAAGGCTGCCCTTCAGGTGCACTTGCCACAGGAATAGATGTAAACTGCACTGGCATATCCATGGCTTCGACTTCCAAGGCATACACATAAAAACCAGAATTGTCGCCGGGTGTTAATGTAAAGCCCCCGATCACTTCCACGTCGTCTTTAAGACTCCATGAATTATTAATGTGCCTGTCTTTACCGAAGCCTGCCGTTCCTTGAAAACTCATAGAACTGTTTAAAGAGGCCAAAGAGGCACCATCAAGCTGAACCAATGAACCTGTATCTTTGGCCACTTTGGGCTCAAACATCTTAACGGTTAGCTTTTTAATCACAACGTTCAGAGGTTTTTGGGTTTGTTCATCAAAAAACTTAAAGGTCATGGCATCGTTATGGCCATCTTTGCTGTCTAGCTCACCATTGCCAACACCAAACCCATTGGCATCTTGATTCAAGTCATCAGACCCGTTCACCACTAGCTTGATGCCTTGCTGAGTGCTATCCCACTGGCTGTGACTGGTTTGAATTTGAGTATGATTGTGAAAGTCAAAAACGGCTTTATCCTCTGCGTAACTTGTGCTCATTACCAGCATCAAAGGTAATGAAAAATATTTCATTCGTTTCATTATTTTACCCACACCAATTTTTGTGGGCATTATCTATTACTTCACCTTTTAAAAAGTAGATGCAGTGCAAATATCCATAATAAGCTCTTATAAATGTCACAGAAATAAAAAAACCGCCATGAGGCGGTTTAAAATAAAGTTAATAATGGCCAGCTATAAAGCGCTTAACTGGCCACCCTCTTCCTTTACTCACTTACGTAACGAGACACACCACCATGATAGGTCAATGTAATTCGGAAGTAGTAAGGTTTAGTTTGGCTCCAATCGGCTTCGGCAAACATATTGTTAGCAGACGTCATTAGATTGTTGTCACTAATCTTGAAGTAGTAAGTATCATCATAGTACTCACTCATCCAGAAGCTATCAGGTGTGCCACCACTCACAATTGTACCAATGGCATCGGTTTCGGCACTGGTATCGCCGCTAGAAGCATAAATACTGTTGTTACCAAAAAGCTTGTCATCATTAGAATCTCTGTGAAGCTTCCAAATATATTCAACGTCTGATTCATCGGCGGCTAATTCAACTTTAATGTCATAATACCAGTTGGTATCTGCATCAACTAAAATTGGCTGATCATCATCACCCAGAATCTCGTTTCCTTCTTCATCCAGCTGATAAGCAGTTGGAAGTAGCGCTGCTATTTTAAGCTTGAAGTAATCCTGGTCACCTTGGTAGTCCACATAACCTGCTTGCCATGGTGTAACAAAAGTTACAGTGCCATCTTCATTATCAGTACGAGTGATATCTTCATTTTTGCCTTCCCCATCAAATACAAGCGTAGAATGGTCGTCTGCAAACAGACGGTCCATATTCGGCAAGTTCATGTAGTAATCTTCTACACCATTGTATTCATTTGTGGGTTCTTCAATCACAAATGTCACCATCTCACTATTAGTGCGTGCTTTTAGATCGGTTTGTTCATCTAATTCAGAGTGATAAACAGGCGAAACAATGTCACCAAAATCTGACACACTGTCATTAATGTCTTTTATTTCAGCCATCAACGAATAGCCACTATTGGCATTAGATTCGTCATCTGCCAAATCACGTACACGAATGTAGTAAGTATGATCGCTGCCATCATTTCGCTCAGGCGTGATCATAGCTGTCTTAAGAGAAGTAGGTGCATCTGACCCTAATTCATCATCTAACAAACGATCTACTTGTGAACCAATAATCGCTACAGAATAATCAACCGCACCACCAGACTCTTGGTTTTCAGTTTCTAAAAATACTTCTAGTATTTTAGGTTCATCACCTGAGACAGTAATACTGTAATAATCGGTATCGGTGCGATAAGCAATTTTACCATTAATCGCTACACCTGAATCAATCATCACGGCTGTGCCTTGAGTATCGTTCGCATCACCCGCTTCATACTGATCATTCACATCATCAGCATTAACAGTTAATACATAAGGTGCTTTCGCTAACGAGTCGCCGTCAGAGGTGGTATTGAAGATCGTACCGCCACTTGGTAAAACGGTAATGTAATAAGGGCCGTTACCATCTACTTTTAACTCAACATCATAAGCTTGTGAACCGGCATTATGTTTATGGGTTAATACTACATTGTCATCACTATCACGCACTTCCAAATCATACTGGTAAGCACCATCAGCCTCTGAGGTATCAAGGTTTACATTTAGTATTTTAACGTCGCCAGTGTTAGCGGCGGTAAAAGATGCCTCATACCAATCTGCGTCACCGTCATATTCCAACGCGCCTTCATAGGCTTGTCCAAGAGTTAATGCTGTTGCAGTGGCTTGTGTATCATTATCACCGGCTTCTAACGCATCCGACTTAGAAGTACATACTTCATAAGTCGCCGACAAGTCAAAATATTGATTGCCCTGGTCTTGTGCCAAAATGAAATAAGTGCCTGGATCTAGCTGGGCAATGATTGGGTAGGTTTTACCACTGTTCACCGCATGGCTTTCTGATATCGCTTTAAGTTGTGCCCCGTTCTCATCATATAGGCCAACCAACAAGTTTACATCTGTGTCTATTTGACGATTGAAATTCGTCACAATATGGTAAACACCAGACTCGGTTACTTCCAACTTGAACGTATCTAAATCGCCACGCTCTCCAATCACATCTAACTGACATGTAGGATCGGTAGTTATACCCATTGAAATTGCATCTTCAAAACTAGACGTGCCATCTTGTGTGGCAACATTAAGTCTCATGCTATAGATATCATTTTCATCGGCTTCATCATCACGCAAGTCTCGCACCGAAAAATAAACCGTTTGTGGCTCATCAATCACTATGTCCAAGTCTACTTGAGTGGTAGAGGTATTGCCTTCTGGTGCATGGTCGGCATATAACAACTCTTTCTTGCCGTCCTTCATTACATACGCACCCACCAGTAAATCTACATCAGGGCGACTGGTGCCACTGGTTACGGAAAGAGAAAGCGCTTGGTTCGCTTCGGTGGTTTCATATTCATACCAATCCACCTCACCTACTCGTGCGATAGAACCTACCGCAAAAGTATTGTCACCTGCTTGGGTTTCTGAATCTCCACTGCTGCTACTACCACAACCCGTGGCCATTGCTGCAATAAATGCGCAGAGTGCCGTTTTTTTAAAGATATTATTATTCATAGTGCCACCTCTTTTAATTCATTTCGTTTAGTTCTAAAGACCATTCGCTGACGTCATCTTTTAATTCGTCAGAGTGAAATTCCATCACTTTTGTTTTACTATCATTTTCGCTAGGTTCAATATTGACTTTAAATTCAACCGTAGAGAAATATGGCGAACTATCAGGGTTATCAGCTGGTACTTGAGCAATAAATAACTGCACTGTGCTTTGGCCTAGTCTGAAGTCTGCATTATTAATCCCCAAAACTTCGTCTTCCTTTGTATAGGGCAAGTTTGTATTGGGGTTGATATAGGCCTTGTTGGTTTCCGGGTTAATCCCCACATCCAAAATGTCTAAGTTATCAACACCCAAGGTAAACAGTTTACGAACCGATTGAATCTGGCCACTTTCTGTTCCCTGATTAATCACCACTTTCCCTTCATTAGTAAGGCTATAAACATAGGCATAGCGCGCGCGTAATTTAGGGTCATCCGATGAAACATTGGTGTGTTGACGAATTTCGATAGGATTAGGGTAACCATCTAAGTCTGTATCCACCGTGTCCTCAGGATGCAGATAATTAGTGCCAGCTAAAAATTCCAAACCATCTGGAATTCCATCGCCATCTGTATCGGCTATACGGCGGTCGGTACCAATTAAACTTTCTTCGCAATCGTTTAAAAGATCCTGATCGGTATCAGGCCAAACTCCACCAATACCCGCAGTACAATTATTATCCTGAACATTCATTTCCATGGGGCCATCACCATCAGGGTCTGCCTGAAACGTTCTAGGGTTAAATACATGGTCTGGGGTGGTTAATGTGTATTCCACATAATCACTGGCACCGTCACCATCGGTATCTCTTAAAGTGGGGTCGGAATACCAAGCCAACTCTTCGGCGTCCGATAAGCCATCACCATCGGTATCAAGATGGATAAGTTCAGTACCGGGTTTGCTATTCATGTTGTAGGCAATGACATACTTTAATAGGTATTCAACCGATAATCGCAAGTCAATAAAGCTTAAAAAGCTAATGGCTTCGGCATTTTCAAATTCGCTAAAGGTGCCGTCTCCAGCATTGGCCATTTTTTCAAGTACTTGGGTAGCGTATGCTTTTAACGTACTGCCAGAACCGCCATCAGGAAAGCCCCCTAACAATAGGAACGTATGAAAAGCAAAACCACCTACACCGGCCACTTCGGTCATTTCACGAATATCAGTCACGTCTTGGGCGATAACATCATCGTCCTGCACTGTGCCTTGATCTTGTGGAATACCATCGCTTAAAAACACAACAATGTATTTTGAACGCTGTACGTTCTCGGCACCGTTATCTTTCTCCACTTGAATATCTCGCTGAATATCTTTATACGCTTCTGAAAGCGTGCCAAGGTAATCAGTCTGAGTATCATTTCGCGCAGCATCTAATACACGGTTTAATTCAACTTCATTTTTAGTAAAACCAAAGTCACCGGCATCGTTACGAGTACGGTCAAATACCGAAGTACTCCACAACATTACCTCAAACGAAATGTTGTCATTCACGTTGTAGGTATTAATGAATTCTCGCACCGCATCAATACGCTCAAACGCAGGGTCTGCTCCCACTTCATTTCCATCTACCGCTTGCCCCATAGACAAGGAGCAATCGATGGCAAATAAAACCTTCACTGGAAAATTAATGGTATCTGGGTCTTGAGTCAGAAATCGTCCCTGAATAGAAGCTTGAGTACGCTCCTGGGTAAATTCCAAATCAGGTGACTCTTTACAACCCGTTACTAGGGCGATCATAAAGATCACCCCTGTAATGACTTTTAAATTAAGCCTGACAAGCATCGCCAACACCGTCTAAATTATTATCGTCTTGGTCTGGATTCGCTGTGGTAGGACAGTTATCACACGCATCACCAATGCCGTCTAAATCTGTGTCATCATTTTGCTCTGATTTAGTACGCGGGCACATGTCTGCGCCATTATCGAAGCCGTCATTGTCAAAATCTTCCTCACAAGCGTCTCCTTCTGAATCATCTAACATGAAGTCATCGCTATTGGCTTGGTCACTGTTAGAAATCAGTTTGCAGTTATCTACCGCATCAGGTACTGAGTCGCCATCATCATCGGTATCACATACATCACCGATGCCGTCGCCATCTGTATCTAGTTGAGTTTGGTTAGGGTTAAGCGGGCAATTGTCTTCATCATTAGGAATGCTGTCTCCACCACCAATTAGCACTCCTTCTTCATCATAAGCGCCATCAATGTTTTCATCACACGCATCGCCTATGCCATCACCATCAATGTCTGACTGGTCATTGTTGGCACTTTGCGGGCAGTTATCACAAGCGTCGCCATGGTCATCGCCATCTTTATTAGCAAAAGCCTCAGATACTTCAGAGAAGTTATATTTGATAGTGCCATCACCAGCCAACTCAATGCCGTTAGAAATAACGGCCGATGTGCCATTAGGAACAGAAGGACAGTTATCAGCCGTATCTACCGCGCCATCTGAGTCAAAATCTTCATCAACAGAAACGGTAGGGCCCAAATCCAGCACAACTTGAACAGGAGCACCACCACGACCAGGATTACCCACAGGTGGAGATCCACAAACATCACCACCACACTCATCAGGTAACTCAATACCATCAAGATCACTCGGGTCCAATTCGGCGTGTGCCAGAGATCCCAGCATGGTCATTTGCATGGCCAGCATTAATGCTAATCTCGTTTTCTTCATTGTTTTTTTCCCCAAATAGGTATTCATTTTTTTATTAGGTCACGCATTTAACTTATAAGGGGATGATACAGAAGAACAAAAAGTCATTTATGGACGGGTTCTACATACTGTCTGAGAACTGAGACACATCATTCAACATGAACCCAACAGAATGTAACTTTCTAAAAAATAAAACCCTTTTAAAACTAAAAAAGGCTTTTATTTAGGGGATATTTTGTGATTTTTCCAGATACGACCCACAGAGGAACGGCTAATACCACACACACGGGCCAAGGATTGTTGTGTCCAATATTTACCAACACTGGGTTGATGATGAAGCGTGAGATCAATGATCTTTTCAATGGTGCGATCATCTAGTTTTTCTTTTCCACCAGGGCGACTGGCATCTTTTTCAATGCCTTCTAAACCCTGATCAAGAAATCGTTGACGCCAACGCGCCACTTTTTGCCGTGTGGTGCTTAATTGTTCAGCAATTTCTTTATTGCTAAAACCCGCTTCGGCTAGCAACAACATTTTGGCGCGCTCAACCACCTTAAAGGCGACTGAGTCGCAGCCAACAAGCCATTGTAGTCGTAATTTTTCTTGAGGAGTTAGAGTAATTCCTTTAGCTTGGCGCATAAATTAAAAACTCTAATCTTCTGAAACCAATCGGCCGTTTACACCCTCAACAAATAAATGTATAGAATGACTTTCATTGGCATATGACAAAACATAAATTTCACCATCTTGATCGGTGAGCATTTTATTGTAACGGCCGATATCGTTCCAACGGGCAATGTCTTTATATTTATAGGTACCCTGAATTCCCAGTTCAACTGAGGTTAAGTTCTGTAATTCATTACCGCTGTAAGTCTGTAATTCGAAATAGGCAATTTGCGGAAGATTATTTTTATTCATTACCATGCTTAAGTGGCGATCAATCCCCCCCACTTGAATACCGTCTTCCACATAACCATTCTCCCATTCTGTTTCAAATACGACAATGGATTCGCCATCTTCAGTTTCAACGACCACAGACGGCTGTTTTCGAGCATGACGAAGGGAATACTCTGAATCATCAAATGGTATGTCACAATCTTTAATTACATAAGCCACATGTACATCACCATTAGCAGCTATGGCTGCGGCAATATCGACCACCTCGCAATCTTCACGTATTTCCTCAGTGACCCAGTTATTTTCTTCATCTCGGTAACCCATAAACAAACCATAGCCAGTTCGAGTACTGTCTTCTGAATAATAAAATACCAATGGGTTACCATCCAAATCTAAAATAATATCGCTAACATCGCCGGTTTTATTTTGGAACGTTCCACCGTTATCAGCGTCATTACCCGAAACTTGTTCTTCTATTTCAGCATCACTTCGAACATCACTTTCAAACTGACTGGGCATTTTTTTCGCATAAAATAAATCTGGGAAAGCATAGTTAGTTGCATCACACCCCTCATATGCGAATTGATAAATCATGTGAACATTACCTACATCATCTACCGTTAAGTCAGCATGAGCACCGGCATGACCATCTAACAAGGCACCACCAGAACGCTCCACATAACCTATGGCACCTGTGTATTCAGTCCACTGCGCACCATCAAAAACACTGAACATAGTGTCCGCAGGAATAACTCCACCTTGACATGCTTTTGCTTCACCACCACGGTAAGCTACATACAATTGATTTTGCCCATCAATCCCCATGGATATTTGGTCACTATGAATTTGCGTAGTAATTAAAGATGTAGCGGGGCTAGACAAAAATTCTTGAGTGGTTGTATTCCAAACTCCATAATTTAAGTCATAAAGACTGTCATTTGGATCTTCTGCCTCTTCTGACAAACTGTAATAAACAATGTGAATATTTTTATCGGAATCAATTACCGCATCAAAATAAGGGTTCATCAAACCATTTCGTTTAGGCTCGATTAATTTAAATTCATTCCAATAGGTTTCGCTATCGGTGAGCTCACCTGGATTAGGATCAATATCCTCTTCTTCTTCATCAGCGGTATTGCCTAAGCATGCGCTTAGCATTGCCGCCATTAAAATTAAGACAGCCAAGCGTAAAGTTTTTTCAAAGTTAAACATATTCTTCACGCCTTTTAGTTATTAGCCAAAGTGGATTGACTGGCTTTTTTATGAATCAAGCCACTTACATCATCACTATTAGTAACTTGGCGAAGTCTAACCTTTGCCTCTTTATGAAACCCATAATGAGTTAACAAGCTGGCCAAATTGGTATTGGCAGCATTATGATGAGGCTCTTCTTCTATGGCTTTGTTAAACATTTCCCGGGCCAGTTTATCTTTACCCTGTGCAATGGCCGTTAAGCCTCGCACGGTGAAAGCATCTGCTAAAATCGTACCTTTGGCCGTTTCCCCATCGATAACCGTTTGTGCAATCACACCAGCCTGACCTAAATCACCGCGTTTAAGATACGCTTTAGATAAACCCACCAACGAATCCATGTCTTTAGGATCACGTGACATGCGATTATGAAGATCTCGCAGTTCATCGTCTTTAAAGGCATCAATTGAAATTGCTGTACTGCGCGTAGTGGGTGCATACAACTGCACACTTTCACCCGTGGCTGCCAACGATGTTTGGTAATCAGACAATTTAGGATCTAGCTCTTTAAGACGCATGGACAGCTGTTCGCCTGACTGAATAAATTCTTGCCCTTCGTTGCGAATTTCTGCCACTTTTTGGGCAATGATCGCTCGGTATTGCTCACTCTCTTCTGAAGACATTTCAGGCAGTGGCGCGTCTTCTAAAAACGATGCGTACTCTTGATTTACTTCATATAAACGATATAAAGCTAATAGGCTCCACTGTGCCGATTCAAAATCGAGTACCGAGTAATAACCCCCTTGTAAGCTTTCAAATAACTGAGTTTTTGCAGATACGATGTCGTTATCTATTACGCCTTTTAAGCGGGTATTTTTAAATTGCTGCATTTGAGAGCCCGCACTGGCATACACCAATTTAGCTATGTTATTGCGCACTTCAGGAATATCTTTTCCGGCGCCCTGCTGAAAGCCTTTTAATGCTGAACTAAAGAACTTATTGGCTTTATCACTTTCACCTAAGTCCCAGTAAAGTGCTGCGATACGGCCATCTAGATCAACACGAAATCCACCTGATACATTCTTTCTTTGTGCTTCCAGCGCTTGAATGGCACCTCTTGGATTTCCTCGAATCAATTCGTTATCGGCCATGGATACTGCCATGTCTCTGTAAGTGCCGGCACTCCATTTGTATTGCGTCATTAATGAGCGGTACAAACCATTAGCCATGCCTGGCTGATTCAAGCTTTGACGAATTTGCGCAGCCTGCATTAAAAACTCTTTGGATGTAGCCGAGCCTTTAAACTGCTTAGAGTACTGTTCTAGATTGGCCGCTAATACACGATATTGTGAAGTTCGAATAGACGCTTCTATCATGCCATTAAGTACTTGCTCGGCTTCTTTAGAGTCAGGGTAATTAGCAATGATGTTTTGCCCAGTCATTTGCATGGTTTCTAAGTCGTTTTTTTCCTTACTTGAAATAAACAACGCACTTAATGCCTGAGCCCCCATGGCAGAAGATTTATGCTTCTGGGCAAACTCTAACAATTCATCTTTACCAGTTTCCCAATCCTCAATGGATGCCACTGTTAGGTTACTAACCATTTTCGCTTCAGCAGTAGAAGCCAATTCATTCACACCCTGTTTTATAGCACCATCTAATTTAGGAATTTTTGCAACCACTTCATTAAAGGCAATTAGCCCTTCGTAGTCTTCCATTATGCTGTAGGCATCTACGATCAGCTTAACCGCCGCTTTAGCTTCTTTTCCGGTGGGATACTTTTCAACAAAACGGGTAAATTCTTCAATAGACTCTTCAAACTTACCTTCGTCATAGCGAATCCAAGCAACGTTGAATAACACATTAGGAACTTTGTCTGATTTAGGGAAACTACTGGCAAACTGCTCACCGGTTTGAGCCAAACCGGACTGAGCCTGCACAGTTTGATAATAGTTTAGGCCTTTACGATCTTTAAGCGCTTCATAAAAAGACAAAGTAGCGCTGTATAAAAAGTCTTGTTTCTTTTCGGCTTTATCAGAGTGCTTAGCCAATTCTTCATATACCTTACCCGCCTGTGTAAAACGCTTTGAGTTAAACAAAGATTCCGCAAGGTTTAAGCGCATTTCTACATTAAATTCACTTTCTTCAAAAAAATCTAAGTACAACTCGTAGGCATCGGCACTTTGCGAGAAGTATTCAAT
>CAJXRF010000084.1 GCA_913058575.1 uncultured Bermanella sp.
CTTCAACTGCTTCAACTGCTTCAACTGCTTCAACTGCTTCAACTGCTTCAACTGCAAGATTTTCATTTGAAATTTCTTGAACTTCAACACTTGCTACTTCAACTTTTTCCTCAAGCTCACCTTCAACTGTATAAGGCTGAATGGCTTCTCGGGCTTTAGCTAAGATACCTAAGCTGTCTTCTTGGTTATTGTCTGATAAGCGCTCAATAAAGTATTCAATACCGCTTAATGCTTCGGCCAATGCATTCAACAATGCGTCACTTGGAGCATCTTGCTGGTCTGCATGGCGCTGCAGTATGTTAGAGCAAGCCCTAGAGATATTGGCGGCTTCAATCTGTGGCACCATGATTAGTGTGCCACGCAAATTCATCAGTAGTTCGCCAGCATCACCTAATAGCGATAACGGACCAGACTTACTAACATATTCAACAACTAAGTCTTTAACCTGTTCGATTAATTGCTTAGATTCATTCAATACAACCTGCTGAGCTTCGCCTAGCTGCAAGACTTCTGGCGTTTCAATTTCGCCAACACCAAATTTGTCACTTAGCCCAATAAGGGAAGCTTCAACATAAAGCAGCCCACCCGCTATATCCATTAACTCGGTATTGTTTGCTGTGTGCTCTTTCTTTACATATTCGTTTAGAATTTCAAACTGATCTTGAATAACTTTTCTGGGAGTACCTAAACCAAGCATCCCCATGGTATCGCTAATTTGTTTAAAGCCGGGCAATAAACTATTTAGCTGTTCAGGTCTGGCTTGCTTATCTTGCACCAGTACGTCTAGTTGTTCTTTTAGGCTATTTATTTCTTCTATTAAAGCGGTAGCAACAGAGCCCATTGTGGCCTTATCAGGACCACCTAGAGCGCGTCTATCTTCATCAACCACAGTATTTGAAGGCAACGCATCGGCTAAGTTGAATTCTTTTTTAGTCGCACCAATTAGACCAGTTTCAACCTCGCAGCGTGCCACGTAATAAAGAAGGTTTTTTAACAGTTCGCTACTAGACTGCTCTAGCGCACCTGGCCCCTGCATAATAATGGACTTCAGGGTCAGCTCTAATTGTTTGAGCAGCTCTTTAACTGCGCTATTAAGTGGAATTCCTTTACTGGCAATACCTTCTAATACGGCCGCAGCGGTAATCCACAAAGGATGTGCGGGGGTATTCGTTAATAGTTTAGCAAGCCTTGCCGTTACTTTTTTAAGGTACTCAATGTTACGGTCAACGTCTTTGCCTTTAAGCACACCTAGCAAAGCCACTTGGTACATTTGACGAAGCTTTCTTATTAAATCGATCACTTGCTTATCAGAAAACTGCTGTACTTGTGCGGCGTTTAACGGAGTAACTGGCTTGATGTTTGGCTGGAAAAATGAAGTCTCTGAAAGCAAGCTTTCACCACGAGAACCACGTAAATCATTAAGGACTGGTAATAAAACAACAGGCAGGTCGCGGTGACCCAATTTAATATGATCTAAATAATTGGGAAGTTGAAGAATAGCCTGCATCAACACTTCACGTGCTTCGCCTGCATTGCTAACTTTATCGTCCAGCATAGCCTGCGCAACGGCTTCCATTTCTTCAGCGAGCATAGCTGCGCCGTAGAATTCCACCATCTGCAAAGTGCCACGCACCTGATGCAAATAAGTCAGACAGAATTTCATGCGAGCGGTATCGTCTGGAGACTCTACATAAGCCTCCAGTTCATACTGCGCCTGCTTTAAAACTTCTTCTATTTCGCCTTTGACCCAGTCAAGGGCAACGTAATCATGGCGATCGCCCATGTTGGCTCCGCATCCTAGTTATTCTTTTGATTCACGCGCTTTATATACGCCGTTATAGATTTATCTTCGACAGGTATAAGATCAGGGTGATGCCAATCTAGCATTTCCCCCATACCAATCAAAAGCAAACCTCCAGGAATTAATCGATCCACTAAGTGGTTGAGTATTTCCTCACGACGTTGGCGGCGAAAGTATATTAATAAATTCTGACAGTAAATAACGTGGCGCTGAGTACTAGCCGTTTTATCTAACTGCAAAACATTAACCTGTGCAAAGCAAGTATTACGTTTAATTTCCGCTAACAATTCAAATTGATCATCGTCAGTTTGTGAGAAATATTTATTCTTGTAATGCTCACTTAGTGTTTCTATACGGCGTTTAGGAAAAATTCCCTGCCTCGCCTTATTCAAAGCGGGTACGCTAATATCGGTCCCGGTAATAATGAATGCATCATTTTCACCGTGGCGAAGTAACACCTCTTTAGCCATCATGGCCAGGCTGTACACTTCTTCACCCGTGGAACAACCAACACTCCAAATATCTAATGGGTTTTTCTTACTGTATTGCCCATGGTATTGATTAATTAATTCAGCAATATACTCAAATGCTGCTGGGTCACGAAAAAATCGAGTTTCTTGAACCGTTAAACGATCAATTAACTTAGCCCATTCAATTTTTCCTAATGGCGCATTGACCACAAACTCGTAATAAGTTTGGTAATCATCGTAAGATAATTCTCGCATGCGCTGCATCAGGCTTGATTGCAAAAATGATTTACGCTGTTCCGTGACAAAAATACCCGTGCGAGACTCCAGCAAATCCCGCCAAAGCAGGAATTGCTGTTCGTCCATGGTTGGCAGAGTCTTTAATGACCAACCTGCAGCCGACACAGCATTCACCTAACTTAGACGTTAGATTCAGGTAGCTTAAAGCCGGCTACCGATTCACGAAGCTTAGTGGCCATTTCGGCAAGGTTACCGATCGACTTAGCCGTTGCTGTTGTACCAGCAGATGTTTGAGAGGTAATCTCTTGGATTACGTTCATCGTGTTGGATATATGACCCGCAGATGACGCCTGCTGACGGGCTGCGTTGGAGATGTTTTGAATCAAGTCAGCCAAACTTTTCGATACCGTTTCGATTTCTTCAAGTGCCACACCCGCATCCTGTGCTAGACGTGCACCACGTACCACCTCGGCAGTTGTATGCTCCATGGAGATAACCGCTTCGTTGGTATCGTTCTGGATGGTTTTAACCAGCGCTTCAATCTGTTTGGTTGCCGCTGCTGAACGTTCCGCTAGACGCTGTACTTCATCGGCAACTACCGCGAAGCCTCGACCTGCGTCACCGGCCATAGATGCTTGGATTGCAGCGTTAAGAGACAGAATGTTTGTTTGGTCGGCGATGTCGTTGATCAAGGAGATGATATCCCCGATTTCCTGTGAAGATTCACCCAGACGCTTGATACGTTTTGATGTTTCTTGAATCTGTTCACGGATGTTATCCATGCCGTTGATGGTTGCCTGTACTACTTCAGCACCTTTGTTGGCGATCGTTACTGATCGCTCGGCCACCGAGGTAGACTCTGATGCGTTTGACGATACTTGGTCGATGGACACCGCCATCTCGTTGATCGCAGCCGATGCTCCGGCAATTTCTTGTGCTTGGTGTTCCGCAGCGTCAGCTAGGTGCATCGCAGTAGACTGGGTTTCTTGTGCTGCCGATGCTACCTGTACCGCTGTTTCGTTAATCGCAGTTACTAGGGCACGCATTTGGTCGATCGCGAAGTTGATGGAGTCAGCAATCGCACCGGTGAAATCTTCGGTTACGGTCGCCTGCGTGGTTAAGTCACCATCAGCAAGGTCGGCTAACTCATCAAGTAAACGTAAGATCGCCATTTGGTTTTGTTCGTTTTTACTTTCTTCTTCTTTAAGCGTACTTTGCGTCTCGCGGTATGTAGTAAAACCCACACCACCCAACATAGATAATGCAATGATCGCTAAGATATAACCAACTGACTGCAGAATTGTCCAAGAGGCCGCGCGCTCTTCATGACGTACTTCTAATTGCGAGGTTTGTTCAAGCATGTTTTGAGAAGAGTTAAATATATTGTTTGCAGACTCACGAACCTGGAATAACTCAGGGGAGGTTTCAAGAATTTCATCTACCGAGCCTGCTACGAATTCAAATAGCTCAGAGATTTCAGCAAGAGAATCGATTGCTTCATCATCTGTAACCGGCTGAATGTGCATAGCCACGTTACCTTCGATCATGCCGTTCAATACGCGACCAAAAAGGTTGGCATCTCGGCCAAAACTATCTGCCGCCATTACCGCATCATCACCACCAGAAAGTACTTTGTTTACTGATCGTACAATACGTTCTGCTAACCAAGACTGACGCTGTGCAACTGCAACCTGTTCGGCTGGGGCATCGTTATCAAGTAATATCTCTACAACTTCATCGTACTCCACCTGCAACTGGGGAATCGTTTCAGATAGCGTGGCGGCAACTTCGTGCAGCGATAATACTGTATCGCGAGTTTCTACAATTCTGTCTGCAGAATCACGGGCATCATCCCATAGAACCTGAAGATCACTAATACCTTCTACTGGGCTAGGTGGCAGGCCTGTTTCGCTATCACCATTCGTTATGTAACCCCAACGAGTTTCAAAATTCTTACGAGCAACCCCCAATAGTTTAAAGGCTTCTTCTTTACCCGCCGCCGCTTCTACGGCGTTTTTTGCGATTTGCTGTGAAAGCACTCGCAGCTCACCAGAGTGAGATATATAAGCTTTATCTTGGTCAGATTTGTATTGAACAAAGACCGTGATGAATAAGAAAGCCAAAATGAAGACAACGAAGGCTGCGATAAAAACCATTCGTGCAGTGTTATTAGCTAAATTCGATCGGATTGCACTGCCGGCACTCGCTTTCATGTTTAAACTCTCCGCCACCGTTACTACGTGTAGTTATTATAGTTATTCGACATCTACTTCCCAGCATAGGAAGTGAGTGCCGACTATACAGCAATATCCATATAGTGCTCATCTTTTACCAACGCATCAAAACTGAAGACAGGCCACTGCTCTCCATCACGCTGAAAAATTCCCGAGACAAAAGGTAATGCTTTTTCTGGTATATCAATAGAAGAAGGATCAACCATAGAATCCAGTGAAAAATGCTGTAAACCTAATAAAGCATCCACCACCAAACCGTTTAGAAAATCCCCTTTTTCTACAATTAGGGTTCTTTTAGTACGCTGAGTAGTCGCTCGCCCCCCTAAAAAGGAAGCAAGATCCATAATAGGCACTAAGCGCCCACGTACGTTTGCTACGCCCTGAACCCAATGTTTTACACCTGGTATAGGGGTAAGTTTGGGTGCAGTTAAAATTTCGCCTATATCTGACATAGGGGCAACATAACGCTTGCCAGCCAAAATAAAGCCCACTCCACGCCAATACTCTACCGCCTCAGTTTGAGAAGGTAGATCTGCCGCATGAGAACGACAACGCTGCGCAATGTCTTGCAATAAGGCGAAAGGAGTCATCATTAAGCTCCGTCAATGACACTCTGGATGGTTAACGCTAACTGATCTTCAGTAACAGGTTTAACCAAGTAGCCTTTAGCTCCTTGACGCTGCCCCCACACTTTATCGGTTTCCTGATCTTTAGTGGTTACTATAATCACAGGGATATGGGCTGTTTTATCATCTTTGGTTAATTGACGAGTTGCCTGAAAGCCATTTAGGCCAGGCATAACGATATCCATCAACACAACATCAGGTAGCTCTTCACGAGCTAATGCAACGCCGTCTGCACCATTTTCTGCTTCCAAAACCTCGAAACCCTTTGCTTCAAGCATGGTTTTCAAAGTAAATGTTTCCGTAGGTGAGTCATCTACAATTAAGACGCGCGCCATATCAACCTCTAAATAAATAAATCAGTAATGCAGGTAACCAAGTTCATCATTACGATACGTGCTGACGAATAGCACCTAATAATTCATCCTTGCTAAAAGGCTTGGTCAAATATTGATCAGAACCTACTATGCGTCCTTTGGCTTTATCAAATAAGCCATCTTTACTAGACAACATAACAACCGGTGTATCTTTAAAGTTGCTGTTATTCTTAATCAGGGCACAGGTTTGGTAACCATCTAACCGCGGCATCATAATGTCAACAAATATGATTTGCGGATGATTATCTGCAATTTTCGCAAGAGCATCGAAACCATCAGTGGCTGTAATAACATTACACCCCACTTTTTTTAATAAGGTTTCAGCGGTGCGGCGAATGGTCTTGCTGTCATCAATTACCATCACCTTAATGTTTTCGAAATTATCCGCCATAAATCAGCCTATTTAAGCTCCGTGCGTATTCTTGTTATGAGTGACAAGCCAAAAAGCGCCACATGGCCACATGCTATAAGGCCACTCTTTTTATCATAATCATGCGGTGCATTCTATAGCCGCGAAGACAGAATCAGACGTGGAACTCGTTTTTATTGCAGTTCACGGTACAATAACATCAATACCAATACTATTGGTGCTTTTATCATGGGCAAAGAATCAATGAAAAAACTGAAAGTCGGAATTATCATGGACCCAATTGAAGGCATCGCTTTCAAGAAGGACACCTCTTTAGCTTTAATGGATGCCGCTCAACGAAAGGGGTGGGAGCTGTTCTATATGGAGCAATCTGACCTTGCTCTAGAGCAAGGCAGAGCCATTGCACAAATGACGCCCATCACCGTAAAAATGGACCCAAATAATTGGTTCGAGAAAGGCCAAGCTGCTTGGGGGCCCTTATCTGACATGGATGTGATTTTAATGAGAAAAGACCCTCCATTTGACAACCAATACATTTACAGCACCTATATTCTTGAAAGAGCCGAGCAAGAAGGCACTTTAATCGTCAATAAGCCACAAAGCCTTCGAGATTGTAATGAAAAAGTGTTCGCCACGGCTTTCCCTGAATGCTGTCCTGAGGTTTTAGTAAGCCAGAACGCACATAAGTTAAAAGAATTTCATCAAAAACACGGCGATGTCATCTTTAAGCCACTAGATGGCATGGGGGGCACCTCCATTTTCCGCCTTAAAGAAAATGACCCTAACGTGAGTGTCATTATCGAAACCCTAACCAAATACGGCGTTGAACCTATCATGGCTCAAAAGTTTATACCTGAAATTAAACAAGGTGATAAACGAATATTGATGATTGATGGGGTGCCTGTCTCCCATGCTTTAGCGCGCATTCCCGCTAAAGGCGAGACTCGTGGCAACATTGCAGCAGGTGGCACAGGCGTAACCCAACCCCTTAGCGACCATGACTACTGGATTGCTGAACAAGTAGGCCCCAGCCTTAAAGAAAAGGGCTTAATATTTGTAGGTCTAGATGTGATTGGTGATTACCTAACTGAAATCAATGTAACTAGCCCAACCTGCGTGCGTGAAATTAGTCGCGACTCCAATCAAGATGTGGCCATGATGCTAATGGACGCCATTGAAAAGCGCCTTAATTAAAAATAATAAGCCTATTTAAAAAGCCAAGGTGAGCTTATTGATAATTCGCTCACCAACCCAATTGAAATAAATCGGTATCCTTAAAGTTTACGACCTAGATTGCCATTAGCCTTTGCCAGCACAATAAGGCAAAATAGCGTGTCTAATTTAGGTGACATTTCAGTGCTAATTTTGAGTATCCATCCATGAGTCAGGCAGTCGCCGTAAACGATTATGATCGCTTCAGTTTTGCCTTTTTTATGGCCGCTGTGCTGCATTTGTTAATTATATTTGGCATTGGCTTTTCCCTTCCCGAAAAACAAAACAGCGCCACCACATTAGATGTCACCATTGCTCAAAGCCATCAAAGTAAGGCACCCGAAGAAGCTGATTTTCTTGCTCAATCTAATCAAGAAGGTAGCGGCACACTTGATGAGTTAGCCGAAATGACCACCACAGAAGTGGCCGATTATGCAGCTGAAGAAATACAGGTTACCCAACAGGCTGAACAAACCGCCCGTGCCCCCAAACCCAACAAACAAGATTACCGCGCCGTATCTGCCACTGATTCCAATTACGATATAAGAAGCCACGAACTAGAAAGCCAACTGCGTGCTTTAGAGTTACCTGAAGGGCCCACCCAAAGCCTACTCGAACGAAGCCTAGCCATTGCTAGCCTTGAAGCCAAATCAGATCGACAGCGACAGACATTATCGAAAGCACCCAGAGTACGACGCTTAACGGCCAACTCGACTCGTCAGAGTAGTGATGCTCTTTATATGAATCAATGGATGCAGCAAATCGAGCGCGCTGGCAGACAGAATATGCCCAAAGAAGTTGAGCAAGATAAAATAACTGCTCGCTTGCGTTTATTAGTGTCTATTCGAGCCGACGGCACCATCCACGAATTAAAAGTGCTTGAATCATCAGGCTATATTTTTATCGATGATGCCGCTAAGCGTATCGTCCGCCAGTCTGCACCTTTCTCTCCTTTTCCAGAAGAAATGCGCCAAGAAGTTGATCTACTTGAGATCATTAGAACTTGGAAATTTACACCATCCAATTTCTCTACCAGTAATTAAGGCGGGCTAAACCATTAACCTGAAAAATCACTTTTTATTGGCCATGCCACAACTTAACGACCCATGGTTCGCTCACAGCGTTTGTTATATTTGCGATCACAATGAAGATGGATCCATGGGGCTTGTCATCAATAAGCCACTAGATATGCAGCTAACTGAAATACTTAAAGAATTAAAAATAGACGCCAGCAAACCGCAAAATCAGTTAGTTCTACAAGGCGGTCCGGTCAGTCCCGAACAAGGCTTTATTCTTTATCATGGGGAAGTGAAAGCCAAGCAAAACATGGAAATAGCCCCCAGTATCAACCTCACCACGTCAAAAGAGATTTTAGAGGAAATAGGCTTAGGGCAAGGCCCCAAAAACATGCTTATTTGCTTAGGGTATGCTGGCTGGGAAGCAGGTCAACTAGAAGCAGAAATAACCGCCAATAGCTGGTTAACTATCCCAGCCGATGACGAATTATTATTCAATACCCCCTCTCAAGACATTGCTCGCGCTGCGGCAAAAAAACTAGGGGTTGATATCAATTTATTAAGCGGCCAGTCCGGCCACGCTTAGAAGCAAAGGACACTCTCTTGCAAAGTGATGTCAGTAATAAATTTACCTCCTTTATGTCATTTGATTATGGCAAAAAACGTATGGGCATTGCCATGGGGCAACGCATCACACAAAGTGCCAACGGCATTGGCTGCATTTCAGCTGTTGATGGCAAGCCCAACTGGGAGCAATTAGATAAGCTGGTAGCAGAATGGAAACCAGATGCTTTTGTGGTGGGCTTACCGTTAAACATGGACGGCTCTGAAAGTGACATGTCTAAACGCGCAAATAAATTTAGCAAACGCATACACGGGCGATACGGCAAACCTAGCTTCACCATAGATGAACGCCTCACAACCTTTGAAGCTAAGCAAACTGCCAAAGGACTGGGGCACAAGGGCCATTATAAGTCAGACCCGGTAGATGAATTAGCAGCACAATTAATTTTACAATCCTGGTTAGAAGAAAACCCTCTTCAAGCAGAATAAACACCAGCCTATTTTGGAAACCCCATGTCATTACCACAACCAGAACAATTACTGGAAGAAATGGCCAGTCAGCTACAAAGCCAGTACATGCAGAACAATGAAGATATATTAATGGTCGGCATTCATTCTGGGGGGGCATGGGTCGCTCAAGAATTACATAAGCGCTTGAAGCTGAAGTCTGAATTAGGTTTTTTAGACATTAGCTTTTATCGAGATGACTTCACTCAAAAGGGCTTGAATCCACAGGTAAAGGGCTCGCAATTAACCAATATCGAAAATAAAACCATCTTTTTAGTAGATGACGTCATCATGTCGGGGCGCACCATTCGCGCCGCCATGAACGAATTATTTGATTACGGGCGCCCTAACAAAATCGTTCTAGCTTGCCTGTTAGACACAGGAAAAAGAGAGTTGCCCATTCAAGCGGACGTAGTGGGTGAAGTCATGAACCTGAAGGCCCACGAGCGCATTAAATTAAGCGGCCCTAGCCCGTTAGTTTTGTCTTTGGCTTCTTTAAGCACAGAAGGCCAGGAAGCATGAGATTTTCCTATTACGCTATTGCTTCATTCAATCCGCAACACATTACATCTATTCAAGGTATTCAAGCATGAGTCCCATTGATGCCAGCAGCATCCAGCTTAATGAAGAAGGTCGCCTTAAGCACTTTCTAACAACGGAAGGGCTAAGCCGAGAAATACTCACTGAAATTCTCGATACCGCCAATAGTTTTATCAGCACTCAAGAGCGCAGCGTTAAAACCGTGCCCTTATTGCGCGGTAAAACCGTGGTGAATCTATTTTTTGAAAATTCCACTCGTACTCGCTCTACCTTTGAATTAGCAGCAAAACGCCTTTCGGCCAATATTTTAAATTTAGACATTGCTCGTAGCGCCACCAGCAAGGGTGAAACCCTCATGGATACGTTATGGAATTTAGAGTCCATGTACAGCGACATGTTTGTGGTACGACACGCTGATTCTGGTGCAGCGCACTTTATTGCTCAACACATCACACCCAATGTTGCGGTAATTAATGCAGGGGATGGCCGTCATGCCCACCCAACACAAGCCATGCTCGATATGCTCACCATTCGCCGAGAAAAAGGCGCGTTTGAAAACCTCACGGTGGCCATTGTGGGTGACATACTTCACAGCCGTGTGGCTCGCTCTCAAATTTATGCACTTAAAACGTTAGGGGCCACCGACATTCGAGTGATTGGCCCCAATACACTGATCCCTAAAGATATTGAAAGTCTAGGGGTTCGGGCTTTTAACAATATGCAACAAGGCTTAAAAGGCGCGGATGTGGTTATTATGCTGCGCCTGCAAAAAGAGCGCATGGAAACCGCTTTGTTGCCCAGTGAATCGGAGTATTACCGCTTGTTTGGATTAAGCACTGACAAACTGGCCTATGCCAATTCAGATGCCATTGTCATGCACCCAGGCCCAATAAACCGTGGCGTTGAAATTGAAAGCGCGGTGGCTGATGGCGCCCAAAGCGTCATTTTAAAACAAGTCAGTAACGGTATCCCCATGCGTATGGCAGTTATGGCCATGGCCATGAGTGGCCAAACCACCACTCGTCAGGAGGAGGTTTAATTATGCTTATTCAACCTCAAAATAAAATTGCCATTCTAGGTGGCCATGTTTTTGACCCAGCCCTTGGTTTGGATGAAGTTCTAGATATATTTATCGAAAATGACACCATTGTTGCATTGGGCCTAGCGCCTCAAGGCTTCCACCCTGTGGAAACGATAAGTGCTAAAGGCAAAATGATCTTCCCCGGCTTTATCGACCTAAATGCCTTCTTGGGTGAGCCCGGCTTTAATCAAAAAGGCAGTATTGCCAGCGAAACTCAAGCAGCAGCACGGTCTGGCATTACTACCGTATGCAGCACGCCCAATAGCCAACCTGTGGTCGATAGCGCCACGCTTGCTAACCTTATTCAAGATAAAGCCCATGACGCTGGCTACTGTAATGTGCTGCCCATTGGCGCTTTAACGGCTGGCCTAAAGGGCGAACAGCTAAGTAACATGTATGCTTTAAAAGAAGCAGGCTGCATAGCCCTTAGTAACTTAGACAATCCTTTCAAAGACACTCGTGTGGCTCAGCAGTGTTATCACTATGCAATGGGTTTTGATATTCGAGTATTTGTCACCCCATTAGATACAGCACTAGCCCACGGAGGTTGCATGCATGAAGGCCCTACAAGCACCCGCTTGGGTTTAGCAGGCACGCCATTAAGCGCTGAAACTTCAAGTTTGGCTCAACACCTTATTTTATGTGAAGAAACCGGCATTAAACTGCATGTGAGTCGCATCACCAGTGAGCGTGCTTTAAAAATGATTTTGGACGCTCAACAACAAGGTTTGTCTGTTACCGCTGACGTGGCTTTAGGCAATTTATTGTTTACTGATGAAGACTGTCTAGCCTATGACAGCCTAAAACATGTGACCCCGGTATACCGTTCAGAGAGCGACCGACAAGCTTTACTAAAAGCCGTAAATGATGGGCAAGTTAGCATTTGCTCTAATCACCGCCCCCATGAATTGGCGGCCAAAATGGCTCCATTCGCGGCCACCGAGTCTGGGGTGAGCGTGCTAGACAGTTTCGCAAACGCCTTGTTTAGTTTGGTAAAATCTCAGCAACTAACCTTAAAAGCAGCAATTACTGCAGTGACCTCGGCCCCCGCTAAAGCCATTGGCCAAAACCTTGGAGAGTTGTCCTTAGAAAAAAGGGCCGACCTTTGCATTGTGGACATGAATGGGCAAAGCCAGGTAACGCTAGAAAGCATAATCTCAAAAGGGCATAACAACCCATGGCTTGAGCAAACTTTGCCCGGTAAAGTCATGTGCACCATTAACGGCGGCCACATCGTTTACCAAGCTTAAGTTAGGATGCGTTAGAAGGGTAAGCAATCCACATCTTCAGCAAGCCATTGCTGACTTAATAATGTGCTTTGGCGCTGAGGATAAATGAGCTTGCTAAGTAAGCAACGTGTATGGCCTTGGTGAATAAACAAACTGTGATAATGACGCACAAATTGTTGCGCGTCATTTACGCTCTGCAACATTAATTTGCTCTCTACCAACTCCAACTCTTTAAATAACTCTTCTTTGAATGGCCCTTGCGCATTTAGTTTTTGTTCATTCAATTGGGCTTTCAGAAACTGTGTATCGGCCAGTATTTGCGCCTCAGCTTCTCCTGCTACTTTCTTGTATTCACTAAATGCCCAAACGGCAAATATAAAGACTGCTGCAATGAGCAATGTGATGATTTTTTTGAACATAGTTTTTAGTTAAATTTTCTTGAAGGAGCCCCATAAATAAAAAATTTACGGGGCTATTAAATTTAAGAAATGAAATTATTTTTGCAGGGTTAAACCCTTGGTTGCATTGGATAATTGCTCAGGGTCTTCTGAAGCAAGTTTAATCATTAAGCGTAAATCATTGGCGCTATCAGCATGGGTTAATGCATCTTCATAGGTAATTTCGCCCGCTTGATAGAGTTTAAATAATCCCTGATCAAAGGTTTGCATACCTACTTCAGTTGACTTGGTCATTAACGCTTTCAATTCATGCACCTCCCCTTTACGGACAAGGTCCGCCACCAAGGGGGTATTCAACAATACCTCAACCACCGCTCGTCGACCTTTACCATCTGGAGTTGGCACCAACTGTTGAGCCACAATGGCCTTAAGGTTTAGCGATAAATCCATCCAAATTTGCGAATGTTGATCTGATGGGAAAAAGTGAATCACCCTATCCAAAGCTTGGTTAGCATTGTTAGCGTGTAACGTGGCCAAACACAAATGACCGGTTTCAGCAAAAGTCACAGCGTGGTTCATAGTTTGTGCACTTCGCACCTCACCAATCATAATCACATCAGGTGCTTGTCGAAGGGTATTTTTAAGGGCTATTTCAAAAGAGTCCGTATCAAGGCCCACTTCACGCTGAGTCACAATACAGCCCTGATGCTGGTGCATAAATTCGATAGGGTCTTCGATAGAAATTATATGGCCACGACTATTTTGGTTACGATAACCAATCATGGACGCAAGCGAAGTGGATTTACCTGCACCGGTTGCCCCCACAAATAATACTAAGCCACGCTTGGTCATGGCGATTTCTTTAATGATTTCAGGTAAGCCCAGCTGCTCTATTTCTGGGATGTTAGTTTCAATGCGACGTAACACGATCCCAGGTAAGTTTCGCTGTACAAATGCGCTGGCACGAAAACGCCCTATGCCGCTGGCACTTACCGCGAAGTTAAGCTCTTTCTTTTCTTCAAACTCAGTAATTTGCACAGGCGACATTAGGCTATAAATCACTTCCTTTGTTTGCTCTGGACTCAATGGTGTTTTAGTAACCGCGTGAAGGCGACCATGCACCTTCATGCTAGGTGGAACGCCGGCGGTTATAAATAAATCCGAAGCGCTTTTATCAATCATAAGGCGTAAAAGCCTGTCAATTTCCATACTACCTACCTTCGCGCAAAGTGTGCTAACACTAACAATGACTCAAACATTTACATTAAAAATTTTCAGGGACTTTGGCTTTTTCACGGGCAGATTCAGGCGTTACCAAACCCTTTTGAACCAGATTTTTCAGATTCTGATCCATGGTAATCATGCCAATGGAGCCACCCGTCTGAATGGCGGAATACATTTGCGCCACTTTATCTTCACGAATCAAGTTACGAATAGCAGGTGTGCCAATCATGATTTCGTGACAAGCCACTCGACCACCACCTTTCTTTTTAAGCAAACACTGAGAAATTACCGCCTGCAAAGATTCCGATAACATGGAACGTACCATGGATTTTTCTTCACCAGGAAATACATCCACAATACGGTCAATGGTTTTTGCCGCACTGGTGGTGTGCAAAGTACCAAATACACAGTGACCGGTTTCGGCAGCCGTGAGCGCCAAGCGAATGGTTTCTAAATCTCGTAATTCACCTACCAAGATGACATCGGGATCTTCACGCAGTGCACTTCTTAAAGCTTCGTTAAAACCTAATGTATCTCGGTGTACTTCACGTTGGTTCACCAGTGATTTTTTACTCTGGTGTACAAATTCTATGGGGTCTTCCACGGTCAGGATATGCTTGTAATGCTGATCGTTTACATAATCAACCATGGCCGCAAGGGTGGTGGATTTACCAGAACCGGTAGGGCCTGTCACCAACACCAAACCACGGGGCTTCAATGCAAGATCTTTAAATATTTGCCCCATGCCTAAATCATCACAGCTTAAAACTTTAGACGGGATGGTACGAAATACTGCACCCGCACCGCGGTTTTGGTTAAAGGCGTTTACACGAAAACGCGCCACCCCAGGCACTTCAAAGGAGTAATCGGTCTCGAGAAATTCTTCAAAATCTTTACGCTGCTTATCATTCATAATGTCATACACCAAAGCATGCACTTCTTTATGGCTTAATGCAGGGAGATTGATACGGCGAACTTCACCATCCACACGAATCATGGGTGGTAAACCAGCAGACAAATGTAAATCGGAAGCGCCTTGCTTAGCTGAAAACGCTAATAATTCGGTAATATCCATGAATCTTTTGACTCCCCTGATACAACATAACCATCATTGACATGAGTGTAGTTCACCCAGATTACCGTCCGTGCGATAATCTTTTAATCAAACTTATTAATACTCTAAGCAATGAGCGCTATATTCTTAATTGATGACAGATCTTTATTGATGATATTCACGCATTGTAACGAGACCAGAAAATAAAACCATGTCCGATTTCGAAGCCCCTGATAGTTTAGCTCAGCCCTTTCAACGTGTGCGATCACAAATTGAATTGGCTTGCCAGCAAGCCCAACGCCAACCTGACAGTGTGGCGTTGCTGGCTGTCTCTAAAAAGCACCCCAGCGCCAAAATTAAACAACTTCACGCATTGGGGCAAAACAGCTTTGGTGAAAATTACGTGCAAGAAGGGGTAGAAAAGGTTCAAGAGCTATCTAACCTAGGCATAGAGTGGCACTTCATTGGCCCTATTCAATCGAACAAAAGTCGTTTAGTGAGTGAGCATTTTCAATGGGTGCACACCCTAGACAGCGAGAAACTGGCACGACGTTTAAATGAGCAAAGACCTGAGCACATGGGGCCGCTTAACGTACTCATTCAAGTTAACATAAGCGAACAAAGCTCTAAGTCAGGCCTTCATGTAACTGAAGTCACTGATTTTGCCAAAACGGTCTCCAAAATGCCGAATTTAAAACTACGTGGCCTAATGTGTATTCCTGCTCCCTTAGATGAAGCGCCGTTAAAAGCAGATTTTTCAAAAATGCATCAGGCATTTGTCGAGTTGCAAAAAAACTACCCACAAGTGGACACCCTTTCCATGGGCATGTCAGGAGATTTATCCAGTGCCATTGAATGTGGCAGCACCATGGTGCGCATTGGTAGCGCCTTATTTGGCCAGCGCCCCAGCTAACTAAAATAGCCTTTTATAAATTAACTTTTACTATTACGGATACTAGGATTGAATATGACAACCATTGCATTTATTGGCTCAGGCAACATGGCCGGCGCCATCATTGGTGGCCTTGTGGAAAACGGTTTTGATAAACAAAGTTTATGGGCCAGTGATCCAAGCCAAGACAGAATTAATGAGCTCACCAATACTCTGGGTATTCAGGGTACCACGAACAACATTACTGCCATTGAGCAGGCGGATGTGGTGATACTGGCCATTAAGCCTCAAGTGATGGAAGCGGTGCTTTCCCCTCTTAAAGAAGCTTTGCAAGAAAAAAAGCCACTGATTATTTCTGTGGCCGCCGGCATAAATTTACACAGCATTAATGCCTGGACTGGTGGCGATTTAGCGATTGTGCGCTGCATGCCCAATACTCCAGCCTTAGTGCAACAAGGGGCCAGCGGCCTATATGCCAACCAACAAGTAAGCGAAAATCAAAAAGTCATTAGCGAGCAAATATTAAACGCTGTGGGCATGAGTGTATGGGTAAATGAAGAAACACAGCTCGATGCCGTCACCGCTGTGTCAGGCAGTGGCCCGGCTTATTTCTTTTTATTCATGGAAGCCATGATAGAAGCAGGTACGAAATTAGGATTAAGTGCAGAAACAGCAAAAGAACTCACCCTTAAAACAGCCCTAGGAGCGGCCACCATGGCCAGCAACAGCAGTGACTCCCCAAGTGAATTGCGCAAAAAAGTCACATCCCCTAATGGCACCACAGAAAAAGCCATTAACAGTTTTATTCATCAGGATTTATCCAAAATAGTCGAAACGGCTTTGCAAGCCGCCAATGATCGTAGCGTTGAGCTGTGTAAAGAACTGGGGGCCTAACTGTTAATAAACAACGCCGCTCAATATTAAGCGGCGTTGTTTATTCTATTTATATTAAAGTAAGCCACGCTCAGCCATGGACACCACTTCGCCTTCACCCACGATAAAATGATCCAACACTCGTATATCCACCAGCTGTAAAGCTTTCACTAATTTCACAGTAATCCTCTCATCACTACTGCTAGGCTCACTCACACCAGAAGGATGGTTATGGGCAAAAATGACGGCAGCGGCGTTAGTAGACAAAGAGGCCTTAACCACTTCCCGTGGATAAACGCTGGCCCCATCTATGGTGCCCTGGAAAAGCTCTTTAAATTCAATCAGCCGATGCTGGGAATCTAAAAAAAGACAACAAAAAACTTCATGGGGAAGGTGTCGTAAACGCGTGGTTAAGTAATGTTTCACATCTTCAGGATTACTAAAGGCTTGCTCCTTGTGAAGAGACTCCTTCAAATGGCGCTGCGACATTTCCAATACGGCCTGTAGCTGAGCATACTTAGCTGGGCCTAAACCTAGGTGCTGGCAAAATTGCGCTTCACTTGCCTGCAATATAAAACGTAAACCACCAAATTCTGATATTAAATGACGAGCCAAGTCCACGGCACTTTTGCCTTTCACACCAATTCGCAAGAAAATAGCCAGTAGCTCTGCGTCGCTCAAGCTACCAGCCCCTTGCGCTAAGAGTTTTTCACGAGGGCGCTCACCCTCTGGCCAATCTTTAATGGTCATAATTCATCCTTGATAACCCTAATGGAGCACCACCGTGTGGCTAAATTTTGCAGATTTTATTCGCCGTGATTATTGATATACTGCGCCAAGTATCGGCTAGAGCAAAGGACCAAATGAGCACATATCTCAGTCCTTCCTTAGTAAAGATTTACTGGCCATTTATGAAAAGGATACACAGTGCACAGACTACGCAATAAAAGAATCTTGCTTGGCATTAGCGGCGGCATAGCGGCCTATAAAAGTGCTGAACTGGTACGAGCATTAACAGGTGCTGGCTGTGATGTACGCGTGGTCATGACACAAGGGGCAAAAGAGTTTATTACCCCTCTTACTCTGCAGGCGCTGTCTGGTAACCCTGTGCACCACAGCCTACTAGACCCAGAAGCCGAAGCCGGCATGGGCCACATTGAATTAGCCAAGTGGGCCGATTTCATTTTAGTCGCCCCTGCCAGTGCTAATTTTATTGCAAGGCTCGCAGCTGGCATGGGGGACGATTTACTCACCACATTATGCCTAGCAAGCATAGCGCCTTTGGCTATTGCACCGGCCATGAATCAAGCCATGTGGTTAGATGCCAGCACGCAGGCCAATATTAAAAAAATTCAAAGCGTAAAAAGCATTCAAATATGGGGGCCAGATCAAGGCCAACAAGCCTGTGGTGATGTGGGCCCGGGGCGAATGATTGAGCCTATCAACCTTGCCCAATTGCTCGCGCAACAATTCGAAAGTAAAGCACTAAGCGGAAAAACCGTTCTAATCACCGCAGGGCCTACTCGCGAAGCCATCGACCCAGTCCGATATATTAGCAATCACAGCAGCGGCAAGATGGGCTATGCGCTAGCCACTGCGGCCCAAGAAGCGGGTGCTCAGGTGGTGATCATTAGTGGCCCAGTACAAATACCACCACCGGATCGTGTACAGGTAATAAGTGTTGAAAGCGCTCAACAAATGCTAGAAGCGGTTGAAGCAAAGCTGGCTGATACAGACATATTTATTGGTGCCGCCGCCGTAGCCGACTACCGACCAGCTAATTTGGCCACGCAAAAAATCAAAAAGAACAATGATGAAATGGCCATTCATCTGGTGAAAAACCCCGACATCATTGCCCTTGTAGCTGCTAAATCAGATAAACCTTTTACCGTGGGGTTTGCCGCTGAAACTCAAGATATACTCAGCTACGCACGAGGCAAGCTTGAGAAGAAGAACCTCGATATGATCATCGCCAATGATGTGAGCAATAAAGAAATTGGTTTCAATAGCGACGACAACGCCGTCATTGTGATCGAAAAAGACCAAGAAAAAGAATACCCCCAAGCCAGTAAATATCAATTGGCTCAGCAAATCATTAGCCACATTACCAATAAGCTTTAAGCCATATTTATAAGCATTGAAGACAAGAGAAAAACATGAAAAAACGTTTCCAAGTAAAAATTCTAGATAAGCGTCTAGGCAACGATATTCCCATGCCTCATTACGGCACCGATGGCAGCGCGGGCTTAGATTTACGCGCCTGCCTTGAAGACACGCTAGTGTTGAATCCAGGCGAAACCAAATTAATTCCCACTGGTATGTCGGTTTATATCGAAGACACAGGCTTAGCTGCCATGATTTTACCGCGCAGCGGATTAGGGCATAAACACGGTATTGTATTAGGTAACTTGGTGGGACTAATCGATAGCGACTATCAAGGTGAATTAATGGTGAGCTGTTGGAACCGTAGCGATAAACCTTTCACCATGGAAATTGGTGAGCGCATTGCCCAATTGGTCATTGTACCGGTTATTCAAGCTGAGTTTGATTTAGTCGATGAGTTTAAAGCTACCGAACGTGGCGAAGGTGGTTTTGGTTCAACGGGCACCAAGTAGCCTCCAATTAATCAAGGCACCCTTAGTGGTGCCACCTCCTAATTGAGATTAAGCGATTTTATATGACTGGAATTGCCACTGAGATTTTTCGAGAGTACGACATTCGTGGAACGTACCCTGTCAAACTGAATGAAAGCCTAACCCTTTTAATTGGCAAAGCCCTTGGCAGTGAAATTCTCATATCTGGTCAGCACTATTGTTATGTGGCTTGGGATGGTCGTCATTCAAGCCCCTCATTGCGCGATGCGCTCATTAAAGGCATTACCAGCACTGGCTGCCATGTAAAAATCATTGGCGCCGCGCCCACTGCGGTGGCATTTTGGACCATTAAACAAAATGGCCAAAGCTGTGCCATGATTACCGGCAGCCACAACCCCAAAGAAGACAACGGTATTAAAATCGCGGTGGCGGGTAGCCCGCGAAGCGGTGATGATATTCAGGTCTTACTATCACGCATTCAATTGAACTTGTTCCATGAAGGGGCCGGGAAAATTGAGGATGTGAATTATTTATTAAAAGACTACACCACCCGCATAGCTCAAGACCTCACTTTGCAGCGCCCCCTAACAGTGGTATTAGACGCAGGCAACGGCATTGGTGGCCCATTTGCCCTTGAAGCTTTAAAAGCCATGGGCGCTAAGGTGATTGAAATTGCATGCCAGGTAGATGGGGACTTCCCCTTGCACCACCCCGACCCTGCAATTGAGAAAAATTTAAAATGGCTTAAAGAGGCAGTCATTAAAGAAAATGCGGATGTGGGGCTGGCCCTTGATGGAGACGCTGACCGAATAGGGGCTGTGGATAACAAGGGTCACTCTATTCTGCCAGACCGACTTAGCCTGCTATTTATTAAAGACATTTTGCTAAATCAAGAACACTCAACACACAGTAAACCCACTGTTTTATTTGATGTGAAGTGCACCGAACAACTTAATGAAAGCGTCACCTTATGGGGTGGACAGCCTCATATGATTCCCACCGGTCACACCAGTATGAAACACGCCATTAAACAAACCAATGCGGTTTTTGCCACCGAGTTAAGCGGCCATATTATTTTCAACGATGAAAATGGCTTAGGGGTAGATGATGGGATTTACGCAGGTCTTCGCTTATGCCATTTATTAAGTCAGCATTCCACCCCCTTAAACACCTTAATGGCTGAATTCCCAGAAACCATCAGCACCCCTGAAATTCAAGTGGCCGTTAAAGAAGACGAAAAGTTTTCCATTATGTCGCTTATCCAACGTCATGCTTTTAAGGATTACCCCACTTCCCACATCGACGGGGTTAGAGTCTCTTTTCCACAAGGTTGGGCATTAGTGCGGGCCAGTAACACCACCGCCTGTTTAACTTTGCGCTTTGAAGCAAATGACCAACAAGCCCTTAACGAAAATATAAAGTGTGTTCGCGAAGAATTGCATAGATTACACCCCAGCTTGGATTTAAGCGCTATTTAACGCCCATGAGCAATTTAGCTTTATCTCAAGCAGCGGGTTATAATTGCTGACTATATTTATTGTCACCTCTTACCAATATGCGAACCGCCATGCCTTTATCTCGTGATGCCGCCTTTAATATTGCTCAAGTCTTGAGTGAGGCCCTACCTTATATCCAACGCTTTGTAGGCAAAACGGTCGTGGTTAAATACGGCGGCAACGCCATGACCGAAGATGATTTAAAAAACAGCTTCGCTCGCGACATGGTAATGCTAAAACTAATTGGCATTAATCCAATCGTGGTCCATGGTGGCGGCCCTCAAATTGGCGATTTATTAGACCGATTAAAAATTGAAAGCCATTTTGTTAATGGCATGCGTGTCACCAACACCCAAACCATGGATGTGGTTGAAATGGTTTTGGGTGGTTCGGTTAATAAAGACATCGTGAATTTAATTAACCAAAATGGCGGACAAGCCATGGGCCTAACCGGTAAAGATGGCCAGTTAATTCGCGCTAAAAAATTAAAGGTGACTCACCAAAGTCCTGAAATGCAGCAGCCTGAAATCATAGATATCGGCCATGTGGGTGAGGTCGATCACATCAACACCAAGGTGTTAGAGATGCTGGCTAATTCCGATATTATTCCGGTTATCGCCCCCATTGGTGTGGGTGCTAAAGGAGAGTCTTATAATATTAATGCAGACCTAGTCGCGGGCAAAGTAGCGGAAGCGGTTAGCGCTGAAAAACTATTGCTGCTTACCAACATTGCTGGTCTATTAGATAAAGAAGGTAATATTTTAACCGGCTTAACCACTGCTCAGGTAGATGGGCTAATTGAAGACGGTACTATTTATGGTGGAATGTTACCCAAAATTCAATGTGCACTTGATGCTGTGAAGGGTGGCGTTCGAAGCGCTCATATTATTGATGGCCGTGTAAACCACAGCACCATGTTAGAAATTTTCACCGACGAAGGTGTGGGCACGCTTATCACCAATAAGTAAGCCAAGTTTAGTGTTCTGTTGTAATCTTTTTTCTTATAACAGAGCACTAATATAAGAGACCTCTGCCAAACACAGAGATGAATATCAAACCAGATCACGAAAAACGCTTTTTTACGTTGCAGCCAGAAGTTTGTGACATTAGGATGGGCATCCCCTCGGTGATCTAAGCACATAAGTTTGTATGACGGATACTGAACAAAAACCTTCTCGTAAGCAGCAAATTTTGCAGGCACTTGCACACATGCTGGAAGTGAATCCTGGCGCGCGCATAACCACTGCCAATTTGGCAAAAGAAGTGGGTGTAAGTGAAGCGGCTTTATATCGTCACTTTCCCAGTAAAGCCAAGATGTTTGAAGGGCTTATTGAATTTATTGAAGCCACTATCTTTACGCGAGTGAATAGAATTCGCAGCGAATACGATGGCACGCTTTCTCGCATTGAACACACCATGACCTTGATGCTGACCTTTGCTGAAAAGAATCCTGGGATGTGCCGTATTCTCACCGGAGACGCCCTCTCAGGGGAAACCGAACGTTTGCGAGTACGCATTGCTCAATTTTTTGAGCGCTTAGAAACACAGCTTAAGCAAATTTTACGTGAATCAGAATTACGTGATGTAAAAGTGACCAGCATTGATTCTGGCGCAGCAGCCAACATGCTATTGGCTTTTCTAGAAGGTCGCATTCGCCAATATGTACGCAGCGAATTTTCCGCTAAGCCACTGGTAAACTGGCCTGAACAATGGTCGTTTTTAGCAAGAAATTTATTGGTAGAAAATGATTTAGTCGAGCAGTACTAGATTACGTAACACTAGGTGAACATTCATCCACCTAGTGTACCTCCCCTCTTCCCACTCAATGCAATATAGCACTTTTAAAGTGCTTATAAATTAAACACCGTAGGCTTTTCTATACGCTTCAATGGCGGGCAGGTGTTGCTTAAATTCTGCTTGCTGTGCCACATAACTCATCACTTGCTCTAGCTTCACAATGCTAATAACAGGAATATTGTAGTCACGCTCCACTTCTTGAATAGCAGATAATTCGCCTTTACCTTTTTCTTGACGATCCATGGCAACAATAACGCCAGCAGGCTTAGCGCCCCCTTGCTCTTCTAGCAACGCCATCACTTCACGAATGGCAGTACCCGCCGTGATCACATCATCAATAATCAGAACATTGCCTTCCAAAGGCGCGCCCACTAAAGAACCGCCTTCGCCGTGAGCTTTTTTCTCTTTGCGGTTAAAGGTGTAAGGGGTTTCGCGGTCGTGCCATTCAGACAACGCCATGGCAGTAGTGGCAGCCAATGGGATACCTTTATAAGCAGGGCCGAACAATACATCCATTTCAACGCCTGAATTGACAATGGCAGCGGCATAACTTTTTGCCAGTGTGGCCATGGCTTTGCCACTATTGAACAAACCCGCATTAAAGAAATAAGGGCTAATACGGCCAGACTTCAATTCGAACTCGCCGAATTTCAATACGCCTTGCTCAATAGCAAATTCAATAAACGCCTTTTGGTAATCCTGCATGTAAAAACCCTGTCTACACTGAATCTAAGGGAAGGGTAAACCCAATAGCCAGTATTCGCCATTGTTAACATAAATGGTCTAACTGCGCTAAATTGAGATTACAAAGTCGGGTATTTTAACGACTAATACTATAATTCCCATCATACAAACAAAAATAAGCAAAATAATTACCTTAAGGATCTTTAGAACTGTGATTTCTGGCGTAAATGGAATGTTTAAAGGTGTCTGCCCCTTAAAAACTGCGTATCATAGCCGGCTAAAGAATTTGAGGCCCTCAATGAAGGCTAACAACGTGCAATTGATCGGAATAGATTTGGCGCCAAAGGTGTACACCTTATGAAGGTAATGAACGTACAGGTGGATGGACTAGAATCTGCTGTAGCAGACGGTTTTTATGATTGGCTTGCCAAACACGAAGCCGATGTTATTTGTGTGCAAAACCTAAAGGCTAAGGAATATCAGCTAAGCGATGCTGTGCTGTACCCTGACGGCTACAATGCTTATTTTTTTGATGGCGAGCCAGATCACTACAGTGGCGTGGCCATTCTTACCAAGAATATGCCAAAGGCCATTATGACGGGTTTGGCGTTTGAATCTTGTGATCGCTATGGGCGTTACATTCAAGCCGATTTTGAGCAAGTGTCTATTGGCTCGATCTTATTTCCAAATGTTGATGAATATAACACCATTGAAGACAAACTGGCCTTCCAACAAGAATTCATTGAACACCTTAAAAAAACCAAACGTAAACGCCGTGAGTTTATATTTGCAGGACACTTTGGTGTGGCTCATAAATCGGTCGATTTAGCCAACTGGAAAGAAAACAAAAACCAGCCAGGTTTTTTACCTGAAGAACAAGCCTTTATGGACCAAGTCACTGGCCCATTGGAATTCTTTGATGCGTTTCGTGAAGCGAACTTTGGTGAAAACCAATTTACTTGGTGGCCAGACGCTGAAGCGGCTCGTCGTAACCAAGATGGCTGGCGTCTTGATTACCAAATTTGCACCCCTGAACTGCGCCAGTATGTGGTTGATGCAAAAGTCGACAGAGACACTATTTGGGGCGGCCAATATGGCGCAACCATCATCGAATACGAACTAGATTAAAGCGACGCTTGCTAAGCCTTCTCGAAAATGAATCGAGTAGGCTTTTACTTTTCTCAATCTCTCCCTGAATACTTGCCAATTACTGAATCGCGCTTAACTGGTCTTTTCTGAGCGTTTGTATGTCACCATAATAACCAATGGCGGCTCCTTTTATGGCATCACTGTCGGTCATGAAGGCGATAAAATCTACGCTCTGTATTTCTTCATCAAACATAGCTTGCCAATCTGCCTGTATGTTTCGAGATAGTGTTTGCCACTGCATTTTAACCTGAGCCTCACCACTTACTACTAACACTCGACTATTACGATTAGGCGCCCAATGAGCACCGATGGATTGATTGCCCGACCAAACATACTGCAGGGTTTTCGCATCGCCAAACAAAGCTTGTTTTCCCACCACCATGCGCAAAACAAAGTCGTCTCCTTCTGATTGCGTTTCATCAAACTCGGTAATTTTTTCCTCTATGCCTTGATTGCTCATTTCCATAAAGAATGGAAGTTGCTGCGCGGTCCACTGCCATTGCAAAATAGGAGTGACAGATAAATCAATAGGACTGAAAAACCGGTACCCAGAGGCGCTATTTTCACTACTGGCTCGAATCACCACACCTTGTTCCATATCCATAATAGGCTCGTATTGGCTCTCACCTAAAATGGTGTAACTGCTCCAATCATCCAAGTTCCCTTGCTGTAATAAAGGCTCTGCCTCACAAGCTACACTCAGTATCCATGGTACTAACACAGCGAAGTAAAACTTCATTTCCTGACCTCTTTATTTTTATTATCAGTCTTTTGGCGGGCCACACTATTACTTGGTTTTTGCCTTAGCAAGGTCATTATTGGAAAGTGTCGACTGTTGACCAAAAATGGCTGGCTTAGGCATTTTCTTTAGTACTTATGTAGGAATAAAGGGAGTTGTTTTGGTACTAATGGTTTAAAAAATAAACGACTAAAGAACTAGGTGATGATTATTGTAATGAGCCCTAATCTATTGCCCAAGTGTTGGAAATGAAAAGAATCGTGGGAGGAATAAAAGGCCTTAATTGGTCGAGCAAAGCAGGTATCAGAGCCGGGCAATTGTTTTTCCATGGCACCGCGTCATGGCTGGCAGGGATGCCTTAGAATTATTTAAATTTTACTGAACTGGAAAACGCCGCTCTTTGCCATGACCGCCATGGATGGTGGAAATGAAAATAATGCAGGATGCAATTATTTTTCCTTGGCATCGCGTCATTACTGGCAGGGCTGCCTTAGAATTAATTAAATATTACTAAACTGGAAAACGCCGCTCTTTGCCAT
>CAJXRF010000085.1 GCA_913058575.1 uncultured Bermanella sp.
CTGTCTCTACCACTGTGGCTTTTACCAACCCTTCAGCTGGTAGACCATCTAATACAATGGAAATAATTCTTGCCATGGCAAAGGTTAAATACATCACACTGCCCACCACACTGGCAGTAAAGCTCATTTTTTTTATAAATGCCCCTGAAATAATAATTAAACCACTGGCCAACATTAACCCTCCTAGACCACGGATATCGTTAAATAGGCTAACATCTTGAGCAAGGTTCACACCGTGCTTGGCTGAAAACTCCAACGGGAAAAATAGCGTAGCGCTGCCTACGACTAAAATTAGCAGACCGGCTAAAAATAAAATGACTTGTAATATTTTTGATTCTTTCATGTTGTTATGGGTCTTTGGTTAGTGATTTTGTGAGTGATGAAAAGTGATAATTAATCTAACTAAACAAAACTCTTGGATTTGCTAAATTTTTTGTTTTTACATTTTTTAGTACATGCCCCATACCGGGCGCACATATTTTTGGTAGTAAATCCAAAAGGCGGTAATGCATAAAATACAAACTTCGGTTATCAACACCCATTGCCCGCCATAATTGGGATCCCAATGACTTATTCGACTTGTGAAACGACTCTCTAGATCAAAGGGCCAAAACATTAAGGGCCCATCGTCTACATGGGTGTAAATATCTATAAGGCTATGGGTAAAACAGCCTGCGATAAATATTTTCATAGCCTGCTGATATGGCCCGACACACTCAGACACCACCAATAGAAGCCCAAGTGAAACAGGTGAATGAAAAATATTATGCAATCCAATCATCACCTCATTGCCTTCATACAAAGCCCTGAAGGCTTTTACGGTTTCATCTACATCACCTGTGAATAGAAAAATGCAGGCAAATACTAAGCAAATGGGAATGTCTGGTAAGGCTGCGCCTAACAAAAAATATTTACGATACTTTTCATCTACACCCAACTTAGAAAACAGTAAGTAGTTAATGGCCACATGGGTGGGAGTTTTCATGTTACTCAACCATTGATTCATTTATAAAGCGCATCTTAGTGCTCATGAATCATTTAGGTTTGATATTTTTTGCTGTTTTATAAAAGGCGATTGCCAATGAATGTAAAAGCGTTAATAGCCCCCTACAAGTAACGCTGTCACACCCTTATCGAACAGCCCTTGCTATCACACAGTGCCTTTAGCAAATTACCTTAAGCCAGAGCATTACGTAGGGGCGCATTTTTAGCACGACTAAAAGTATATTCGCTATCTTTGAAGCATTTCTGCTACCGCTCATAATGGTTTTTGGTACTCACAACAGCCATGACCACCGAGCTTCATTAGGCACCAAAATGATCGACTTATACACAGATGCTAGGCCTGACGACTTAAAAATATCCATCGCCCTGGAAGCGCTGGACCTTGAGTATCAGGCTCACCGGATTTATCTGCGGGGCGATCAAATGACAGATGAATTCACTAAAATGAACCCCAATCAAAAATCCCCTGTTGAAAGACGGTGCAATCACCCTTGCCGAATAAGGGGCCATTCTTTATTACCTGGCTTAAAAGACTGGGAAATTACCCTCAAGTGATTTAGGGCAGCTCAGTAAAGTGATGGAACTATTGATGTGACAAATAAGTAGGCTGGGCCCTTATTTTGGCCCACTTATGAGGTGGGGTGGTGCTTGGAGTAATGGGTTTCCTACCGTAACAGCCCGTTATCAAAAAGAAATAAACCGCCTTTTCTCCTTGGGTGCGCATGGCAAATATACACCCGCTAGGAGAAATGCTGTCCTTAACTGACTGAGCAATTTAAAGCCTTTGTAGCGCGGTGATGAGCTTAGGTAAGTGACACAAGTAATTAACCGATTTCTTTTTCCCATAACAAGTTGGTGACTTAGCGCAACAATGTGTTGCGTGAGGCTAGCTAATGACAGCAAGTTATATCAAAAACGCTAGCTGTTCATTCACTAAAGTTTACCTATACAAGTTACTTTTTACAGCAACTCACACCTAACACATTGGAGTTCAACATGTTTCCCTTTAAGAGAGCAGTGGCTGCCCTAGCCATAAGTCTAAGCGCAGTATCAAGCTTCGCACTAACCGCCCAAGAAAAAGGTTTGGAAATTTCTCAACAAATTAAACAACGTGACAGAGGCTGGGTGGATAACAGCGCTGACATGTTAATGGTGCTTAAAAACCAACAAGGCCAATCCAGTATTCGCGAGGTAAAAATTAAAACCTTAGAACAACTGAACGATGGAGATAAAAGTTTAACCAACTTTAACATGCCTAAAGATGTTAAGGGCACCAGCTTCCTAAGTTATTCCCACCCAGTTAAATCAGATGATCAATGGCTGTATTTACCAGCCCTAAAACGCATTAAACGAATTTCTTCTAGCAATAAATCGGGTCCATTCATGGGGTCTGAATTTGCTTTTGAAGACATTAGTTCATTTGAAGTGCCTAAATACAGCTATACCTATTTAAAAGATGAACTTTTAAATGGCCAAGATACCTTTGTGGTAGAGCAAGACCCGGTTGACAAAAACTCGGGTTATACACGTCGCGTTGTATGGGTAGATAAAGCTGAATACCGTATTCAAAAAATCGATTTTTACGACCGTAAGAATATGCTTTTAAAAACCCTTACCTACACCAATTACCAGCAGTACCTAAATCAATACTGGCGTGCAGATACTATGAGCATGGTGAACCATCAAAACGGCAAAAGCACTGAATTACAGTGGAGTAACTATGCCTTTAAAGTGGGACTAAAAGAAAGTGACTTTAAGAAAAATGCTTTAAAGCGTACTCGTTAAAGATGACTAATACGTACCTTTATTCGCCCATAAGCTCATCAAAGTCCTCAAACAAGAGAAAAATATGACCAAAAATATTGCAACTAACCTAGTAAAGTGGCGTTGGCTATTGGCCGCTTTATCTTTGCTAATGGTGTTCACCCTTGCCAGTGGTGCTCGGTTCTTATCATTTGCCACGGATTATGAAGTTTGGTTTTCAGATGATAACCCTCAGTATCTTGATTTTTCAGCCATACAAAAAACCTTTGTAAAAGCCGATAACGTGGTGATTTTAATCACTCCAAAAGACGGTGAAGTGTTCAACCAGAAAACCTTAGACAGCGTAGAATGGCTAACCAATGCCGCATGGCAAATTCCTTTTTCAAGTCGCGTTGACTCCTTAAGTAACTTTCAATATACCTACGCCATTGAAGATGACCTGATTGTTGAAGACCTTGTTAAAGATGCAAAAAGTTTATCAAACAAGCAGTTAAGCAAAATTAAAGATATTGCCCTAAGTGAACCACTTTTGTTAAACAGTGCCATTTCAAGTGACGCCAAAGTAACCGCCGTAAACGTAACCATTAATCTACCCAAAGGGGACCCTGAAGGCAGCCCAAAGGTTACCCAGTATACCCGTGACTTAATTAGCCAATTAAAAGAGCGTAATCCGGATATTGATGTTCACCTAACCGGTTTAGTGGTCATGGACAATGCATTCATGGAAGCCTCTATGGGAGACATGGCTTCACTTACCTTGATTATGTTTATGCTTATTTTGGTGGGCTTATTATTTTTCTTGCGCAGCATTACCGCCACATTAAGTATTTTAGCGGTGATCATATTATCTATTGTATCGACCATGGGTTTTGCCGGTTGGTTAGGTGTACAGTTAACGCCTGTGTCTGCCAGCGCTCCCACTATAGTCATGACCATCGTTGTGGCTAATGCCGTACACATACTGATCACCATGATTCATAACATGCGTGATGGTTTAGAAAAACGCATGGCACTAAGTGAAAGCTTACGAGTCAATATGCAGCCAGTTATTCTAGCTACTATTACTACTGTCGTGGGCTTTTTAACCATGCATTTTTCTGACGTGCCCCCTTTTCATCATTTGGCCAATATGGTCGCCGCGGGTGTATTGGTGTCCTTTGTATTGTCTATGACATTTTTACCCTGGTTACTCATGCTGTTTCCTGTGCGCATTAAAGTAAGCAGCAATAAAGGCCAAGAGAAAATGAAAGCCTTGGGTGAGTTTGTCATTAGTAACCGTAAAAAAGTGTTAGTTTCTATGACCGCCATTACCATTGCAGCCTCGGCGCTTATTCCTTTGAATATTGTCAATGACAGGATTTGGGAGTTCTTTGACGAAAGCGTGGCATTTCGCGTAGATACCGATTACGCATCAGAACACCTTACCGGTCCTTATTATTTGGAATACGGTTTAGAGTCGAATCAAGCTGGCGGTATTAGCAACCCAGAATATCTAACTTTATTAGATGATTATCGCACTTGGTTATATGAGCAAAAGGAAGTGGTGCATGTTAATTCTCTTTCGGACATTTTAAAGCGCCTAAATAAAAACTTACACAATGATGCCCCTAATATGTACAAGCTACCAGGAGATCGAGAACTGGCCGCTCAATATCTATTGCTTTATGAAATGTCATTGCCTTATGGCTTAGACTTGAATAATCAAATCAATGTGGATAAGTCTTCTACTCGTGTAACCGTTGCCTTGCATACCTTGTCTAATAACGAAATGATCGCTTTTAATGAACGTGCACAAGACTGGTTAACTCAACAAGCTCCATGGATTACTCAAAGTGTGGGCAGCCCACAATTTATGTTTTCACACATTAGCTTGCGCACCGTTGAGCAAATGACCACTGGGGTAGCATTTGCGTTACTCCTTATTTCAGTATTAATACTTATTTCATTGCGTTCATTTAAAATTGGCATCATTAGCTTAGTGCCTAACTTAGTGCCGCCCATGATTTCATTTGGCATGTGGGCCTTATTAGTGGGCGAAGTAGGTTTTGCGCTGGCACTATCAGTAAGTATGATCATTGGCATAATTGTTGACGACACCGTGCATTTCTTAAGTAAATACATGCGCGGCCGTCGTGAAAAAGGCCTAACCAGTGAAGAAGCCATACGTTACGCATTTAGTAATGTTGGACCAGCCTTGGTAATTACCACCGCCGTATTAGCGGCAGGTTTCTCAGTATTAATGATGTCTACCTTTAAATTAAACTTTGAACTGGGTTTAATTACCGCCATGACCATTACTATTGCATTGATCGTAGACTTTTTATTATTGCCAGCCTTGTTACTTACCTTCGATAAGGGCCGTTACCCAGCCATTCACCCTAATACGGGAACTTATTCGAATGACGATGAAGGGCAAATACTAAAGCAAGCCTAAAAATTTAAAAAAAAATAAAAAACCGCCAATTGGCGGTTTTTTTTGGTCATTATATTTTTAAAATAGCTATTTTGATTTACTCAACCAAAACCAATAAACAATACCAATAATAACAACCATCCCGAGAGTATTAACAAAATAGATATCCATAATACTAAACCTGCCTTTGTGAAGAAGTGGGTTTAAAAAAGCGTAACCGATTAGCGTTACTTACCACCGTAACCGAAGAGATGGCCATGGCCGCGCCAGCAATCATTGGGCTGAGCAGTAACCCTGTAAATGGAAATAAAATACCTGCCGCAATAGGAATGCCCACTACATTATAAATAAAGGCACCAAATAAATTTTGTTTTATATTGGTTACCGTCACCTTAGAGATTTCAATGGCATCCACCACCCCTTGTAATGAACCTTTCATTAATGTGATATCGGCGCTTTCAATGGCCACATCGGTACCTGTACCTATGGCAAAACCCACATCAGCACGGGCTAAAGCAGGTGCATCATTAATGCCGTCTCCTACCATGGCAACGATTTCTCCATGATTTTGTAATTGGGCAATTTTTTCAGCTTTATCCTCTGGCATTACTTGGGCGATGACTTCCGTTATGCCCACTTGTTTAGCCACGGCCTTAGCTGTGGTGTGATTATCGCCAGTTAACAAAACCACTTTTATGCCCAAGTTATGCATACGTTGAATGGCAATTTTAGAGTCCACTTTTATAGGATCGCTCACACTGATGACACCAGAGAGCTCTCCTTGTACAGCCATGTACATAGGTGTTTGCGCTTGTTGCTCTAAACCCTCAACTTCATTAACCATCGCCGTCACATCAATGTGATTTTCATCCATTAAGCGACGATTGCCCACTAAGATATTTTTATTATTAATACATGCTTCTATGCCCAACCCTTCAATGGCTTTAAAGTTAGACACGTTTAATAATTCAATAGATTGTGCTTTAGCACTTTGCACAATGGCTTCAGCCAAGGGATGCTCGGAATGCAATTCAACACTGGCAGCCCATTGCAATAGAGTTGTATCCGTCCAGCCGGGCAGTGGTTTTATTGAAGTGACGCTGGGCTTACCCTGTGTCACTGTGCCGGTTTTATCTAAAACAATGGTGTCTATTTTGCCCGCTTGTTGTAGAGCGTCACCATTACGAATGAGTGTGCCATATTCAGCGGCTTTGCCTACGCCTACCATAATGGAAATTGGTGTGGCTAAACCAAGTGCACAAGGACAAGCAATGATTAATACCGTCATGGCCGTTACGATCGCCAGTGCAGTGCCCTGCTGGCCACTGTAAAAATTTAGCCAGACTAAAAATGTTAATATGGAAATAATTAAAACACTGGGCACAAAAATAGCCGCTACTTTATCGACTATGCGGCCAATTTCAGGTTTGGAGGATTGAGCATTACGCACCATATTAATAATTTGTGCCAAAGCAGTATCTTTGCCCACCCGAGTGGCCTTAAATAAAAAACTACCCGATTTATTGATGGTACCAGCGGCCACTTTATCCCCTAGATATTTTTGAACGGCCAAGGGTTCACCACTAAGCATAGATTCATCAATAGTTGATTTCCCTTCAGTGATCACACCGTCAACGGCAATACGCTCACCTGGGCGCACCCGCACCACATCACCCAGTATCACTTCACTTATGGGCACATCCTGTTCGTAACCAATCCTTAGCACTCTTGCCGTTTTTGCTTGTAATCCAATCAGTCGCTTAATGGCTTGAGACGTTTTGCCACGGGCACGCATTTCAAGGGCACCACCAAAGTTAATTAAAGCCACAATAATGGCTGCTGCTTCAAAATAAGCGTGCTGAGCCAAGGCAGGCACCATGTTAGGCCACAGAACAATGACCATAGAATACAACCAGGCCGAGCCCGTTCCCAACGCAATTAAGGTATCCATGTTAGCGCTGTGATTTTGAAAAGATTTAAGGGCACCTCGGTAAAAGTGACCAGCACTGTAAAATAACACCCCTAAAGTCAATAAACCCGTGGTGAGCCAAAACCCTTTACCAAAGCCACCGGTTACATCCGGCAGTAACCCTGACATGCCTAGTATAAACAACGGGGCCCCCAGAGAAGCCGACACCCAAGCCTGCTTAATGAGTTTTTTGTAATAGGCTTGCTCTGCTTCCTCTTTAACTGACTCGTCATCCTCACCGTTCAGCTCAGAGGCATCATAACCCGCCTCTTGAATGGCTTGAATAATCTTTTGGGGGTCTATTTTTCCTTCAACCGTAGCCGTGCGCTCCACCAGGTTAACATTGGCAGACGAAACATCGGGAACAGCTTTAATAGCCGACTCGATAGAAGCCACGCAACCCGCACAGCTCATGCCTGAAATGGAAAATCGAATTGAACTAGCACCTGTACTCATAGAGGCTCTCCTTGACTTTGAGTAAGCTCACATGCCTGATAACCCGCTATATCAAGTATAGAGATGACTTTATCTAACGACAGCTTAGTTTTCAAAATGGCTTGCTTTAAAGGAAGGTTTAGCTCAAAAGAAATAATATCCTCTTGTTCCGACAACTCTTGGCTGATGGATTTAACGCAACCTTGACATTTCATACCGGGAATAGAAAGTTGAAGAGACACAGTCATAATATTACCTATAGAAAAATTTGATGGCTAATATTATGGGCTCACAGGGCTTTGCAGCTGTTATACCATTTTGTGCTTATGTTGCAGAATTCAAACTTTATCCAAAGCTGTACGACTGGAGGAATCACGTAGGGATTTAAATTGTGAGGGGGTTAACCCTGATATTTTTTTAAACTGACTACTTAAATGGGCAACACTGCTATACCCTAATTGATGGGCAATTTCAGTGAGTGTAAGCTCGTCATAAACCAATAATTCCTTAGTTTTTTCAATTTTTTGGTGAATAAAGTATTGCTCTATGGTGACCCCTTCGACACTGGAAAATAAGTGACTTAAATAGGTATAGTCTTTGAAGAGGTGAGCACTTAAATAATCGGAAAGTTTTATCTTTTGATCTTCTAACTGGTGGTAATCTTGATGGATTAAATTGATAATCTGTTTTTTAGTGTTTTCAATAAGGCGGGCTTTTTTGTCGTTGATGATTTCAAACCCCAATAACTTAATATTATGGCTAAAGAGCTCAAGTTGCTTAGAGGTTAAGGTTTTTGAAGCAAAATCTACTTCACCAAGACTCACCGATAACACAGGCAATTGAAGTTTGTTTGCTTCATTCTGAACCGCCAGTGTACAGCGGGCACACACCATATTTTTTATAAATAGTTTCATGTTATTTAATCTTTAACTGCCTCAAAATACTTAACGTATAAGTTAACTTATCCACAGCAATCGGACTTATCTGTGGAATCACCATTTGCACTTTGCAACTGTATAGGTGGGCAAGGCACAGTACCATAAGAGCAAAATACGCAGCAATCACCTTTTAGTGGCCTTAAAAGCACCCTACAGCCACTGCATTTATGGAACCATAAACAGGCATCTGTAGGCATAATCAGTTGTTCACTGTGCTGACAGACAGGGCAGGTTAGCAATGATTCAAGGGTAACCTTCATTTTAATATTTTCTTACGAATACTCCCTATCACTATAGAAGTTAAAGTAGGTATAAGGTCAATACTAAAATTACACTGTGTGCTTAATTTCCTAAATCAAAGTTCAACAGTATGAGCGTCGGTTTTTATATCTTCTTTATGAATATTGCCGTGATGCACCTTAAGAATAGCCCTAGCGCTTTCTGGCGCTTGACTCGATTTTAAAAAGACTCAAATTGGGTAAAACCTGACCTTTTTGGTTATCATATATTTCGCAGTTTCTGATAGCGTTTTGAATGGCCTAGAGCCCTAAGGAGTGCCAGGCTCAATCCTAGAATATTTGTGAAGACCTTAAAGCAGTCAGTAAAAATTTAAATTTCAGGGGGCACAATATTTAGGGAAAATATTTCTTGTTTTTGATCTAAGTAATCTAAAAATGTCTTTAACTTTTTGGGTTTATTCAAGCCCCTTCTATAGGTTAAGTAAATTGGGTTTTCCACGATACTCCACTCAGGCAGTACTCTCACCAGCCTTCCTTCTTTTAAATCATCTTTTATCGCGCTAATTGGTAACTGTGCAATTCCACTTCCTTGTAGCGCTAAGCCCCTTAATGACGGCACGTTGGCACAAAAGAAATTACCACGCACATAAATTAATTTTATTTCACTTCCTGAGGTCAAACGCCATTCTGTTAAGTCATGCTTAAACTGAAATCGTAAGCAATTATGTTCTGATAGTTCTTCTGGTGTCGAGGGTGCCCCAAACCTTTGTAGATATTCATTACTCGCCACCAGTAATCTTTTTGAGCTGCCTATTTCACGGCAGACTAAACGGTCGTCATCTATGCGACCAACTCGCAATGCCAAATCGTATCCTTCGGCAAACAGGTCATCAAAGCTATAAGAAAGGTTGAGGTGAATCGATACTTTTGGCCACTGTTTAAGGAAATCAGGAATCACGTATGTGGATAATATCTCCCCTAATATGGGCGGGGCCGTAATCTTAATCATACCTTGGACGTGATCTTCCATGGTCTGAACATCACTATGGAGTGAATTAAGGTCATCGATCACCTGCAAAGCGCGCTGATACACAATATTTCCAGTCTCTGTTATATAAATATTGCGGGTTGAGCGGTCTAAAAGCTTGGTTTTAAAGAGATTTTCCAGCTTTGTAATTTCCTTACTGATTGTCGATTTTGGTAAATCAAGTAACTCTGCACATCGAGTTAGATTCAATGTCTGGCATGAAGTGACAAAAATCATCAGTGACCGAAAGCTCATTGTTTCTAATATGCGAACATACATTTTCTTTTCCCCTGATTGTTGCTAAATAATAAAAGCATATAGTGAATTTCTCATTCGTACAAACCCAGAGAGATACAAAATGTTCATAAAAAAAATGGCAGCCATGGCTACCTTATTGATAAGCCCACTTACATTCGCAGACAATATCCTAGTGGTTATGTCTGACGTGTCCGAAATGACCGTAAAAGACGGCCCAGTGTATTCCACCGGCTTTTACATGAGTGAACTCATGGAACCGGTAAAGCTCTTTTTAGATGAAGGGCACACACTGACTTTCGCATCACCAAAAGGTATGGCCCCTACATTGGATGTCAATTCCGATACGCTTGATTACTTCAACAAAGATCAAAAATACTATAACGCTCATAAGTCCCTGCTGAATAAGCTAATGCTGACAGACTCGCAGCATAGCCCTGTTGTTAGTTTTTCACGGATAGAACAAATGGGAATTGAAAACTTTGACGCACTCTTCGTCCCCGGTGGGCATGCTCCAATGGCCGACTTGGTTGCCAACGATCAATTAGGTCAATTTCTTATACATTTCAATAAAGAAGGAAAGGCAACAGGTATGGTTTGTCATGGACCTGCTGCTTTGTTATCGGCACTGCCAAACAACGCAAGGTTTGAGTCAGACATGAAGCAAGGCAAGAAGGCAAAAGCAAGCAGTGGATGGATTTACACTGATTATGACATGACGGTTTTTAGTAATAGTGAAGAAGCCCTTGCTGAACAATACTACCTTCAAGGTGGGCAGTTTTTTTACACTCCTCAAGATGCCTTAACTTATGCTGGTGGTGACTATAAGTACAACAAACAAAACTGGGGGGAAATGGTGATTGTCGATCGTGAACTTATCACCGGCCAAAACCCAGCTTCTGCAGTCGGTGTAGCCGAGGAAATGATCAAGAAACTGGCTCAATAACTGTATTTTTAATTTTTAAAATAGCAACGTCAGTCTTAACTCAAATTAGCAATTTCTTTGCTAATTTGAATCTTTCCAAAATCTATTAAATATATTTCTATCCATCACTATTAATCCAAAGGAAAACAGCATGACTAAACCATCAATCGAATTAATTAGTTTTAACCTGTGCCCTTTTGTACAGCGCTCGATTATTACCCTTAAGAAAAAAGGCATTGATTTTAAGATTACTTATATTGATCTAGCAAACAAGCCTGAATGGTTTCTAAATATTTCTCCGCTTGGGAAGGTACCTGTTGTGAGATATGGCCATGATGTTTTGTTCGAATCGGCGGTAATAAACGAATTTCTCGATGAAATCACCCCTGAATCACTTATGCCTTCAGACCCTTTAGAAAAAGCGAAAGAGAGAGGTTGGATTGAATATTCCAGTCAGGTCATTACAAGCCAACACTTAATGTCTGTATCCGATGATCAAGGAGATTATCAACAGCACCGTCATGCATTCATAGAAAGACTATCGACACTAGAGAATATCATTACAGGTGAAGGTTTTTTCAATGGCAATGGTTTTAGCTTAATTGATTCAGCCTTGGCACCCATATTCACTCGATTAAGGATCATTGAAGATCGATTTAATCTTAGGCTACTCGCTAACTTCCCTAAGTTAGCTGCATTGTCAGAACGCTATTTAAACCTTGACTATGTAAAGAATTCGGTAGTTGAAGAATTTGAAGATATTTATATCAAATATCTTATCGATAAAAACAGCTTTTTGGCTCACTAAAATACTTACTCATTAATTTATAAATAGGAAAAAACATGTCATTACAAAATTTATTTAAGCCAGGTACGCTCGGCCAATACACACTACCCCATAGAATCATTATGGCACCACTGACGCGTTCGCGATCAGCACAGCCTGGTGATATTCCCCACGACCTGAATGCCCAGTACTATGCACAACGATCAACTGCTGCGCTGATCATTTCTGAAGCCACACAAATTTCACAGCAAGGAAAAGGCTATGCATTTACCCCAGGAATTCACTCACAAGAACAAATTAATGGTTGGAAAAAAGTAACCAAGGCTGTTCATGAAAATGGCAGCAAGATTTTTATGCAGCTTTGGCACGTAGGCAGGGTTTCACATTCTAGCCTTCAACCCAATAATCAACTTCCAGTGGCCCCTTCAGCAATAGCCGTGGATGGTCAAGCGTTTACCTATGAAGGTATGCAAGACTTTGAAATTCCAAGGGCATTGGAAAGTGACGAGATGGTTGAAATCATCAATCAATACCGACAAGCAAGTCAAAATGCACTTGAAGCAGGATTTGATGGTGTAGAAATTCATGCAGCTAACGGTTATTTATTGGATCAATTTTTAAAAGACGGCACCAACAAACGTCACGACCAATATGGGGGGACCATAGAGAATCGCGTGCGTTTAATTCTAGAGGTCACACAAGCGGTCACTGAAGTGTTGGGTGGCGATCGCGTTGGAATACGTATCTCTCCAACGGGTTCCTTTAATTCAATGTCTGATAGCGATCCTCAATCTTTAAACCAGTATTTAATTAAAAAGTTAAATGACTATAACCTAGCCTATTTACACGTCGTAGAAAATTTTGGGGATTCTGATAACAGTCATTTCAATTTTGATAACCTCAGACATTTATTTAATGGTGCCTATATCGCAAATGGAGGGTATACCGGCGAGTCGGCTGAAAGAAGTCTTAGTGAAGGTAAGTCTGATTTTGTTTCGTTTGGGTCGGCGTTTATCGCTAATCCAGATCTGCCTACTAGATTGAAACAAAACGCGAAATTATCCCAGCCAGACCAAGATACATTTTATGGCGGTGATGCTAAGGGTTATACCGACTACCCAACACTGAAAGATGAAAATAGAGAAATGAAATAAATACAAACTATTAAGCCTTCATCCTTGTACTAGAATGCTAGCTGATGAATAAGCTGATAGAGACTCTGTGTAAATTAAACAAATAGGATATAAAGATGAAATCGACAAAAATTGAAGCGGGCAATAAATTTCCACCTTTAATAGTAAATAGCATAACCGGTGGACAAAGTGATATAAGTAAACCTGAAGGCAGTGCCAGTTGGCGAATGGTAATTGTTTATCGTGGTCGGTTTTGCCCATTATGCACCCAATACCTCAACCAGTTAGCGGAGCATACTGAGGCTTTAGGGAATATGGGGGTTGATATCGCCGTTGTTTCGGCAGATTCTAAGGCGCAATTGGAGGATCAATTACCAAAGCTCAATATTAATTTTCCCATTTATTACGGTTTAAGCCTTGAGCAAATGAAAGGCTTGGGTGTTTATATCTCTCACCCAAGATCACCAGAGGAAACGGACCATCCATTCTCTGAACCTGGCTTATTTGTAATCAATGACAGCGGTACAGTACAGGTGGTTGATATCTCAAATAATCCATTTGTTCGCCCTGAGTTAAATAGTCTAGTATCCGGTTTAGACTGGATACGAAAAAATGATTACCCGATTCGAGGTAGTTACGAATACTAGAGCTTAGTTACGCGATATTTAGCCATTAACCTGGCTAAATGTCTTACTTAGCGATTGTCTATTACCTATCTTAAGATCACTCATTTTGTTTTTTGTCTACCAGACAGTGAGGATTTCATTTCTTCCGTTTAATTTACTAGCAACGCCTGTTTCCTAAGCCAGACTCTTCAGTGCTTTAATAACTCCACACAAAAAACCATGGCGATTCCGCCTACTTCATAAGTGAGATATAGACTATAGAGCAAAAACGACTACACTTTCATGGATATCACTTTTTTCAGCGCATCAATGCTGAGTCAGAATTAAATTAGAAACATTCTTATTTATGAAAAATGATACTTCATTTGGGTTCAACCCCTCTAAATCCCCTTTTCCCATTATTGGCGCCAGCTATGTAGGTTCTAAAGGCCCTAAAAGCGCCAAGATTATTTTTCAAAATACCCCTGCGAGCATTTACGGAAATTTGTTGGGTAAAAAACTGTCTAACATATTAGATGAAGTGGGCTGTGAATATTCTGATACTCCACAAGCGGGCTGCCTTATGAATAAGCTCATTAGGGATGGTCACATTGACGGCGTACAAGGTATTTTAAATGGTGTGTATGTGGCACTTTTCTCTGGTTACCGCCCAGAAGAATGTTTAATTCAAGTGAGCATATTTGATCGAACCAAGGATATATTAGCTACCCAGCGAGAGGCTATTTTACGACATTTGCCCGATATCTTTCATCAAGCAGGGGATTTAAAAGACCGCTTAGAAAAAGCCATGGCAGAAATTATGTCTTACGACACCTTTACCAAAAAATCCGATAAAAAATTGGGGTTTGGCTTGTACCTGATAGGTGAAAGTACAAATAATCTAGAGTTAGTCGTTTCCTCAAATGATGCTCTTTATGCCAGCCATCAAAAAGAAGGTCATGGCCTATTGGGGTCGCAATTGGTAGTGGATGTTCCGGTATGCTTTGGCAGAACAGCCACAGATGATCGCATGTTACGTTATTTTACTTTCGCCATCGGCAGCCTTGGTGCTGGTATTATTTACATGGATAACACTTATAACAATTCAGAAATAGATATTATATTTTTGAAAAGCATAGGAACCTCTATCGACAATATGATTCGGATAGATAACCTAGCCCATCACGATGAGTTAACTGGTTTATACAATAGACGTGCCCTTGAGAATAAGCTTATTTCCGATTTCTTCCGCGCTCAACGAGAGAAAACTCAATTACACCTAGTGTTTGTAGACTTAAACAAGTTTAAACCCATTAATGATGAATACGGCCATGAAGTAGGAGACAAGGTTTTAGTGGAAGCTGGCCACAGGTTAAAAAAATCCATTCGCAAACACGAGATCGTGGCTCGCTACGGAGGAGATGAATTTGTCATCCTTTTATCGGGTGATTTTGATGAAATAAATTTTGAGAAAAAATTAAGAAAAATATTATCAAGAAAGTTTGATGTGGGACCATATCAGCCTAATAATGGCATTGAAGCCAGTATTGGATTTGCCACATACGACCCAACCCTAACGCCTAACATGCAACCTTCTGAACTCGTGGATTACGCTGATCAGTCTATGTATAAAAACAAAGAAGGCAGTCATAGAGACTAATAATCTTTTTCACTTCGCTCAAGACGGATTCCCCTGTATAAGTAATGACACGCCTTACAACTCTTTGTTAATACCTCTGCTTGTTTTTTTATTCCTTCGAAGTTTTTGGTAGTAGAAAGCTCTCTGAATCTATTGGATTGCGTATATAAATCATCTAGCTTATGGACAAAATCTTGCGTTATGTTTCCTTGCTGATTCCAAATATTATTCTTGGCCCGAGATTTTTTCGAAGTAGATCCAGCAGGAAATATGTCACGCATGTCCTTGGTAACCTGCATGAGCATTTCAGCATGCATGGGAAGGTGTTCAACAAAAATATTATTTTTAATAATAAACCGAATGGATTTTAAGTGTGCCCCTTTAGTATCCATTATATAGCGGCGATACAACATGAGGTTATCCCCTAAATCTGACGAAAACGTCTGCTGTCCTGCTTGTTCAGAAATAGATAAGCCACTGAAAAACACCCCTAACAGAAGTACAAAACGACAATAATATTTACTGTTAGCTGAGCTGACATTATGCATAAGCAGGTAACGGACTCCGGTATGAAGTTAGCAATACAACGCTATTGATACTGACTAAACACTTCTTCTTGAAGTTTTAAAAGTGTGCCATCGTTTTTCATCTTAACAAGTAGTGCGTTTAACTGTGGCATAACACCACTAAAAGAGGATTTCTTACTTAGGCAGATATGCCAATGGGTTTCTTCTAAAATATGGGGAATTTCTTCAATTCGTCCTTCAAAACCCAATGTTTTAATTTGATAGCGGATAAGGGGTGTTTGCTCGATATAAACATCGATGCGATTACGATCAAGCAATTGTAATATTTGCAAAGAGCTAGGGGCAATTTTTAACGAGCGAACACCTTTAAGCTTAACGGAATGCCAGCCAGCCCCCACAATATGACCGTGAATAATATCTTCTTGTTTAATTAAATCTTTTAAATTGGTTATGGTAGATAATCGTGATTTTTTGGGGTTAGACGCCCCAGTGTGCATTAAGAAATTACTGGAAAAAAGTGGGATATCACTTACTAGAGCGTAACTGCGCCGCTTTTTATTGGGAATAGTGACAAAAACATCAGCCTGCCCTTCTTCAACCATGGCCTGCGCCCTAGCCCATGGGAAGATCGTATGACTTGCTTTAAAGCCTAACTTTTCAATTAGCAGCGCCTTAACAAAGTCGACCTCGACTCCTCTGGCCAATCCTTGTTCATCCCCCCAAGAAAAGGGCAAATAATCTTGTGCATAAACGGCTTTTAATTCTTTGGCTTGCGAATAAGAAGGAACAAGTAATAGCAATGAAAGTATGTATATAGCGAGCTTTCGCAAGGAATTCAATGCCATGGCAATCTCCTGTTTAAACATTCTAAAGAAATGGTTTGCAGGTCCATCTACCCATTTATGTCACCCATACTATTAATTAGTAATATAAAATCAGCTACTCCCAAACTAATACTTATATCAGGCGATAATATTTAAGCTACCTTTTACTCTAGCGTTCATTAGTTAATTTAACCATTAAGGTGGGTACATTAATCACGCCCTACATTGAAATAGCAGCTTAGGAAGTGATGCCATTAAGTAATCGATAATAATGGGTTATGACTGGGGATTACGAAGAGGAAAATGATAATTCTGAGCTCTATTAAATAGCTCAGTAAAACTATGGCTATAGGCATGTTCAATACGCATGGAGCCATATAAAGGCCAGATACTTCTCTGACCTTTATCTTTTTAGAGGCTAAATGTTAATGGCCTGTTTTTGTTTTTCGGGCTTAATAAAGTTTGTTTGTTTTTTAGGAAGAAGTTTTTGAAGTAAACCCACCACTAAACTGGGCACTAATACCGAGCGAAAGCAGTAACCTAAATACCACGAACCACCATGGTTAGCACCATGAATGAATAATTCTTCACCACGCTCTTGAACTTGGGTGTCTTTAATATCAAAAATAAGTTGCAAGGTCATCAGTGCATTCGCCGTTTGCGGGGTAAATACTTCAACTCCAAAATTTTCAGAGCCCATAGTTGCCGCGGCAAAAAAACGATTACTCATAACCGATTTCGTAGAAGTGGCGGGAGCCACATTGCAACTGACTCTTATGCCTTGCTTGACGCTATGAATGGCACGCCAACGTTGAATACGCTTAGCTAATACATAGCTAGGGCCTTGTTGTGAAATTAAGTTATCTAATATGCCCAGTTTTTTACCATTAACCGTGGGCACTTGCCCATATATACTACTAGAAAAAAGTCGCCCAAAACTCAATACATTTAACAGTTTTCTGTAAACACCTTTAACGCTTTTTTCTGTTAATCGCTTGTTACAGTGTTGCAATACATCCTCTGGCACTGCGTATACATCGGTTGGGGTTAATAGATAGGCCAAGCTAATATCATTGCGTTTTTCCAGCAAGGTGGCACTGATTGCATCCATGGCCATGGCCACACGAACATGGTCACTGCCATCCAGGTACGCGTAATTGCCTATGGTCATGGGGGCTTTAAAGCTATCTACCCAAACGGCTATTTCTGGGGTGTGAGTTAACAAGTCGGCACCCGCTACCTGTGCAATTTGGTTATCTGACATGCCCTTAGAATTTTCACTGCAGGGAATGATCAATTGCCCAGATGATTCTCTGGCAATATTAATGAGCTGCAGCCAATTCTTTTTAGAGGGCCGCCCCACCGCGATCACATTAGCGCCTAAAGCCAATAGCATGGACAAAGGGCCAATTTCAGACCCCGCCCCTAACAACACAAAGTACTGGCCAGTTAAATCTTGTATTTGCTCATTGTTTAAAACTTTAATAAGCGACTGAGCATGACTTTTTTCTATGATGCCTTTGTCTAACCAACGAACGATACGGTTTTTTAAACCTTCACCAAACAGTTCTTCTCCCTTATGTTGCAGGCTTAGGCCATGACCTTTAATGGAGGTGCCCTTACCTTCTATCACTGCACTGTGGAATCGCTCTTGTTTAAATAATGCCATGGCTTGATTTAAGCGATAACCTTTACCATGACGGTAAAATTCGAATTGCTTATAACATGCCTCTAAACCCTGCTGTGCGATGGCTTCTGCTGTTTTGGGGGTCTGGGCAGCGCTGAGCATCATATTGGGCATATAGTGCAGGTAGTTTTGGCGCCAGTTATTTTCTTTTCGAATTAAATCACTTAAAGGGCAGTCTATAAGGGACATAGATGCAGCAAAAATAGTTCGCCCTGCGTTAGTGGTACTACGTTGTCCACTGGGGACGCATGGGAATTGCACCCCTACTGGTGAGCTTTGAGCTTTCATTAGATTCTTATTGTTAATTTATGATTGCCTACAGAATAAGGTAGATCAAAAAACAACCATAGAGCCCAGTGTTCCAGGTGCTTGACCCTGCGTAACAGCTAATCTTAATAAGGGCGCTGTACAATAATATGCTTAAAAACTAATCCAATTGCTCTGTGTGCATTTAAATTTGCTCAAAGTACTCATAATAATTATTAACTCAGCCTTTTCGTCTTAATTAAGCGAGCGCAGCGCTAAACAGTGCCTTGCATCAGCCCAGATCGCTTTCCAACAACCAGCTAGGCTGCGCTCGCTTGGCATTCAAGCTATAATGCAACTTATTCTTTATTGAAATTTTTCTCACTTAGTAGCCGTAATTACCCCTATGATTGATCCTTATGCACAACCCAACGACAACAGCGTATCTCAATACATCAGCGATATTGACCATACTCGCCGTCAGTTAGATGCTCAGTTAATTCAGCAGTTAATGACACGAGTATCGGGTTCAGAGGCTGTTATGTGGGGAGAGGACGTGATTGGTTTTGGCTCATACCATTACACCTACAAAACAGGTCGTGAAGGGGATTGGCCGATCCTTTCGTTTCACCCCACCATCGGCAAGATATCGGTTTATGTCATGCCTGGGTTTGATAACTATGAGGCACTGTTAAAGAAACTGGGTAAGCACAAAACCACCACGAACAGCCTGATTATTCACAAGGTCACTGAAATAGATATGCAGATTTTAGAGCAGCTCATGAGCCAAGTGTACAAAGACATGCAAGCGCTTTATACCTGCAAGTAACCTCTACGCATTTGAAAAAACGGATGCATTACCTGTTGGGGTATTTACCCAAAAGGTAATGCTCAAAACTAAATTGCTTAATGATGTGCTTATTATATTCTTCATGGCGACGTCGGTAAGCATCAAAGCCTTGATAACTAACAGCATGCAAGCAATATTCGCACACCACTTTTTTCTTAATAAGCGATTCATTTAAGGTTATTTCAATATTCGGAAGTCGCCCTTGGCTGATACGTTTTTTTAATTTGTCACAAAGGGAAAAGTGAATGTGTTCGTCCGTTTGAGAAAATACATGGCTGTTTTTATAAGCTAAAGTATGATCGCTATAGGCGTGTAACATGACCGTGGATATATTACTCCAGCCCTCAATTAAGCCCTTGCGCTCCTGCCAACTTAAATGCCGTTTGGGGTCAAAAAGTTCAAAATCCCCATAGCCTGAATTGCCAATTTTTTCTCTTAACTGATTAAATTTTTCATCTTCTTTAAAGTCGACTAGTTTCATTGCTTGCTCATTTCAACTTTATAGTTAATTGCAGCTATCAATAGCTATAAGACGTCTTCTAGTATGGTGGCAATTTTTCCTTCCGCATCGGTGCGTACTTTAAATTCTACACGCCGAGATCGCTCGCTATTTTCTTCACCCATTTCATTTTTAATCACTTTAGCCGACGATAACCCGTTGGCCGTTAAATGTTTTCGCAACCATATTTTTTCAACGCTCACATCAGGCAAACCCAGAAGATACGCTAGAGTAGAGCGAGTACGGGCCTGCGATAGAGCCATATTATAGATATAGGCATCATCTGCGCTAACCGCCCCTAACCAGCTACTAGACGTATGCCCTTCAATGCGTACCTCTAAAATATCATCACGGTATTTTTTATGTGTAATAATTTTCATATAACGAGGAAAAAAATCGGCCAATATTTTTTGAAACGGATCATTCAAAAAGGACTCACCCTTAGCAAACATTAATTCTGTTTTATTAAATCGAAAGGTTAAGTCAGGTTTTATTTCTGCCCCCCAATTTTTTAAATCAGCAGAGAATTCGCTTAACAGATCTTCGTAAAGCTGAGTGCGTAAATGGTCATATAGAATAGCAACATCGGTTATTTTCTTTTGCTGGCGCTCTACGTTTATCATGAACACCACAGAAATAAGCAAAAAGACCATCATTAAACCGGCCATTAAATCGGTCACGGCCACCCAATGCCCTTCTTGTTCTCTTATGCCCCCTAACTGTTCTTCATCACTTTGCATGGTTTAATCCAAATAAAGAGGCATCGATAAATGTCATGTTAATTGGTTTTTTGTTCAGCCAAATTTACAATGTCGTGTAAGCGCTCAGTTAGCGGGCTGTAATCTTGAACGAACTTTTCACTTAAAGCAGCCAACTGCTCCCCCATGGTTTTAAGAGATTTATTCAGCTCTTGCTCAAGGGCGGCATCTAATTTAGATATTTGCTTATCGGTCTGAGTAAGGGTTTGCATTATTTTATTATCAAGCTGATCAAACGCGCCTGTGTAAGCTTCTTGAAGCTGGCTAGATAAATCTTGAGTGGTATTGGCCATGCTAGTGGTGGTTCTCTCTAACATGCTTTCCATGCTTTGCGAATAGGTTTGTAAACTAGTGGCCAGGCCTGTGGTTAAAAACACCATACGCTCTTCTAATTGTGGCAGCCCTTCCCCTGCATCACTGACCAGTTTAGCCAAACCAGAAAGGTGCTGATCTAATACGCTGCGCTGGGAATTAAGCCCTTTCATCATATTGCCTAGGCTTTCGCTGATACCATTAAAAGATTCAGCGTGTACCACCATATTACCAAAGGCATTACTGGCATCTTGCATGGAAGCCCCGATGGTTTGTTGGTTATCCGCCAGTTCTTTTAGCTGTTGCTTATACTCCTTTTGCCACTCTAACATTTGGCCCACGCCTTCATTTAGGCGCTTAAAGTTATCGCCGTATTGCTCGTCTATCTTGGTATTAAAGTCGCGCATCACTACTGCTAAAGCGTCAATAAGGGCTTTCGTATTGGCTTCCACCATTTCTTTTTGATAATGCTGCATGGCCACTATTAAATCGTCACTGTTGCGCTTTTGCTCTACTCGCATCATGGACATTTCTTGTAACAGGGTTTGATCGTCTTTATTGGATAAAGCGTGGTGAATTTTAATAAGCTCGTTATTTAGATCATCGATACTGGCTGTGCGCTGTTGATGCTCCTCAGCATGAGTGACATTCATAACTGCGCGAAACTTAATGGTTAATGCCCCAAGCAACCCCGCAATTGAAGACCAAAATGCGGTTTTTAAACCGCTTAATAATTGGGGCACACTTTCTTGGAGGTGTTGAGTATCGAAATTACTGAGCCCAATGGCCACCCCAAGGAAGGTGCCAAATATACCAATACTGGTGAGAATAGTGGGGGCAGCTTCAGCCGTACGAGAGCTGTAGCGAAAAAACTGAAAATACACAGTTAAAGCGATGATGATGCCAATTAAGACAAGGGTCCACAGTGAAAACTGGGCGTTAAATAGCAACATATCCCTTCCATAGGTTAAAACAAATCACCTAGTGAATTGCTGTCTGTCTCTTCAATAAACAAAATCACCCTGCATTTTAAAGCATGATCTACAAATGCATTTGTAACTTTTATAGCTTAGACCACAGCCCCTATTTTCGCTGTGTTCGTTTATAAAGGGGCTGGTTTGGTCTAGGTGAGGTAAAACGTGATGTATTAAAAACTTAGTTCAGGGGATTCTTCCCACTCTTTAGATTCAAGATCAGGCACCAATAGCCACTCACTGGCTTTAGCGAAGTTAGAAAAGGTTTTAAATTCCACCCCACTTTTTGAGATGATATTTTCTAAATGACGACGCTCCCCAAGAGAGCTATTACTAACCAGTGAGAACTTTTTTAACTGACTGCCTTTAAGCCTAATGACCAGTTTATCTAATAAGCTTTTTACATCTGGCACAGTATTACTTTCTACTTCAGATAAATCACTTAACCAGTATTTAAGCTTTTTGTGTTTCATTTGTGCAAGGCTGAATTTAATGACACTGTTAAAGTCTTGTTCGCTTCCCCCATGGCCCTTGCAAACGTTCATTAGCAGGCTTTGCCCAGCTTCACTGAAGATACTGGCAAATACCTGACCTTCATCAGTTTTAAACTGTTTAATAGCAACCATGGTGACCTCCGGTGTGACAGACTTCACATTGTTAATTTTAATTTAGCAGAGTTTATGGTCCGTAAGGTTACCTACAGGTTATTTGTGTGTGGCATTGAGTGTGCCTTGTGTAAGCCATTGTAATAATGGCCCCATCAATAGAGAAAATGCCATATAAACAGAATAATGAGCGTGAAGGCGGGGAGGGTCAGAATGAGGGGCGTGAAGACTAGCTGCCTCCACGAAAAATCGCTACTTCCCTGTATATACGATCACTTATTTCCAGTTGAGCTAACTAAGGCTAGCTTAGTAAAACTTCAAGTCTCCTTCAACACCTGCCACATACCAGTTCATGCGCTTCAGGTCTGAGTCTGCCAACGATTTATCCAATTTAACTCGCGTACGACCTTTGTGATTTCTAATGGGGCCTGCAAATATGTTCAGCTCGCCATCACTTATTTTTTGCTTAGCAAGGTTCACCGCTTCAATTACGTGGCGAGGCACCACTGAGTTAATGTTACTGAGCTTGCTAGAACCATCTTTTAAGCCTGTCCAAGCGTCTTCCACTTGAGAGCTTTTATTAATAAAAGACTTTATGCGGGTCTGGTAGATTTTACCCCAATCATGAATAACAGACGTTAAATGACTGTCGGTGCCGTAAGCACTCATGTCGCTGTGGTAACCAATGGCGTAGACACCGCGCTTTTGAGCCACTTCGACAGGTGCTGGAGAATCTGTGTGCTGAGCCAACACATCGGCTCCTTTATCAATCAGTTTGTTACTCAGTTTTTTAGCTTTTGCTGGGTCATACCAAGCTTTGGTCCACTCTACTGCCACGGATACATTAGGGTTCACTGACTGTGCCCCTAAAGTAAAGGCGTTCAGCCCCCTAATGACTTCAGGGATAGGGAAGGCAGCCACATAACCGATGCGATTGGTTTTACTCATGGAAGCAGCGACGATACCAGATAAATAACGCGCTTCGTAAATACGGGTAGCATAGGTAGACAGGTTATCTCCACGGCGAATACCGGTGGCATGCTCAAACTTAACATTAGGGTATTGTTCTGCCACTCTTTCCATGGACACCATGTAGCCCCAAGAGGTGGCAAAAATCACATCATTTTCTTGAGCCAGTTTTACAAAGGTTTCGCGCGCCTTGCGCCCTTCAGGAACCGACTCTACAAATTGTGTCACCACATCTCCGTTTGAGTGCTCTTCTAAATACTGACGACCTAGGTCATGGCTGTAACTCCAACCCACATCCCCCACGGGGCTCACATAAACAAAAGCCACCTTCAGTGGCGCACCTTGAGCGACAAAACAGGCCAAGGTTAAACAAACTGTTAAAAGTAATCGCATCAAATGCCACTCGCTAGAAGAATAAGTACTCGGCATTATAATTAAAAGCTGACCATTCGGTTAGCTTTTAATCAAAATTAATACTTAATTCATTAAAACTGTGGCGCAGTTCAATTTTTAAGCAGCAAAATAACAAAATCACTGAAAAATTACTTCTCGAGGAAAATAAAAGATGGTTAAAACGGTCAAAAGAATGGGAGGTAAAAAACGATTTGCGCAAAGTGCTAATGAGATAGTTTAAAAACGCTGCTGTGCAACATGCTGAAAAATGGATTACGTCCCTGTATTTAATCCATTATGCAGGCATCAATAGAATTTCAAATCGCCTTCTATGCCGGCCACATACCAGTTCATACGGTTTAGATCTTCGTCATCTAGAGTCTTACCATCTTTAACTCGTACCCGACCTTTATGGTTTTTAATGGGTCCGGCAAAAATACTTAATTCACCTGAACTAATTTTTTCTTTCGCTAAATTCACTTTTTGTAAAATATAGCCTGGCACTTCTGGGCTAATATTAGCCAGCTTTGACGAACCTTCTTTCAGGCCTGTCCATACATCCATAGTGGTGCCATCTTTGCCTAGAATAGATTTCAGTCGATTCTCATACATTTTTCCCCAGTCATGAATCACAGAGGTTAAATGACTTTTAGGGCCAAAGGCGCTCATATCACTGTGATAACCTATGGCGTACACACCCCGCTTTTGCGCTGTTTCCACTGGCGCAGGAGAATCGGTATGCTGAGCCAACACATCAGCCCCCCCATCAATTAACTTGTTACTAAGTTTTGTAGATACCGCTGGCGCATACCAAGCATTGGTCCACTCTACCGCTACCGTAACCTTAGGATTAATCGTCTGAGCCCCTAGAGTAAAAGCATTAATGCCTCGAATTACTTCAGGGATAGGAAAAGCGGCCACATAGCCAATGCGATTGGTATTGGTCATGGACGCAGCGACCATGCCGGCTAAGTAACGGGCTTCATAAGCACGAGTGGCATAAGTTGATAAATTATCACCACGGCGAATACCCGTTGCGTGTTCAAATTGAACGTTGGGGAATTGTTCTGCTACACGCTCCATAGACACCATGTAACCCCAGGATGTGGCGAATACCACGTCGTTTTCCTCGGCCAGCTTCACTAAGGTTTCGCGCGCTCGGCGCCCTTCGGGTACCGATTCGACATATTTGGTTTGAATATCACGGCCAAAAGTTTGCTCTAAATGCTGGCGGCCCAAATCATGACTATGACTCCAGCCCACATCGCCTACTGGGCTCACATACACAAATGCCACCTTTAGTGGCTCTGCTGCTAATAAGCCAGCGCTTAAAAAAAACAAAGTGCCTAACAGTAATCGCATCATATAAACCTGCCTAAAAATGTAGCTGGGTATTATAGATACAAATTGACCATTTGGTTAGTTTTTAGTCGGTTAATTTGGCCAATATATTCCATAATGTGAGGGGTTTTGCGTAATCGACAACATTTCATAGACGTAAATTGCCAATTTTAACGCAAAAGAATCAAGCTAGTTGATTCCATGAATTATTTAACGTTCATCGACCTTTTCTAACACCCCTATAACTCTGCGGTTTAGCGCTAACCACAAGCACAAAAATGTATGGTTCCCCTCATGATTGCAATCACTATTTCCAATGATGAGGTGGTTTGCGCTAATGTATTCGGAGTCTTGTTGAGAAAGTT
>CAJXRF010000086.1 GCA_913058575.1 uncultured Bermanella sp.
AAGTTGGTTCAATTACGCAGTCAGCTAGTATTCTAAAAGCTGCTTAGCGCCACCAAAGCCCCGTTTATGGTTTCATAATCGGGGCTTTTTTATTGGGTGTCAGCATGGCCTTGGTTAAACAGGCGTTGTGTTTATTTATCAAGTTTTTCGATCTTACCCTGCTAATAATTGCCCCCTTTGAATAATTCAAGCTCTTATACTGGTTTTAATCAATAACAGTATTGATGGCCAAAGGAGACACTCATGCTAAAAATTCAATCAATTCTTAATGCGCAAAACGCCATGGATGGGGCAGGGGTTAAAATTAAACGTCACAGTTTGGTTCATCAAAGTATGGCAGACCCATTTTTACTGCTGGATGAAATTCGCAGCGATGACCCAGATGACTTTATCGCCGGTTTTCCGCCTCACCCCCATCGCGGCATAGAAACACTGACCTACATGCGCGTAGGGGGCATTCGCCACGAAGACAACATGGGTAATGTTGGGCAGGTGCTAAGTGGCGGGGCTCAATGGATGAGTGCGGGTCGCGGCGTAATTCATGGTGAAATGCCTTTAAAAGAACACGACAAAATGCACGGTTTTCAGTTATGGATTAACTTGAATAGCAAAAACAAAATGAATAAACCTCAATACCGCGATGTGCCCAGTGGCGAGATCCTTCATGTTAATAATGAAAGCTATTTGGCCCATGTCATTGCCGGCAGTTGGGACTTAGAGGGTAAAACCTATCACGGCCCTCTTGATAAGCTAGAGGCAAACAGTGCGTATTTAGACTTGGAGCTGTCTGCTAATGGTACATTTAAGCAATCTATTCCAGCAGGGCATCAAGTGGTGGTGGTGGTTTATGAAGGTCAGCTGAAAGCGGACCAAGTGATTAAAGCTCAGCAAAGCGCGTTATTTAATGGAGAAGGCGATTTGCAGTTAAGTTCTGAAGCAGGGGCTAAAGCGCTTATTTTGCACGGGTTACCTCATAAAGAGCCGGTGGCTAATTATGGGCCGTTTGTAATGAACACTAAGGAGGAAATTGACCAAGCCATTAAGGACTATCAAGACGGGGTACTTGCCTAATTCAAATGCCTCCCTTAGGCGGCATTTTACTGTTAGCGTCACTTAAGTCATTCAGGGGTTGAGTTGAATTTACAGGTGGCTTAATTTAAATCTGTTTGGGATCATTCTTAGATCGTAATACCCAAAATATATCCATCGCCAATATGACGCCAGCCACCATCAGAATACTGGCAATGCCTATGTGCTGAAGCTCAACGGTGATGAAAATAGTCGCAACGGTTAAGCAAGCAAATAACAGTGAAAAAATCACTACTAGCGCTTTTTTATGTTCTTTGCCCACAGGGTGGCTCCTTACTTCATATTCATTTTTAGATTTATTCTTGGACTTAATATACTCAATTGATGCCTTAAAAAGGGTGTATTTTTGTAACGTTTTGCAAGTGAAAAAGACATCGTGCATCTCTTTGGTGCTTGGTGTGCTGGTTGTTAGACAATAATAGCATTGAAGGAGACTGATACAGGGTGCGCCTTCTAAAGCCTTTGGTTATCATGCGTTCTTTTTATAACAACCTCTATTTGGTGACTTTATGTGTGTGAATAAAGTGCCTTTTAGTTGTAAATGGTAAAGGTGAGCTAGATGTTTCGCTTAGGTTTAATCGTAAACCCTTTAGCTGGTTTAGGGGGCAGTGTGGCTTTAAAGGGCAGTGATGGCGTTGCTGAATTGGCCCTTTCTAAAGGTGCTGAAGCCAAGGCAGGGCTGCGTACCCAAAATGCTTTTGCTGTATTTGAGTCTTTAAAAGACAAAATTCAAGTGATTACCTGTCCAGGGGCCATGGGTGAAGAGGTATTAGAGGGCATTAATTGGCACTATGAATTGATTGATTTGGCTGTGTCTTACCCTAGCCATTGCCACGATACTCAGCAGGCTGCGCAGTTACTGCAAAAAATGAACATTGATTTACTGTTGTTTGCCGGTGGTGATGGAACGGCTCGGGATATTTGCTCGGTAGTGGATGATCATGTACCCGTTTTAGGCATTCCAGCTGGGGTGAAAATTCATAGTGGTGTGTATGGCGTGACGCCTCAAGCCAGTGGTGAAGTGGTGAAAATGTTGGTGACGGGTGAACTGGTTGATCTTAAAAACCAAGATGTTAAAGACATAGATGAAGAAGCATTTCGTAATAACCAAGTAAAAGCCAAGATGTTTGGTGAAATGCTGGTGCCAGAAGCGGGGCAATTTGTGCAATCGGTTAAGCAGGGGGGAATGGAGCAAGAAGAATTGGTGCTAGAGGATATGGCGGCCTATTTATCCCAAGAAATGGAAGACGATATTTTGTATTTGGTGGGTTCAGGAAAAACCACTGCCTTTTTAATGGACTACCTGCATTTAGAGAATACCTTGCTAGGGTTGGATGCGGTGGTTAATGGAGAGTTAATACAAAGTGATTTAGCTGAACAAGATATTTTATGTTTGTTAGAGCAATATAAAGACGTGCGCATCATTGTTAGCGTAATTGGTGGTCAAGGGCATGTATTAGGTCGAGGCAATCAACAATTGAGTGCGAAGGTCATACAAAGGGTGGGCCGTAAAAATTTACTGGTATTGTGCACGAAAACAAAATTAGCAGATTTAGCGGGCCGCCCATTAATAGTGGATACCGGAGATGTGGCGTTAGACAAACAACTGGCTGGGCATATTGAGGTAATTACCGGTTACCAAGATAAAGTGCTATACCCCATTCAGTAACCTGCTTTAAACGGCTATCTCGAAAGCGTTAAGTGCTTTCAAGATAGTCTTTTTTTAAGCTTCTAATAAATTTCCTTCGCGGCTAAATTTTAGTTTCGTTTTTTTTGTAAAAAATTCCCTTATATAACCACTCTCTACAAGGCACGCCACAATCTTTTGGGCGGTGTTCTTGGTGATGGGGTATTCTTTTTGGCCGCTTAAAAATGATTGGTGGTGATGCAGATCCATTAAGCCAATGTCAACCTGTACCCAAACGTTGCCCTTGGGGGTGATCAATACAAAATCCGGTTGCTCGTGGTATTGGGTTGCACTCCATTGGTAGCTGTGATCTTTGTATGATGTTAATTCAAATGTAAGCCTGTTCTGTAAACTTAAGCTCACAGTCGTCTGAGGGTTAAAAGATCCATTCACAAGTTGTGAGGCATTCTCATGGGAGTATTGCTCAAAATGGTGTGGTTGATGAATCACGACGAAAGTCCTTTTCAATGTGGGTAAATCAGTATGGGTAATTAGGTATTAATTGAATATAGACCATAGATAAGCACATTTTTTTTAAAGTTAAAACAAGCGGATAACTTTTTGGTAAAAGCTTTGGTTAATACTCAAAAACAGGTCATTCAGTTGTCATTTTAATATCATATTGTGGTTGTAGAATAAGGTGCACGTTTTGGTGGATGATAAAAAATGTGGGGGCATCTTAAAGCTGTTTTATTTTAGAAAATAAAAATTGTTGTAAATAGCATCTTCAAAAATTGCCACTGGCAGTAGGAATGCATTTTTGTCAGTTGAAGTGAGAGCCAATTGCGCCAATGTTTCAAATGGCCAAAAGCCACATTTTTATAATGGGATTCTGTGCTTAGTTATAGAGGGGGATTTACCAGAGTGTGTTTAGACGCAGCGGTGAATGGCTTATTCGTTTAGTGAAAATCAAAAGTACAGATGGTTTTTACTAATAGACTAAAAATGGGGATGTATATGCGCAACAAAAAAACAATGCTGGCCACTGTGATGGCTTCCGGGTTAATGCTATCAAGTGGTGCCCATGCTGGTTTGTGGGATGATATAGGTGATTGGGTAGACGATAATATTGTAGACCCAATAGAAGATGCCATTGATTGGGTGGACGACACCATTATAGACCCTATAGGAGATGTAATAGATACAGTGGCCGGTTACGCGGAATATTTAACCGTTATTGAAGGTACTATGTCTCAGCAGGGTTATATTGAATCAGATTCAAATCATTTTTTCGCGCCAAGTGAGCCTGCTTTAGCGAGTGGTGTTTTTGATGTCATGACGTATAACGTGCATGGGTTTCCTGAAGTGATTGGGGGTATTTCGTCTTCTCAAATGAAGCAAGTGAGCAGCCTCATTGATGAATGGGACGTGGACATTGTGGGTATTCAGGAAAACTGGATCAATCACTCTGAGCTGTTAGCCAATTTATCTCATGATAACTATGGCTACCGCACCGATCATTTTGCCGGGGGACTACTCTCTTTTGGCGATGGGTTACTGACTATTTCAGGGTACCCTTTCGATTCTTACGATGTGGATCGTATTCAGTTTAACGAGTGTAAAGGCACGATACTGGAATTGTTTGAAGGCAAGTACGACAGCCCAGATTGCCAAACTGAAAAAGGCTTTACCATGACGAAGGTAAACCTTGCTCGAGATTTAATCGTGCATGTTTATAATCTTCATCACAATACCGGAGGCGATGCGGGTGTGAACGGTTCAAACATGGACCAAATTGCTGAGCATATGAATTATTATTCGGCTAATAATCCCATTATTATGCTGGGTGACTTTAACATGCGCTTTAGTAATGACGAGCAAAAAGGGCAGTACGAAACCTTTATGGGTAAAACCGGTTTAAGTTTTGCTTGTATTGAAATGGATGCTGAAAAAGATTATAGCACCTGTGGCAGTAAGATTGATTTGATTGGTTTGCGCGGCAGTGATCAGTTTGATTTATCGGTGATGACACAAGAAACGTTTGATGATGGTGGCATTAGCGATCACAGCCCGCAATATGCTGAAATTGCTTGGAGCAATAAATACTACAACAGTGACCACAACCTTTATGATGTTTCATTTAAAGGCGCTCATAACAAGTATTTAGTGGCAGAAGGCAATGGTGCAAAAGAAGTCAATGCGAATCGTAGCGCCATTGGCAACTGGGAGCGCTTTACCTTGAATCTTTTTTATTCTGAAAGCGATATAAACTGTATTCAAAATGGCGATAAGGTGGCGATTAATACTCAAGGCGGTTACTACTTACGCGCTAACAGTAATGGCAATTTAGATGCACAAGCCAGTGCTATTAATTCTTGGGAGCAGTTCACACTGATCAATCACTCTGATGCGACTGGGTGTTTGGCCAGTGGTGACAATGTGTCGTTATTGGGTGCCCACAATAAATATGTGGTGGCGGAAAGTAATGGCGATGCCAATGCTGATCGAAGTGCTATTGGTTCTTGGGAAAAATTCACAGTGTCTTTTTAAGCTAATTCTTTAAGGTATTTAGGCCCTTATTCATGACTAATGGAGGAAAGGGCCTTTATTTTTTTTAAATAGAAACTTTTAAGCGCTGTGAAGGTCGCTTCACAAAAGCCTTTCTATTCATTTTTCTTACACATTTCGCACAATATTGCTGCACTTTTTCCCCCTAGTCTTAACACTAAATAATAAACCGAGTGTTGAGGTATTAAGTGAAATTATTCTTTCAAACCCCCTACGTGTTTAGTGGCAAATTTGCCCTCGCGCCCTTAGTGATGGCCATGGCCATGGCGGCTTTGCCAGGTTGTGGTTCTTCAAGCGCTTCAAGTGATGATACTTCTGTAGAGGTAAGTACCAGTACTGTGACACAAGGCAATAGCTTGGTTATAAATGAAATTGTTGCTAAGGACAGCTCGGGCGGCGATGACTGGATTGAATTATACGTGACACAAGGCACGGTCAATTTAGGGGATTACACTCTGATTGATGATAACGAAGACGCTGAGTTACAAGGCCTGCCTGATATAACTTTAAGCGCGGGTGAATTTGTGGTGCTCAAGGCAATAGATGAAGAGGATGTCAGCGCTCAGGAAGACGAGTTTTACGTGACCTTTAAACTGGGGTCTAGCGACAGTGTGAGTTTATTCAATGGCAATGAGCTGGTGGATGTCATTGACTGGGATAAAGGCGAAGCGCTAACCGGCTTTAGTTATGGTCGCTTCAGCGATGGTGTGGGCACGTTGCAAACTTTAACCCCCACTATGGCCAGCAGTAACGTTCAAGCCAGTCGAGGTCCTTTAGTGATTAATGAAGTGGTCAGTAAAGATATTGATGACGGTGACGACTGGTTTGAGCTTTACAATTCAGGCAGCAGCTCCATCAGTTTAGCGGATTACACTATAGTGGATGATACTGATGATCTTGACGCGGTGGCTTTGCCGGATGCGACGATCGCGCCGGGTGAATATGTGGTGATTTATGCCACTGAAACCGACCCTGGTGAAAACTATGTGCCTTTTAAACTGGGTTCCAGTGACAGCCTCACTTTAGAATTAGAGGGGGTGACGGTTGATTATGTTGAATGGGAAGACAGTGATGCACCACAAGGTTTCAGTTACGGTGCATACCCTGATGGAAATTGGTCGGCACGTACTTTAAGTGTGAGTCAGGGCACAGCGAACACAGATGTCACCGTTTTTGAAACAAGCAGTGTCGAAAGTATTTATATCACGCTTACCGATGAAGATTGGCAGGACATCATTGTTAACGCTGAAGATAAAGAAGATCACAGTGCCACCATTACTTACAAAGACGTGGTGTTAGAGAATGTGGCATTCAGGACAAAGGGTAATTCAACCTTGTCACATGTGTCGACTATTCAGGAAGGCAGTACCGGTTACAGCCGCTTTAGTTTTAAGGTCGATACCAATGAATATGTGTCGGGCCAAAAATTATTAAACATGAAAAAGCTGAATTTTAACAATAACTATAATGACCCATCTTATATGAGAGAAACCATTTCATATAATGTGATGCGAGAGTTAGGTTTGGCAGCCCCTAGAACCTCATTTGTGAACTTGTACATTAATGAAGAATTACATGGCTTATATACCATGGTTGAGCAAGTAAATGAGGAGTTTCTTGAAGAAAACTTCAGTGATTCTACCGGTGATTTATACAAGCCAGATGATGCAGATAACGAAGGGTTAGTAGGCCATGATCTAGTTTGGATTGATGCAGCATTTGACAGTTATACAGCCATCGAATTAAAAACCAATGAAGACACCACCGAAAACACCGCGTTAATAAGTTTTCTTGATGAAATAAATAATGGCAGTGATTACGACACCGTATTAGACAGTGATGCTATGTTGCGCTACTTGGCGGCTTCAACGGTTATGAGTAATTTAGACAGTTACCAAGGAACGCTTTCTCATAACTATTACCTGTACGAACAGGATAATTTGTTTTCCATCATCCCTTGGGATTTTAATGAATCTTTTGGCACCTTTACCATGGGGTGTGGAGATGTCACTGAGTTATATATTGATGAACCTACTCAGGGCGAGTTATCAGAGCGTCCACTGATTGCAGCGCTATTATCCAGCGATGAAAATTTAGAAAACTACCATGAGATCATTTCTGACTTGATTAACGGTGGGGATCTTGATCCTGATGTGGTGTCTACAAACATTGACGCTTTTGAAGCGCTCATTAGTACTTCTGTGGCCAGTGATCCTACCGCCTTTTATAGCCATGCTCAGTTTGAAAATGGTTTAGAAGACCTTCTAACGTTTGCCACCCAAAGAGCTGACAATGTACAAGAGCAATTAGATGGTGACGCTGATGCCAGTGGCGACGGTAGCGGCTTCTGCGCTGACTCAGGTTTTCCTTCCGGTCCTCCAGCAGGTCCTTAATATCTTCTGACTTGAACTCCTTGCTCTTGGTTTAGGCCGAGAGTGTGGATGAATCATTAATAACTGAACACTCTTCAATAGAAGAGTGTATAGGCTGCTCTTTTAATGAACGCTCAAATACAAATTGAATGCCAGAGTGATGAATTGCTTGATGGTGACCATGACTATCAATTATCTTCTCCTCATATTCACAGGGCTTTATCTGTACTAGATGAATTCACAGGGCATGGCTTAAAAGATTTAAAAAATGCGGCCCTTATGGACAGGGTAGATACCAAATACTTAATCCCCATTAAGCATTTGCAACCTTTATTGCAGAAACTACTCCCCCATTACAGCGCTCTTGAAATTAATAAGAAGCGAGTTTTTACGTATCACAATACTTATTTTGATACAGAGCAACACGATTTTTATCATGCACATCATCAGGGGAAATTAAATCGCTATAAAGTGAGGCATAGAAACTACGTTGACAGTAAAAGAGGATTTTTGGAGGTTAAGTTTAAAAATAATAAAGGCCGAACTATAAAATCTAGAATTGAATCAACTGATGCCAATGTAACCGATTTGTCCCAGAAAAAATTCTTAGGTGAAAAGCTAGATGAGCGTTTTTCTTCTTTAAAGGCATCTCAGTGGGGTGGGTATGAGCGAATAGCGCTGGCCAATGAAAAGTGTGGCGAGCGATTAACACTGGATATGAATTTAACGTTTCAATCCATGGATGAATCAACGCGTGTTAGTTTCCCAAAGTTTTTTATTGCAGAGCTAAAACAAAATAAGCATGACCTTCAATCACCGTTTGCACAAGAAATGTCAAAAATGGGAATTCGACCCAATAAATTCAGCAAGTACTGCATGGGCTGTGCGGTTATAAGCCCCATGTTAAAGCAAAATCGTTTTAAACCTTTAATCACCATGATTAATAAATTCACCTAATAATTAAAATTTTAATAAGGGATACCCATATGTTCTCAACCCTAGACAGCGAATTTCTATTTAAACTGTCGCTCAATACACTGTCCATTTGTTTATTGGTGCTTGGCTGTTATTTACGTGGTTTTTTTAAAGTAAAAGGAGGTAACAAAGAACACGCCACTTCATTTATTTTGTTTGCAGTAGGGGTGTTTAGTGTGACTTACCTATTGCATTCGGTGGATATATCCATGGGATTTGCATTCGGATTATTTGCTGTTTTTTCAATGCTGAGATATCGCACCGAGTCTATTTCTGTTAAAGAAATGACTTACCTCTTTATGGTGATAGCGGTGTCGTTATTGTCGGCTGTAGGTTCGGCCAATCTACTGGAATTAGCTCTTCTACACAGTGTATTCATTTTAAGTGCGGTGATGTGTGAAAGGGTACTAAGTAATGAAGGCTGGTTAGAGCAAGTTATTCAGTATGAAAGAATTGAGAATATCACGCCAGATAAAGAAACAGAGTTGATTGCTGATTTGAAAAAACGCACCGGTTTAAATGTGGTGTCAGTGAAAATTACCCATATAGATTTTTTAAAAGACAGTGCTAGCTTATTGGTTCAATATTCTTTACCCCAGTCAGTTGGGAAGCTGGCAGCTCAATCCCCTTCAAAATTATTAAGTGCACAGTGATTTTATAAATTACAGGGGGTAGTGGTGATGAATGATATGAGAAATAGGTGGTCAGTACTTGGTTGCGTAATATTCGTGGCCCTACAGGCAAATCAAGCGGCGGCAGGTGAAAGCGATGTGGGGAAAACACGCCTGAGTGGTGTCATTATGTTGGATTACGCCTTAGTAGAGGGGGTTAATCGCGATTCAGAAACCAATAGTCGTGAATTTAATTCTGAGGTGAGAAAGGCACGAATCGATATTAAGCATCAACTCAATGAAAGTTGGTCGGCAAAGCTGCAGTTAGGGTTTAATGAAGAAGACAGTAGCAGTGAAGTAGGGGATGCCTATATCCGTTATAGGGGACTTAATCAGGCTGTTCTCACTATGGGGCAATTTAAAGAACCCTTTGGTTTAGAGAACTTGACCAGTTCGAAAAATACCACTTTTTTAGAACGCTCCATGGCAACACGGGCGTTGTCATCGGGAAAAAACCAGGGGGTTATGTTATCTGGGTCACCCTCAGATTTTACTTGGGCATTTTCTCTTATGGAAATAGAAAATGAAAACAAAGAGGCGGCGCCCTATGCAGTAGATGGACGCTTTACTTGGGCGCCAATAAATGACACGAAGCAAGTGCTGCACTTAGGTGTTTCCACATCGCTGCGTAAGTTGGATGGCGAGATCTTTGAGATTGATGAGCGAATTGAATTACACAGCAGTGAAAAAATCATAGAAAGTGGCGAGATTGAGGTGGATCAAATGCAGCTTAATGCATTAGAGCTAGCGATGGTTAAAGACGCATTTTCTTTTCAAACGGAGTATTTAAGCGCTGATATTGAGGCAACTGCAAGTAGTAATGATGTGATGTTTGATGGCTATTATTTGCAGGCCAGTTTCTTTTTAAGCCAAGATACAAGAAGGTATAAAAAGGGTGTTTTTACTGGCGTTAAGCCAGCTTCCCATGACGGAGCTTGGGAGTTGACGGCTCGTTATAGTGAACTCAACACTCAAGATGTGGCGCAGGGCAACAAGGTAAATACCACCATTGTTGGCTTAAATTACTATTATGATCAAAACGTGCGTTTAATGACAAACTTTTTGCATACTCAGTCAAGTGAAGAGATAAATGGCAGTGATACAGGCAATGCGCTTGCTTTTCGCGCTCAGTATGTTTTTTAGATTAAGGGGCAATTGTGTAAATACTGAGGAATTGGCTTTGCAAAGCTGAATAACAAGCTAATTCCCGTTATTCTTATAATTGCCCCTAACACTTATCTTCTAAAGAACTTGGTCAATCAGCAGTCTAATGATATTTGGTATTCGCTTTAAACTCTTTTCAATGCTCTTGCTGGCCACCGGTAGTGTGGTTCTGTGCATGTATTTTGTGATGCTTTGGAGCTTTGATCGTGGTTTTCTAGATTACGTGAATAAGCAAGATCAGTACAAATATCAAGCTTTCTCAGAGGCCTTAGCTAAGCAGTATCAGGAGCATAAAGGCTGGCAGAGAATTATGAACAGTGGGCGTTTATGGGAGTCTTTACTCAATGAACACTTTGGTTTGCCCGGACATTTAAGGCCTTCTTTAGCAGAGCGTGATGGCTTAGGCCCTCCGGGGCGCCCCCCGAGAAGACTTAAGGATGGATCAGGTAAAGGAGGCTCAGATTTCACAGGAAAAGGTGATCGCTCGAATAGAGAGCGAAAGCGCGATGGCAACCGTGGTCGAGGCCCGGAGGGGCGTTCAGGTGGCCCTAGGAACTTTGAAGGTCGTAAGCGAGGCGCTTGGCCGCCACCTATGGGGGTTGACGATATTGCTCGCCCACTTTTACTTGCTTCAGACAAAACCGTTTTGCATGGACGAGCAAGAGACCTTTCTGATTTAACCCTTTACCCCATTTTAGTGGAGGATGAAGTGGTGGGTTATGTGGGGCAATTAAAGCGCAAGCAGTTATCTGATCAGTTGGATCTTTTGTTTGTGCAGCAGCAGTCGCAAGCCTTTATGGTGGTGGCGGTGATCATGGTGATCATTTGCGTATTAGCGGCGATTCCTGTGGCCGCTCATTTTGTGAAGCCCATTAAGCGATTAAGTGTGGGCACTCAAAGGCTCATTTCTGGACGTTATCAAACTAAAATAGACGTCACCAGTAAAGATGAACTAGGGCAGCTGTCTGAGAACTTTAATTCCTTGGCTAATACCCTTAAAGAAAATGAACAAGCTCGCCGACGTTGGATCGCCGATATATCTCATGAATTAAGAACGCCCTTGGCTATATTAAAAGGGGAAATTGAAGCCATTCAGGATGGGATTCGCTCATCAGGGCCAGAGGCAATTGCCTCTTTGCACTGCGAAGTGGAGCATTTAAATCATTTAATAAATGACTTATACGAATTATCCATGTCGGACATTGGTGCCTTAAATTATCAAAAACATAATCTTAACCCCATTGAAGTATTGGAATCCACGGTGGATTCTTTTCGTGGTGATTTTGAAAGTTCTGGCATTAATCTACAATTTTTATGCCCCCGTGTACTAAGGAATACTTGCAGCTTGTTCGCAGATGGCGCTCGCTTAAAACAATTGTTCAGTAATTTATTAAAGAACACATTAAGGTACACCAACAGCCCGGGCCATTTAATTGTAGAGGTCAGTGCCAATACGGAAGAGTTGATATTGACCTTTAAAGATTCAGCGCCCGGTGTAAGTGAGCAGGAATTAGGTCGCTTATTCGAGCGCCTTTATCGTGTGGAGGAATCTCGAAATCGGGCCACCGGAGGGGCCGGTTTAGGATTGTCTATTTGCCAAAATATTGTGACAGCTCATGAGGGCAGTATTTTTGCGAAGAGTTGTGAATTGGGTGGGATTTGGATCACGGTTGTTTTACCCTTTACGCATTCCACAAAGAATGTGTAAATCAATAAAGGTGCAGTGATATGAGTCAACGTGTATTGATTGTTGAAGATGAACCTAAGTTAGCCAGCTTGCTGTCAGACTATTTACAGCAGTCAGGTTTTGTCACTGAAAAAATTGATAATGGCCTAGAAGTTGAAAGCTGGGTTAAAGAAAATTCTCCAGATTTAATATTGTTGGATCTCATGTTGCCAGGTAAAGATGGGGTTGAAATTTGTAAAGCCATAAGAGGCTTTTCTAGTGTGCCCATTATTATGGTGACGGCTCGAGTGGAAGAGGTGGATCGACTGTTAGGCCTTGAGTTGGGTGCTGACGATTATATTTGTAAGCCTTTTAGTCCACGAGAAGTGGTGGCCAGAGTGAAAGCCGTACTAAGGCGACAGCAGGGTGGAACGATTAGCCCGTTGATACGCGGAATTGTGCTGGATGAATCTCGTTATAAAGCCAGCATTGCAGGTCATGAGTTAGTGTTGACGGCGGTGGAATTTCAATTGTTGAATATTTTGTTCACCGGTCAAGGCAGAATATATTCTCGAGAGCAATTGATGGACCATATTTATTCCGATAATCGTGTGGTAAGTGATCGCACCATAGACAGTCACATTAAAAAGCTGCGTAAGCGTATTAGTGAAGCGGTACCGGATAAAGAAATTATTCATTCTGTTTATGGTGTGGGTTATAAACTGGAAGAAAATATTTAACTGCCTTTTTAAAAGCCTGCTCTCAGGCTTTTTTTATGTCTCTCAATTTCAAAACGCCTTCGTGTTCTTTTTAAAATTCAGTGTAGACTTTTTATGCCTGTCTTCGTTGTTTTAAGTAGGGGCTTCTTATGGGGCTAGGTCGGAAAATATATGGGTTGAAATTGATTTTTCATGAGGGCTAAAAACGTGATGATTTTACTTGGTAAGTACAATGTAAGGCTTTTAACTTGGGCTTTGGTGATCAGTGCAGCCATGCTAACGGGTTGCGCTCATCATAATCACCATGGAGGTAAACACAGAACGAAACATTTGAGTGTTAACCATGTGGCCGTACCCATCGCGGCCCCAAAGGCGCGAGTGAACGTTAGAGGGGTTCGACCCCATAAAAATTCTATTTGGGTGGATGGCTACTGGGGGTGGGATGGAAATAAGTATGTATGGCTAGACGGTTATTGGCGCTCTCACTCCACAGGTAAAATCTGGGTGGCAGGGCGTTGGAAGCATCATAGTAGAGGCTGGGTATGGGTGAATGGCCGTTGGGGCTAGCCATGATGGTGTGGGCGTGTTGATTTGTTGAGAAGCTATAAGGCAAGCAAAGCCTGCCTTAAGAACATTATTTTTCGTTTAATATTTGAACTTCTACCATTAAGTCATTACTGAGTTTTTCTAATTGATCGCGCACATCATCCATTTCTAGTTGCTTGGGTAGCTCGGCGCGGGCTTGTGTTTTAAATAAAGCTTCAGCACTCATGGCGGCACTTTCAAATTGTGTGGTTAATTCCAATACGTTCACACCTTGACAAGCGAGGGCTTGGGCCACTTCTTTTACGATACCAGGGCGATCATTACCCACAATGTTGACTTGTATTTGTACCGACTGCTCACTTTTTTGTGTGTGAGCTTTATCTTGTTTTATATTGATGACCCAACCTTTATCTTGCAGTGCTTCAAGGGCTGTTTGTAATTCTTGTGCGTGATTGTTACCCACTTGAATTCTTACTATGCCTGCGAATTTTCCCGCAAGATGAGACAGGCGACTTTCTAACCAACTACCTTGATGTTCGGTAATGACACTTGAAAGGGTTTCAATTAGGCCAGGGCGATCATCGGCCATAACGCTTAATATGAAAAATGAAGACATAAAAAAACCTCGATTATTATTTTTATGGACTAGACACTATAGCCCAACTGGATGTGCCCATAATAATGCTCAGTAGCGGAAATGCGCAATGATATTGTGCGGTTACTTGACTAAATATTCCTTCTAAGCAGTTACTTGCTGATCAGGCTTGGTACTTAAATTACTAAGCCTTACTTAACATGTCTAAACCCTTGGGGAGGCTTGTGAGAATTAGGCCCTTCTGATTTACTTAGCTCACTAATAAAAATACCTATAAAGGCGCGACATGACGCAGTATTTGATGGCCATTGACCAAGGCACCTCCAGCTCAAGAGCAATTATTTTTAATGAAAAAGGGCAAGCTGTTGCTCAATCTCAACAGGAATTTACTCAGTACTTCCCAGAAGACGGTTGGGTTGAGCATGACCCTGCTGAAATTATTGTTTCTGTTTTAGAGGTTTGTAAAGACGCCTTAAAAAAAGCCAACTTAACCGCTAACGACATAGCTTCCATAGGCATCAGTAATCAGCGGGAAACCACGGTCATATGGGATAAGGAATCAGGAGAGGCGGTTTATAACGCGATTGTTTGGCAAGACCGTCGAACGGCTGATTATTGTGCTGAATTAAAAGAAAAGGGATTAGAAGAGGGGGTGAACGATAAGACGGGTTTATTACTTGATCCGTATTTTTCGGCTACAAAAGTAAAATGGATACTGGATAACGTGGCCGGTGTACGAGAAAAAGCAGAATCGGGCCAGTTATTATTTGGCACCATAGATTCTTACCTTTTGTGGTCGCTTACCGGAGAGCATAAAACCGATGTCACTAATGCTTCTCGAACTCTTATGTGTAACATTCATTCATTAAGCTGGGATAAAGAGCTGCTGACACTCTTTAATATTCCTGAGCTGTTGCTGCCTACGATTCAACCCTCCAGTTGCGTTTTTGGTCATACCCATGAAGCCTTATTTGGCTCATCTATTATGGTGGGAGGGATGGCGGGAGATCAGCAAGCGGCATTAATTGGCCAAGCTTGTTTCAGTGAAGGCATGGCTAAAAGCACTTACGGCACTGGCTGTTTTATGATGCTAAATACGGGAGAAAAGCCTCGTAAAAGTGCTCACCGATTATTAACCACCGTCGCCTATCAGATAGGGGATGTGACGCATTATGCTTTGGAAGGCAGTATCTTCATGGCTGGAGCCACTATTCAATGGATTCGTGACGGGTTAAAGCTTATTGAAAATGCCAGTGAAACATTAGACATGGCTCAGTCTGTGGGAGCCAATAATCATGTTTACATGGTGCCAGCCTTTACGGGTTTGGGTGCCCCTTATTGGGACCCTAATGCGCGGGGCGCCATCATGGGCTTAACAAGAGATACTGGTATAGCTGAAATCGTCACCGCAGGACTTCAATCCGTTTGTTATCAGACTAAAGACTTATTAGAGGCCATGGCTAAAGACCAGGTGACCCCATCACGCTTGAGGGTGGATGGTGGCATGGTGGTGAATGATTGGGTAATGCAGTTTTTATCTGACATTTTAGATTTACCCATTGAGCGCCCTGTGGTCACAGAAACTACGGCGTTAGGGGTGGCTTATTTAGCTGGCTTAAGTTGCGGGTTGTACGAGAATCTTGAGCAAATCAGTGAACTGTGGGCCCAAGAGCATCAGTTCTCCCCTGAGTTAGCAGCGGAGAAAAGAGAGCAGTTATATAAAGGGTGGTTGGATACGGTTAATCGAGTGAGGACAGCCCCTTAATGATTGCAAGTAAGGGTGTTGGGGGCGCGTCACTCTTACCTTTGTGGGTTAGTAATTATTCAATGATTTGAAGAAACCTTTTTTTATAGCGATTGCGTTTCGGGCGTATCTACCTTGCTTGCAAGGGAGTAATATGCCCCACAATAAAAACAACGTAGTTATCAAGGAATGGTGACCATGCTGCAGTCTAAGAAGCAGTCGCTTAGGTTACGTCGGGCCATGCTGGCCAATATTGGCGTGTTTTTAAATATGTTTTTGTGTTTGTTGGCCGTTTTTTTGGGATATACAGCACTGGATTATCAGCGCGTTTTTATCCTGTCTTTAGGTGTGTGGCTTGGGCATAGCTGTTTAGTGATGCTGATAGCTTTTAACCTTAATTTAAAATTCACCGATGCCAGCCTTACACTTCCCCAAATGCTATGGGTGATCGTGTCGTTAAGCCTTACCATGTTTTATCTGCAAGATATTAGATCCTTAATGTTAATGGGCTTTTTATTGGTAATGTCGTTTGGAGCCTTTCGGTTAACGTTAAAAGAGTTTTTCTGGGTAACGTTATTCACCATTGCTTGTTATTTAAGCAGTCTTTACGCTGTGTTTGTGTATCGCCCCAATGAAGTGCAACCTAGCCAAGAACTTTTTATTTTTATTGGTTTTGTGGTGTCGTTAATTGGTTTTGCATTTATGGGAGTGGAATTAAGTAACTTACGCAGTACGTTAAGTAAGCGACATAAAGAATTACAAAGTGCCTTTTTAAGAATTGAAGAGTTATCCATTACCGATGATCTAACGGGGTTATTTAATCGGCGTTATCTTATGAGGGTTTTAAATAAACATAGGGCGTTGGCCAATCGCAGTGATTACAATTTTGTGGTGTGTTATTTAGACTTAGACCATTTCAAAAAGGTGAATGATCAATTTGGGCATCCCTATGGCGATAAAGTTTTAGTCGCTTTCTCAAGGTTGATTAATACTTGTTTACGGGAAGTGGATATTGCAGCGCGAATTGGCGGTGAGGAATTTGTTTTAGTTTTGGCCAATACCCAATTAGATGCCGCGTATAATGTTTGCAAACGAATAGCTGAAAAATGGCTGGCAGAAACCTCGCAAAACGAACCTTTTTTACCCTTAACCTTGTCTACGGGCATTGCTGAATTTAAATTCACTGAAACTATCGAAGAAACTTTGGAAAGAGCTGATGGGTTACTGTATGAAGCTAAGAACAATGGACGAAATTGCATTGTAATAGAGCAGCAAGAGCAACAAGTGCCGCTTAATTTTGAAATACAATGACTCGTTAAAAATATCGCCTAATGCTCAGCCAACTTTGAAAATGTGAGTAAACCAGCGAGTCATGATTAAGGTGCACTGTTTCAGACTGCCCTTGTAGTAAGCTGCTGAAATTAATGGATAGGTTTGGCGCTAAATACCAATAGGGTGATAAATAATAGCGATAATGCCACTGAAGATGAAAGGCCATTTTAAATACTTGGCTTTCTGAAGTGGAAAGGGCGCGATGCCCTGTAATTCCATTGCTGAAATCAGACTCTTGCTTCCCTATATTTAAACGCCATTGAAAGTTTAGCCCTCTGGTGTCTTTGTTTCGGCCAAATAGTAAACTGGTTCCGGTGAATTTTCCGTCAAAGTAGCTGGCGGTTGAGGTGCTTATTTCTCCTGCCACTGGACTGGTTTCTTGGGAGTAACTGATACCAAATAAATTCATGGCACCTATATGTTCGGATGATTCTAGCCAATAAAAATTAATTTGTTGAAGCTGGCGTTCTGTGGTGATGGTGCTTTGGGGGTTTAAGGGTGTCTCGGTGCCCTCATTGCCTAAAAAAGTTTGGGCATCACTGAGGGTGGTTTGGAAGTCTTGTTTCATCCAGTGTATGTCAAGCCATGTGCCTTGGTGCTTGTGCCATTGATATAAGGGAATCAATCCATTTATAGATAAAAGATTAGGCCCTTGTTTTATTTCTGCTCTTATTCCCCGAGCCCACCACCCAGTGGGCTTGCGTCGCCAGCGATGCGTGTCTATTTTTGCACCAAATAGGTTGCCTTGTTGTTCTGATGAATCAATTAGGTAAGAGTGCTCGCTCGTTTGGTAACCGCTGAAAACCGAGATGTACTCGCCCTTTGCTGTAGAGCTTAAAAGTAGGGTGATAGCGGCAAAAAGAACAGGTATGGCTTGAATCATGGAGTGTATATCGGCCTAAATCCCATAACAAATAGGCGCATGTTACATAAAATTACAAAACTACTTAGTAACGAAACGATAACCAACTTTAAATCTGGTTATATTGTATGAATCAACTTTTTATGAAAGCTGATCATTGTGTGACTCCTTAGAGTACTTATTGGCGCCGTATTGGCGCCTTTTTTTTGCATTAAATTCCTATTTAAGTGCTTTTTTGGCTGTACTAATCAATAGTCTGTGTTTACACTTCGCGAAAAATTTCTGAAAGGTTTTTTGCATGACTCAAGTGACTGAGCCGCACGCGAACTCTGGCCCTAATAAGGTCTTAAGTTGGCTGCTATTGTTAGCGGGATTGTATGCCATTCTACTGTCTGTAGGCATGGTGGGAGCGGGTTTTAAATGGGCTTCAGGCGGTACAGAGGGGGCTAAAGAACTTTTCGCCTTTGCGACTAATCCTTTTCTTTCTCTACTTATAGGTATTCTAGCTACTGCATTAGTGCAAAGCTCGAGCACGGTAACGTCGGTAATCGTGGGTTTAGTAGCGGGCGGTATGCCCATTGAGGCAGCCATTCCTATGATCATGGGTGCCAATATCGGTACCACCATCACAAACACCTTGGTAAGCCTTGGGCATGTGAGAAAAAAATCAGAATTCCGTCGCGCTTTTGCTGCTGCTACGGTGCACGATTTCTTTAACCTAATGTGTGTTGCCATCTTCTTGCCGTTGGAAATCCTCTTTGGTTTCTTCGAGAAAGCCAGTGCTTGGTTGTCGGCCATGATGATGGGCGGTGATTCCATGAGCATAAAGGGCTTTAACTTTATTAAGCCTTTAACGAAACCTGTCATAGGTGAAGCCAAACACTTTTTAGCGTCTATTATGCCTGATAAAGCGGCAGCTATTACGTTGGCTGTGCTGGGTGTGGTGCTGATATTCATAGCGATTACCATCATTGGTAAAGTGCTGCGTAACTTAATGGTTGGGCGTGCTAAGAAAATTTTACACGGTGCCATTGGTCGTGGACCCATTAGTGGTATCACCAGTGGAGCGGTTGTAACGGTATTGGTGCAATCTTCTTCAACCACTACCAGTTTGATGGTGCCTTTAGTGGGCTCAGGCGTTTTTAAACCTAAAGATATCTATCCGTTTACCTTGGGTGCCAATATTGGTACCACCATTACTGCGCTATTAGCAGCTACCGCTCTATCAGGAGCCGGCGCCATTGTGGGTTTACAAATTGCGCTTGTGCACTTGATGTATAATTTCAGTGGTGTCATTGTTATTTATGGTCTGCCATTCTTGAGGGATATTCCTCTTAAAGCAGCGGATCGATTGGCTGAGGTTGCTACCGAGCGCCATTCTCTGGCAGCATTGTATGTGTTAACCGTGTTCTTTTTGATTCCCGGTTTGTGTGTGTTTGCAATGTCGGCATTAGGATAAGGAGAGTCTCATGGGTAAAAAACGTATAAAGGAACTGCAAAAGCAGGTGAAAGAAGCCAAAACTACCTTGGCCTCTTTAGAGAAAAAGACTAACAAGAAAATTCTTAAGGCACAGCATAAGGTGATTGAGGAGCTAGAAACGCTCATTAGCCAAGAATCCTTGCGCCGTGAAACCTTGCTTGAGTTAAGTGAGGAGGCTTGGCAGGAAGCAAAAGAGCTGACTGAAGGCGTTATAAATAAAGTTAAGGCATTACTGAAAAGTTAGTCTTTTATAAGTGCTCCAAGTAATGCTAATTAGATTACTCGGGGCACGACCAATTCCTATGTGGCACCTCTGTTGTTATTCAGCTATCCCCATAAACCACTTCCTATTTTCAGTGTGCTTAAAGTAAATTTGAGAGGCTAATTTTCGAACGCTTGGGTTTAGTGCATATAAATCCATTTGTAGTTTTAGCTCTTGTTTTAAGCCTTCATAAGAAAAAATTAGATAATTATCTTCATCATGAAACTGAACATTAAATTGATCGCTTATTTCAACCCCTTGATGTTGCAACTGCTTGGCCAATAACCTTGAGCAACTGCGTAAAGCCAAACGGCGTAAAATAGATGCAATGCTGTTCGCTTCGTTTAGGATCCAGCCATCTAGATAGAAATTAGGCTCTAGTTTTTTCCCCTTACCATAAAAACCCGCTGAAACTAAATCTGGCTCACTGGCTGTTCGGGGCACTTTACAGGACGATGGGTAAATGTAGTCAATAAGGGAGCTGTTGTCTTCAAGTACAGGCTTATGGGCGTTACATTGGGCCACTAAGCTGTTATCCAATATGACCTTAAATGATTCAGGCCAATATTGCAGATGACGCAGGTTTATACGTACTTTCTCTACTTTATTTTGACCTAAATGGCAGCGAGCGACATTTTCTGCCAAATTAATGGTGAGGTTTTCAGCCCATTGATCAAAGTAATAGCAGGCCTGTTGAGTAGCCATGACACCTCCTGTCGTTACAGGGCAGAGCAGCATGGGAAATGGAATAATGGTCCATAACGAATACTCTGCCTATTGGGGTCAATAATAGTATAGACAGAGTAATTGCAGAGCGAAGATATTTAAGGTTTTCTTTTGTATTTAAAGTTCTGTCTTTACGCCATTTCTTGGCTTACGTATTCCATGGCCACTTCATGATGGTTTTTGGTTTTGAATTTATCTAGAATTTTTACCAAAACCCCTTTTTCATTGATGATGAAGCTGGTGCGGTGAATGCCATCGTATTCTCTGCCCATAAACTTCTTTAACCCCCACACTCCGTATGAATCAGCAATGCTGTGGTCCTCATCCGATAGTAAGGTGAAGTTTAATTCATCCCGATCTTTGAAGCGCTTAAGGCGTGCATGGGCATCAGGGCTTATGCCAAGGGCCACCATATTAAGTTTCTTAAGCTCTTTTTGGTGATCTCTTAGTGCACATGCTTGAGTGGTGCAGCCAGGTGTCATGGCTTTAGGGTAAAAATATAGCAGTACAATTTGGCCGCGATAATCTTTTAAGGATACGCTGTTGCCGTTGTCGTCTAAGGTGGTGAATTTAGGCGCTTGTTTGCCAATATCTGGGCGAATCATGGTAGCTCCATTACAGCTCGCTATTTAAGCTGGGATTAAGGGTTGAGAGGCTTTATTTTAGCCTTTCAATTTCAGTGTTAACGCGGTTTTAGGCACGCAGCAGCAAGGGAGGATTTCCCCTTTGTTTATCCAGGCCATGGGTTCTTGTAAATAAGCCACTTCACCTTCTACAAGGTCTGTTCTACAGCCACCACAGTAACCATCTCGGCACTGATAGGGGACTTGCACACCTTGGGCTTCTAAGCTTTCTAGGAGCGTGTTGGCGTAGTGGAACTTAAGGGATTGCTCAACCCCATCCACCTTCATGGCATAAATGGGTTTTTCTATGCCAGTGAATTCCAGTTGAGGTTGCTCTTCTGGGGCTTCAGGATTATCAATGGGCAGGTACAGTTCATTTTGCAGTGTTTGACTGTTGGCTGGGCCCTGGACCGCGTCCCCTTCTAGGGCAAACTGATCAATGATGTCTGGTTCATTATCCAGTTTGAATGCCACTGGCTCTTTATGAGAGCCAGTGGGGCGATCTGCTGATGGGGTATCAGCAGAAAGGGCAGGGTGTTTTTGCTTCATAGCCAGCATACCTAGACTTGCCTATAGTTCTATGTCGCTAAAATCTTCAAAGGATACTTCGCTGTCAATGGCGCCCACTAAGTATGAGGTGATCTCAGACTCTTGTGGTGCCACTTGAACGTTGTCACTGACGAGCCAGCCGTTCATCCAAGGTAATGGATTGCGTAAAACACTGTAAACGGGTTCAAAGCCAATGGCGCCTAAGCGTTGATTGGCAATGTATTCAATGTATTGGCAAATAATTTCTTTATTCATGCCAATCATGGAGCCATCTTTGAAGAGGTAGTCGGCCCATTCTTTTTCTTGCTCGACCACATCTAAAAATATCTGCTTGCCTTGGTCGGCCATTTTTTCACTGATCTCAGCCATTTCAGGGTCGTCTGAGCCCGATCGCCAAAGGTTCAAAATGTGCTGTGTCCCCGTTAAATGTAGAGCTTCATCACGAGCAATCATTTTAATGATTTTGGCGTTGCCTTCCAGCAAGCTGCGCTCGGCAAAAGCAAAGCTGCAAGCAAAGCTCACATAAAAACGAATGGCTTCTAATGCGTTAACTGAACATACCGCAAGATAGGTTTTTTCTTTCAGAATACGCAGGCTTACTTCAACCGATCGGCCATCCACTTCATAGGTGCCGGCGCCTTGGCTTTGATAAAGCTGGGTGGTGAGGATCACGTCATCAAAATAGAAAGCAATGCTTTCGGCTCGTTTTAATATGGCTGGGTTAACCATGATGTCGTCAAATACTTCACCTGGGTTGGTAAATAAATTACGCAAAATATGGGTGTAAGAGCGAGAGTGTATGGTTTCACCAAATGCCCAAGTTTCTACCCAGGTTTCTAGTTCAGGCAAAGACACCAAAGGCAAAAATACGGCATTAACACTGCGCGCGGCCATGGAGTCGAGCAAAGTTTGATACTTTAAATTGGAAATGAAAATGTGTTTCTCAGATTCAGAAAGGCTCTGCCAGTCAGCGCGATCTTTAGATACATCCACTTCTTCAGGGCGCCAAAAGAATGAAAGCTGCTTTTCAATAAGGTTCTCAAACGCGGCGTGTTTTTGAACGTCGTATCGAGATACGTTTACATTTTCACCAAAAAACATCGGTTGTTTTAAGGCATCAAATTTTTTGCGATTAAAGGTCTGGTAGGCCATGGTCTGTCTTTTTATATATGCAAAAGTTAAGGGTCGCGAAAATTTAAAACTTATCTCGGCCCCTCAAAAGTGGGCCGAGAATAAATATGCTTAAATTTTACAAGCGCCACCGGCACAACCGTCGTCTAAATCTTCTTGGGCGTCATCTGCACCATCACGAGTGTTGTGATAGTAAAGAGTTTTAAGGCCTAATTTATAAGACGTTAATAAGTCTTTGAGTAACTGTTTCATGGGGACTTTACCGCCATCAAACTTACTTGGGTCATAATTGGTGTTGGCAGAAATAGCTTGGTCAACAAATTTTTGCATAACACCTACTAGCTGCAAATAACCTTCATTATTCGGACAGTTCCATAGCAACTCGTATTGATCTTTTAACTTGTCAAACTCAGGTACTACCTGCTTTAAAATACCATCTTTAGAGGCTTTCACACTGATGTAACCGCGAGGTGGCTCGATACCATTGGTGGCATTACTGATTTGTGATGATGTCTCAGACGGCATTAAGGCCGTTAGGGTTGAGTTTCTTAGGCCGGTGGTTTGGATTTCAGTACGCAAGGTTTCCCAGTCGTATTGCAATTCAGTGGTGCATATCTTATCTAGATCTTTTTTGTAGGTATCAATAGGCAAAATGCCTTGAGAATAGGTGGTTTCATTAAACTTACTGCAAGGACCAAATTCTTTAGATAGCTGGTTAGAGGCTTTCAATAAGTAGTATTGAATGGCTTCAAATGTTTGGTGGGTTAAATCAATGGCTGAGCCATCAGAATACTTAACACCATTTTTAGCCAGATAATAAGCATAGTTAATGACACCAACACCCAATGTACGACGAGCCATGCTGGCAATTTCAGCGGCTGGCATAGGGTAATCTTGGTAGCTCAATAGGCTGTCTAATGCGCGTACAATTAGGTCAGAGAGCTCTTCCAGTTCATCTAGGTTCTCTAGAGTGCCAAGGTTGAAGGCGGCTAGGGTACAAAGGGCAATCTCGCCTTCTTCGTCATTCACTTCTTGTAGTGGCTTAGTGGGCAGGGCAATTTCTAAGCACAGGTTGGACTGACGAATGGGGGCGTGTTCTGGGTTGAATGGGCTATGCGTATTACAGTGATCCACGTTCTGAATGTAGATACGGCCTGTGCTGGCACGCTCTTGCATTAGAATTGAAAACAATTCCATGGCTTTAATGGACTTCTTACGAATATTGCTGTCGTTTTCATACTTAACATACAGCTCTTCGAATTTTTCTTGGTCTTCAAAGAAAGCATCGTAAAGCCCTGGCGCATCAGATGGGCTAAACAGTGAAATATTGCCCCCTTGAATAAGTCGCGCATACATCAATTTATTCAGCTGAACACCGTAATCAAGGTGGCGAACACGGTTCTCTTCTACGCCTCGGTTGTTCTTTAACACCAATAGCGATTCTACTTCCATATGCCAGATAGGGTAGAAAAGCGTAGCAGCACCCCCTCGAACGCCCCCTTGAGAGCAACTTTTAACGGCGGTTTGGAAATGTTTGTAAAATGGAATACAGCCAGTGTGGAATGCTTCACCACCACGTATTGGGCTGCCCAGTGCACGAATACGACCAGCATTAATGCCGATGCCAGCACGTTGACTAACATATTTAACGATGGCACTTGAGGTGGCATTAATGGAATCTAATGAGTCACCAGTTTCAATCAGTACGCATGAGCTAAATTGGCGGGTAGGAGTACGTACACCGGCCATAATTGGGGTAGGCAATGAAATCTTAAAGGTGGATACAGCATCGTAAAAACGGCGAATGTAATCCATACGGGTGCTTTTATCGTAATTAGCAAATAAACAGGCGCCAATTAAGATATAAAGAATTTGTGGGCTTTCAAAAATCTCGCCGCTCACGCGGTTTTGAACAAGGTATTTACCTTCCAATTGCTTAACCGCAGCATATGCAAAATTTAAGTCACGGCTGTGATCAATGATGGTATCCATTTCATCAAAGTCAGCTTGGCTATAATCGGTAATTAAGTTGCGATCGTAGCGGTCGGTGTCCACCAGTTTGGCCACGTGATTGTATAGTTTTGGCGGTTCAAATTGACCAAACGCTTTTTTACGTAAGTGGAAAATGTTCAGGCGTGCGGCCATGAACTGGTAATCGGGGGTGTCTTCTGAGATTAAATCGGCAGCAGACTTAATTAAAGTCTCGTGAATATCCGATGTGGTAATGCCTTCCATCAACTGAATTTGTGCGCGTAATTCAACTTCAGATACTGATACGTTATCCAAGCCTTCGGCGGCCCATGTCAGCACCTTATGGATCTTATCTAAATCCAAAGGCGCACGATTTCCGTCTCGTTTTGTCACATGAAGAGTGCTGTTCATTGCTGGTCCCATACA
>CAJXRF010000087.1 GCA_913058575.1 uncultured Bermanella sp.
AACTATCAGGGAAACTATCAGGGAAACTATCAGGGAAACTATCAGGGAAACTATCAGGGAAACTATCGATATTGTGATGGTGCGGAAGGAGAGACTCGAACTCTCACGTCTTGCGACACCAGAACCTAAATCTGGCGTGTATACCAATTTCACCACTTCCGCTTACACAAATTTTGCACCACTCACTTTTACAAGAGAGTAATTGGTGCGGATGGAGAGACTCGAACTCTCACGCCTCGCGGCACCAGAACCTAAATCTGGCGTGTATACCAATTTCACCACATCCGCTTGGGGTGGCCGAAGGGGATCGAACCCTCGACCACAGGAATCACAATCCTGCGCTCTACCGACTGAGCTACGGCCACCACAATTTCAGCTAACACTAGACAACTGGTACGCCCGACAGGAATCGAACCTGTAACCCTCGCCTTAGAAGGGCGATGCTCTATCCAGTTGAGCTACGGGCGCTCATTTTTGAAGCAAAGCTAAAAAAAATAATACAACCCAAGGTTGTCACTTAACGCGCTGTACATCAAGTGCGGCGAATATTACGTATGAGCCCACATTTCGTCAACCTATTTCGGGAAAATATTTTTATAAAACAAGCAGTTCCATCATTTTTAGACTTTGCTTTGTATTGAGAGCGAAGCATGAGAAAATCACCCCAAATTTTGTTTAAGCTTAGGAATACCATGAGTGCACAACGCATAGATGGCAATGCCATCAGCGCCACAATTCGTGAAAAAGTCGCCCTAAAAATATCCGCTCGAGTAGCCGAAGGAAAACGTGCTCCAGGGCTGGCTGTTATTCAAGTGGGTAGTGATGCTGCATCACAAATTTACGTTGGTAGAAAACGCCAAGCTTGTGAGAATATAGGCATTAAATCTGCTGCCTACGATTTACCCTCTGACACCACTCAAGCCACCCTACTTGACCTCATCGACCAACTAAACGAAGACGACTCTATTGATGGCATTTTGGTTCAACTCCCCCTGCCTGAGCAACTGGACAGCACACAACTGCTAGAGCGCATTAAACCCGATAAAGATGTGGACGGCTTCCACCCTTACAATGTGGGCCGCTTAGTACAACGCATGCCAGCTCTTAGACCCTGCACGCCAGCTGGCATCATCACTATGCTAGAAGCCAGTAACATCAAAATTAAAGGCATGCACGCTGTCATCGTTGGCGCTTCAAATATTGTCGGCCGCCCTATGGCCATGGAGCTTTTACTGGCAGGCTGCACCACCACAGTATGCCATCGCTTTACAGAGAATTTACAATCACACGTCGAGCAAGCTGACCTTGTGGTCGCGGCTGTAGGCAAACGAGGCATTGTTCAAGGGGAATGGATCAAGCCAGGCGCTGTGGTCGTCGACGTCGCCATGAATCGATTAGAAAGTGGCAAGCTAGTAGGAGACATTGATTTTGAAAGTGCAGCAGCAAGAGCAAGCTACATAACACCTGTCCCAGGTGGCGTAGGCCCCATGACAGTGGCCACACTCATGGAAAACACTCTTTACGCCTGTGAGACGTTTCACGACAAGTAACAGAAAAATACAAGGCGCACTTTATTAATTAGTGCGCCTTTTTCTTACAGCCTACTTAACTTATTTAATTAATTACTTTTCACTGCACTCTTTCCCTCATCATCTGACACAAAAAAGATCACAATCAGCATTCCCAACAAAGCACTGAGCGCAGCATACTCAAACATACTCACACCAAAATCTTTAAGCCAGACAAAACCAGATACATAAGCACCCAATGCACCGCCAGCACCATAAGTTAAACTACTAAAAAGCGCTTGCCCTTGCCCCTGATGACGCCCTTTAAAAAAACGATGGATATAATGCATCGACACTGCATGCATAGCACCAAATGTCGCAGCGTGGGTTAACTGGGCCAATACCAGCACCCACAACACATCAGCAAAATGGGCCGTTAAGTACCAACGCAGCGCGGCTAAAAATAAACTAAAAATTAAAACGGCTTTGTAAGTTATATGCTGAAAAGCCCGATGAATCACCAAAAACACCAACACCTCTGCCAGCACACCTAACGCCCACAAAAAGCCAATCCAAGAACTACCATATTCAAAACGCTGAAGAAATAAACTAAAAAAGGTATAATAGGCGCCATGACTAAACTGCATTAAAAATGCAGCCAATAAAAATGCCATGACAGAAGGACGAAGCAACAAAGCTAAAAAACCAGCCCCGCCACTTTCTTTTTCAGTACGCTTTTCACTTCGCACAGCAAGACTGCTTAATAAAATTGCCAGCAACAATGTCAACATAAACACAGGCAACGCTGAAACCGACACAAAATTAAATAGCCAACCTAAGACCAGAACCATTACAACAAAGCCTAAAGACCCCCATATGCGAATTTTTGAGTAATCATCCGTTCTTTCTTTTAAATAATTTAGGGTAACCACTTCAAATTGTGGCAAAACCGCCGCCCAAAAAAAGCCATAGCCCACCATTAAAATCGCCATGGACAAAAAACCATCAACCCAAAATATATTTGCAAAAACAACAAAACAAATACCACAACCTAAACGCAGCAGCATCATACGACGACCAGTATAATCCCCCAGCGCCCCCCAAATGTTTGGTGCAATCATCCGAACCAAACCAAACAAGGCCATTAGTTCGCCAATTTCTACCGCACTGTAACCTCGCCCATCTAAAAATAACGCCCAGTAAGGGGAAATGCATCCCAACAAAGCAAAGTAGAAAAAGTAAAACGAAGAAAGGCGCCAATAAGGCACCTTTTGAGAAGTCGAAGGCATTTTAGAAAACACCCTCAGAAAAAATAAATGCCTTCACTTTTAGGCATCCGGCGCCTGAGCTGGTACCACTGGCGTCGTACATTGAACATCTGAATTTTGAGCTTGATGCCTAAGGTAATGATCTATCACCACCAACGCCATCATTGCTTCGGCAATAGGCGTGGCACGAATCCCAACACAAGGGTCATGGCGCCCCTTAGTAATTAATTCGGTTGGGTTACCCTCAAGATCGATGGTTTTTCCAGGCACCGTAATACTAGAGGTAGGCTTTAGCGCAATATGCGCAACAACATCTTGGCCAGTACTAATGCCACCCACAACGCCACCTGCATGGTTACTTAGAAAACCCTGCGGGGTAATTTCATCTCGATGTTCGGAGCCTTTTTGCTCAACCACATCAAAGCCATCGCCAATTTCGACACCTTTAACTGCGTTAATGCTCATAAGCGCATGGGCAAGCTCGCTATCCAAGCGATCAAATACTGGCTCACCTAAGCCTGGCTTTAAGCCACTGGCCACCACCGTGATTTTCGCCCCAATTGAATCCCCTTCTTTACGAAGTGCATTCATATAACTTTCCATTTCAGGCACCTTATCAACATCAGGACAAAAGAAAGGATTTTGTTTAACCTGATCCCAATCCAGTTTTTCAATCTTCACCGGACCCAATTGCGATAAATAACCACGAATTAGAATGCCTTTACTGGCCAAAAATTTCTTTGCGATCGCCCCTGCCGCCACGCGCATGGCCGTTTCACGGGCACTTGAACGACCACCACCACGGTAATCTCTAAAGCCATATTTTTGGGTATAGCCGTAATCAGCGTGAGCCGGACGGAATTTTTGAGAAATATCGCCATAATCCTTACTGCGCTGATCGGTGTTTTGAATCAACATTCCAATCGGCGTGCCAGTGGTCTTACCTTCAAAAACACCAGACAAAATTTGCACCTGATCAGGCTCACGGCGCTGCGTGGTAAACTTAGACGTACCAGGCTTACGCAAATCCAACTCAACCTGAATTTCTTCCTCACTGATTTCAATACCAGGAGGACAGCCATCGACGATGCAACCCAAGGCTTTGCCGTGACTTTCACCAAAGGTACTTACTGTAAATAACTTACCGTATGCGTTTCCAGACATGTGTAAACTGCTTTCTCAAATGCTTAAATAATGGTGACGCATTATACACGGAAGTGGTGTATATGCTGCTGTAACTGTTCACAGGTAAATACAAATACCCCGTCACCGCCGTTTTCAAATTCTACCCAATGAAAAGGCACCTCAGGAAATGCCGCCTCAAGGTGAATCCACGAATTACCCACCTCAACCACCAAGACACCTTCAGGGGCCAAGTAATCCAATGCATTGGCAAGAATTTTCCGGGTAATGTCCAGCCCATCATTACCACTGCCCAAGCCCATTGCAGGTTCATGATGATATTCATCAGGCATGTCTGACAGGTCTTCTAAATCAACATAAGGAGGGTTAGAGAGTATCAAATCATAGGGCCCTTGCAGATTTTCAAACAAATCAGAATGAATCGCCGCCACCTGTTCATATAAAGCATAATTCTGAATATTAATATCTGCCACATCCAATGCATCCATAGATAGATCTGCTAGATCTAACTGAGCACCTGGAAAGGCTTTTAAAGACGCAATGCCAATGCAACCACTGCCACAGCATAAATCTAAAATACGATTTGGCTCCTTGCCATCCATCCAAGGACTGACTCTATTCATGATTATTTCAGCCAATGGAGAGCGAGGTACAAGAACACGCTCATCAACGTAAAATGGCAACCCACAAAACTGAGCCTGATTAATAATATAAGCCACGGGAATGCGCTGGGTAATGCGCTGCTCAATACGCTGAGCAATTAAAACTCGCTCGCCCTCAATCAAGCGGCACTGCTGCTGAGTATCCGTTAAATTAAAAGGCATATGAATACTTGCCGTCACCAACAAGGTGGCTTCATCCCAAGCGTTGTCGGTACCATGACCAAAATAAACCTGATTACCATCAAATTCACTGGCGGCAAAACGAATCCAATCAAGAATTGTATGAAGCTGCTGAACAGCCTGCGGGTAATTTGTGCTCACAAATGCACTCATTTCAATAGAAAAAGTGCATTTTACATGATTTTCAAAGAGGAGGTGAAAATCTAGAAGGGTACGGGCTATAGCTGCCCGTAGGTATTAGCTTGACCACTTTCAAATGCATTCAAGGCTTGAATGGCGATATCATAACCCAGCTGTATTTGGGTATCCGCACGATAGAACTCATACAAACTGACCGAGTCTTTGGGCACCCGTATAAGAAGGTCTGGGCGGTAGCCTGCAATCTTATAATGGGTCAATGAGGCTTGCATGGTTTCAAACATTTGATACATAACCCCCAATTTCCCCAGATTGGCATCCAACGCCGCTTGAGCATCTGCCGGTTCGTTATCCCATAATGACATAGCCTTATTACGTACCTGTGCAAACCAGCTTTCTTTATCTCTCACATGGGATATTTTTTCAGCCTCTGATTCCTTCACGCATTGAGGCATCATGGGGACTTCTGCACTTAAGTCTACTGCAAATATGCGCTCAGCTCGCACAGAAATACTCGCAGCAATGGGCAACGGATTCAAAACGCCACCGTCCACCAGCACTCGATTACCCATCACCACAGGCCTGACCAAAGAAGGTATTGCACAAGACGCCCTAATGGCCTGTTCTAGGGATCCCGAGCTAAACCACACTTCTTTTTGGTGGGTTAAATCTGTCGCCACCGCTGTGTAAGGGATATTTAGGTCTTCAATATTGGTGTTATCTAGCATCTCACTGAGCAAGGAGAATACTTTGTCACCACGAATGGCGCCGTCAGAAAGGAAGCTTAGATCCACCAATTTCAATACATCTAAATAACTTAAAGAGCGTACCCACTCCTCAAATACATCCAGCTTACCTGCAGCATAAAAACCTCCAACCAAGGCCCCCATGGAACAACCTGCCACGCCTTTTATTTCATAACCACGCTCTTCAATAGCGCGAATCACGCCAATATGAGCATATCCACGAGCACCACCACTGCCTAACACTAAAGAAATTGTCTTCATTACTTTGCTAATACCACTAATTCAATTCGATCAGCTAAATCACCACGGGGCATCATTGAGCCCGCGCCATGGGCATACAGGTTTTTAATGAATGCATCTTGATTGGCTAGCTGATTCACTAACCCTTGTGCTTCTTGCTGTGTTTGATCCAGCAATGACTGACTCTCCATATCCGCATAACGGTGAACGACTAACGCAAATTTTTGAGTAGGGTTTTCATGCAGCAGCTTTTTCACTTTACTGACATCTTCCTCAGACAATAGCGCATCCCCCTGCAAAATAGACAACACCACATAGCGATCCTCAAAAAGTGACTTATTTCCCTCACTTTCCAAGTACGAATCAAATACACCGCTTTCCTGTTTAGCTAGGACAATTTTTTCAACATACACGTACACACGTTTATTACTGCGCTGAATACTGTAAATCAGCCATAAAGTATCTTTTTTAACTTGATCTAAACCCAACCAATAATGCTGATTACTGTCACGACCATATAAAATAGAATGCTGAAAAACTTGATTTGCATAGTCATTACTTAAACCACAACTTCGCCCCTGGCATTCAAATAAAGTGGCGCTCACTTCATCCACCTGAGACTTAACTTGAGCAAATGCCTCTTCACTACTGTGCCCTGATGGGATCTGCCACAACCAACTCTGAACTTTCCCCGACACTCTTTCTTGCGCTTCTGGCTTTACCTCTCCTTTGATCCTTTCAATAGCCCCTAAAATCAACCAATGGTCCTCTTTTTTAGCGCTAGCGTAATGCTTTTGATAACTCCCACTAATGGGCTTAATTGCAAAAGCCTGTGAAGCCGAGAAAATTATTAATAATACCGTAAGAAATTTTGCTACCATGCTTGCTACCTTGCAATAATGAATAAAGCAGTCTTTTATAGCTCTGCCCTTAACTAAAGTTAATCCTATTTGAATGCCCATAAAAGTGCCAACTAATTACTGTATTCACTGCACTCTTCCAGCAGATTATTGCGTGTGCGATCAAGCACCCAATATCACCCTGCCTAAAAACTGTACAATTTTATTTCATCCTCGTGAAATTTCACGACGCAACAGCACTGGCCGCCTATTAAAAAGCTGTACAGACATACAAAGCACCACTTGGCACAGATTAAAAAACCAGCAGCAAGAGACAACCTTTGCTAATCATGCCCTTATCTACCCACATCAAAATGAAATTGAAAATAAAAATGATTCTACTACAGACCTTAACCATTTCTTATGGGTAGACAGCACCTGGCAGGAGTCACATAAAATGATGCGCCAAAGCCCATGGTTAACAAAGATGCGAAAATACAGCATCACAAACACTCGCAGCGCATTTCGACTAAGGCGCAACCAAAAACAAGATGGCTTAAGTACTCTGGAGAGCCTAGCGTATTGGCTAATGGAACAAGGCCATTCACAACCCGCATTAGAATTACTAGAACATTTCGATCATTTTCAAGAAGCCTTTTTAAGCGCTCGTCAAGACGGATTATTAAAATGAAACACCCTATTCAATCAATTGTTAGTATCAGCTTGCTATGCATGTCCTTAAGCGCATGCCAACTGAATCAAAAACCTCAACTGGAGCCAAAGACCATTGAGGTTCAATTTTCAGATCATGAAAAACAAGTCAACACAGACGCTGCCAAGGAATTATTTTCTCAATACAGCCTTTGGCAATTAGACTCAAGCCCCATGCTTCAGGCCTATCGGGGCTTGAAAACTCATTACGACCAATGGGATGACATCTCAGAGGCCACCCAAAAAACAGAAGACCAAAGAAACACTGAATTTTTACTAGCAGCGCAGCAGATTCAGCCTAAGGCCCTAGATGCAAACCTTGCTCTGAGCCTAGAAGTATTAACTTATCAATTAAAACAAAATCAACAGCATTACGTTTATCGTCACCACAACTACCCTGTTAATCAACTGTTTGGCCTGCACAGTGAAATTGCCAATTTCCTAGTCAATATTCATACAATTGATACCATAAGCGATGCTAAAAATTATATAAAACGAGTTAAAAACACCTCAACACTCATAACCCAATTGATTGACCAATTAAAAATTCGTGAAAGTAAAGGCATCTACCCACCCAAGTTTGCATACGACTCGGTGATTAAGTCCAGCTCGCAACTATTATCTGGCTACCCTTTAAACAAAACCGATAAAGAACAGCATATTTTATGGACCGACTTCTCTAGTAAAATTAAGCATCTAGATTTATACAACACCAGTGAAAAAGTTTTACGAGATAATTTAAAAAGAGCTTTAAAGAAATCGTTTAAACCTGCCTATCAAAAACTCATTGCCCATTTAAAGAAAAGCCAAGTAAAGGCAAGTAAAGACACAGGGTTTCATCAATTCCCCATGGGCTCTGACTTTTACAATCTTCGATTAAACGCAGCCACCACCACGGACATTAATGCCCAGCAGGTCCATCAGTTAGGCTTATCCGAAATAGCAAATATTAAGCTGAAAATTACTGAACTTTTACCCAAGCTCGGCGAAACCAGTATTGAAAGCTTATTTTCAAGAACCCGTCAAGATAAGAGCTTATATTTTGCCAACGGCGAAAAGGCCATCGCACAAAGCAAAGCCTACATAAAAAAGATTAATGAAAATTTAAACAAAGCATTTAAAGGGATTCCAAAAACGGGCCTAGAAGTAAAAGCTGTAGAAAAATTTAGAGAAAACAGCAGCCCAGTGGCCTTTTACCAAAGCCCAAGCGACGATAATAGTCGCCCAGGACGCTACTACATGAATCTTAGTAAACTGGATGAAATGCCTGCTTTTGAATTTGAAGCATTGGCCTACCATGAAACTATTCCAGGCCATCACTTGCAAATCATTTACGCACTTCAAAATAAAGACCTACCCGAATTTAGACGCCACGGTCATTTTACTGCCTACAGCGAAGGCTGGGGACTATACGCAGAAAGATTAGCCAAAGAGTTAGGGGGCTACCAAGATCCGTGGAATGAGTATGGTCGATTATTAATGGAACTTTGGCGCGCAAATCGCTTAGTCATAGACACCGGCCTTCATCATTTTGGTTGGGATTTAAACAAGGCTTTGGCCTTTCGCTTAGCCAATACCCCCTTCAGTGAAGAGGACAGCCGTAATGCCATTCAACGTTACTTAGTTATGCCTGCACAGGCCACAGCATACAAAATTGGCCAACTCAAATTTATCGAATTAAGAGAAATTGCAGAAAAAACACTAGGACCCAAATTTAGCCTCAGAGAATACCACCAATTCATATTAGAACTTGGGCCACTGCCGTTGGAAATCTTAGGAAAACAAGTTGAACGGTGGATAAAAGAAGTGAGGGAAAAAGGCTAGCAGGAAAAGGCACGGTAACATCGCGCCCATTCATGACCTCACTGATGAATGGGCATTTTAATGTCTCTAATCTAAAGAAGGCTCCATATTTTCTGGCAATTCCTCCACCAAAACCGGTTCCGAATTAAATTCCGCACCCAATGGCTTAAACATAATCAATAACCTTGGTAATAACGTTAATACCTGAACCAACGCAATCAACATAGATAAACCCGTTAACAGCCCAAAGTAAATGGTTGGAATGAAATTCGACATGGCTAAAATTGAAAACCCTACCACCACTGTCACTGACGTATAATAAACCGCCTTACCAATGGAATCATGACAATTCTGAACTGCCCTCTCATAATTCCCCACCACCACAAACTCTTCTTTAAATCTGTGTATGTAGTGAATGGTATCGTCTACAGCAATACCAATTGTGATGGCGGCAATGGTAATGGTCATCATATCTAAGGGGATCCCTGCCCACCCCATAACACTTAATACCGCGCCAGCACTAATAAGGTTAGGCACAATGGCTATCAAGGCTAGCTTCCATGAACGAAATAGCACAATAAACATCATCATAATGCCTACAAAGACAGCGCCAATGGTGAGAATTTGCGAAGCGAATAAACTTTGCAGCATATTATTATAAAGCACCATCATACCGGCCAGCATAAATTCATCATCTTTCAAACCGACCTTCTCTTTTAAATCGGTTTCAATACGTTGTAGAAGTTCAGCCCGCTTTAAATCTGGCTGACTATCATAAATTCGCAAGTTAATTCGTGCCTGACCATTTTCAGGGGAGACGTAAGGATCTAATACGATGGCTTTAAAATCAGGCGGTATGGCACTGTATAATAAGCCTAATTCAAAACTGCCTAACTCTTCGCCGTTAATTTGCTCTGCCACCTGAACCATGGTGGCCAAAGAAGTCACTTTTCCTATTTCTGGTTGAGCGTCCAAGTATTCATGCACTGCCTTAATTCGATCTACTTTTTCAGTAGTAAACCAATATTTAGTTGCATCTTCTTCGTCCTCTTCTTCATCAAAGAAAAAATCATCATTCTCTTCTTCATCCCAATCCTGGTCTACCACAGGAAAATTTAACACTACTTCCAGTGGTGTTGTTCCCCCAAGGTTTTGATCTACCACTTTCATACCTTGATATATTTCGGTGGATTTATGAAAGTAATTGATAAAACTGTTTTCAACATCCAATCGAACTAGACCGGCCACCACCAGTATCACCAATAAAATATTGCCCGCAATAACGGCCCGCCCATGCTTAAGTGTTAATGTGGCAAAGAAATCTGTCATGGGGCTGTGCTGCTTGGCATTAACCGCTTCAGTGCCTTTTCCCGCTAAGACGGCAAACCCTGGGAACAGTACAAACACCATAGTTAAAGCAACCATGACGCCAGTGGCCATCATCCAACCAAAATCAATAACCGGTCGAATACCACTAAAAATAAGCGAGTTAAACGCCACCATGGTCGTTAATGCCATATACAAGCAAGGCTTAAACATGTGATTGATGGTTTCTTTAATTAACTCAACCTGTGTAGCATTTGGTAATTCACTGTGTAGCTCTCTATATCGAACAATCAAGTGAATACACATTGACATAGTCATGATTAAAATTAGGCTGACAAAGTTGCTAGAAATAACCGTCACATGCCACTTAAAGAGCCCCAGAACACCTACCATGACCAAAACAGTCAATGAGCAAGTGGCTAACGCAATCAACACCCAACGAATACGTCTAAAAATGATACTCAAAATCAAAACAAGAAAAAGAAATATACCACTGCCAAATGTATACATGTCACTTTCAACAAAAGTCATCATGTCGTCAGCAATCATCGGCACACCGCCCAAAAATATTTGCGCCTGGCTTTGATAAGGCAACAAAACAGAACGAATGGTTTTTATGTCTTCATGAAGAATGGCGGAGTTTTGGGCGTTTAAATCTTTAATATTTTGATTTAAACGAATTAATTCGCTTTGCTGAGCTTCACTTAGGCCTTGCTTATCACGAATAACCCAAAGGCCTTCTCGGGACTTTGTCAGCTCTCTATGGCGATGATCAACAGGGCGATTAAGCTGAATGGCCGTGGTGTTTCTATCAAGGTTTAACAGCATGTTGTTATACAGAGGACTATTAGACAGCTCAGCTTTTGCTGCCTCTATATCGACACCCTCATCATCTAAGCTTTTAATATTATCGACTAAATCAGTAATAGGGACTGGCGGATTTTCAAGCAGCGGAACATCAAGCAAGGAATTAATCGATTCAATACGGGGCACTTTCTTTAAATCATCGCGAATCGCTCTTAATAGATTTAAAGATTGCTCGGAGAATAATGGCCAAGATGGGGTGTAAGTGACAATTAAAAATTCACTGCTGCCAAAGCGCTCGGAAATCTCTCGGTAATTCACTAAATCTTGGTCATTTTCCAGTACCATAGATTCAGCCGACGCATCGAGCTCAAATTGGGAAGCACCCTGAGTAATTAGCGCAATCAAAAAAGCTGCCACTAATAATGTGAGTTTGGGGGATTCTAGTACGGTATTACGGTAAAAATCTAACAACCACTGCATATTAATGACATATTTTAAGAAAATGTAGCTGGCCTTTATAAGAGTTCATGCCCTAACTTGCAAGTTCTAAGCAAGAACAATTTGCATCTTGCTTGATTTTCACTCGAAAACTGGCCCAGCCACCTTCTTTTCTTAATTAGTCGTTACACATCAGCCTTTGATTCAGTTGACCATATGAGCATAAAACGCCTAATTTTGATTGCTGACGCATTTGCAAAAGCGTCTCCAGCACCTCGATTAACCTAGAAAATTGCAGACATATATCCGCAGGAGCGCTGGTTTCTAACAACAAATCTCGATAGGCACACACATACTCGTAACTTCGGTTAATTTTTCTATCACCCGTTTGTGACACCGGCGCATCAACCGATTGCAAGATCATGAGCACTTTAATCATCTCTTTTGCCCCTTCACTATCACCATATAGCGATTCGTGACTAATGAAGCAATTTAAAAAATGAATACAAGACTGAATGGGATTTCGCGATTGAACACCGAATTGGTGCTGATTTATCAGTGACGCCCAATTAAATGTGTCACTCATTTGGCTATTGATGGAATTGTTGTTATTAGGATCAATTGACGGTGTCATAATACTGCCCTTTTTATTACTACTTTCCACATACTGCGATAAACATGCCAGTATGTGAACGGACATTCTCTATAGGGTCATTTTTTACGTTTAGGCTTTTTAGTCAGCTCCTTTATATGGCTGCGCACCGACCAGTAAACTAACCCCAACACAATGGGCATGGCCACTCCAGACGCAATGGCCTTATTAATAGGCACACCCGTTGCCTGAATAGCATCAAATCCATAACCCAGTAAACTTAATAAATAATAGCCAATGGCCACTACCGACAAACCCTCCACTGTTTGCTGCAATCGAAGCTGCAAACTAGAGCGCCGATCCATTGACGCCAAGAGCTTATGATTCTGACTCTCAATGCTCACATCCACCCGAGTACGCAAAAGACTGGTTGTACGATGAATCCGCCGACTTAAGTCCTCTAAGCGGTCACGTAAGCTATTACAGGTACGAATGCCTGGTGTTAGTCTGCGCTCTAGGAACTCACGCATGGTTTGAGTGCCACTAATATGTTGCTCATATACCTGTTCAAGTCTTTTTCCTACCAGCGCATGATACGCATTACTGGCCGAGAACCGATAATTCGTATCACTTCTAAACTGCTCGATTCGTGCAGCGATAAGCGACAACTGCACTAATAAATCTCGCTCATCGGCTTCATTTTGAATCTCAGCAATCTTAAGATTTAAACCTGCTAATTGCGACTCCATAGCCGAAACTGCTGAGCTTAACGATCTTGCTATAGGCAGCCCCATTAACGCCAATAAACGATAAGTCTCCAATTCCAATAAACGCTGAATTAAACGGCCAGCTTGCGATGGATTAAGCCCCATGTCAGCCACTAAAAACCGCCCAAAGCCATCGCTATGAAGCCGAAAGCTGGTAAGCACTTTAGCCTTACCATTGACCACCTTACTGCCTACAGGTTTTTGCCCTTCGAAAAAGCGCTGACTTTCTGCTTCGTCATAATCCCCCTTTTGCACTTTCATATTCAGGGCCACAACCAATTTACCTGGCAGCTTCTGTAGCCAATCTTTAGGAATAAAGGTTAAGGCAAATTCTTGCTCGCCCTGACCATCATTGGCGCGAATAAATGTGTATGTTGAAAATTCCGTGTGCCTTTCCCAGCGAAACTCAAAACCCCCAAATTTTTGATAAAAGCAGGACGATTGTGCTGGTGGAGGATTCACACTAAAGCGACGACACAAACTACACACTAAATCATATTCAATTTGAGCGTTTTCTTCGGAACGAATTAAGGCGAGATGAGAAACATAACAAGGTGACTGTACCTTTGGGGAAGGCCGCGTATGCATCTCCTCGTACAAGGAATTTCGGTGCTCATACATAGGCAAGTCTAGCGCTTGCCCTTCTACTAATAACTGCGCTTCTGTCATGTAGCTACTTAAATTTCCATACAAAGTTGGCCAGCATATTATCACACCCCCTTGAAAATAGTCCCCCAACCCATTAGCACTGAACTTCAAACAAAAAAGCGCCGTCAAAGCACCCTTCGACGGCGCACCACACACAGGAGACACTGCTGTAGACTGAACACTTATAGTGGAGCTATAAATGGAATTTGTCGTTATTTTCCAACATTTCGAACCACTGCCCAATGCTTAGCTCAACCACTTCAGTTCGTGAGCAATTATGCTCTTGGGCATAGTCGTCTAATTTTTTAATTAATTCTGCCGGCACTTTAACCTCCATTCGCCGCATGCCTTTATCTTTATCTCGAGTACGCTGAACTCGCTTATTAATTCGTAATTGAACATCCCTAGCATACGGGTTAGATCGAGGCCTTCCTTTAGATCTCTCAACAAACATATCGATTGTCGTGCGATCTTCTAACTGTACTCCCATACTGACAACTCCATTTGAGTGCAAATAATCATATTTAATATGACCAGTCATCGTTAATCTGTCAATTAATTGCTTATAAAAGCAGCAGTTAAATTCCGCCAACTTTCATAAGGTAAAGATCCTGACATTAAAAAAGAAGAAATCCTGCCATTACGCTTGTCAGAAAGTACTTTTCACACTAGGGTTGGGCGAGAATCTATAGGAGCTTTATCTTTACATGGCAAAAGTGACACATCAGCCGCTGACAACAGAACAGCTGAGCATTCAAATTCCTTCCGAAAGCCTTTCATTTGAAAACAGCAATGAACTAACACCATTTAACGGCGTGCTAGGCCAAGACCGTGCTATTACAGCCATTCAGTTTGGTGTTGCCATGGATCGCCCAGGTTACAATGTTTATGCCATGGGGGACTCAGGAACGGGCCGAAGCTCTTACATTACAGAGTATCTAAAAAGCGAAGCCAAGCGCCAGAAAAGTCCAAGTGACTGGATATACGTCAATAATTTTGACAACAACCGAGAGCCATTAAAATTGGAGCTCAGCGCTGGCAGTGGCGAAGTGTTTAAGAAAGACTTAGAGAACCTAATAGACAACCTATTAACGACCTTTCCTGCAGCATTTGAACACCCAACCTACCAGCAGAAAAAAAGCCTAATTGATCGTGATTTCAACCTAAAATATGATCGCGTCATTGATCGCATAGAGCAGTCTGCGTTAAAACTTGATATCGCCATGTATCGTGATTCCAGCTCTATTAGCTTCACTCCCATGAAAGAGGGGAAAAGCTTAGATGAAACAGAGTTTGCTTTATTAGACGAAAAAACCCGCGAAGACTTTCACAACAACATTCATAAGCTAGAAGGTCAACTTAACGATGAGCTGATCCCTCTTCCTCAATGGAAGCGAGAAAGTAATGAAGCGTTAAAAAAGCTCAACCAAAAAACCATTGATGATTCTGTCATTCCGCTAATGCAGCCCTTATACGACCAGTATAAAGAGGTTGAATGTGTGGATACTTATTTAAACAAGATCCAACATAACTTACACAGAACCGTCATTGCTGAATTAACGGACGACCGTATTCTGGAAAGCCGAGAAGACAGTGCAAAACGTACTTTCTTAGAAGAAACGTACCTGCCTAATTTAATTGTTAGCCGCCACACAGACTCAGGGGCTCCGGTTATTTATGAGTCTCACCCCAATTACGCAAACTTATTTGGTCGCATTGAATACACCAGTGACCAAGGTGCATTAGTTACGCATTATCGTAAAATATGCCCTGGTGCATTGCATCAAGCCAATGGTGGCTATTTAATTGTGGACGCTGAAAAAATACTCCACGAACCATTCGTGTGGGAAGCTTTAAAACGCGCACTTAGTTCACGCCAGCTAAAAATAGAAAGCCCCTACAGCGAAATGGGCATGATCAGCACCACCACGCTTATTCCACAAATGATTCCGCTAAACGTTAAAATTATCCTCATCGGATCACGCAGTACCTATTATTTGCTGCAAGATTTAGACGATGAGTTTAATGACATGTTTAGGGTTTTAGTGGACTTTGATGATCACTTATCTTGCAGCACGGAACACATCATTGCCTTTGCAAGATTATTACAAAGCCGCTGCCAAGAAAAAGAATACGCCAGCATTACCCGCGATGGGGTTGTGCGACTCATTGAGCAAAGCGCTCGCTTAGCAGAAGACCAACGCCACCTAAGTGCCCGCATTGGTGATTTATTTGAATTATTAGCTGAAGCAGAATTTGTACGGAAACTCGCACAAGATGAGTTCATAAATGAAGTGCATGTAAGTCGAGCTTTAGAGGCAAAAGAGCAGCGCAGTGGTCGCATTCAAAAAGAAATCTTAGACGATATTCTAGACAACACTATCTTAATTGATACCGATGGTGAAGCCATAGGCAAAATAAACGGTCTTACTGTTCTATCTATTGGCGATAACTCTTTTGGTGCGCCAGCTCGCATCACGGCCACAGTTTACCCTGGCGGCCGCGGCATTGTTGACATAGAACGAGAAGCCAATCTTGGCCAAAACATTCACACCAAAGGTGTCATGATCCTAACCGGTTATTTGGGTCATACCTATGCACAAGAATTTCCGCTGGAAGTGTCTGCATCCATCGCAATGGAACAAAGTTATGGGTACATAGATGGTGACAGCGCCTCACTTGCTGAAGCGTGCGCACTTATCAGTGCCTTAAGCCATATCCCCATACATCAAAGCATGGCTGTAACGGGCTCTATTAATCAATATGGTGAAGTCCAAGCGGTTGGGGGTATTAACGAAAAAGTAGAAGGTTTCTTTGCCGTGTGCAAAGCTCGAGGCCTAACAGGTAAACAAGGAGTGCTTATTCCCGCTTCAAATGTTAAACACCTAGTGCTCAAACGAGAAGTCATTCAAGCCGTCAATGATGGTCTATTTAATATCTACGGCATTAGCTCTGTTGATCAAGCACTTGAGATTCTCATGGACCGCAAGGTAGGAAAAGTCAGCAAGAAAGGTACTTTTCCGAGAGGCTCAGTGAATTACCGAGTATTAGAGCGACTACGCGACATAGCGGATATAGGAAAAGAAGAAGAGATACACGAAGAAGAGAAAGAAAAGGAAAAAGAGACTAAAGAAAAATAATTGTCATTTATAAGGGGAGCACTCTGTTATCAAGGTGCTTCCCCGCCCGCTTCACCCATTCCGCCACCCTGTGCTCGCTACACTTAAGGCACAAATAAACTAACATTCCTTCATGACTTAATATCCTATTAGACATAAAATACCCTATAGATTGCTATAAATATTAAAAAGAGTTAAAGATTGAATATCTTATACTTTAGAACTATAACCCAGCCGTAAAATTGCAATGGACTAACATTCAATTACACATGGCAGGAGCTATACTCAACTGAAGAGCGCACCATGGAGAGACTAAATGAGTTCAGGTAACGAGCTTCTGTTCAGCGACGAACCTGATGTAAATCAGCACATTGAGCTACCCAATCGAGAAGAAGGCAAAGAGTACCTAGTACTAGTGGTAGATGATGACGAATACGTCCATCAGCTCACTAAAATGGTCTTACGTGGCTTTAGCTTTGAAGGTTGCCCTATTCGCCTAGCCAGTGCCATGAGTGCAAAAGAAGCCATTACCTTTTTAAGCCAAAATGAAAATGTGGCGGTGGCGCTTGTTGATGTGGTCATGGAAACAGACAATGCAGGCTTAGAGCTTGTTAACCACATCCGTAATAATTTCAATAACAATGAAATTAGACTATTGATTCGTACTGGCCAGCCCGGTGCCGCACCTGAAGAATCGGTATTCCAAGACTACGACATTAACGACTATTTAAGTAAAACCGACCTTACCGCCCATAAATTACGCATGACACTCCTAAATGCCCTGCGCTCTTATCGAGACATTCGCCACGCAGTGGAATTACAAAGGCAAATTATGCTTGCCGAGCAGGAAACGCAAGCCGCGGCTGCTGCGTCCCAAGCCAAGTCTCAGTTTTTGGCCCATATGAGCCATGAAATACGCACACCACTCAACGGCATTATTGGTATTTCAGATATATTATCGCAAACCACGCTAGACGAAACCCAAAGCCAATACGTAAAGACTATTCATAATTCCGGTGAAGCGTTACTGGCCATCATTAACGATATTTTAGATTTCTCAAAAATTGAAGCGGGTAAGCTAGAACTAGAAAGCATTAATTTTTCAATCAAGGATTTATGCCAATCTTTAAGTGAATTATTTGTTGTTCAACTAAAGAATAAAAATCTAAGTTTTGATTTTTCCATCGGTCAACATGTTCCTGAATTTCTATTTGGCGACCCCCTTAGAATCAAACAAATATTGCTCAATTTAATCAGCAATGCCATTAAATTTACCGCTACCGGCGGTATTAACCTCAATATCAGCCAACCCGATGAAAGCAGGCCTAACGCTCTTAAATTTGAAGTGATAGATTCCGGCATCGGTATACCGGAAGACAAACAAATCACCTTATTTGAAGCCTTTACACAAGTAGATTCCTCCACCACACGAAAATATGGTGGCACCGGACTAGGGCTTCAAATCAGTAAAAGACTGGTCGAGATCATGGAAGGCAGTATCCATGTGGAAAGCCAGCCTGAGGTAGGTTCTACTTTTTCATTTACCATACAGCTCAAACCAGGCTCACAAAGCCAAGCCACTAAAATAGATGAGCCACAATACAATCAAAAAGAAAACGACAGCATTCAAATATTAGTCGCTGAAGACAACCGTACCAACCAGTTAGTGGTAAGCGCTATGCTAAAACGCTTAGGCTATCAATTCGACATTTGTGACGATGGCCAACAAGCCTTCGAAGCCATCAATAAAAAACACTATGATTTAATTTTAATGGATTGCCAAATGCCTATTTTAGATGGTTTTGCCGCCACAAAAAAAATACGCGAGCAAGCTAATCAACCCGAACTCACCATTATCGCTTTAACAGCTGGGGCTACCACTAAAGAACAAAAAGAGTGTTATGACGCAGGCATGAACGATTTTTTATCAAAACCCATTACCATGAACATACTAAAAGACACCTTGGAAAAATGGCACTAATTTAGTCACTCAAAAGCCCAAGCACCCTACATATGGAAAAAGGCTATAAAAGTCCACTTCCTGCGCCTTTATTAATCTAGCTCCCTTCATGCCTTTCAACATCCCTGTATTAAACTGAATACAGGAATCATTGAAATGGCATTCAGTTAAGCAGTATGAGAGCCCTTATTTGCAGCGTTATTTTATGCTTGTTCGTGAGCAGTTGTTACACCATAGAGGGTGCAACATCTAAAGGTCTTGTCGATATCCATGTATCACCTGCCAACAAACAAGACCCTTTATTAATTCTTTTTTCAGCTCAATTTCATAGCGCCTCCCCTTCCAACATTCACTGGGATTTTGGCGATGGCTATTCCAATAACCAACAGGAAGTCACCCACCGTTATTTAGTGCCCGGTGATTATCAAGCAACATTGTATTACTCCCTTAATGACATTTCTTACGAAGAGACTTTAACCGTACATATACCGGGTGATAAATCAGAGCTGCTCATCAATACGCATCAATTGATCACATTAGACAGCGATAATAATGATGCAAACCAACCTTTTATTCGTAACGACATCGTTCCACAATCCTTAGAGCCTCCTATTCAACTTAGTGGCATATTAATGCAATCTAAAGCCTGTCAGGCTGGAAGGCTGTGCAAAGAAGGTGACCTAAATGATCGCTTCTCATTTCCCCTAGACTACGGCAGCACTATTCAAGTGGATATTATCAAAGGCACCCTAGACGTCACTATTTCTTCCGATTTAGACCCTTCATTAAAACATTTTAGTGATGTTTCCAATCAATTGTTCATCCCTGCCAGTCAATTAGGTCAAGGGCAATACAACCTCAATATTTCACTTAACCACAACGAAGATAAAGCTCAATATATTCTCACATTGCAACCACCTGATCATGATTCGCAACTCGTCTCAAAAGATTACCAGCCGGGGAAATTAATCGTCACATGGGAAAATACATCTGAACCTGAATTAATTGATATAAACGACCCTCGCTTGATACCCCTGAAAGAGTCCAGCATACATAGCCTTAGAAGCCGCCTTACGGCACAACCCAACGTTGTAAATGTCAGTTTAAATTATATTCGAAGGATCCATAGCTCAAGCCCAACTGAACAATGGCCCCTCATTTTTCAAGATATAAACACTCTCTGGAAGCCATTATCAGTAAGAGGGGATTCTCCTGGCGCCAATACCACTATCGCCGTTATCGACACAGGTATTTATTCTGGGCATCCTAATTTTCAGAACCTTGTTTTTCGGGATGGATATGACTTTATAAGTGACCCTATCAACGCCCTTGATGGTGATGGCTGGGATACCAACCCTGAAGACCCAGGCGATAATCAACTTAGCTACCACGGCTCCCATGTCGCAGGCATCATCGCTGCACAGCCCAGTAACCTATCGTCACCGGAAAACATCACAGGTATTGCTTGGGGTGCGGCCATTATGCCATTGCGGGTTCTAGGGGCTGATGGAGGCACCAGCTACGATCTCATTCAAGCATTACGCTATGCCGCTGGATTAAAAAATGATTCAGGGCACTATCCGACTAAACCCGCCGACATAATCAATTTAAGCTTAGGAGGCATAGAGTTTAGTGCGGCCGAACAAGCTACCATAGATGAAGTCATTCAAAGTGGCGCGATTATCGTGGCAGCAACCGGTAATCAAGGAAGAGATCAAGTTAACTATCCCGCTGCCTATCGAAATGTTATTGCCGTCGGCGCCACTAACAACCAAGGAGGTGTTAGTGGTTATTCAAATAAAGGGCAATTTATAGACCTAGTGGCGCCTGGTGGAGAATGCCTAGACACCGCCTGCAGTGGCGGCATTAATAGCATGGGAGCCACAGGCAGACTATCTGCTTTGTCAGATCAAAGGCAACCTAAATGGGTAAATCTTGCAGGTACGTCCATGGCGGCCGCACACATTAGCGCCATGCTAAGCATTGCACGCAGCTACCTTCCTGCTCTCGATGCCTTTGAAATAAGCCAACTATTAACAAAGGGTGAACTCACTTCTAACCCAAATGAACTTCTCACCCCTCCAACTTTTAATCACCTCACCGGATGGGGAGGACTAGACAGTAAAAAGGTATTAGAGCTCATGGATACAAGTGATCTCAATTTGGGTGGGGTCTGGGCAAACCGAATAAAGGTTGCGCTTTCCCCCTTACAACAAACAAGCTTATCCCTAACAACACGGAGCAATGGGACTCCACCGGCTTTACAAGCTCACACTGAATCGAAGCAACTAAAAGTAGGATTAAAGCGCAATATTTTAAAAATATCCGCCAGCGCAGATTTTAAAGGGCAAGAGCATATATTAATTTCAGGCGTGAACTTGAAGCCGTTAACAGTAAAAGCTTATTTTCATACCTCTACAAAACAAGCAAGCAACATTCACCATCTATATATGAAGAAGACAACCGAGGTAGGCCATGTCGATATAGGCCGCGCCTTACAAAAAGTTCCTGACTGGCATGCCTTCATAGAACCCGATTCTGCTTTGCAAAGCATACAGGCCAGTACCGATATTGATTATGATGGTGTGTATTGCGAACCTGGGGAGTTTTGTGCTTTTAGCAGCAACATCAAAAACAAACAAAACATCATAATTGAAGGAAGCTTCTTACAACATTAAACCTTCACCACCAAAATAACGGTGAAGGTTTATTTTAACTAAAGACTACCCAATAGATCTGACTTCAGGTCATCCTGTACAGCGTCGTCTGACAACCAAATACCAAACAAAGCCTGTTTAAATTCCAAACCTTTAATATTGGTTTTTAATTCACCATTTTTGAAAACATTCACGCCTACCGCTGGGCTATAGACAAAATCAAATACATCATTTTCTTGAATGCCTGTCTTGAAGGTTTCTATAAAGTTATCAATAACGGGCATTATTGCCGCCGTTTCACCACCTGTTGATTTCTCAAATCCTTCACGGGTAGCGGTTTCCATTTTTTCACCACTTAATAATCCAGATGTAATGTGCAAACGCAGAGCCATGGATTTATCATCAGAAATAATTTGCTTCGGCTCACTGGAGGCTTCTGCCAAATACAGTCCCGCCGCGTAAATATCCATGAAAAATTTACTGCGAACACCAGCACCGTTTAATGCCAAAGATTCACTTTGAGCAGTTAGTTTTTCAGGTAATTGAACCCCTGCAATCTCCACTGCATAGGCGCCCATGCTGATCAAAGAAGCACATAAAATGCTGAATATTCGTTTCATTGTTTTGTTCTCATTTTTTGTTGTTTTAGACCCTTTATCACGTCATAAAGGGGGCTTTATATAGCCAAGATACACCATGGAAAGCAATAGGCATTGCGCTAGCGACCCCAAAAGACGGGAAAAAAGCCTCAAATTACCAAGAATTATAGCGCTATCAACGAACCATAGTACTGCTACACCTGAAACAAGCGTTTAAAAAATACTCTACCAAGAAGCCTTCCATTAGATTTTTCTGGAATTAAAAGCGTATTTTTCTGGATTCGACCAAAATGCAGCACTACATTAGCAAGACATTCACGAGGAAGGTGAGTACATGCATACGATCAACCCGATGGTAATGACCATAGTCCAACAAATAATGATAAATGAAAATGATACCGATGCTTGGCGTCGAAGCCTGATTCAAAATCACATATTTGAAGCTCAAGAAGCCAAAGATCTGTCAGAACGAGAAATTTCTCTCATTCACCATGCTTTATTGGTACAAACACTCAGCCAAATGAGCAGCGATCAATTACTGGAGCAAACTGAAAAATACAACCTTAAATATCATGTGAATTTCGAAGAAGAGCAATTTCAAATGGGGGCGGTTTGCTACTGAGCTTAATAAACAGACTTAGCAAACTCAATATACGTAAACCCAGCGCCCAATTTATTCCTCAGCGGTTATAAATTGGGCGTTTTAATTCACGCAACAAAAACATCGCCGCTATAATCCCCATAATTTTGCCTGACCACTCGCAAACTTTCTTCCTTAATATTTGCTGCCAGCTCCATTTTATTTTTACCCGTTAAGTAATCCGTCAACTGCAAGAATGTCGCTCTAAGTTCCAGTAAAGTGCTCTCCATCAATGACTTGGGCATATTTTGAACGCTTATAAGACTGAGCAAACGAAAGTGGGCATGGCTGTAATAGTACTCAGCCTCTTTATGACGACCAAATTTCCCCAACGCATGAGCTGCGTTATGACAGGAAATAACAAACAAATGCATTATCTTCCAAAGCTGCTTGCTTTCTTTTTCAAGCCACGGCTCCAATAACTCCACTGTTTTACAAAATGTTCGACTGGCTTCTTTATATTCCTCTCGGTGGTAGCACGCATCGGCCGCAAGCGTGTAGAATTCCCATTCACTTAACACCTTCTGAATCGTTGGTTTTTTAATCACAACGGCAATCCGCCTTCAATCTCATTTGATAATGATTATCATTTAAGTCTTTGAATGGTCAAATGTCAAGAAAACAACAAAACTTTACCTTAGGAATACAGATGGCAGATATCTATCTACCTTTAAAGCACACCCACCTATTGCTGGTGGCCCTGAGCCTTGGCTTATTTATTATTCGTGGCACCGCCTTACAAATGAACGCTGGGTGGCTCAATAAAAAAATCGTAAAAATCGCCCCCCATGTTATAGACAGTTTTTTACTATTAACCGGTGTAATGCTCACATTAGCCATAGCCCAATATCCAGTCTTTGATCATTGGTTAACCGTAAAAATGCTGCTTTTGGTTGGCTATATCGTAATGGGAATAAAGATGATGCGAAGCTCTCAGGTTATGTTACAACGCAGCTATTTTGCAGGTGCCATTGCTTGCGTATTGCTATTGATCACTGTTGCCACCACCCACCACCCACTGGGATTATTTAGCCTTTTATAAAAGCTACCGCACAAAAATGTATGGTTCCCCTCATGATTGCAATCACTCTTTCCAATGATGAGGTGGTTTGCGCTAATGTATTCGGAGTCTTGTTGAGAAAGTT
>CAJXRF010000088.1 GCA_913058575.1 uncultured Bermanella sp.
ACGGATCTGTACGGGGGGCATCGAGTGATCGGTGTTCCTACCGTGACCTCTTCTATTATAAAGTCTTTTCCCAAGACGTTTTTATACAAAAATAGCAGCGCGGACAGTGCTTGCCGTTGAGTACTTCTAGAGACATGCTCGCGAGTAGCCAGATGACTTAAGAAGTTGGACACCTCAAATTCAGCCATTTCATTGGGGTGGCGCATGTTATTGTAAAATAGAAAGCGGCGTATCCAATTCCAGTAAGACTTCTCTGTATTCATAGCGTAATGTGACGCGCGCATTTTCAAATGAAACGTTTCTTGTAGCCTCGCCATAAGACGCCTTTTTGTGGGTGATTGAGCTAATGATTAGAGCCTAGACCAGATTTGAATTCGTATAACACTATATCGTAACCTTTAGTACAGGCCTTTATTCTAGGGGGCGTCAGCCTGTTGATAACAAATGGTGCTGTTAAGCGAATTTATATGGATTCGTATATCACTATAGGGGTACAGCCATGTGAGCCATACGCTACAAGGCTTGTAGGCTATGTATAACAAAATATTTTGTTAAGCGAATTACAAGTACTTCTGTATTGAATTGGCTGTTTTTTACGCGTAAGATCCCGCCTCAATAAACATAGGGACGCGTTAACTCTCTGATGGCAAAGGAAAAGTGCTCATATCATCTTTCCTCCCATAAAGGATGTTATACGAACGCGTTCGCTTAACAACATAGTTATACGAACTTTTGATATGGGTTCTGGAATTGAATTGGATAATCTGAGAAACTCCAGCCCAAATTAAATCTGGCGGTTAACGAGCCAGAATAAACACGGATGTGAATGATGTAACGGCTAGCGATTTCTTCGTTAGCGGATCAAAAATTCCTTCCAAATATAAACAATTATCGGTGACGCAAGTTCGTCGCCGTATAACAAAGTCGAGCATCCGAAAAAGACCGGATGACGACGGAGTTATATAGATAGGTTTTTTATGAAAAGAGTATTGATATTTATGGCCACCTTCTTAGTGGTCTTATCTGTTAAAGCAGCTCCTGAATACACAGGAAACGTATCTGGCTTCTATGTTAATAATACAGGAACAGCGTTAGTGAATTTGGATGTTGAAACGCCTAATTGTGGGAATGCAGGCTGGCCATTTACTTTTTCGGTTGATGCTCCAGGAGCTAAGGAATGGGTCAGTATGTTCCTGATGGCAAGGGCTCAGCAGTCAGTAATTCGAGTTGGACACAGTGCAAATCCAGATGGGCATTGCAGTATTGTGTATGTTCACTTTTACGATTTTTAATCAAAATTAAACAATAACATAACTATGTCGTGCATCCGAAAAGCCGGATGACGACGGAGTTATATAGATAGGTTTTTTATGAAAAGAGTATTGATATTTATGGCCACCTTCTTAGTGGTCTTATCTGTTAAAGCAGCTCCTGAATACACAGGAAACGTATCTGGCTTCTATGTTAATAATACAGGAACAGCGTTAGTGAATTTGGATGTTGAAACGCCTAATTGTGGGAATGCAGGCTGGCCATTTACTTTTTCGGTTGATGCTCCAGGAGCTAAGGAATGGGTCAGTATGTTCCTGATGGCAAGGGCTCAGCAGTCAGTAATTCGAGTTGGACACAGTGCAAATCCAGATGGGCATTGCAGTATTGTGTATGTTCACTTTTACGATTTTTAATCAAAATTAAACAATAACATAACTATGTCGTGCATCCGAAAAGCCGGATGACGACGGAGTTATACCTTTGCTTTGGTGATCCTAATCTCATGAAGAAAATATTTAGTACCTTAACATTATGCATTTCTGTTTTAGGTGGAACGAATGTTGCCCATGCCGTTGACGGGACCCTTAATGGCGTTTTTACATATTCCTATATTGAGGGTCACCAACTATATTGGGAGGAAGGGTATGAAAATCCGACCAGCTGTGCCAATCAAAATCAAATGACAATTCGTGGCGGTGACTTGAATGGTAAGGCTATGATTAGTATGAGCTACATAGCTTTCACTACAGGCATGAACTTAAACTGCGTTCCTAAAGCAGGGTGTAATGGCATCAATAATAATGCCGAAGCTAACTACTGTTTTTTAACTAAATAAATTAATTGCATAACAATGCTTTGCATTCCATGCGGAATGAAAGCGGAGTTATCTGAATTTAAGGAGATTTCTTGAAGTATTTATCAGTGATTTTAATCATAGGTGGTTTTTTTATTAGTTCTATATCGGCTGCAGAGGGAAATATTACAGCTGGCGATATTACTCTGATTAAACTTTACCAAGGGCATGGTGGAATTTTAATACAACATTCAAATTTGGCGGATCCAGATGAGTGTGGCCGTGCAGACTACTTTATTCTTCCTGATACATACCCTTATTTTGAAGAGGCCTATTCGTTGTTACTTGCAGCGCAAATGGCAGATAAAAAAGTTAGTTTTACGGTGTCTAATTGCCATGAAGGTATTCCTGCAATAAAACACATTAATCTATCAAAGCAATAATTAACAGATAACTAGTGACTATGGTGTTAAGCCATTGATCATTAGCGGTTAGGGTTCATCCTTGACTATGAAAATAAACAACATAACTGTGCTTTGCATCCGATACCGGATGAAAGCGGAGTTATATTAATAATAGCCCATATAGAGAATTTTAAGTTATGCATAAAGTTTTAGTCGCGTTGATTGCAATTTTTCCAATGTCAGCAATTGCCGATGTTAACTGCACTATCTCTGAATTTGAAATTGATGTTTACGATCATGGAGGCACTTATATCCATGGAAAGCTAGATGGTTCGTCTGTTAGTTGGATTAATATCGAGGGTAATGCCACTGGCGGAGAGAACGCATCTAACAGAAGGCTTTCTCTGGCTTTATCTGCTCAAATGGTTGGAAAGGAGTTAAACGCTTACTTTTCGGATATAGATAGTTGCTCTGATTATGTTAATTACAAGAGAGTTACTGGTTTAAAATTAAAAAAATAATATAACAAGTGACTACGGTATTAAGTCGCTAATAATTAAAAACATAACTATGTCATGCATCCCAAAAACGGGATGATGACGGAGTTATGTACAAAATAATTGGAAATTGAATATGAAGTTAATGGTGTCATTGATATCGATGTTTCTTTCAATAAGTGCTTTTGCCACTAAGGCTATCGTCACTGATGGTGAAATAGTTAAACTTGCTAGTACAAGCTTTAGCTCTGATGATTTTTACGTGTCCATTTCTGGTGGTACCGGTGACTGTGCGAATCGATCTGTGGTTTTCCCTCAAAGCTCTTCACCAAGTCAGGCTTCGCACAATAGGGCTTTTTCAATTGCCTTGTCGGCATTTATGACAGGAAATACAAAGGTGCAAATCACAAGTTTTGATGAAACTTGTATGACCGCATCAATTATTGAAATACAAAAATAGAACATAACAAAGTCGTGCATCCAAAAAGCCGGATGACAACGGAGTTATATAGATAGAAGTGGGAATATGAAAAATTTCATTTGTTTATTATTGATTTTGATATCTGTAAGTGTCGTTGCTCAAACCCCAAATAAGATTGGGGAAGTGACCCATTTACAAGTTTTTAAGAACCCTGATTCTGATACTTCGTACTTTATTGTTCAGCTGGATGGTTCTATAGGCAGTAATCCATGCGTTGATGACGGTCAAACTTGGGCGGGTACCTTTGATAGTGAAGCTGAAAAGGCACAATACTCTGCATTATTGGCAGCGTATATGTCTGGTAAAAGCGTGAATCTTCAAGGTACTTCTGACGAAGATAGTAGTAACAACTGTATTGGTAGTTGGGTTCGAATTCGTAATGTGTATTCGATCTGGTAAATCAATATAAGAAGTGATTACGATATTGAGTCACTAATAATTAACAACATAACTGTGCTTTGCATTCCATACGGAATGAAAGCGGAGTTATCTACCTCTTTGGAAATACATATGAAATTATTGTTTGCACTAGTTTTATTAGTTGTTAGTCAAATATCTATTGCATCAACGGGGCCCTATGAGGCAACGATAAAACGAATTCAAGCTACTAGCATTGGGAATCCTTATAATACCGTTTATTTGAATACTTTAGTTTCTGATTCTCCATGCTCAAGTACAAATACACACGACAGGTTCACATTGGCTAATGAAGTGCAATATAGCATGGTCTTAGCTGCGTATATGGCTGGTAAGTCTATAAAAATTTACGGGACAGGTGAATGTGTAAGCGATATAGAGCAGATTAATAATATGCAACTTCACGAACAATAAATTGAACAGATAACAAAGCCTAGCATCCCATGCGGGATGAAGGCGGAGTTATAAACTAAGAATAATTTAGAAAATAATATTGGTTTTAATTAAATATAGATTTGGGAGAACGCTGTGGTTCAATCAGTTAATAAAGCTCTTATAGCGGTTATGCTATTGCTGTTTATGATTTCGGTTGCGAATGCTGACAATCAATTGATATATAATTCATTGGGGGTAGATCATGCGCCTACGATTATAGGTACAGATGCTAATGACCTTATGCAAATCACAACAGCTGATGTAAACGGGTTGTCAATTAACTCACTTTATCAGTCAGAGATAAACAATAGTATTGTTAAGGTGATTAATAGCTCAGCCCTTAATCCTAAGTTATTAAGTGGTGGTGAAGCTTCAATTATTTTAATCGATATTTCCAACTTAGTTGAAGGAGCAAGTCTATTCTCTCAGTTTGAATTGGTTGGAATGCCTGCAGAACTCATAGTTATTTCTGATAATGACTTCACATGTGATGGTTGTTCGTTCAAGGGGTTCTCTAGAGTGGTAATCGCGGCAGGTTCTCCTGAGTTTTCAGGTGAAAATAATAAATTACTTGCATTACAAGCTAATAATTACATTAGGGTTTCATCAAATGGATTAGAGGCGCCCGGAGTTTCATTCTTAGATATCGTCGCTAAAAATATAGATATTAGCGGTGATGTATCCACCAACTTTATGGGTGAGGTAGATGGGGCAGGAAAATTACTTATTTCTGAAGATGGTGATTTATTGATTTCCAGTGGTAATGTGAGCGTAATTGCAGGTAAAGCTCATTACTTAATAGATACGGGTGTTGTGGACAGGTTTGAAGACAATAATGCATCCCGTATATACATAGCTGGATCTTCCACTATCAGTGCTGGCAGTATTCTCATTGAAAGTCTTAAATCAGGAAAAAATGATGGGGGAGTTAATACCCATGGCACCCTAAAAACAGGAGGTGATAGATTAGGTGTTACTAAATTTGAAGGGAGAACCATCGTTCCTGATGGAGCAATAAATATTCGTGGATTTCAGGTAGATATTAGCGGAATGGTAAATGCAGAAGGGAAGTTACTCGTTGAATCAAGAAGCTCTTTAGATGTTGGAAGCCTTAAAACAGAATTTGAATCACTACCCTCGGACTCAAACTTCATTAAAATAGCGGGTCTTACGAATGAGAAGGATACAGAGCTTTCAGGCAGAGCTGTGGAATTAGTAGCGATTAGCAATATTAATAATTATGGTGATATATCTGGACAAAGAATTGATATCTCTGCAAAGGAGGTGCTGAACGAAGGTTCCATAATGGCAGATGAACTCCTCTATATAAATGGGGAAAGTAGCATTATAAATCAATTCGGAGGTTTGCTATTTTCAAAAATGGCGACTCTTGAGTCAACTGGACTGATTCTGAATGGTTCAAACCGCCCTTATAGAATTGAAACGTATATATCTTCTCGTACAAGAAGTGGGGCTGTTTATAAGGGCGGTACATTTGAGACACTACCTGATGATCCAGATGGGAGTTATCCTGTACCAGTTGATACATATTCAGCCAATATCATTGTTGATGATTTAGAAATTAAAACTGGCTCATTGACGAACATAAATCCTTATTTTATTGGTCATACAAGTTCGGTTAATTCTAGTGAGTCATACCTTGATGAAGAATTAAGCGATCAAGTAGTAATAGCTGCTGCCAATACTCTAACTATAGTAGCAGCACAAGATGTAATTAATTCCTCTGCAATTATTGAAGCTGAAAATGGTAAGCTGACAATTAACTCAACCAATTTAACCAATGAGCGCTATCGAATTCAAGTTGATAAGGAGCCTGGAACATTGACATCACAAGGCCTATGTATTGGGTTAACAAATTGCACTACCGAAGCTGGAGAACAACAGTTTGTCGCTTTCACTTCACCCGCGGGTAGAATCAATGCAGGTGAAAACTCTATCTTTATAGTTTCTAATCAATTGTTAAATCATTTAAGTTTCATTGAGATTTGGGGCGATTTACACGCTGATGTAAATGCAGTTACGCAATATGGTTTTAAACTCCAGTCTTCTGTTGTAGTAATAGTAACCACTCAACACAGTAAACGCTATTGTGCAAAAAGAGTTCTAGGGGCTTGTGTTAATAGAAGAACCAAGCGCTGGACCACGAGTACACCTGACTTAAAGCAGCTTGAAACTGGCTTGCTACCAGCATTATTTTCTGTTGAAGGATATCTCTACGGTGAAGGGGCTGGAGATTTTGAGTTGACGACTTTAAAAGTTGACTATCAGTAGAGTAAGAAAATTTATAAGTTAGTGGTTTTTTAATTTCAATTAGTAATGATTTTTAACGTACAAAAAGGAAAAGTTGTGAATATAAATAGCAATACTACTTTCCCTGATCGGTTTTATTTTTCCAAATCGATTTTGGTATTATTAAGTTTTTTTATGTTGATGGTCTTGTCAACATTAAGCCTAAGAGCACATTCATCAATAGTAACTTCTGAATGTATTATATGGGAATCGAGCATCTTTGGAGGAGACTCCTGTGATGGCTATAAGTGGGCAGAATATACATATACAAATGAAGCTGTAATAGATTATTTTAATGATAATTATTCAGTTGAACCATCTTCGATAGCGTCTGCTTTGTATCAAGGTAGTAGTGGCCGAGAAGATATAGAAGTGTTTGATGGAATGGGCTATTTCTTGTCTAAAATGAAGGCAGAGAATATTAAAGCATTTCCTAATTTTACTTGGGTGCCTATTGCAGGAGAAGTCATTTTAATTATACCGACTACTGGCCCACTTCCAAAAAATGTAGGAACGCCTTATGTAGAGAAACTACTAATAAAAGAACAGATTGATTCACTTATAGATAGAAGCTGGATACTAGGGTATTCCTCTGCTACAGCGCAAACCAAAGCACTATACGATAATGGCGTTAAATTTGCGAAGGAGCTTAGTCTTGAAGTAGGTAGCGATTTTTCATTGGAAAGTATTCCTTATGATTTGATCTGGCCTGAAATTAGAGTAATCAATGGCGAAGAAGTTTACGTTCCCATCGTGTACTTAACTCCCACGACTATTGCGGCCAATAACATTGAAGGCAACACCCTTAGCTTTGGCACAGCCAATTTAAATTACGACACCATTTTAGTAGATGGTGCCACCATAAATGCTCGCCGTTCTGCATTAATCAATGCACAAAGCAATTTCTTTAACAGTGAAGGTGAAGTGATTGGTGGTGAAATTGCTATTACCGCGGGTCAGAATATTGAAAACCTATCCGGTTTAATCAGTGGAACTCAAGTTACCTTAATAGCAGAGCAAATTAAGAATGAAACCTTAGTAATTCGCTACGATTACGGCCATGGCTATACCGACTATGCGCAAGATCTTGCCACCATCAGTTCGGTTGGTGACATTACTCTTACCACCAGTGGCGATGTGATATCTAGCGGTGCTATTTTTAACGCCCAAGGAGACCTTAAAATTGACGCCGGTGGCAGTGTAACGCTAGTCACTCAGCCAGTAGAAAGTTACCGTTATGAAGAGGGTTCTTACTGGAGCGATAGCGAGCAGGCTCTTGAAAGTATTCAAAGTCAGTTGTCAGGTGAAAATATTTCTATTTTGGCAGGCACTACTATTTTAATTGAGGGCGCTATTTTAGAAAGTCCAGGCTCCATTAAGTTGTTGGCGGGTATGGGGATATATGTCACCAATGGCACCAATCAGTATGCATCCAGCAATACATTTGAGGCGGGCAGTGGTGGTGTGTTTGGCAATTCCGTCAGCATTGAAGAGCAAAGTCAGCAAACCGAAATTGTTCGGACTCTCATTAAAGCGGGTAAAAACCTAACGCTGAATAGCTTTATGGGCAATATAACCCTTAAAGCTGTGGACTTCAGAAGTGAAGGGTTTGTTGCTGTTGAGGCCGAAGGTGGTTTCATCGAATTTAAACTGGCTAAAGAGCTGGACTCTTACTCTTATTCATATGATGAAGAAAATGCGCTTACTTTTAAAACCAAAGGCATGGGCCATCAAATTGAAACCGGTATCTATAACGACATTAACGCCAACGGTGAGATTTATTTAACGGCTGATCAAGGCTTAAAAATTGAGTATGCAGGCGAAGGCAGCTTTGAAGATACTCTTGATGCGTTTGCGCAATCGCCAGGTCTGGCTTGGATGAAGGAAGTCAGTGAGCGCGATGATGTTCAATGGACTGAAATGACTCTAGCCATGCAGTCATGGGACTATGAAGCACAAGGATTAACCGAAGCTGGTGCGGTAATTGTGGCGATTGCCTGTGCAGTAGCCACCGGTGGTGCTGGTGCGGCTGCACTAGGGCCTATTACTGCGGCTAGTTCTGCCATGACAGTGGCAGGTGCTGCGGCTATCAGTGCTGGTGCGGCAACATTAGCAACTCAAGCCGTTACCTTTGCAGTGGCCAATGACGGTGACCTTGGTAAAACATTGAAAGACATGGGCCGTGAAGAGCAGCTAGTAGCTTTGGCCCAGTCTATGGTCATCGCGGGTGTTTCGGCTGGCATTAATCATAAATTAATGAGTAGTGATATCGTACCCCCAGATTCGGCAACGAACTCTACAGTAGTACCAGGAATTTCCGATCAAACCTATCGTGGCTTAGTGAGTGCTACAGTTAGCGCTACAGTTAGCGGTGCCGTAAACAGCTATGTGAATGGTACTGGCTGGAGTGAATTTGGCACCGAGTTTACTCAATCCTTGGCCAGCCATGCTATTTACACGCTAGGTGAAAAAGCTGCCAATCAAATTGGTGCTGCAGCAGACCTACCGTTAGATAACCCTGACCGAATTAATATTGCTACCCAGTACATTGCGCATGCGGCCCTTGGTTGCACCATAGGCATTGCTTCTAACATGAACAGTTCCGGCTCATCTGGTGGCAATGAAGAAGGCTGTTGGTCCGGTGCTGGTGGTGCGGTGATTGGTGAGTTTGTAGGGCAAATTCAACGTGAAAATGCTGAAAGAGAAATTGAAGAGTTCTTAAAGCTTAATGGTGAAGAGTTATTGGAGAATGGCACTATTCACCAGGTTGTTGCCGAGAAATGGGATGCTTTAAAGAAAAATGGCGTGGATATGGCGAAATTATCCGCGGCTTTAGGTGCTTATGCACTGGGAGGAGACATAAGTATCGCAGCTGAAACGGGGGCAAACGCTGCGGAAAATAACGCTTGGGAGGCTAAAGAAGGTGATCCCGCAATGATTTTGATAATGAAATTCATTGCTTATGGAATGGCGACCCCTAACCCCTTAGACCGATTAGCTCACTTTGGCGCAGGTACCGACCCGCTTTCAATTGCTATTCAGAATGCTGGAGATGATTTCTTTAGTACCGTTGGACTAGCCGTACCTGACTCTGTAAAGGAGTCTTACTTAGAAGCTATGGGCTTGATTGGCGGTGTAGTATCCGATGGCGTAATGATCATAGTTAACAATTGCGGCGATATACCTGGGTGTAAATTAGGAGAGCAGTCATGGAATAGCCTAACTGATAGACAAAAAAATATGTTTATGGGGGCTGTTAATTTAATTGAGCTTATTATTCCTGGTCCGAGTCTTGTAAAGGTTAATTCCACCCTGAGTATCCAAGCAAATAATCCGAATGTTGAAGTACTTAACATAATTAACGATCCAAATCATCCAGATGCTCAAAATTTATCAACTCAGGATCGAGCAAACTTAAACCCACAATCTGTTACTCTAGATGAGTTGATTTCTAATGGCCCTTATAAAACGGAATACACCATTGGCGGGCACCTACCTGGAGAAAACGCTAGCGGTAATTTAACCTATAAGAATGATGGTGTGCTGGGTGAGGAGATGACCAATCAAATTGTAAAAGATGTGACAGGTCATGACTTTAGAAGCTTGCAGAATAACTCAAACCAGGGTTTGGATCATGGTTTCATTGATATTACAAACGAGACTATTGAAATTATGGATACCAAGTCTACGGTGAATGGTATTAGTGTCGCACCAAATCCAGAGGCTTCCGCTGAAACCCGTTTAAATGATTGGGTTGACTTGGCATTACAAGGTGATGCTAGCAGATGGAAAAATTTGCCCCCAGAAAATATTGCATTTGCTCGTGAGCTTCGGAAGGCACTAGAAGCAGGATTTGAGGTTAAAAGTTATGTCGTGAAGGTTGAGGTGCCAAGAGTACGCCCGGCCAATGCAGATCCGAGTACAGTAACGTCATACACTTTGCAGGTTGAAATTAGCGATAAATGGGACTAATAAAATGAGAAAATACTATAGCGAAAGCTATAGAAGCTCAAAATCTCGCGGAGTGACTTTAAAGTCGCTCCTCGGGGTGGCGAACCTTGAAGAAAGATTAAGTAGCGCATTGAACGATATAAATAATTATGCAGGTGATCATTCTGGCTTGGATATTATAGATTCGTATGATGCTCTACATGTTTATGCCTATTCAAACCTTTTGAAGGGGGCCATTCAAACTTTATCTGGTGGAAAAGAGTGGATAAACTCGAATTATAGTTTGTACTCCAGCTATTTTCAGGAAATGCTTGAACAGCAATTTTTATGGCATAATATTGTTCGTAGTCGTCCTAAAAATAATAAAACTTTACAGAGAATATTATCGGAACAGTCGGGGCTATTGGTTGGATTTAGTAGTTTGTGCTGCTCTAAAGAAACCTTTAAAAAAATTAATTTACTAGTCCTTAGTGCTCGCGATAAAAACTACTTTAAAGTTAAATCTGAAAGAAAGTTTGCTGCACAAACCTTTATGATCCAGCTAGGCACAGATTATTTAGATTTACCGCAGCGAGATTGGTCTGATTACTTTGAGGGTGAACCGCTTTTCGATGAAATCTTAATTCATTGGAAAGATGATGATGCAACCGTATTAAATGGCTTGTTAGTTCAGTTGTGTAATCGTCATACGCATCACACCCGTGCCAGTACCGCAAAAGATAACCATGATTTTGATCACCTGGCGCTTTACCATTTTCCGGTAGAAGTTCTTATGGTTTATCGCTTGCGCCAGTGGCTGGGGTTAGCCCTGCCTCAGGTAAAACACCCTTTAATGAAAGCCCCGTTTGATAAGTTGCCTGAAATTAAAGAGAGTTATAATGATGAGCTGTTGGAAAAAGTAAAGGCTAGAGCTCGTCGCGATTACCCTGATTTTGAGCAAGTCATTGCCCAGAGTATTGAGCAGGCCAAGCAGTGGCAACCAAATGAGGTAGATTCAGAAAAAGAAGCTACCTTAAACTCGGTGGACACTAAGCAGCAGCTTATGGATTCATGGTTAAAAAATGAAATGAATTACGCACCTTTGCTGGACGGACAAAAGGTAACCTTCGAGATAGCAGGTAGCCTTATTCAAAAAGATGAAATAAATGAAGTTGGCGTGCTGTTGACTCATAGCATAAAAGGTTACAAACACCTAAAGACAACCCCTGTTGCTAACTTTGTTTCTATGCGTGATACAAATGAGGTTTGGCACCCTGCAGCTTTATTGCAAGACTGGTCGATCTTACGAGGCTGGGCTATAGACATGGCAGATGATCAAGATGAAATTCAAAACTTCATCAGCCGTAGGCTAAGTTTGTTGGATGTAACAGTCCCTAACCTAAGTACACTAACCAATGCTTGGGATAATTGGAATCAGCAAAGCAATGCTAGCCCCTACGACTTATTCGATGCTCAAATAGAGGCGGCGAATCAAGTTCTAGAGGTGTTAGGATATTCCTTAGTGTCTATGGATATTGGGCGTAGTGAATATGTTATTTACCTTGTGTCACTAGCGCAGAAAAAAGCCATTATTTCACCTGTAGAAATCAGTGGTATAGAAGTACGCATAGAGGGATGATTTCACCACCTGCGACGAAAGCCTTAATTAGTTAAGGCTTTCTATACTTGACTAGATAAATGTTTCTAGTCATCTGACATTCACTAAAACTTAATATCCCCTCATTAATTATCTAACTGGCCAAGCCTTATGTTTTTTCGTTTCGCTCTTCTCTTTTTAGTATTAACCCAGATATTAGCTTGCTCGGTTTTCAATGGTAAAGCACTTAGTGAAAATCCGGTTGTAGTGGAGTTTGCCGAACCCAACCATATCCAGTTTCAAGGTAAGGGCGCTGGGGCAGGTATAGCGTTAATGTCTACTATGGGACCTGTGGGCATTGCTTTAGGGGTGGCCATAGATGAAGGCATTGCCAAAGACATTCGCCAAGCTGTTGAAAAGGAACATTCAGATATTCAAAGCCAGCTAAACAATCAAATATCACAGCAACTTGCTGGCTATGGCTATTCAGTGATTGATTTAAATAAAGAAACTTACCCTAAGCTCATCATTAAGCGTTATGGATTTAAAATTATCAATGGCAGCACCGATGCTACAGCCGCAGAATGGGCAGTGGAATTGCAGCTAGGGGCAGATGACAAGCGTACTGTGAATTACCCTAAAGACTTTGAAAAAGACAGCATCAAAACTTATGCATTGTCTGATTTGAAAATGAATGGCAAATTGGGGTTAGAGCTTCTCACGGATAGCCTAAAGCAGGTTATTGAATTACTGCAAAATTAAGAGATTTTTAAATAGCCCTAATTGACATATTAATCCCAGCTCCCAGTTCCCAGTTCCCAGTTCCCAGTTCCCAGAAACCAGAAACCAGAAACCAGATCCAAGGTCCTAGGATCTCGGATCGGGGCTGGTGGAGGGCTTTCTAGGAAGAGGGGACTCGGAACTTGGATACGATTCCTAGGCTTTACATATTCTTCTTTTCTACGTCAATATCAACCGCATTGATGGCGCACTTGATATTTGATTCTTCTAAAATGGTGAGCGTTAGATTGCTTTCTAAAGTCTTTGTCTTAGAGCAAGTATCAAGGAAATCAGTGTAGAAGCCATTTAAAAGTTTAGCTGCTTTTTGCTTAGCGATAGTGTGCTCATTATTTTCATTTTTGTATTTTTGAGGGCACTTGTTCATCTCGGATGTACATGTCTTTTCAGGGATTGAAGGTATGGCTTCAGCATGTATAAGGCAATTACTGGCAAGGATTATTAAGCCTATTAACCAATTTTTCATTCTACCTCCAGCAATAATAAGTGATTGTTAGGTGGATAGTGCCGCAGTGTGGAGGGGGCTGACAAGTTTTCATTTTTTTAATGTTGAAGCTAATGCTAAATAAGGATCTTTCCTAGAAGTTAGCTTGCTCCCCTAATACCAGAATCTAGGAGTAAGTTCTTAGATTCTGGGTTGCTTCAGTTTTAAAAAATAATCCTAATTACATTACTCAAATAATCTATTCTTCTGTATTTCAAGCTTATGGCTTATGGCAAACCATTTTTAAATATGATCATCTAATTGTTAATAAGTTTAGTTGACTAGGCATGACTAGGTTTGCGGATAAAAAAGATCTGAATGCCTTACGATAATAATATTTGTGACTTTTATGAGAGATTATAACGTTACAAATTTAAGCTAGGTTTGACGTTAGTTGTTAGTTTTAGGTGTCGAAAAGATCAATATAATTTGATCGCTATTTTACGTCTTGAATAATAAGGAAAGTCTAATGACCGGTGAAACGAACACTAATTTAGTGCCTGGATGGGTGGGGGGATTCGAAGAATCTAATTCTCAATTTGCTTATCCAGACCCAAACCTAACAGCTTTACCCATGCTGGATAACATGGCCAATATTGACAAGCTTCAACGTCAGCAGGCTGTGAAGTGGCCTGAATTTAGTTGGGAGACTCAAAAGGGGCAGCCTGATCCTAAGAGATGTTTTCAAAGGTTTTCGCATAATATTTCTAGGCTCGGTTATACCGATAAAGGCAGAGTATTTTCTATCATATGCCCCCAGCAAGGTACTTATTCTCCATCGTTTGGTGCTTTGAATGTAGAGGTGACAGTAACAGGGCAAAGGGGCTGGGTTAATGAGTCGACTAAACAGCTCGCGGCTGACATGGAGGTAGTGGGGAAAATTTGGTTTAGTCCCAGTGCGCACCAAAAAGAATACGTTAAGCTACTATGGAACTTCTTTAAAAAATCCAACCTCCCTTTTCCTTTTGATAAAGCAAATGCTATTAGAGTAACGACTCATAAACCAGGTAACCCAAAGCAACCAGTTTTCCCACTTCGTCTAGGTGAAACCACGGACTTTAAAATCCCTAATTTTGCGAAACATAAAGACGAAGCTTGGGATGTTGCTAATTTAGGGGTTGAGATTGGACCGATTACTAAGGTTGGTCACAGCCTTGTGGACGAGTTTAATGAGTTGGTAATGGATGTGTTTAATATGGGATCGGGCAACATGTTACAGGAGGGTAATATATTGACGTGGGACGTCTGGTTCACTCCGCCTCAACTTGTAAATGTTAAGGAGTGGCGAGATCATGCTGAATACTGGCGGGACTCGATTGACTCTGATCATGGAAGCCCTGGTGGAAAAAGTTCTAAGGCAAGGTATTTTGACGGCGCTGAATTTAAGCCTCTAGACAATATGCTAGATGTTGAGCGGGAGAAAATTGAGGCTTTCATTAAGAAGCACTTACTCTAATTTAATTTGATAGATAGATTATTCAAGTTAAGCGTAGATCGAGACCGATCAATGGGGAGGCAATGGTCTTCTCATTGACCGTTATTTTACTTGGATTACTAAATTGCTTGCGAATATAAAGCTATTTCAAATAGACCTTTCTTACTAAAGGTAGAAATTCTCCGAATGGGGAGCTCGGAACGGAACTGGGTCCTTTGACATTTTTATTATTCTCATTTTGTTGATAGAGCTATCCTCATAGTTTAAGCGCCTTTACAATTTTCTCTATAATTTCTGTCGTTAATTCCCATGTGAGCTTATGCTCCAACTTTTTAGCCTCAAAGACTTTCGTGGCATCAATCACCGTTGAATTTTGTTCAGCTAGAGGCGGTGACATGAGGTTGATCATATGAATATTGCTTTCTCGCAAATGCTCTTTATTTAGGGCCCCATCTCCGTCTACTTTATATCTCTCGCAATCAATACGAATGACGCGTGTGACAGCACGATCAATCACTTCAGCACATACTTCGGCCATATTAATTGTTTGACCTGAGTACTCGGGCAGGGTGGCTTCTTTTTTAAAGTAAAAGCCATTAAATTTTTTCTGGCTGACTTTCTTCAGGTTTCCATTTGATACAACGAAATACCTTATGCTAATAGTCATAGCGTGCTCCTAAAACAGGGTTTATGAAGTGATTAGGGGAGAGTTCAGTTCAGTAGTTTTCAGGCGTGCTGGGGCCTAGGATCTGGGTCCTATTGCTTGGGTTCTTGGGATCTAGATTCTTGGATCTGGGTTTGAGTTAAAGAGCTGAGTGGCTCAATTGATAATTAGGCTTGTCCTTAGGCCTAGACTCTAGTCCAAGGAATCTGGGTCCTTGGGCTACATTAGATTCATTGCATCAGCAGCTTCGTTGGGTAAATGATGTGAGTAGTGCTCATCAATCATTGGCGTGGTTTTGTGACCAACCAAACGAGCGACAGCTAACTTGTCAGTGCCAATTGATAGTTGGTAAGAAATGAAGTGGTGCCTAAATGAATACACATGAACTTTTATGTCGGCGAGCATTTGATTTTTTCTCCATGACTTTTTATAACCATCGCGACGAAGAGGTTTGTTTTTATCTTCGTCACTGGAAAACACTAGGCTGGTGGTAGGCATGCCTTGGTCAGCTCATAAAGAGAGCCTAGTGAACTTTTGGTGAAATATAACGTTACTTTACTGGCGAGTAAAATTTATTCGAATGGTTTTGGAGCAGGCGTAGCATTGGTAGAAGGGGGCAGCTGCGGTAGAATAAAGCTAGGCTGCTGCCCAGTCAGAGTCTTCAAAAAGGCAACAATTTTTGAATTTTCATCTTCGGTTAATTTTTTACCAAGCTGTAGCCTAGCCATGACATCCACGGCTTCAGTAAGGGTGGCGGCCTCTCCATCATGAAAATAGGGGTAAGTTAATTCTATGTTACGTAGAGTAGGTACCTTGAATTTAAATTCATCGCTTGCAATACCGGTTACCGCCTTTAAGCCCACTGCGGGATTTTCGGTCTTGTAGGGTGAAACTATGCCCATTTTTTGAAAGGATGTCCCTCCCACTCCAGGTCCATTGTGGCAAGCTACACAGCCTTGTTGTTTGAATAATGAATAGCCCGCTAACTCTTTTCGAGTCAGGCTATTCTTATCTCCCTGTAACCAGCGATCAAAACGTGAGTTGGGAGTCACAAGTGTTTTTTCAAATTCTGCAATGGCAGATGTTACCTGATCAATATCAATTTTGTCTTGCTTAAAGGCGTCTGAAAATTCTTGAACATATTGCGGAATAGATTCTAAAACATTCACCGCTAGGTTATGGGTGAAGGCCATCTCTCCGGGGTTCGCGATGGGGCCTGCCGCTTGTTCTTTTAAGTCATTGGCTCGACCATCCCAAAACTGCGCAAAGTTCAAGCTTGAATTAAGTACGGTGGGAGAATTAATAGGCCCTTGTTGCCAATTGTGACCGATAGAAGTTTTAATATTATCCGTACCTCCCATACTAAGGTTATGACAAGAATTACAGGAGATAAAACCCGACCTCGATAACCTCGGATCAAAAAATAATTTTTTACCCAGTTCCATTTTCGCATTATCAATATCGGTGGCTGGAATAATGATATCAATAGGCTCATTTAACGCTGCGTTAGAGATAAGACTGGAAAAGACCCCGATGGCTGCACAAAATATATATCTTTTGCGGATTGTCATGAAATGCTCCTTGCGTTGAGTTTGGCACTACCAGAAAAACTTATAGGATTTTTAGTGGCCAATCATCACAAAACTATTACGTAATTATCACAAAATCATTACGGCCTCATGCTTGTGCATGAAACTATAATGGATAACTAAGAGCATTGGCTTAAAAAAAGCATTAACAGCGAGGATACAATTAACTATTGTTCTTTACAGCAATATTAAAATAGAGGCCGTAATGTGGTATTGAGACCGGTTTCCTAAACACAGGATTTAAGTGAGGGTGTTGTGGGTAATCATTAAACTGAAGGTAGTTTAGGATGTGTGCTTTGAACTATACTTTTCCTAAAAATATTATAAAAATTAATTTAGTGAAGACTGTGTCTCTAATTACAGTAATCATGCTATTTCTACTTTTGTGATTTTACGTGGTGATAGCCCATCCGAATTTTAAATAACTTAATAAATGAATGACGTTCTCTATGTGATTATTTAGACCTAAATAAACCACCCTAATTCACTAGAAAATTTGAACTATATAACCTTTCTAAAGACTAGGCCGTTATGTCTAGTGAGCGAGACAATAAAGAGTTCAAAATTATTTATACCCTATTTGGCCTTTAATAACCTTCTATAGCATTACGCTTAATGATAATAGTAATAATCTTTATTTATTAAGAATGAATACTTCACCTTGAATTGATGGTGTTTGATACTCCTGTAGTGGTTGGCGTACTTAAAATATGGGCTTGGTAAAAATGTAAAAAATTAGGGGTTATAATATGAAGGGTAGTCATTCACAGCGCTTTATGAATTACATTAAGCGCTATTCCTTTGTTATTGCGAGCTTACTATTATCAGTAGGCAGTCACGCCTTAACGACACAGCAAAAATTTGAACTACGCCAAGAAGCGCATAATCAAGTCTCGATCAATAATCCCGGAACCTCAGCGCTGCCCATATTATCAAAATACGGGATTAAAAATGACAGTTTGATTAATAGCTTAACGGCGTCTTATGAGGATGGAAATAAAGCAGACTTTACACTTATTAATATGGTGCGTGTCTTATTTTTGAGTGATTTATATGATTCCCAGATATTCGCTTCCATAGACAGAGCCAATTTTCCATTTTGGTTAGAGTCCGGTGAAGACCAGCATATTTACTGGTCAGAAAACCATATGATAATGTGGCTGTCTTCGGACTGGTTATTAAATCAATATAAGGGTTTAGCATCAGATGAAAATTTAAGGCTTAAAATCGTTCATTTTCTTGAATTAAAACGAGATTATGGATTTTATGAATTATTATCGCCAAACTATTTTCCATATACACTTTCTGCCTTGTTAAACCTTGTAGATTTCGCCGAAGACAGTGAGCTTCAACAGCTCGCTGAAGTAGCGGTCAATCGGCTACTAACCGAAGTGTTATGGGTGACCAATGACAAAGGTGTATTTTTTTCCGCGGCGGGGCGATCTAATACCGATAAGTATTTAAATGCTTATACCGCAAATCATAGCAAGGTTATCAATATACTAACGGGTCTAGGTGTAACGCCTCTTTCTGCTAGTGCGGCCAGTGCATTTATTAGTACTTCAGATATGGACCTGACGAGTGTTATCGAAAGCTGGAAACCTGTCGAGAATATGCAAATTACTGCAGCAGGTCATGGCCTAGGTGATAATGTTAATTCCATGGTATCTAAAGAGGACAGGGTTTTATTTCAATGGAGTATGGGAGGATACTTTCATCCAACAACTTGGGACGATACTTTTTGGGGAATTAACCATTACAGTCTCGAAAATCATGAAAGTTTTGAGGACTTTGGAGGATTCGCCAGCTCAAGTATCATTAAAGCATTAGGTAAAAATATAATCCCAACCTTTACTCGTGGCTCTGATTTATCAAATCTTGATATTGATGTATATAAGCATAATGGAGTGGTGCTTAGCTCACTGGACACACATTATGGTGGTTACATGGGTTTTCAAACTTGGCCTTGGGTAGCAACCGTTGATGACATCGCAGTATGGACTCAGTCAGGAGAAGTAAAAGCTGAATTTAAAGACCGCACTAATAGCACCAACAACACCCATCTTCCAAAAGTCATGCAAAAAAATAACTTAGTAATGGCAGTCTATTGGCCAAATTCGGAGATTAGTGCCGGTAACTTATTCGGTGCAATGGACACTACCGTCGCACTACACTGGCCAACAGATGAATTTGATGAAATCGTCGAAGACGGGCGTTGGATTATTGGTCGTAAAAATACGTCATACATCGCGGTACTTCGCGATTGCGCCAGCAAGGTGAATGGACAGTATGCCTGTAGCGGAAATAATGGCCGTCAAATGTGGGGAACCTATGTGGGAAATGCTGAAACCTACCAGAGTTTTGATAATTTTGTAGATGTTATTGGTCGCTCTTCATATTACAACTCTTTAGACTTTCATTTTTCATGCTTTTGTAATCGCTATCATGTGATTCTGTCGGTAGATGGTAATAAAATCGATCATTATTGGGATTGATATTTATATGATGCCAAGCTACTTGCATTAAATAGTGGCCTTCATCTTATGTGGTAAAAAAGTTATTAGAAAAATAATTCAGTATTTTCTATATTAAAATAAAGATAAAAATAGCGATAAAATAACTGACGTTGTCACATTGGCTTAATAAAACTGCCAACTGGTTCATTTATTTTATGGTTGATGATAACCAAAAATAGGAATGACTATGAATGGCTCTCGGATTAAAATATATACCCTTATAATCTTTCTAATTTCATTGACGTCGTTTGTACATGGTGGAACCGGATTTATTGTTCTGGGGGACAGTGGGACCGGCACAGATAAACAATATAGAGTAGCGAATGGTATTCAGCAGGTTTGTGATAACCGTCCATGTTTGTTTGCTATTGGCCTAGGGGATAACATTTATGAATCTGGCCCTAAAAATGAAACCGACCAGCAATTTATAGATAAATTTGAAGATCCCTATCAAAATTTAAACTTTCCATTTTTTATGGCACTAGGCAACCACGATAACACCTTATTAATACCAGGGGATGGTGCGTACAACTACCGCGGTAATTATGAAGTGGCTTATACCGAGCACAGTGATAAATGGAAAATGCCTGCAAGGTATTATGGAATAGAGGCTGGCAACGGTTTGTTCGTTGCCTATGACTCAAACCCAATGGCATCCTACTTGCCTGATGCTAACCCATATTGGTGGCCAAGAGGTACTTATGTTCAAGAAGAAAAGGCATGGGTTAAGCAAACATTAACGGAGTCGGATGCCACTTGGAAATTTGCCTTTGCTCATCATCCTTATCTTACCAATGGGCGTAGTAGTTTAGAGCCAACCCTTGCTGGGCCTAAGCCTCATGATGACTTCGTTGAAGAAGCCATTTGTGATGAAGCGGATATTATTTTTGCGGGTCACGAGCATGCTCAAGAAATATTGCATAACGAGCAAGACGATTGCGGTAAAACTATATTTGTTACTTCAGGGGCTGCAGCTAAGGATGGCAGCAAACGCCGTTGGTTTCCGAGACACGATCGTTACTGGGATAATTTTGGTGATTTAGGATTTATGCACGGTTATCTGGATGGTGATCAACTAACCCTTCGTGCTTATCGTGTGGATGATAATGGCAATGCTGTTTTAGAACATCAAGAAGAATTTAATAAATAATTGATGTAACAAGAGCCTCCTATAATAGCCCCCTTGGACGCCTCCTAGGCATTGTAGCGCGGGCACTCCTAATAATTAGCGAGTCATTATTGGGCAAAGAAAAAGTTAGCGAGAAATCGGAGTTCATGCGTATAAATGATGTTTTAGCTAATTGTAAAGTAGTTTAATCGAGTACAGAAATTTTAACCCCCTTAGGTTTTAGTGAACAAAGGTGCGTAATACCATGATTAAAAGAATTATTTCTGGCATAACCCTAATGAGTCTAATTGGTGGGGTGGTGCTTTTTCAGATATATGAAACCCCTACAGTAGTTTCATTGTCGAATGATAGTGAATTGGAGAGGTTTTATAATAAAAAACCTTCAAAAATTGTGTTGAAAACACAAGGCAATATTACTGAGATATCTCATCAAGAAGCGACTGATGCCACGGACGCTCAGACCATGGAAGCACCAGAGACTCACAAGCGAGTGTTAAACGAGAAAATGACACTTTTAGTACCAGGTAGAAACGAGCAGCAAATGAAAGATGCGGCCGATGAAGAAAAAATGCGCTTCTTAATTGCTCATTTGAATGCTGATGTTTTGGATAACGTACTTAGTGAGTACGGAGAAAACCGTAAAAGTCTATTATTGGATATGGGGGTGCCTAAATCTTGTGATGAATCTGGTGCTTGTCGCTATCAAGTGCTGAATGGAGCAGTATTAGAAGTTGGTCAATCTTTTGGCTTGCTTAAGGGGGATGAAATAGTGGCTATCAATGATGTGGATGTATCGGTTATTACTGATTATGCCTTATTAAAAGATGTGTTATTTTCTAATTCAGAAATTGTCGATGTAACCATTATGCGAGACGGGCAAATCTTTATCTTAAGAATCGGCTAGTCCATTCATCTTTCTTGTCCCCTGATTAGATGCCTCAGTAGCCTGCTCTTGCAGGGGCTGTGGGTGAAAAGAGTTAGTACCCAATACAGACCAAGTAGTGAAATTTTCAAGGGAATGAGCAGCTAAGATAAAGTTGTCCTTTATACCTTAAATATTTGCTCCTAATCTCATCAGTCATTGCTCATCTAAATTTATGCTCCAACCTTATTAACTTCAAACACATTATTTGCATCAATTATCGTTGAATTTCGTTCGGCTCGAAGGGGTGATTTTAATAGTTTGACCAGAATACTCTTGCAGGGTGGCTTCTTTCTTAAGGTAAAAGCCATTGAGTTTCTTCTGGCTGACTTTTTTAGATTCCCATGTGATACAACGAAATAGCTTGCGCTAATTAACATACCGTGCTCCTAAAACAAAGTTTTATGAAATGAGTAGAGGGGAGAGTTCAGTAGTTTTAGACGTGCTGGGGCTTAGGACGGAATGTCCCTTTGCTTGGGTTCTTGGAACTGGGATCTAGATCCTAGAAACTTGGATCTGGGTTGGAGTTACATTTGATTAACAGCATCATCTGCTTTACTTGGCAGGTGGTGCGAATAATGTTCATCAATCATTTTAGTGGTTTTATGACCCACTAATGCAGCGACGGCTAATTTGTCCGTATCAATCGATAGCTGGTAAGAAATGTAATGATGCCTAAAAGAGTAAACGTGGATACTCATGCCAGCCAGTTTAAGAATGCTGTTCCAAGCTTTTCTATAACCATCACGCCCTAGGCGTTTACTTGTGTCGTTGTCGCTAGGAAAAACCCATCCGGTAGCAGGGGAGCCTAAATCGTCTCTCCATAAATCTAATACTTCTTGGCAAGAGTGTTTAAAAAGCCGTTTTCTCGTTCCTATGTTTTGGCGAATAATGACGGGCTCATTATAGCGTTTGGACTTGTTGGCGGTGATAGTAAATTTTCCGTTATAAAAGTCTTCCCACTTAAGGTCGAGTACGTCATTAGGCCTAAGCCCTGTGTAATAACACAGGTATATAAAAGGGATAATCCAATGGGGAAAGTTCTTTGTTAGCAAGCTGGGTAGATGCTTGCGAGCACTGTGTTGACGTGAACGCTCTCTCGCTTCAGACAGGCCTTTTCCAAAGTCAAACATAGCCGTCTCAATGGCAGTTAACTCAGAGTCTTCCATGATACGTCTGTTAAGCTTGTCTATTTCTTTTCGGCGCTTTTCATATTCATTTTTTTGAGCCTTACTCGCTCCTCTTAAAGCCCGAATTTTGAAGGGGGATTCAAATAGTAAGCCTGCATAACGGCCTTTAGGTTTATTGCTTACTTCAATAGCAAGCCGTATGACGCCTAGTAGGGTGTCATATTTACGTTTGATGGAATCGAAAACCAAGGCTTTGCCATTGACTAAGCGACTTTCAATTTCATCTTGCCATTGCTCAATGTCATGGGCTGTTAATTCTGACATCTTGCGATCAAAGAGGTGTTTAAACTCTCGGTTAATCGTATTGATATTATTTTGAGCTGACCCCCACTCCTCTTTTATTACGTGGGGGACGTAAACTTGCTTAAAGAAGTTCCCTAGGTAAGCGAGGTCATTTTCCGGTACAGATATAATGCGTGTGGTTTTAGTTTTGCCTGGTTTACGTAAGGCATCCTTTGGGTCTTCTCCATTGTTGATGAGTTCAATCATCTTAAGCGCGATTTCAGCAGCTTGGGTAATGGTGATCTTATGGGCGAGGCCAATAGTGATCGAGGTTTTCTGTGACTGGAGCCTTAGCTTGAAAGAAACACTGTTGGCATTTTTATAAGCAAAGAAGCCAACGATACGAGTGCAAAATAATTTGTCCCATTTCTGTGCTGACTTATTAAAGGTCGCGAGGGAGGCATCTGTTAATGAAGATAATCGTTTTGGCGCAGCCATAGAATGTTCTCCAAAAAAAAGCTCTATAAAAAGCTCTATAACTCAAGGGTAATATAGGAGCCAGATAAAGCCAGTAGGAGACACAATGAGTCTGTATCCCTTTATATATCTGGGCTGTAGGCGTATTGTACTAGGTGGGGTGGGGGTATCCTAATGAGTGGAAAAGTCACTGGCAGTGTTGAGGTCAGCGGTTCGATCCCGCTAGGCTCCACCAATTTTTCCTTTAAAATCAATGACTTAACGGTCTGAGATAATTCAAGGAATACGGTAAAATGTAAAGAAGCTCTGAAAAAGCTCTATAATTACTTTTAT
>CAJXRF010000089.1 GCA_913058575.1 uncultured Bermanella sp.
TTCCCCAAAGGTTAGTACTTTGCAAAGTGGCCCCATAATATTCTTTGCCATTAAAATCGTTTACGTCATCTGCCGCTTCATCATTACCAATAAATGCCATTAGCGCCCAACTGTGTTTTTGTATAGGGCTAGATACCGAAAAACTGACTTTCTGTTGCTCTAAATCACCGTCGCTATTATCCTCATATACAGTCAAAGCAAGATGCCCGTTAACACCAAGCTTCATTTCATTTCTAGCGGTATAGTTTAATTGAACGCTAGCCGTGGCTGTATCTAAGAAGCGATCTCCCTCAACCCCTACTATTTGATACTTACCCGCTCCACGCACATGAAAGGACTTTAAATAATAGTTGTAACCAGCTTCTGTTAACGCAGTGGTTAAATCGTAATCGTCTAGCTCGAAGTTGGCTTTATTAGATGCCAACACCTTAGTATCTATGGCACTTTGCTTAGTGAGCGGGCGCAAATAATATAAATTAAATAAGGTGCCCCAATACCCGCTTTCGGTTTCGCGAGCATCGTTATTCAGGCGCACATCGTTAATGAATACTAGTTCTTCTTTAGGTAAAAACGTTTCGTCTGTGGCGCTATTGATATTGGTGTCAAATCCACTGGCCAAATCGATGCTCACTAAAAATTGGGGTTCTACGCTGTTTTTTAAATCAGAAATGCGCAGCAAAAACTTGTATACATTGTCTTGCACGGGTTTTGGCGGATTTTGATCTAATACACGATTAAACTCAATTTTCGAGCGCTCAAGATTTCGCAGATAAAAATGGGTGCGCGCCAACTCAAGGCGATAGCGAGGTTGTGAACCATCATTAAGTACTAAGCGCTCAAAAGCAAATAAGGCTTGATCAAAATGCTGGGTTTCTACTGCTGCTAAGCCAAATTGAAAATCAAACTGCTCTTCGCCTTCATGATTGTCAATCAGTTGTTCAGCCATATCAAAGGCTTGCCTATACAGGTTTAAGCTATTTAATTCTTCAAGGCTTTGCACCGAAGTGACAATGCTTTTTTTTGCCTCTGGCAAAGAGTTCTTATCTGTTACAGGAGCATTTTTTTCATCGGCGGCATGTCCATCTATTACCAGTACTGCCAATAACATGAACAACATGTGCTTCATAGCGTTCAAACCATCAGTGTCAAATTTTGAGGTGTAATCGAGTTGAGTCTAGCAGCGATATGGCAATTAACCTGATTGAACAAGGTTTGAGTAATCTATATTACTAAATCATATAAGGTTTTAACTCATTAAATTATTTTAAAGAGGCAATTTTTTCATACTCATACCTGTCTACACTAAACGCAGTTATTCCCAAAAATCAGTTCAATTAAAATGAACGGACGCGGAGATGGTTATGTTTTCTAAAATTCGAACAAGCACAAAACTCCTGTTCATCTTGCTTGTATTTATCTTGCAAGGTGCACTTAGTGCTTGTGGTTCAAGTTCCAGTAATGATAGTGATGACCCTCAGGTTTCAAGCGATTCCAGCAAGGTCTATGTCACCCAAACTGGAGCGGTTACGGTTTCAGGCGTGGTGGTAGATGCGGTAAAGCGAACACTGATATCTGGCGCCACCGTCACCATTCGCGTAGATGGCAATAACTACTCGGTCACTTCCGCACCCACTGGTCATGCAAGTCCAGGCTCTTTTGCCTTTTTACTAACACCTGGCGACAGTGAATATTTTTTAAGTGTGAGCACCAGCGACACCTACGCTCCCTATTTTTATGCTAACACCACACCCAAAATTAGCACATCAAGTGGCGGCATTGGTACACAAGATATTGGCTCGGTGGAACTCTACACAGCCATTGACACCACTGTTAGTGTGAAAAACATCTCCGGCGGTACTGCCATTTCAGGCTTAACCCTGTATTACGACACCAAGGATGTGGCAGAAACCAATTCATCAGAAACCGTCTCTATTTCAGGAGTGGACATTGTTGCTACAGAAACAGCTGGGGTTTATAGCTTTCCATTGCCAGACAATGGCGTTGATTACGAAATAAAAATTAAGGAATTAGTAGATGGTAGTGAGGTGGCTTATGACCCCTACAATGCAACTATTACAGATAATGTGCTAACGAGTTTGCAGGCCGGCAGTGACGAATCTTATTACATGAAAGCAAGCGATCCAAAACAATTTACTATTTACTTACATCTAGTGGATGAAGCAGGCCATGCCTTTGATGCTGGTGACGTTTTAGTATTGAATGAAACAGGCGAAAATGATGCTTTATACGCTGAGCGCAGTGCTACAGTCACTAATGAATATATCCTCACCACTACCGCTCCTACTTTTGATTTCACGGTTTTAAATATTGATTTAAATGACGATGGTGTTAACGATACCGCTACCGCTCAATTGACCACTCTAGATGAAACCACAAATGTATTGAATTCAGGATCATTTGATGCGAACCGTGAAGCGACCGTTGTCGTGCCAATTACATTAATCACGGCGGATCAAAACATCGCGGCTGAAATGTTAAGTGGGGCTGATCAATTTCAGGTAAATGGCACGGCTGAGGTAATTATTGCTTTCGACAGACCTGTAGAAATCGTGCATGAAGTTCGTATGCAAACTCAAACATTAAATAAATTAACAACAACAAAAGCAATTGAAGACCCTGCTCTCGTATATGAGAATGATGCAACTACTTTGGCAACAACAATTGCTGGGGAAGTCAGTGTCCCTTTAAATGCCAACAATACACAGTATGACTATCTGGATGATGCCAGCGCCACGCAGGTAACATCAGCATTAGGTGACACAAGCGGCGACACTACTTCTCCCTATGAGGCTGAATTTGATAGTGCCTCAAGTATTTCAGTTGTTGCAGCCTCTTCCTATAGTTTCTCAGCAAGCAACACATTGCTAACCATCACATTGGACTCTTCAACTATTGCAGACAACCAAGAGTACATATTTGAGTTTGCAGTACGCGGAATTTTATCTGACACCCCAGTAGCATTTATTAGTAAAACTCTTCTAGCAAAATCTGACGATACGATCACCCAACTAGATGAACTCAGTGTTGATAATATGGACTATCTGGATACGACAACAAAAGATCTATTAGATGCAACAGCCGAGCAAAATTTTACAAATCAATCTGATCACGATGATTTGTTTTTTACACTACCTTTAGCAACTTACGACAATACTAACTCTGCTTTTATCCGGTATCTTACCTATGCACTCACCACACCTGGTTTTGACTCAATGCCAGCTGCAATTTATTTAATATCTCCTGTCAAACTATCTGGCACAGTTGAAGTGGTTTCTCAAACTGAAAAATACCTAGATTCAGGTGCTGTAGTACCATCGACCTACAGTACACTCGGGGATTACTACGGTCTGGACTATACCAGTGACAGTGGAATTGTAGCTGGAGATCTAGACTTGACAAACTTAACAAATATAAGCTCTGATGCTAAATATTTAATGGATGTGCCCAGTAATCATGGTGTCGATGAATCAGGATTAAAAACAGTTTTAGGCACCGTATTAGAAGACACCGCTAACGAACAAGCCGATACCACCACTGTCGTTACCTCTGGTGCAAACATCACAACCGAACTAAATGGTGAAGGCCTCTATTACTTATATGCAATTCCTATCTCAGCTCAATCTGGCGGGTACTTAACAAACGTAACCCTTGACTTCAATGTAAGTGTAAATGGCACTAATATTACTGGTAGTCAAAGCTACACTATTCAATAAAGCTATTACTAAATCATTCAAACTGTTAGAAAAAGGCCAATCTTTGAAAAAAGTTTGGCCTTTTTCTTTTAGCACTTAAAAATTCTTGTGTATTTTCGCGTTGAATGTTTACCATAAGCCTATCTATGAACCACACACAATCGAGCACGCCATGATCACCTACCTATACTGGGCATTAATTATAGGCCTAGCGTTAACAGCACTAATATTTTTTGGTTTTAAACAGAAAAGCTGGAAAGCCACGCTAATAAGCGTTGGGGGGATTTTATTTTTTGGCTGGGCAGCCTACTTCTTTCATTTTCAGCAAGTATTTGTAAAGCGCTGGGGCGGAGTAATGACGGTGACGGTGCCTCAAGGGCAATTGCATATGGGCGCCACTTGGAAAGACGATAACCTTTGGATTGAAAACTTTGAACCCAGCACCAACACTTGCCACTTTAGAGAATATTCAAAAGGGGCAGTATTGGAAGGCAAGGTGCTTATTAAAAACTGCAATCCATTAATGCCAAAATAGCGCCCATAATTAATATGCTTTCATAAAGCTGTGTCTAAAGTACTCACCTTGAATGCTAGTGATCAAGGTGAGTACTTTTTACCATACCTTAAATACTTGCCCGTTTAGCCCCCCTTCAATGCTTCTTTGAAATGCCATGGCCACACGTTTCGCCGATACCGACTCATAGCCTTTAAAGAATGGCCCATAAACATCCAAAGATTCTGTCACCACACTTGGGTTAACGGCGTTTATTCGTTGGCTATTTTTTAACTCAATGGCAGCAGATCGAATAAACCCCTCTATGGCGGCATTAACGGTGCTGGCGTTGGTGCCACCTATAATAGGTTGATCACTGACAATGCCTGATGTGAGTGTGATTGAGCCACCATCATTTAAATAATGCTGGCCAATCAGAGCCAAATTTACTTGCCCGAGTAATTTATCGTTTAAACCTAAGCTGAAATCTTCGGCAGTCATATGTGCCAGTGGTGCAAAATGTAAATTGCCGGTGACACTAAGAATGCCATCTACCTTGCCGATTTTTTCAAATAGATTTTTTACACTATCACTCTGGGTAATATCTACCCGATGATCCCCCTGAGTTTTACCTACTTTAATTAGTTCGTGATGACCTGCTAAGTGATCAACCAACGCTCTGCCTAACGTACCGCTGGCACCTATGATCAATAATTTCATCATTTACTCCTCTTCTTTTCATGAGGTGCTCATTGTATTTATAACTATAAATTGATATATACCATTATATTTTATTCACTATGAACTATAAGTTGCCAATATGGATAAATTACTGGCTATGGAGGTCTTTTCGGAGGTCGCCCGCCTGGGAAGCTTTACCAAAGCCGCTGAGCAGTTTGCCATCACCCCAACCATGGTGGGCAAACATATTAAGCAACTGGAAAACAATATGGGGGTTAGCCTTATTACCCGCACCACCCGCAGGCAAACATTAACCGAGGTGGGCATTAGCTACCTTGAAGAATGCCAGCAACTGCTGAAAAAGATTCAAACAATAGAGCAAAAAATTTCAGCTATTAAGCATCAGCCTAAAGGCAAAATTAAAATAAATGCCCCTGTCACCTTGGGCAGTTTTTTATTGGCGCCATTGATTACAGAATTCTTAAAGCAATACCCAGAATTAGACATTGAGTTAATTCTTAGTGATGCCATGGTGGATGCTGTACATGATCAATTTGATTTTGTATTTAGAATTGGCGAACTGGCAGATTCAAATTTAATTGCCCAAAAAATAGCGGTTTACCCCATGTGCTTTAGCGCATCGCCGCAGTATCTTGCGCAATATTCCACCCCCCATTCAATTGAAGAATTAAAACACCACACTTGCCTTGGTTTTACCCATTGGCAATTACCTGGCAACGTGGCCCACGATTTAGCAAACAAAGGCTTTGACCATCAACACGCTCGCCTTCGTTCCAACAGTGGTCAAGCCTTGAAGGTATCGGCTTTAAATCATGGGGGAATATTATTGCAACCAAAATTGCTCATTGAAAAAGAGCTAGCGCAGGGTGAACTGATTGAATTACTCACCCACTTCACCCCAGAAGATCGAGCCGTTCACATGCTGTACAAAGGCCGGAAAAACCAGCCTTACAAAAACGGCCTTTTTATTGATTTTGTAGTAAGCCAACTTAAAAATGTTTCGCCACCTGCCACCTCACCACAAAAGCAATTGACTAAAACGATGCCAATTAAGGCTGTTGCCGAGTAGCTGCCAAGACAATTTCCCGAATGCACACATTCTGAGGTTGTGCATAAGCAAACTCTACAGCACGGGCCACATCATCGGCATCCAGTACACCCTCCATGGACGCTTTCCAATCTTCATAACCCTCTTTAATAGATTGCGAAGTGGTGTGGGAAAGCAGTTCGGTTTCCACTGCACCAGGGGCGATGGTAATTAAGCGCACATTTGAGCCTGCCACTTCTTCACGAACATTTTCGCTAATGGCATGTACGGCAAACTTAGTTCCGCAATAAGCGGCATGATCACCGAAAGTTTTACGTCCAGCAATAGAGCTAATATTAATGATGGTACCGGTGTTTTTTTCTTTCATGGGCGCCAATACGGCCTGCATACTATTTAAAATAGCCAGCACATTCACCTCAAACATTTGGCTCCATTGAGAGGGATCTTGATCTTCAATTTGCCCCAATAACATCACACCGGCATTATTGATTAAGGCGTCTACAGGACCATATTGCCTAACCGCTTTTTGCAGGGCTAACTCCAGTTGTGTTCTTTGTGTAATATCCACCTGCTCGCACAAACAATTAGGTAAATCTAACGCTTTAAGGTTCTCGATTCTGCGAGCCAATAACAACAACGGATGCCCCGCTTGGCTTAGTCGCTTAGCGATAGCCGCACCATTTCCTGAACTCGCACCGGTAATCACCACTAATTTTTTCATTTCTATCCCCTAACCCACTTCCAAGTATTTGTTCATGAATGAACATCTAGATATTGAAAAGTGAGTATAGGGCTGCCAGTATTATTGATATATAAGTTACAAATTACATGTCTGTTACATTATGAACAACAATCTTCCCCTAGGGGACATCAAAGCCTTTCTGGCCATTTCCCAGCATGGCAGTTTTACCAAGGCAGCCCAGGCACTACAGGTATCTCGCGCCCACCTGTCACGGCAACTGAATCAACTTGAGCACCAGCTTAATGTGCAATTGCTAATTCGCACCACTCGCTCTCAAAGGCTCACCCAAGCGGGTAAACAGTTTTATGAGCAATGCCAAACGTTCATGCAAGGCTTAGAGCAAGCCGTTGAAGCCACTCAGAATCAAAACCAACAAATTAGCGGCCACATTCGTATTAACAGTGTGGGCGGCATGATTGGTGAAGAGCTATTAAGCCAGGTGGTCTCAGAATTTATCATCCAGCACCCCAAGGTGAACATTGAAGTGGATTTTAGCAGTGAGCGAGTGGACCTTATTGCCAATGAATTCGACTTGGTCTTAAGAATGGGAGATTTGGAAGACTCATCGCTCATCGCCCGAAAAATCACCGAATTACCCATAGGCACTTGGGCCAGCCCCGAATATTTAAAACGCAGCATTGAAAAGGAAAATAAGCACAAACTCGATCACCCCAAACAACTTCTCAATCATAACTGTCTCACAGGCAGTGTTCGACGTTGGCAGTTTCACCGGACACTCGGCAATAAGGCCTCCCTTGAAGTGGCTGTTAGCGGGAATTTCAACTGCAAAAATGGCCGTGCGCTATTAAGTGCAGCGCTCAATCATCAAGGCATTGTGCGCTTGCCTTTAATCTATTGTCACAGTGCCTTGCAGCAACAAAAATTAGTGAGCGTTTTTAGTGATTGGCAGTGCAAAGCGGTGCCCTTATTTATCTTGTACCACAAGAACCCCTTTATGCCCCCGCGGTTAACTTTGCTAATTGACCATATTTATCAAAGCTTTGTAGCCATTTTTGCCAATGAAAAAAACTGACCACTCTGTTAAGATTGCCGTCTTATTGAGCAACACCCGCAGGATAGCTAATGAGCGATTACCAGTTAGAGTTCTTTGTTTCATGGGAAGAATTACACAAGGCAGGTCGCCGCTTGGCACATGCTCTGAATGACATTAACGATTGGAAAGGTATTTTAACCGTTACCCGTGGCGGTATGGTACCCAGTGCGATCATTGCCCGTGAATTAAATATTCGCATGATCGACACCATTTGTATTTCCAGCTACGACGGACAAGATCGCGGTGGCTTTACCATCAGCAAAGCACCGGACATTGAAAACGATGGAGAAGGCTGGCTCATTGTCGATGACCTAGTAGACACAGGTAAAACTGCCGCCGAAGTGCGCTCTCGTTATCCTAAAGCCCACTTTGCTACTATATATGCCAAACCAGCTGGACTTGAATACGTAGACAGTTATGTTGAAGAAGTATCACAAAAAACCTGGATTCGCTTCCCGTGGGATATGAAACTCAGCTACGCCGACCCTATTATTAAAGGCGGTTAGTGGATTTAAGGATTTTAAAAAGCCTCTCATTGAGGCTTTTTTTATGGCTACTTAAAACACCTTTAAGTTTAGTCCAATGAAAATCCAAATACGTTAATACCCGTTTTATAGGGTACCTGTAGAGCGCCATTTTGTTTTTGCTGTATCAATGCCAAGTAATGGCTCATTTTATGAGCTTGAAAGTTAGTTTCATCCGGCACTTTATCAACAAACTTACTGGCCCTTAACATGCTTTTAAGCCCTTGGGATAGGGCATACTCTTTTCCTGACATCAATATTACTTCTTCGCCTAGGTGCCAGTAAATATCAAGATTTTGTAACTGCAAAGGACTCAAGGCTGGCACCAAGGGCACCATATCTAAAGGGGTGACAATACGGCTAACATTTAAATGAGAAAATTGTTTAGCCCCCAATACATTAGTGACTTTGGGCTGACCAAAGGTGGTACTGCCTTGCAGGTTATAACCTTCTTTTTCCAAGTACATGGCCAAGATCAGCGCCACGGCACCACCGAGACTGTGCCCAGTGGTATGGATGGGCTGCGTTTTACTCAACAGGGATTTAGCATCTAGATACACCGCCTTTGCAGCCGCGCTAAAACCCTGATGCAATTGAATACCGATTAAATCATCAGGCTTAAATTGTATGTCTAAATCAAGTAAAACATTCTCAAAATTACTGGTACCGCGTATCACTAATAACTGCTTACCATTTTTCTTTGTTAAAAAATAACTGACTTTGGTTTCGGTTAATTCATTATAGCGCTGTAAGACATACCCCATGTCATGTAACGAACCGGCAACTTGTGGCTGAGGTAGATAAGCTATATCAGAGAGTTTGGCATTTTGTTGGATTGCCTTAAAGTCTGCCGAAGCAACCACAGACAAGGAAATACTGGCCAACAAAAACATATAAAAAATGCGCATAAACGACAACCGTGAACGACCCATAGGTGATGCTGCATTTTAATGGTAATTACTCCCTTTGAATACTGCTAGGCAGTCACATTTCCCACTTCAAGCGTTATCACTGTTTTTAATCACTAAATAAAAGCCAAGGCTAGCACTCAAACTGCCTAAAACGGAACATATAGTCCAGATCATATGGAAGGTACTTTCATCAATGTCAGGGTAAATAAGACCCTGTTCAAGCGGCATAGAGATCCTATTGCTAACAAGTACCAGAATTGAAATCAAAACCAATATTACCCCCACAAATATCAACGCTTTTTGCAGTTTTCGCCCCACCCTCTTATTAAGCTGTTTATCCACGACGGCTTCCCCACACTCTTTTGGTGATTGATCTGTAATTAAGCTGAGCTCCATGTTTGCCAAGGGTTCTATAGCAGAGGGTTGCTCAAAAGGGATCTTTTTCAATTTTAATTGTTCTTTAATCTTTTGAGTGGCTGAAGTGGGCAAACGTTTTATCCAGATAGTAAACCTTGCATCATCGGCGTAAAAAAGGGTAATGGAAGTGGGGGATTCACTATATTTAACCACTCGGGTCAAATTAAAGAATTGACTGGTAATCACACCGTATCGAGTTTTGATGCAATCATTTTTAAGTTCCACTTGATACGCATACTTAATCACCAATACGATACCCATTAGCATTAACATAAAATAATTCCCAGCATACAAAACTTCACCGCTGAAAATTTTCGAAACTGCATTTAAAGCTAATATGTAAAAAACAGCCTTTAAAAAGCATTTCATACGGTAGCCAATACTAACCGAGTAGTGCCATGTAGAATTCATAAACTCATTTAATCGAATAGATTTTTAAAGCGCTATAAAACTATAAAATGAACTATATTACAAAGAATATTACGCCATTAAATGCAGCAATATATAAACTAAATAGGGAGATGGCGATCAGGTCACTTAAATCCTATCACCGTGGCCTGAACATCATCATGGGAAATAATACGCATCAAATGACGCTAGAAAAAAGCGTTTTTTAACGCCCTACTGGCGCGTTTTACTCGCTCAAAGAACACCTTTTAGAATATACCCAGAAACCTTCCTCTTCTAGCTCAATTGAAGCACTGTTTACATAATAAGTGGAACCCATCGCCCACCACAAAACGCCTTTAACAAAAGGCTGCTGTGAATATTTGTAATTCTATGGCGGTTTTGAAAGATAGATGTATTTCATCGTAAATGTATATAGTTAGCATTTAAAAATCAGCTGCTTCAAACAATCATATAAGTGGGCTTTCAATGGATTTACCTCGACCTATGCCGTAATACTCAATGCCTAATTCATTCATTAATGAAGGCGTATATAAATTGCGCCCATCTATGACTAAAGCTTGGCGTAATTGTTTTTTTATTTCGCTAAAGTCGGGTGCTTTAAATTCTTTCCATTCGGTAACAATCACCAAAGCATCGGCTTCTTTTATGGCATCGTACTTACTGGTGACTAATTGCAGGTCTTTTTGGTGGCCATATAAACGTCTAGCTTCTTCCATGGCTTCTGGGTCATATGCTTTCACTTTTGCCCCTGCCTGCCACAATGCTTCCATTAATACCCGACTGCTGGCTTCGCGCATGTCGTCTGTTTCTGGTTTAAACGATAAACCCCAAATGGCAATGGTCTTGCCTTTTAACACACCCAAGGCGCTTTCTAATTTTTTAAACAGCAATCTTTTTTGATTGAAATTAACGGTCTGCACCGCCTTTAACAACCGAGAATCATAATCAATGGCTTCAGCGGTTTGCACCAAAGCTTGGACATCCTTTGGAAAACAAGAGCCACCATATCCACACCCAGCATAGATAAACTGATAACCAATACGCTCATCAGCCCCAATTCCCCGGCGCACCTGTTCTATGTCGGCCCCTAGCTTTTCAGCAAGATTAGCCATTTCATTAATAAACGAAATTTTCGTCGCTAGCATACAGTTAGCGGCATACTTGGTTAACTCAGCGCTGCGTACATCCATGGTCATTATTTTTTCATGATTACGATTAAAAGGCCCATACACTTCACGCATAATATCAATGGCCTGCTCACTGCTTGAGCCAATGATAATGCGATCGGGCTTTTGACAGTCTTTGATGGCCGCCCCTTCTTTTAAAAATTCAGGGTTTGAGATTACGTCAAAATTCAAAGAGACCTGTCGGTCATTTAAAATAGACGCCATGGCCTTAGACACCTTATGAGCCGTGCCCACTGGCACAGTGGATTTGTCTACAACCACTTTATAATCGTCCATGTGGGTGGCAATGGTTTGTGCTACTTTTAACACGTATTGCATGTCGGCTGCGCCGTCTTCATCTGGCGGAGTGCCCACCGCAATGAATTGCACAACACCATATCTCACACCTAGTTGCGCATCACTTGTGAAGTCTAAGGAGCCATTGGCATAACATTTTGCCACTATGTCTTTAAGGCCTGGCTCGTAAATGGGCAAGATCCCTTCTTTTAGTTTATTGACCTTTTGCTTATCTATATCAACACACAATACTTGATGGCCTACCTCAGCTAAAATAGCTGCTTGCACAAGCCCTACATAGCCACTACCAAAAATTGTAATTTTCATTATCTATGCCTTAACTGATAAACCAAGATCAGTTAAAAATAAACAACAAATAAGTCAATAATGTTAAAATGAACTAGCAAGGCAAGATGAAACATCCGTTAAAATTCATGATGCTTTTTAAAAAATTATTAAAGCGTTATCTTAAAAATAATTAATCTCCAGCACCACCATAGAAAGACTTAACCAAACACCTAAGGTGAAGTAACTGGTAATCCATAACACTTCTTTTTTCCAAATACGCCAATCACTGGTTTGTACTCGTCGATGATAGGCATCTTCTAATCCTTTCCCAACGCTCAGGTAATTCAGCCCTGCTTTAAGACCCTTATCCCGACGACCAAAATACATAGGGATATCCACAAACAACATAATGTACAAGCTGCCTATACAGCTCATCATTCCCACTAACATAAAAGTTTGATACACCCCCTCTACAGATTGAAAAGCCACCATAAAACAGCCGCAAGCCAAAACAATCATCACCACCCAAGCACTTTCCTCCATGCCATGCCAAAAGTGATTAAGCGTTAAGGCAGCATACCAACAAAATACTTGCGCAATAACAATGATTGGCACAACAAAATACGATATGCCCATAATTAAAGATGAATCTAACAAGCGGCCTAAACCAAACAGTAACAGTGCACATTGGATACTGAAACAAATCTCCGCCACTGTGGCACAGCTTCGGCCTAAAAAAATAGATGATAATGGCGTGTCGTATAAACAGTAGCGCTCTAAATCGATACGGGGCAAAAAGGATCTAAACGCACAAATTAGCACATACAGTCCTGACAGCACTAACTGCAATATAACCTCTTTAGCATCACCAAATTGCCACCAACACACCCACAGCCAAGTAAGAATGTTCATCACAGACACAACACATAAAAAACACCACCATGCATAGGTCTTATTCATTATTTCTCCGGTAGGTTATAAAAATGGAAGCAGTCAAAAAACTTACGAATTAGCCATTTGAGAATTATCACGAAACGGTCACCTGCTTGTCATATAAACCATCTAAATTAAGCAGGATATTGGAATATTCTAGCCTAAATTTCGAGATAGTTAAGGATTGCCAAGCTTTGACATTAAATTGTCATGTAACCGTCATATTTACCCTTTCAATAGCCCCCTATTTTTTACAATCACATAAATCAACAAAAAGTATCACTGGAAAAATCACTACCCTGAACTTCAACCATCCATTACAACCATCTGATTTTATTCTTTAAAAACAAGTCATTAGAATCCTTAAGCTTCCACATAAAACAAGAGCAGCTTATCCCATATTTTAAAAACCCCATTTTGTTATTAATCAATAATTTTTCGCGAAAAAAGTTTAACCGTTATGTCATAAACCCTTGCTAGTTTCAGTTTAACGATTACGAGAGAGGGCACTATGAACAACCAATACTGGGCTTATCTATTACTGGCCATTATTTGTATTTTACTTCTTAAAAAAGTACACACTCGCTTAAGGCTCTCTTTTGCCAAACACCCTTCTCTTCGTGGGCATGCAAAAATGTCGCGACGCATGGCGAAAATATTATGGTATTTTGAATACGATGAAACTCATTTTTTTACAAGTGACCAAGCACCTAAAAACATAGTCAATAAACGTAAAGAAGGGTTCAATTCACTTGAGCAGTTTTTATCAAATCAAATGGCTAAAACCATCGCCTTTTCCAATTCGTTAGAAAGCTCTGTGTCTGATGTTCATTTCACCAGCGCCTACAAAGTGCCCTTTCCCTATCGGCAACATCTTTCAAAAGCATTCAAGTTGGGATCCATTAGTGAGCAAACCCAAGGGGTAAAAATTAAAGATATGGATCAAAACTGGGCCTATGATTTATCTGGCTCGTATGGGGTAAATGTATTTGGTTATGATTTTTACAAAGATTGCATAGACAAAGGCATTGAAAAAGTAAAATCTCTCGGCCCTGTATTAGGCACCTACCACCCCATTATTAAAGAAAACATCCAAATACTGAAACGCATTTCAGGAATGCAAGAAGTGTCTTTTCATATGTCAGGCACCGAAGCGGTCATGCAGGCGGTGCGCTTAGCCCGCTACCACACCAACCGCACTCACCTCGTTCGATTTTGTGGCAGCTACCATGGCTGGTGGGATGGGGTACAGCCTGGAGTGGGCAATCAACGTAAAACACAAGATGTTTACACATTAAGTGATTTAAGTAATGCCACTTTAAAGGTCCTCAATACCCGCAATGATATCGCCTGCTTATTAATCAACCCCATGCAAGCGTTTCATCCCAATAGCGATGCCCCCGGTGATGCCACCCTAATCAATAGTGAACGCAGCAGCCAATACAATTATGACGAATACAAAGCTTGGTTACAAAAACTAAGAGCCATCTGTACCCAACGCAACATTGTTTTAATTTTCGATGAAGTCTTCACAGGCTTTAGGTTAGCTTATGGGGGTGCTCAGGAATATTTTGGCATTCACGCTGACATGGTGACTTATGGGAAAACCCTAGGAGGCGGATTACCTATTGGCGCGGTCTGTGGCTCTCACAACCTAATGAAGCGCTTTAAAGATGATGCTCCAGCCAATGTTTCATTTGCACGAGGCACCTTTAATTCCCATCCGTACGTACTGGGTGCTATGAACGAGTTTTTACAAAAAATCAGTCAGCCAGATATACAAAACATCTATCAAACTTCAGAACAGGTTTGGGTAAATAGAGTGGCCCGCTTAAATAGGAGACTGCAATATGAGCAATTACCTGTCCATATTAGCCACCTACATTCAGTGTTATCTGTTCAGTATAAATTACCCAGTCGTTACAACTGGATGCTGCAGTTTTACCTGCGCCGTGAAGGGTTAGAGCTAAGCTGGACCGGTACAGGCCGATTAATCATGAGCCTTGCCTACACCGAAGACGAATTTAATGACGTGATCGATCGCTTTGTAAAAGCAGTAAGTAAAATGAAACAAGATGACTGGTGGTGGCAGCATCCGCAATTAACCAATAAGGCCATTAAGCGCCGAATGTTAAGCGATATGTTTAAATCACGTTTTCCTATCCTTAAAAAATTTATAACCGAGCCTGAGTTAGATATTGCCTTTAACGATATTCACAGAGGGAGTCAATTATGATCGACATGAACAACAGCACAGATTTAAGTGACTTCAGGCGCTCTCTTCATGCTGAACTACAACAATATTTAATGCGTGAAGCTAATAAATACCCAGAGTCAGAATGCTTAACCATTGATTTTCACTGTCATGATCACAATAGCGATGTACCCGACGAATTATGGGGGCGTATTCTAGGTCTACCGGAAACATGGCTTAAAACTAAACAGCTTAAAAAATGTCTTAAAAAAAATAATTGTGATGTTTATACCATCACTAACCATAACAATGCCCGTTCATGTTGGGAGCAAATGGCTAAGGGAAAGGACATTTTAGTTGGAGCAGAATTCACCTGCCACTTTGCTGAATACGATTTATACCTACATGTTTTAACTTATGGATTTACACCCGAACAAGAAAAAATATTAAACCAAAAACGGTCCAACATTTATCATTTTTTACGCTTCACCACTGAACATGACATAGCGGTAATTTTGCCTCATCCTCTTTACTTTTATACGTCAAACGAAAAAATTGATCCTACTCTTTTTGAAAAGCTGGCCGTTATGTTCATGCGTTTTGAAGTGCTAAATGGCCAAAGAGACATTTGGCAAAGTGTATTAACCCTTAATTGGGTACAAAGCCTGACACCAGATAAAATTGAGCTTTACGCGCGCAAACACAACTTAAACCCAGCAGACTTTGGTGTAGATGCGAATGCCCCCAAAATTTTAACCGGCGGCTCTGACGATCACATGGGCATTTTTGCAGGGCAATGTGGCTCCAAACTCTGGGTGCCTAATTTAGCCAACCGACTATTAACCTCTACCCCCTCTCAATTGGCACTGGAAGCGTTAAAAAAAGGCCATGTGGCACCATTTGGTAACGTGGCTGAAAACCATAAATTGAACATTGCCTTATTGGATTATTTTTCACAGGTGGCCACTAAAATTCAAGATCCGGGATTGCTGCGCATAATGCTACACCGTGGTGAATACCAAGATAAATTAGCCTGCTTTACCATTAGTAATCTTTTACTAGAACTTCAAAAACACAAGAATACAGGTAAGTTTTTTAGCTTCATTCATGATGCACTAAGGGGCAAAAAGCCCAATAAACTCATCAAATGGCAAGCCCCGAAAGATTACCGGTTTTGTATTGAATATTTAGAACGTATTGCCAATAGCAAAGACGGCTCTGCTGGGCATTATATTGACACGGTTAATCAATCTATTAATGATTTATTTACCGAGATAAATAAATTAATCATAAAGCGCTTAATGAATGCAGACATACTAAATGAAAAAAATAAGCTGGATAATTTTTCAGCAGAAGAAATCATAAAAAAAATTGAAATTCCCAGTCAAATAAGTGCGTTATTAATGGGAGGCAGTAATTCATCGAACATGAGTAATGTTAATTTCAGTAAACTCATTGACAGCTTATCTTTTCCCGTACTCATTATGTCAATGCTGTTAGGGTCTACCTTAGCCAGCACCCGTTTATTGTATCAAAATAGAGAGCTATTGAATGAGTTCGCCGGTGTCATTGGTAAAAACAAACACCCCAAACGAGCCCTGTACCTTACCGATACTTTGCGTGACAAAAATGGCGTATCTAATTCATTGTCTGGAAAATTAGTGGAAATACAGCGTCAAGACCTGCCCATCGATTTTCTTATTTGCCATGAAGATGCCATGCCAGAGCCTCACTTACATGTGGTACGCCCCTTAACCAGCTTTGCCGTACCTGGTTACACCCAGCAGGACATACGCATTCCTAATTTACTGGAAATCGCTCGTATATTTTACGAGGGAGGCTATGACCGTATCGTGTGCTCCACAGAAGGGCCCATGGCGGTGGTGTCACTGTTTATTAAATTCATGTTTAACGTGCCTAGCTATTTTTTCATGCATACCGATTGGATCGACTTCATTAAGCACACCACTGACCTTGACCGCCATCAAAGGGATCGAGTACGTCGCCTTCTAAGACAATTATATAAGCAATACGATGGTATTTTTGTACTTAACAGTGAACACCGTGAATGGTTAACCGGCAATCAAATGGAAATTGAAGAACACCGCGTCAAACTTACCGCTCACCACACTCAACCAAAAAAGAAAGGTGTGTTGCCTATTAAAAAAGCCTCGTTATTTTCCAGTGCCGATGACAACACCCCCATTATATTTATTGCTTGTCGTTTAAGTCGAGAAAAGGGCATATTTGATTTACCAGAAATTATGAAAAACGTTAAAAAGCATATCCCTGATTTAAAGCTTGTGATCGCAGGCACAGGACCCGCCGAACATGAATTAAAACAAGCCCTACCTGATGCGCATTTCTTGGGCTGGGTAGACGCCTACACATTAGGTGCCTGCTACAGCGGATTGGATTTGTTTGTGTTCCCTTCTCAATTCGACACCTTTGGCAATGTTATTTTAGAATCTTTTGTGCACGGCATGCCCGCTATTGCCTACAACTGTAAAGGCCCAAAAGACATTATTGAGCACCACCAGAGCGGTTACTTAGTAAATAACATTGAAGAAATGAGCCAAGGCATCATTCAGCATTTCACACAAAACCCTCAGCAACAAAAGAATATGTCATCACAAGCGATTAAACGCTCAAAGGACTACCAAGCTCAAACCATCATGGACAAGTTTCTAATGGACTTAGGGCTACCGTCCAAACCAGTTGTTAATGAACTTAAGGTTGAACCCTTGAAATCAGTGGTGAATATATGACCCGCCTCATCAGTGCCTTAAGTCAGCAAGAACAAATTAATTTTTTATTGACCAATCGCATACCCCGGCGCTTTGCCACCCAATTTATGGGTTGGTTTAGTCAACTTAAAAACCCGCTTGTTACAAAAGCCAGTTTAAAAGTTTGGAGGCTATTTGCCCGTGACCTTGATTTATCTGAGGCTAAAAAATCGCAATTCACGAGCCTTCATGATTGTTTCATTAGAGAGTTAAAAGATGATGCTCGTTGCATTGACCAGCAAGAAGATATTATAACCAGCCCCTGCGATGCTATTGTGGGCAGTTGTGGCACAGTAAAAAACGGCACTGTCTTTCAGGCAAAGGGATTCCCATATGACATTAGCGACCTAATTTTTGATAAACGCTTACAAGATAAATATCAAAATGGGGTGTACGTTACCTTGCGCCTTACCTCCACCATGTACCATCGTTTTCACGCCCCCATGGATTGCCAAGTAAACAAAGTCACTTATATTTCCGGTGACACTTGGAATGTGAATCCCATTGCTCTTAAACGCATTGAGAAATTATTTTGTAAAAATGAACGAGCGGTCATTGAACTTTTGGGAAACGATGAAGAGAAAAACATCACCTTGGTACCTGTAGCCGCCATTTTGGTGGCCAGTATCAAGTTACATTGCCTACCTGACAACTTAGATATGAACTATCAAGGCCCCAGTGAGATTCATTGCCAAGCGCAGTATAAAAAAGGTGAGCAAATGGGCTATTTCCAACATGGCTCCACCATCATTGCCTTTGCAAGCCACCATCATGTTTTATGCGAGCACATAAAAAGTGGGCAACGAATCAAAATGGGGCAAGCGCTTTTTAAAGATTTTGATGCTAACAACCTAAATTAAAACGAACCCTAAAATTACAACAAGGAAATAGCTATGAAATTTTTTGATGAGCTACAGCAACAACGCTGGGATGATCACCGATTTTATCATCACAACCGCATTAATCAGTTCTTGCATTTATTAAGTGCCAGCTGCTTTTTGGCCAGCTATATTTTGTTATTTATTAACCCAGTAGCCGCAGTGATGGTGGGCTGGCTATTGGCCATGGTACTAAGGCAAACTGGCCACTTTTTCTTTGAACCAAAATCTTATGATGAAGTTAACCAAGCCACTCATGATTTTAAAGAAAGTATTAAAGTGGGCTATAACCTACAACGCAAAATAGTCTTACTGTCTATTTGGGTGGCTGCCCCTATTGTTTTGTACTTATTTCCAACTCTTTTTGGATTAATTCAAGGCCATACAAGTTTTTTCGGTCTCATACACAATGTGGCCATGAGCTGGTTATTCATAGGCGTGGGGGCTGTGATATTTCGCACTGTGCACTTATTCTTTTTAAAAGGAGTGCAATCTGGACTGGTGTGGTTCACCAAAATTTTAACCGACCCTTTTCATGACATTAAGATCTACCACAAGTCCTTTTCCCATATCCTTAAAGGGGATATGTATGACGATATGTCTGATTGGTATCAAGAAACCAAGTCAAACCGCGCGCAAGGCTAACTGAGCACTGAGGTTGATGATTCCACCCCTAGTAAAACCTAGGGGTGGATAAATACATGTGATTAAAAGACGATCACTTCTTTTTGTATCAGCATTTGCCCTGACCTAGACACACTGGCATAGCTTGGCGCATCTAGGCTACAATAGGGTTTATTCGATTTTTGTGCTGCTCCCTCTATGTCTTCACTTAAGTACCTTGCTAACTACGCTCCAGAGATTAAAAGTCAGGTGCAAACTTTAGTGGATGAAAATAGGCTTGATGCGTTTTTACTCAACAAATACCCTGTCAGTCATAATATTAAGAACGACCAAGCGCTACGCGATTACACACTGTCCATTAAGAACCGCTACCTTAAAAAGTCTTCCCCTTTAAGTAAGGTGGTATTTGACACTAAAATCCATGTAATCAATAACGCCCTTGGTTTACACAAGTATGTATCACGGGTGCAAGGGGGAAAAATAAAGAGTAAAAATGAAATATGCATTGCGGGTATATTCAAGAAAACTCCTGAAGAATTTTTAAATATGATTGTGGTACACGAACTTGCTCACCTTAAAGAAAAAGAGCATAACAAAGCCTTTTACCAGTTGTGCCATCATATGCTTCCCAACTATCATCAACTGGAATTTGATATGCGCTTATATCTTACCCAAATTGATATTGGCGGCGCTCTTTATTAATGAATCTAATGTTCATATAACCAAGTTAAAAAGCGCCACTAAACGACAGTATTCTATTTTCCTTTTAATAAGTCACTTTCCATCTGTCCAAAGCCTTTTTTAGGACAAGTAGGCGCCTACCCTTTAATAAGTATGATGACTCCCCATTGATCTATTGCCAACACGTAATTCATATTCGATCATAAACCCCCTACATTTCAGCTAGCACTAGGGGCAGGCGTGAAACCAAATTCTCCTGAAGCTATGAAAGAGCTGATCAGCGAAATCAAGCAGTCCATCCCCTTTGGCATGACGGAAGCTGAAATGTGTTCGGGTATTTGCCACGGTTGCTCTAAAAAACTATTGGAGTTTTTAGACACTGAACTTGAATACTGGGAAGTCATGTTAACAAATGGTCAATGCCCTACCCTTGGAGATATTCATCGTTTAGCCAAATCCAGCAAAAAGATTTATGCCTCACTTAAGAAAAATAATTTAGTTTAGTCTTTGCCAATAATGGCTGCTAATCAGTCTATCGTCACCAAGGTTTAATTAGCTCGCCCCCCCTTAATAGGTAGAAATAAATACTCCTTTTTTTCTATTTTGGAAATCAATCCAAATTCCTGTTTTAAAAACTGATTTTAATCAATATTTCTCATACAAAAGAGGTGCAATCTTAGGGTGCGACAAATTGTCGCAGTTTTTATTATTGACAAATAAAAGTAGGATAAAACCAGATTGAAAAAATCCGCCCTGCTCGTGCTTATATTTTTGATCACTAGCTTATCAGCCAGTGTCCAAGGGTATTCAAAGAGTTTTAATTTACTCGAAGAAGCCCAGAAAAACTTCCCGCAAGCTGATCGCTTCGACTTGTCTAAAGAATTACCCGTTATGGTGGCTTATGACGAAGACATCCCCATCGGGTTTAGCTTTACCAATAATGACATTATCTCAATTCCTGCCTACAGCGGAAAACCCATTAACAATCTCATTTCAATGGACGCTCATGGCGATATTATTTCAGCACAATTACTAGAACACCACGAACCTATTTTACTGGTGGGCATTCCGGAAACTAAACTTGAACAGTTTGTGGCATCTTTTATGGGGTTTAATGTTACCGACCAAATACGAGTGGGTTCCGGTGATGATGAAAATAGCATTGATGCCATTACAGGCGCTACGGTTACGGTCATGGTGGTCAATGAAGGCATTATGAAAGCCGCTAACAAAGTCGCCAAACTCTTTAATGTGGCAGGTCTTAATGATAATCAAACTCTAAAAGCCAGCATTAAAGAAAATGCCTTTGAAAAGAAATCATGGCAACAGCTTTTATCCATAGGAGCCATTGGCAATCTAAGCCTTAAGCAACAAGACGTAAATGATATTTTCATGGGCAGTGAAGCCGAGCAACAAATCGAGCAAGACAACCCTGAAGCCCCTTTTATTGACTTGTATTTTACCAACTTGAACATTCCCATTATCGGTCGTAATTTATTAGGGGACGATGAATACAACTGGCTGGTAAACCAAGAGCTACAACCTGGCGACATGGCTTTTGCCATTATGGCCAATGGAGAATACAGCTTTAAGGGCAATGGTTATGTACGCGGTGGTATTTTTGACCGCACTCAACTGCATCAAAGCAATCAGGTAACAGTTTTTCGAGACTTAGACTACATCCGGCTAAATGACATTTATATAGAGGGCTTTCCAGGCTTCAGTGAAATGGCCATTTTCATAAGCCGAGCTAAAAACGAATTTGATGTGGGGGAACCTTGGCAGCTTGAGCTACTTATTCGCCGACAAAAAGGGCCCATTGAAAGTATATTTAAAAGTTTTTATGCCACGGCCCAGCCTTTAGAGTCCTACATTGACCGCCCTGTCATTGAAGTTGAACTACCCCTTTGGCAAAGGGTATGGCATGAGCGAATGTTTCAAACCACGGTTGTCATTGCTGCATTATTTTTATTAATGATGATTATTTTCGCTCAAGACTGGCTAGTAAAATACCCTAAAATATTGCATCGCCTTAGAACAGGCTACTTATTATTTACAGTATTTTTTATCGGCTGGTACAGTTTAGGACAATTATCTGTTGTTAATGTTTTTACCTTTGTCAGTGCCGTCTATAGCGATTTCCATTGGGAATTATTTTTACTAGACCCCGTTATATTTTGCATCTGGGGGTTTGTGGCCATGAGCCTACTGCTATGGGGAAGGGGCATCTATTGCGGTTGGCTTTGCCCTTTTGGCGCCATTCAAGAATTGGTTAACGAATTTTCACGACGCATTAATATTAAACAATTCGAACTGCCCTACGCCATTCATGAGCGCCTTTGGGCCGTGAAATACATAATTTTATTGGCTTTATTTGGCCTTTCCCTTGAAAGCTTAAGCCTTGCGGAACGCTATGCAGAAGTGGAACCTTTTAAAACCACTATCATGCTGAAATTTCAACGGGAATGGGGTTATGTATTCTACGCAGCATTGCTGATCATCATTAGCATTTTTAATCGAAAATTTTATTGCCGCTACATTTGCCCTCTGGGCGCCGCCCTAGCCATTCCTGCACGCATCAGTTTATTTGATTGGTTACGCCGCCGCAAAGAATGTGGAGACCCTTGCCAACTGTGTGCCGTTGAATGCGAAATAAAAGCCATCGCCCCTGATGGACGCATCAACCGTAACGAATGTCATTACTGCCTAGATTGCCAAATGACGTACCACGACGACCATAAGTGTCCACCACTTATAAACAAAGGAAAGAAGAGCCGTAAAAGTAAGCTGAAAAAAATCGCTATGCAGGAAGTCAATTGACTGGGCGAACAAGAAATTTTAACCGCAAAAAAAGTGAAAACCAAAGCAAATGGAGGTCATCATGACCAAGATTGATACAGAAGATCAAAATGTAACCGAACATGTAAGAGTGAGTCGCCGCTTATTCCTAGGTGGCTCTGCTTCTCTTGCGGGAGCAGCTGTGGCCGGTGCGGGTGTCTTAGGCGCAGGGCTCATGAGCTCAGATGTCATGGCAAAAAGCAAAGGGCTTAGCCCCCATGTGGCACCGGGTGAAATTGACGAATACTACGGTTTTTGGAGTGGCGGTCACTCAGGTGAAGTGCGCATTTTAGGGGTGCCTTCCATGCGTGAACTGATGCGCATACCGGTATTTAATACCGAAAGTGCCACTGGCTGGGGACTGACAAACGAAAGTAAAGACATTCTGGGTGAAAATGCGCCGCACAATGGCGACAGCCATCACCCTCACATGAGTATGAAAGACGGCAAATACGACGGTAAATACGTTTTCATTAATGACAAAGCCAATACCCGTGTGGCACGTATTCGCTGTGACATTATGAAAACCGACAAAATCACCACCATCCCAAATGCGCAATGTATTCATGGTTTGCGTGTGCAAAAAATGCCATACACCAAATACGTTTTTGCCAACGGTGAATTTCGAATTCCATTAATAAACGATGGCCGAGATTTAGACAGCCCAGAAAAATACAATTCTATTTTCTCAGCGGTCGATGCCGAAACCATGGACGTTGCTTGGCAAGTGGTGGTGGATGGTAACCTAGATAACGTAGATGCCGATTACTCAGGTAAATACGCGTTTAGCACTTGTTACAATTCCGAAGGGGCCACTGACCTCGCAGGCACCATGCGTAATGAACGAGATCATTTAGTGGTGTACAACATTCCTAAAATTGAAGCGGCAGTAAAAGCGGGTAAATTTAAAACGTATCCTGGCTCTAATGTGCCTGTGATTGATGGGCGTAAGGGTTCTGAATACACCCGTTATATTCCTGTGCCTAAGAACCCACATGGTATTAATACC
>CAJXRF010000090.1 GCA_913058575.1 uncultured Bermanella sp.
AAGCTTCTATTCCTAAGAATCCCAATCGCTCACGCGGTTGGGATTTTTTTTGGCCCAAGGATGGGCCTTATCCTAAGAACGTCGGGAACGGTTCTTAGGGTTCTAATATTTAACAAAGCCATTAGTTTAATATGCAGTACCTCTATCTAATGCAGGTACTGAACAATCGCTACTGCTTAAATCCCCACCAGACAAAAACCAAAAAGCCCCTGATGCTCGTTCATCAGGGGCTTTTTGGTTTTAAATGTTCAAAAATTTAAAACGGCATAGGATACTGCTTAAATATTTCTGAAATAGATTTCAGTGCTTCATCACTAAGCTTAATTTCAAAGGCATCAATATCTTCTTTTAATTGATTTACATTAGTGGCCCCAATAATAGTTGAAGTGACCCCGTCTACTTGTTTGCACCAAGCTAGTGCCAATTGACTTGGGGTGATGTTTAGCTCTATTGCTAAGGCTGTATATTTTTCAATGGCGCTCTGGGATTGCTCGGTATCCCTGAAAAGTCCATTGCGCTGCATAAGGGTCCAGCGTGAACCATCAGGTCGTTGACCATTTAAATACTTACCACTGAGCATGCCGCCTGCTAAGGGAGACCAGGGAAGATAGGCAATGGCTTCATGAACGCAGTTTTCCACAAGATAAGGCCAATCTTTAGCGTGCAATAAACTGAATTCATTTTGAATGGAAACCATACGGGGCAAGTTATGTTCTTTGGCTAGGCTTAAATAAGTATTAATGCCCCAAGTGGTGTCATCGGATAGGCCGCAGTGGTTAATTTTACCCGCCTTTACCGCATCATTTAGCCCTTCTAAAATACTCAGCATGTCTTCTACTTCTTTATCTTTGTTTACATCTGAGAACTTAAAGCTGTTTGGAAAATGCTTGCCGAAATGAGGTGAAGTGCGGTTAGGCCAATGCAGTTGGTATAGGTCTATGTAATCGGTTTGTAAGCGTTTTAACGAAGCATCTATAGCTTGGCTGATGCTTTCTTTTTTAATTGGACCGCCTTCTCTTACCCAAGGCAAGCCTGCCCCTGCTATTTTAGTGGCCAGTACGATGTCTTTGCGTTTGTCTTTATGGGTGTTTAGCCAATTGCCTATGATGCTTTCTGTTTTACCATAAGTATCAGGGGAGGGTGGCACAGCATACATTTCAGCGGTATCAATAAAATTAATCCCACGGGACAAGGCATACTCAATTTGCAGGTCAGCATCTTGCTGATTGTTCTGTACACCCCATGTCATGCTGCCTAAGCACACTTCTGACACTTGTAAATTACTACTGCCTAGCTTGTTGTATTTCATTTACGGTATCCGTCATTTAAGTGCATTAAAAGCTGTTCAACATAATAGGGGCAGTTACCGGGTCTTTCTACTGAAGGGTTCTGGAACTGTGTATTCGCTGTTTAGGCCTAATCTATTAATGACAAGGGTTAGGTCAGTGACTATAGTATTGCTTGTGTGATTAATTCCCACGACAAATGGTAAGGCTAGCTTCGAATTTTATATCAAGGATAGAGCGTGTATTTAAAACAATTATTTACCATGATAATTATAATGCTACTGGCGGCTTGTGGGAGTGACGGCAAAAACTCACAACCTAAATTCAGTAATAGCGGGCCAAGCGATGAAGAAGTGATAAAAATTCCTGTGGTGGTGCATGTAATTTATTATAACGATGAATCCAATGTCACCACTGAAAAAATAGAGTCTCAAATTGCAGTTTTGAATGAAGATTTTAGAAAACTGAATGCGGATTACACTCAGACTCCGGATGAATTTCTATCCTTGGTAGCGGATGTGGGTATTGAGTTTGAATTAGCCACTATTGATCCAGAAGGGCATGCTACTGAAGGAATTACCCGTACATTTAGTGACACAGTAAGCGGCTTTTCAGGTGATTCAACAGGAACTGGGGCACCAGCAGAAACCTTTCCATTGTATTTTACCCACATGGGGGGGCAGGATGCTTGGCCTACAGATCAATATTTGAATATATGGGTTGTTGAAATGCAGAGCCGTCTTGGCCGTTTAGAAGTTGCTGGCTACGCTCACCCCATAGGAAGTGATCCGAGAATAGATGGTGTTGTTATCGAGCCTAGAGCTTTAGGATTAATGGAGCCTTTGACCGTGGCTCAGTCTAAAGGTAGAACCGCCACCCATGAAATTGGCCATTGGTTAAACCTTCACCATATATATGCTAATGGTACTAATTGTGAGTCTTCAGATGAAGTAGATGATACACCCAATGCTTTAACCCAATATGAGAAGTTTCCTGTCTACCCACAAACATCCTGCGGCAGCACTGACATCACCATGAATTTCATGGACAACGTAGATGACCGAGCCATGTATATGTTCACTAACGGTCAAAGAGAAAGAATGCGATCGGTCTTTAAAGAAGGGGGCGGCAGGCACCAGTTATATTTAAACAGCCTAAATTATTTTGCTGAATAAAAATGAAAGCTCTGGTGAGTAATATATTTCACCAGAGCACATTTACACATGCGATTTATGTTCAGCGAGTTTAAATAGCAATCACTGCACAGCAAATGCTGGGTTTAGGATTATCGCCACAATAAATATCAAAGCGGTTGTTATCTTGTAGTTTGTTTTGCTTAAGTATGGCTTGGCTTTCTAAAAAGACAGGGCCTTTAAATACCACGTCAACTTGAATTTTTTTGTGGTTTAAATCGCTATTTTCAATTTCAACAAGGGCACCAGAATAATGAATGGCTTCTGCCACAATGCCAAAGCCATGGGCAATATCGCGTTTAAGGCCAAATAATTTGGCAAGAGTGGCAGACATATGTATGGGGTTATAATCGCCGGAAATTTTAGCGTATTGTTTGCCGCGGTTTTTAGGAACTGGCCAGCTAGCCCCTTCTTCGGCATCTTCTAGTGTCGCTAATTCAAAGCTGGTTTCTTTGCTTGGGTTTTCTTTTCCACCAAATTTTCCGGCCATAAAATAGGTGCTAACTTCTTCCCAGACTTTTTCACCTTCCACCATTACATGGGTGCTGAAATCAAATTCAAGCCCTTTTGGTAATAAACGAAATTCTCCCATGGCACTGTGAATGTCCATGACTTGGGTGTTTTTAATAGGGGTGTGTTGAGTAATGCGGTTTTTTAAATGCACGGCCCCCAATAGGCCAAACGGAAACAACTTGTGGGTAAGCATATTCATATGCAGGCCACCGGCCAAAACATGTGGATACAAGATTGGCAGATACTCGCCTTGGGAAAGACCTAATACCTCATGGTAGTTTTTTAATGCAGCAGGATCGGCTTTCGCCACGACCCAACTGCCACGAATATCAGGCAAGCCTTTGAGACGATTGAAGCCTTTACGGGGCAATAACAGGGCTTTGACCATGGCGGTGGCCAAACCGGGTTTCTGATCATAAGTGAGCTGTACGTCTGTCATGGTGAGCCTGTTCATTATTATTAATGAAAGCATATTAGCACTATTTAATGGCAGGTGAGGAGCTAGCACTTCAAATGCTGATGACTTGATATGTTTATGAATGTTAATTAACCATTAACGGTGAGAGCTTCCAAGGCGGAAACTGGCTGACACTTAATAATAACTTAGCTCGCTAGCTCATTGTATGATGAGGAGTGGAGTTAATTGAAATGATATTAGGCAGCAGTTTTAGGATAAAAGTTATCATGGAAAATGGCATAAGTTGCTATCTATAACAGAGCAGAAAATTTAGTAACATACTGTTTCATGACAGGCATGTTGTTAAAGTAAATTTAACACTAAACTGCTATAAGTCTTCAGTGATGTTTATGGCTTCAATAAAGGGAAGTAACCGTCTTATGGGCAGCAGTAATTTCATCAAAGCGTTTATATTAATTGCTGCACAATTGGTATTGATTGCCTGTGGCTCATCGGGGAATACTTCTGAGGAACCAACACCAACACCAACACCAACACCAACACCAACACCAACACCTAGCCCAGATCCGATTGTCGTTTGGCCAGGAGATGACGGTCAGTTAAGAGCAGCTTTGCGTGATAGCAATGGTGAAACCCTAAAAGTGTCTGGCACAGTGAACATTAATATTCCTCAGGATAATGAGGATATACATCATTACGAGCTTTATTGGTGGGACACGAATGCTGAAGCCACTCAAGGGAGTGTTCTTCAAAGCCTATTGGCAGAAGAGTTGGATACAGCACTGCCTATTTTGGAAATTACCGGTTCACTGGCTATGCCAGATACTGATGCACAGCTGGTATTACTGGCAAAGGACCTTGAAGGACAGGTTCTCAGCCAGGATGTTATCGCGTTTCAAGACTTCACCGGTAACGCATTAATTAGTGGTAAGGGCGGCACCATTGCTCAGAGCTGGGTATACGGAGAAGATCGCGACTTCTTAAAGGCTCACCTGGAAACCATTAACGGTAACGATTTTTGCAGTTTTGATAATGGACTGGTGATGATTGTAGATATGGAAAATCAAAGGGATAGTCGTGATGATGTGGTGGTCGATGATGACCTTTATCCGGCTTATTCCTTTAACTGTACCGATAACCTTCAGCATAATGGCAAAGAAATTTGGGGGTATTTGGGGAACGATGAAGATGACATCATCGTCGCTTATTCGCCGTTAAATGATGCTTTGCATTACGCCACTATCACCTACGACATGCTGTTTAAATATTTAGGCCGCCCACCATTTAACGAAAAATTTCGCTTACGGGTGCATTACGGTGAAGATTTTTATTCTGATATATTCTGGGATGGCGCCTATGCGAATTTTGGTGATGAGTATTACACCAGTTCTTATGGCAGCGTAGGGCTGGACATCGTCGCTCATGAACTTGGCCATGGCTTTTTAAATCACAACTCTCCGTTAAAGGTCGGTCTAGCCACCTATCATGCCGATGCTTTGTCTCTACATGAAGCCTTTGCCGACATGAGCGGCGCTGCCGCTAAATATTTCTATTTAGGTGAAGCCCATTGGAAACATGGCGAAGAAACTCATTCCCCTAACGCCCGTGATGGAAATGAAATTATCGTCATGCAAGGAGGCTTGCCCAGTTATCTAGACTACGCACCTTCTATAACCGGGCGTTATGCCAATATGGGCATGGTGACTTATCCCTTTTATGTATTAACCAATAAATGGGGCATGGATAGAAGTTACCCATTAATGTTGGATGCTGCTCAATATTGTTGGCAGCCCAGCATGATCTTTCCTGAAATAGCTCAGTGTGTGTTAGATGCGGCTATTAATCGTAACGAGCCCATACAAGATGTTATTGATGCTTTTAAAGAAGTAAAAATAAAATTATTTGATGAGGGCACTCTGGCTCATTTTGATGCGCAGCAAATAAAAAGAAATATACGCTTTAGTGACACCAGTGTTAGCACCAGTCAGGCCACTGAGTGGCACTGGGATTTTGGCGATGGCAATACATCAAACCAGCAAAATCCGGTGCACGATTACCTAGAAGGGGGACTCTATCATCCTATTTTGACGGTGACGGATCTGGCGGGCGACGTAGATACATATTCAAGGCCGTTGGATGTCTTTACCGAATATTGTGCCCCCAGTAGTGGTGGCTTTGATCAATCCATGACACAGCTATCGCTAGATGGAAATATTATCGATGTAAGCGATACATCCATTTACGATTATACTGATAACGTCATTTCGGTTACGGCAGGAGAGTCCTTGCATATTATTGTACAAGGGCATACGGGACTAGACTCGGAAGAGAACTGGGGCATTTGGTTGGACATAAATGATGATGGAGTATTTGATGAAACGCCTCAGTCTAGCGAACTTTTATATAATGAGTCCTCACTAGACAGTGAAAATTATGCTTTAGATGTGAAAATAGACTTGCCAGAAGACTTACCTGCTGGAGCACTTCGCCTGCGTATTAGTGGCTCATTCTCTATTCAAAAACCTTGCTCAGGCAGAATAAAAACCACAGCGGATGTTTTTATTCAACGTCAGTAGTTTCCTTATCTTGTCTATGATGCGGGCTAAGGCAAGATAAGTTCTTTGCTTTTAAGGGCGCGAGCAATAAAAGTAAGCCTTGCATGTTACGTCATATGCCTTTTGTCTTGCCAATAATACAAAGTCCTCGGCTGCATAAAAAATAGCATGTGAGTTTTAAAAGCTCATGACTAAATGATGGTGATTTTTAAAGATTAAGTCATTGTGAATAGATACTGTATTACCTTATAAAGAAGCAGTAAGTAATCTTACCGGTTAGTCATTATGAGTATTTAAAAATGAAAGCCTAGTTAATTTAGGTTAACGGCTAAAATCAATCAGGATATTATTTATGACACAGCCCTTAAAAAGTAAAAAATCATATCCACAGCCTACCGCCCATGACCCCATAAAAAAGCTGTTTGAAAATGTATATTGGGTTCACGGCAGTGTGAAAGTAGGCCCAGGCATGACCATGAACCGAAACATGGTAATTATAAAAAATGAAAATCAGCTTACGCTTATAAATCCAGTACGATTAAATAATGAAGAGGAAAAAGCGTTATTAGCATTAGGTGATATTACCGTGGTGATGCGTCTAGGGGATTTTCATGGTTTGGATGACCAATATTATGTGGATACCTTTAACGCAGCATTTTGGTGTCAAAAAGACCAAGCCACTTACCTAACCCCTATACCAGACACGGTAATAAGCACCGATACAATATCGCCCATTGCTAATTCTGAATTCTTTATTTTTTCTACTGCTAAATTTCCAGAGGCGGCATTGTTAATAAAGGATTGTGATTTACTCATCACCACAGACAGTATTCAAAACCTAACAGATTGGAGCTATACCACTTTATTTACTCAGTTAATGCTCAAACTAATGGGTTTTAAAATAGATTTAATTATTGGTAAACCTTGGATTAAGCGAGTTACGCCAAAAGGGAGCAGTATGCTTGGGGATTTTGAACGCTTAATGAAATTAGATTTCAAACATATTGTAGCGGCTCATGGCACACCTTTATTAGGCGGTGCTAAAGAAAAACTGAAACAAACCATAGGCGAGACATTTCCAGAATACTCATCTACTGTTTGAATATTTAGGGCATTAATAAGGGGCTTTAAAGCCCCTTATTAATGATCTTTATGGTTTAAAAATGATAATTAGCTGAAACCGTCACGTTAGTTAAATCTGCCCCACCGTCTAACGATGCGTATTTATACTGAGTACCCAGAGAAAAATTATCCACCACTTCATAAGATGCGCCTACTGCATAAGTGATTTCATCAGAGGTAGTAGAGAAGCTACCAAGACCATCTGAATCCACATCATTTTTTATGGTTTCATACGCTAAACGTCCAAACACATCTAATTTAGTCATGGGTGTGTAGGCAAGCTTAGCACCAAAGGCCAAGCTGTTAATGTCTTGGGTAGTGGTAATTTGGTTACCAAGAAACTCACCGTTAGAGGTCAGTTCAGCATATTGGTTGTAACCCACTTCTGCGGCTATTTTAATTTTATCCTGCGCATAAACGTCATAACCGCCTAAAATACTGAAGCTGGTATCACTTTTACTATCACTGCCGAATTCTACATCGGTATTACCCACAGAGGCTTCCACATAATATTTTTCAGCTTGAGCTGATAGGGTGAAAAGTGTGGCAGTAATAGCTGAAATAAGAGTTAGCTTGTTCATAATAATCTTCCTGTTTTAATTCCGTTTTGTGTTGTTTGTTGCGACGGATGAAAGATTATCAAGGCAAGATGAACTGAATCTGAACGAAACCTGAATGGGAAAAATAACTCAAATATGAAGCAGAAAGGTATTTAAATGCTATTAAATAAGCACCTCTATTTTGGCCCCTCCTAACATAGAGCCTTCTATGTTTAGTCGCCCCTGATACTGATCGACAATATCCACCACCATGGCCAAGCCAATACCTTGCCCTTGGTGCTTTTGATCGGCTCGTACGCCACGCTGTAGCATGTCAGCCGCCATAGCTTGCGCAATGCCTTTGCCATTGTCTTCCACAGTAATACGGCATCTTAGCAGCTCGGAAACTTGAATGTTTTGTGCGCTAATGACAATTTGGCCATTGCCATATTTACCTGCGTTATCCATTAAATTCCCCAGCACTTCCATCAGGTCGCCTTCGTCACCTTTAAACACCACTGTGGGTTCAATGTTGACGGTAATGCTGTACACACTTTCCAAATACACTTTTTGAATAATGGCTTTCATACGTTGCACAAGGGGTAATACCAGCAGGGCTTTGTTCATGGTTTGTGGGCCCACTTGCACGGCTCGCTGCAACTGGTGCTGCACTATCTCGTTCATACGGGCCACCTGTTGGCCAAGCAATACTAGGTCTTCACGTTTACCTGTCACTTCATCATATAAATGGGTCTTCACAGGCTGGGTGTATGTTTCTTTATCTACAATGCCCTGCAACACCGCTAACGGGGTTTTCAAACTGTGAGCAAGGTTAGCAAGGGTATTTCGGTAGCGGCTGTGTTGGCGTTTTTCGTGTTGTAATAATAGGTTTAAATTTTGTGTTAAGCCCTTTAGCTCTTGTGGGTAACTGCCAGACAGTTGCTCTTGGCTGCCGTTTTCAATGGATTTTAAATCTAACGCCAGTTTTGAAAGGGGCGTTAAGCCCCAATAAAGGGTTAAGGTAAATACTATTAATAATAAAATTGCCAATATGGCTAAGCCCGCCCATAGGTATAAGCGGTACTGGCCAAGGGTGTTATTAAAATGGGTGGTCGATTCCGCCACCGTAAAGGTATAACCCTGTAGGCTTTGGTTTTCTAATTCCCAAGCGATGCCAAAGCTTAACGAAAAAAACTCACCATTATTAATTTTTAAAAGTGCTTGGCTTTTTTGCCCGGCCTTTTGAATAGCATTCTCGGGCTTAATTAAAATCGCCTGATAACTCTGGGCCGATTGCGAACGCCACACCTCTTGGCCATGTTGGTCGTGAATGGTGGCAAACAAGCCTGAATCTATTTGGTTAAATCTTGGGGCATTTAATTGCTGTGGGACATTTAATCGATCGCGATCAAATTCCGATGCCCCCATGATTAAATAAATTTGCGTTTGTAGGCGGTCGTTTAGTTCGGTGTCTAAACTTTGTTTAAAGGCTTGATCTAATATCAGTGCCGTTAAGCCAATGAATACAATTAACACCACACTGCACACCAGCAAAAGGCGCTGGCGCAAAGAGTAATTTACATAAACGCTTTGGCTGTCTGTTTGGGTGGGATCAACTTTGGCGTTGTTGACTTTGGGGTTGTCTAATTGGGGGTTAGTCATAATCCTTAGGCTTTAGCTCACACTAAAGCGATAACCCTGGCCACGAATGGTCTCTATGGGTTTGTAGTCTGACTTCGGGTCAAGCTTCTTTCGTAAGCGCCCTACAAACACTTCAATAACATTGCTGTCGTGATCAATGTCTTCATCGTAAATGTGTTCGGTTAATTCAAATTTAGAAATCACCTTGCCTGGGTTCATCATTAGGTATTCCAGCAAGCGGTATTCATAGGCGGTTAAGGTTATGTCGTTGCCATGAAGGCTTACTTGCTTTTTATGGGTGTTAACTGAAATAGGGCCTTTTTCAATGGTGGCCTGTGCCATGCCGGCTGCTCTTCTTTGCAAAGCATTTAAGCGCGCTAATAATTCTTCAAGCTGAAAAGGTTTTACTAAATAGTCATCGGCCCCAGCTTCTAAGCCTTCTACCTTGTCTTGCCATTTACCGCGGGCAGTTAAAATTAGAATGGGAAACATTTTTTGAGCTTGGCGTAACGCGCTCACCAGTTCAATGCCGTTTAATTTAGGCAGCCCCACATCAATAATGGCCAAATCAATGGGAAACTCTTTGCCCATGTATAAGCCTTCTTCACCGTCGGGGGCCAGATCTACCGCGTAGCCCGCATGGGTTAAGGCTTGTTTTAGTTGGCTGGCGATATCCTTGTCGTCTTCTACCACTAATACGCGCATTACTTAATTAACTCGCCTTTTGTGGCATCAATAAACAGGGTTTTAATGACGCTTTGTTGGGTAAGGATTTTAACGCGGTAAGCGGGTGTGCCATCTTTATCGGTGAGCTCATTGGACAATACTTTACCAGGCGTACTGGCTTGGGCCACTTCTAAGGCTTTTTTAAGGCTAATGGCTGGGTCAGCTGCCCATGCACTGTTTCCCACAAGGGTACAAACTAGCAATAAAAAATATAACGGCTTCATGGTGTCTCCAAGGTATTGGCGTCTCTGGCAGGGCCTATGATACCTGTTAATGGGCTAAATTATTAGGCGCTATCCAGTGGCTTTTAGGGCGTCTTTAATAAGTGTTGATATTGATATTCGCTGGCGGTGATGCCATACCCCTTTTTAGATGTTAAGAGTTAAAGGTTTTGCTAAAGGCCTTTGTGATGAACAGGGTCTTGCTCAAGATGTTGATATTGATATTCGCTGGCGGTGATGTCATACCCCTTTTTAGATGTTAAGAGTTAAAGGTTTTGTTGACTCCGATATTCGCTGGCGGTGATGCCATACCAGTGTTTAAAGGTTTTACTAAACGCGCTGCTGTCTTGAAAACCTAAGCGAAAGGCAATGTCCTTGATAGAAAGTTTGCTGTGCAGCAATAATGCCTCCATGGTTTCGCGGCGAATATCATCCTTAATACTTTGGTAATGAATGCCTTGCGCTTGAAGCCGGCGCGACAAGGTAGCCGCCGATATGGCCATTTGCTTGGCTAAGGTATCAAGGCTTGGAAAGCCATTAGAAATATCCTCACCAATTAACAAGCGTATCTTTACTTCAAGGGTTTCAAGGCTTGGCCACAGTAGAGTATAAAAATTGGCTTTCTGTGAAAACAGCTGGGCTCCTTGGGTGGCCTGAATGATAGGGGTAGATAAAATATTATGGCGAAAGTGCAAGGTGCACCGCTTACCTTGCTGAATATCCTCACAGCCAAATACAAATTGCAACTCGCTTAGGCTGTCATCAATGGGGCAAGAGAACTCTACCCCTTCCAATGGAATTTTAGATTTTACCAACCAGCATAATTGTTTATAGGTGGCCAGTAACAGGCGCTGCATGTAATAGGGTGAGCGTGCTTGTAAATCATTGTGAAAATTTAACACCAGCTGAGTAGGCTCGTTTTTTTGCAGGGTAAAAATATCCTGCCCACCATTAAACAAACCATAAAATTGATTCAATGCTTCAACGGCTTCTTTTAGGCTAGCCAGTTGCGTCATGGTTTTATTAATAAAAAACAAACTGCCTTTGGGCATGGGGGTAAGTGCGAAGCCCAGCATCTCATCACCCAGGGCATCTTCAATGGCTTGGGACAACAGATTAAATTGCGCCACACTCATGAGGCCCTCATGACTTTGAATGCCCTCAAACCCCAGCTGCTTTATCAGTGGCTGTGAATCCATGCCCTTATGTTCTAACCCTGCCAGTACCTGCTGTACAAAGGCCCATTTAATGGTGGGTTTAAGGCTTTTTTGTACAAGTGACATAGTTATCCACAACTGGTTTTATGGGATTTTAAGGTAATGTTTGAGGCAATATAACAGTATTTAGCTCTGTATAAGTGCTAAAAAGCAACAAATGAGGCAATTAAACATCTGGTTGAGAGGTGCCAACATTGTTGGCCATGGCTTAATCGTAAGAAGATAGGCGGGTACTTTAATGAACCTTTAATTACTGCATTCTCTTTACCCAATTGATAGGCGCCTTATGTCATTACCCGATCGCAATAATCCATACAACTTTGAAGAATACCTAGCATGGCGCGACAAGTTTAATGTCTATGAAGACGTGCCCTTTATTAAAAAAGCCATGACCCGCTTTGCCGGCAATTTAGGCGAAGACATTCTTAAAGACCTTGCTCAGTTTTCGACTCGGGTGGCGGGGGATTTTAAAAAATGGTCCGATGACGCAGGCCACCATGACAAAGCCCCTTACATGGTGCATTGGGATGCCCACAATAATCGTATCGACCGTATCGTACGCCCTAATGAAACTCTGCAATTAGAAAAAGCAGTATGGCAAGAAGCGGTGTTTTCCGAGGGCGTAGACCCTTGGACACGCTTCATGAAAATTTACTTACTTACCACCTTGGGCGAAGCTGGTATTAACTGCGCTCACTGTTGCACCGGAGGCTTGAACCTTTTATTAGAACGCTTTGCCGACACCCCAGAACTTAAGCGCATTCAACAACACTGCACCAATGGTATCGATGGCGACTTTGGTATTGCCGCTCAGTTTTTATCTGAAATGCAAGGGGGCTCAGACGTACAAGCCAACTTGGTAGAAGCCGAGCCGCAAGATGATGGCACCTTCCGCATTTATGGCGACAAATTCTATACCTCAGCGTCCCATGCCGATTACCAAGTGATTACCGCTAAACCCACCGGCAGTGAAACCATAGGTTTGTTCTTAGTACCCGCTTGGTTGCCAGGGGATAAACAAAAAGAAAAACGTAACGGTTACACCATTAACCGTATTAAATCTAAGTTAGGTACCCGTGAGCTGCCCACCGGTGAGTTTACTTATAACGGTGCGCTGGCATATCAATTGGGCCCACTGGATCGCGGCTTATCAAATGTTATTGGCATTGTGTTGTCTCATTCGCGTTTCATTAGTGGTTTAGGCCCTGGTGCGCAAATGATGCGCGTTACCGAAGAAGCCAAGCAATACGCTAATTTGCGCAGCGCGTTTGGCACCACCATAAAAGATTTTGGTTTAGTGGCCGCTCAACTTAAAAAGTTAGACCTATACTCACAACGCACCACTGCCGCCTCGTTTAAATTACAAAATGAAATTTTGAAAAACGAGCGCTTAAATAACGGTGAGCAATTATTTGATACAGACGTGGCCGAAAAGCAACACCGCTTCCATGTGCGTATGCTCATCATGTTGCACAAAATGGTGGCCACCACAGATGCGGCTAGAGTCAGTGAAGATGCCATGTCTATTTTTGGTGGTCATGGCCTAATGGAAGAGTTCTCTTCGCATACTCGATTATTCCGCGACGCCACCACTCTAGCCGGCGCGTGGGAAGGCCCTAAAAACCTATTATTAACCCGCATCTTTATGGACCTACAACTGGGTGCCAAGTGGTACCCCACACCTGATTTTGTAGCCAACCTGCTGGTGGGTGCCCCACAAGAACAAGTAATGGAATTAACCCGTCGCCTAGATGAGTTCATGGAACACGGTACCTTAATGGGCACCGATGCCAAGACCATTGAGATTTGCGAAAAATGGGAAGGCTTCTGTTTTGACTTTATGCATGCCTATCAAGACGTGGCCCATGAAGACGTGAAAAAAGGATAGAGCCACTGAAGTGAAGGCTAGCTCGTAACAACCTGACAAAGGCATGTTATAAAAGCGCGAAGCCCATAAGGCTCATGGCAGTTAAAGCCATGGGCCTTTTTTTGGGCTATGGTATAGGCAACCTACAAAGGATGCCTACACCATGACAGATGGCCACATCGCTAAAATTAAAGTTGGGGTAAGCAGTTGCCTAATGGGTGAGAAAGTTCGCTTTGATTCTGGCCATAAAAAAAATGCCTATATTAATGACATCCTAAGTGACTATTTTGAATTCTCTGGGTTTTGCCCAGAAGTAGACATAGGCCTAGGCACCCCACGGGAAACCATTCGCTTAGTACAAATAGATGACGAGGTTCGCTGCGTAGGCACTAAAACCCCTGAGTTAGATGTGACTGAAAAACTCAAAGCCAGCGCCGACAACCAAAAACATTGGCACCAAGATTTATGTGGCTATATTTTAAAGAAAAGCTCTCCAAGCTGCGGCATGGAAAGAGTGAACCTTTATAAAGGCAAGCACCCCGACAAAACCGGTGTGGGCCTATATGCAAAACGCTTAATGGAAAACTTTCCGCAACTACCTGTAGAAGAAGAGGGGCGCCTAGGGGATGCCAGATTACGGGAAAATTTTATTCAAAGGGTATATGTATTTGCACGTTGGAAAACCTTAATGGCTGAAAATCTAACCATGCAAGGTTTGCAGCAGTTCCATGCCCAACACAAGTACATTTTTATGAGCCATGATCAAGTACTAGCAAAAGAGTTAGGCGCTTTATTGGCACAAAAAGGCACACAAAACATTCAAGATTTAGCCGATCATTACCTTGCCCATATGATGGGCTTGCTAAAAATAATCGCCACCCGTAAAACCCACGTGAATACCCTTCAGCATTTACAGGGGTATTTAAAAACTCATATAAATAGTGATGATAAACAAGAGCTGTTATTTAATTTCGAACAATATCGTAAAGGCCTATTACCGTTAATTGTGCCCATTACACTGTTGCGTCATTATTTTAGGCGTTTCCCTAATGATTACATCACCAATTCTTATTACATGCAGCCCCACCCAGGGGAACTGATGCTACTGAACGGCTTATGAAAACTATTTATGCAAACACGTTATGAAAACAAATTATGAAAAAAATAGTGGTTAACGACACCATGCAGAAAAACTACACCTACAGTTTGTCTGCTCCCATGGGAAAGAAATTTCACGAAGATTTTAAACCGCAACTCACCCCCAAAGAAATGTTGGCACTAGGGGTATTTGGAGGTAAATATTTAACTGACTGCCAAGACGAATTCCCTAAAAACTGGTTTACCAAAGCCAAATTAAGCCCGCAGAAAAAAGACATTAGCCTAAATTATTTTGAAGTAGACGCATCGCAACCCTTACAAGAGTGGCAGCAAAAAGGTTGGATAAACCCACAAGATCCACGGGGTTGGTTTCAATGGTATTGCCGGTACTTTTTAGGGCGACGCAGTGATGATGACATTCGCCAAATAAAACGTTGGCGGGCATTTAGCCGCCATAAAGGAGCGGTTAAAAAATATTGCGAGCCATTTGATTTCTTTTGCCGAAAAAAACAGCGCCAAGCTCTTTTACACTGGGCTTACGATTCACGGCAGTTTTAATGGCTAGCCAGAATAGGAATGACCGTCCATGGTCTTGGGTGCAAAGCGTGAATGCTTAGGGCTGCAAGATTAAAGCAAATTCGTTAACAGTTTTTCAATATCACGCTTACCCATGTACTTAGGGGCGGCGTGAATTTTTAACGCTTCGGCATACGAGCGCAAGGCAAGGTTCGGAATGTCCTCTGCTTTTAGAGCTTCTAATTGACTAGGGATATTCAGTTGTTTATTTAGGCTAGTGAGTTTATCTACTACCAATTGTGCTAATTGCCCATCGTCTGTTTGGGTTGTGCCTAAGCCTGTGGCAATGGCCAGCTTAGCTAATTTATCGGCCATTTTTTCTTTTGAATAATCCACCACCAAAGGCAACAACATGGCATTGCCTAAACCGTGGGCGGTGCCATACACGGCTCCTAGCTGGTGGGATATGGCATGCACATAACCCAACATGACTTTTCTAAACGCCTTACCAGCCGTCAGTGAGGCTTGCGCCATGGCTTGGCGGGCTTCTAAATTGCCGCCGTCTTCATAGCAAATAGGTAAAAATTTAAATATTTGCCCAATGGCTTCTATGGCCAAAGCATCGCTTTCTGGGTTACTTAATTTACTTAAGTACGCTTCCATGGCATGGGTTAACGCATCCATGCCGGTTTCAGAAGTTATGTGATCTGGCAACGAGGTGCTTAAACTTGGGTCAAGTACCGCGGCGCGGGCCACGGTGCGGCTGTCGATCATAAAGCGTTTGGTGTGGGTGCCATCTTCTGCATTGTCTTCCGAAATCACCGCCGCATTGGTCACTTCAGAACCGGTACCCGACGTAGTAGGAATGGCATAAAACGGCAGCGGGTTATTTTTACCCTTGCGCATGCCCATCAGTGCTTCCACTGGCTTGTCGTTAGTGGCCGCGACTATCATGGCTTTTGCTGCATCCATTACCGAGCCACCCCCAAGGGCAATGGCGCAATCACAATGATTGGCTTTTAATACTGCTAAACCTTCGTTTACGGTGGTAAAAGTGGGGTCGGGAATAACATTTTCAAATACCACCGCATCAATGCCGCATCTTGCCAGCGCCTCAATCACTTTCGTGCTATAGCCACGCTTCACGGCCCCAGGTGTGGTGACGATTAAAGCTTTTCTTAAGTTTGAAGCGCCTATTTTTTTAGCCAATTCATCAATGCCAGTGGCACCTGTGAACACTTGGGTGTCACGAATAGGCATAAGCTTTAATCCAAAGCCCATGGCCTTCAGCTTCACGCCATGCAGCTTGAACTGAACTTTCTCTGATAGGGTGGCCTGTGATGTGGTCATAGGATACTTCTCTTAGGTTAATGCGTGGTAAGCCCAGACAATTCGATGTGCTGTGACTTATTTATAGGGCACCGCTATTAATAGAGGTGCCCTATAGTCGTTAGCAGGCAGGGTACTTAAGCTTAGATGTTGAGACCGTTAAAATTGTTACATTTGCGGGATTTATATTCGTGGGGCTTATGGGGGAGTATTAAGGGTAGGGGGTTGGATTGGGTGCGTGAGCCGAATAATGGGGCTATTCGGCTCAATTAGTGAACTTTTGGGGGTTATTTAGGTGGTAATGGGGTTTTGGATTTTGCTGGTGGGTTAGGGCTAGATGGTTTTCCTTTCTGGGGATGTATCCCCAGCCCCCTCTTTTTCGGCCAAGTGCGACCTCACGACCTTATAAATTTAATGAGGGTGAGTGTTTGAGGCCGCCCAAGGCCGAAAGATGGTATCGGGGCTTATTGGTAATTTGCTTAAGAGTTTTATGGCTACTGTAGAGTCAATTTTGACACTTTCATGATTGCCTAATGAATAGGGCATTAGTTTAAAAAGAGGATGCCTTAGTCAGAGGCACAACCCTTAATTGAATCCTATAGGTTGCGCTTTGTTGGCAGTCTAATTCGAGCCAACGAACCAACCAACTTAGTTCGTTAGTCCTTTAAATTTTGAAGCGGCCAACCGAAGACTTCATCTGGTTCGAGGCACTTTCTAAATCGGTTATGTTGTTTGATAAAACCGAAAAATCTTCCAACATGTCCCCAGAGTTGTCCGCCACATTACTAATGTTTCGGCTAATTTCTTCGCTCACACTGGTTTGCTGCTCGGTAGAGGCTGCAATGGTAGAGGCTAAATTTGAAATGGTGGCCATGGTTTCTAAAATTTGGCTTAACGAATCGTCTACGCCGGTTATTCTCTCTACGGTGTCTTTCAAACCCACCGAGCCTTTTTCAATGGCAACCACCGCTTCTGATGATTTCTTTTGCAGCTGTTCAATCATGCTTTCAATTTCTTGGGTTGAGGTTTGTGTGCGTTGTGCCAGCGAACGCACTTCATCGGCCACTACCGCAAACCCTCTGCCTTGTTCACCTGCTCTGGCGGCTTCTATGGCGGCATTTAATGCTAATAAGTTGGTTTGCTCGGCGATGGTTTTAATGACATCTAACACTGCCCCTACTTTATTACTTTCTTCGGCTAAATCATTTACTACTTGGCTTGCGTTGCTAAATTCCTGAGTCAAATTGTTCACTTGATCAATGGTGTCTTTCACCAGTTCATTGCCTCGGTTCACATTGCTTTCAGCGTGTTTAGAGGCATCATCTGCTTGGGAGGTATTTCTGGCCACCTCTGATAGGGCCGAGGTCATTTCTTCAATGGCGGCCGCTGCCATATCTGTTTCACGCTTTTGATTGTCCGATGCCTGATTACCCCTCGTCACCGCTTGTGACACACTGCCCGATATTTTATGTATGGTATCGGTCACCGTGACCACCTCTTTTATAGAGGCACGGAAATTATCAACCAAGTTGTTTACCTGTTTAGCAATGACCCCTAGCTCGTCATCTGAGTGCTGCTTTAAATGACGGGTAAGGTCAACATTTTCCCCTATATCCACTAACGCATGGGATATCTCTTCAATGGGTTTACTCACTCGTTTTTGCACGATCACAAAGCCAGCTATGGAGATAATCACTAACAAAAGTAATATCAAAGATATATAGGTCACCATGTCGGCCACGCGCTCAATAGACAGAGCGCTTTGAGTATTGGTGCGGTTTCTAAGCTCATTAATAAAATCGGCAATGGGGGCCATAATCTTGGCTTTTTCTTGGTGATACTTAAGAGAATGCACCAGCTCACGGGCCATTTTAAAATCGGGCTCGCCACTTTGGGTATAATCGCCACTGCCGTTATCAAATTTTCCCTTAACCGCATTCATGGCTTTTACTTCTAAACCCACTAACGCGTCTGAATTATTTTGCGCTTCTTTTAACAGAGCAAATTCTTTTTCAGAAAAATTCAATTCCTCCATCATGGTGCTTAAGGCTTTGGTAATTGTATCGGGTCTGGGCTTCTGGCCGTGTTCTAATACTAAATCCCAGTAGATATTAAAATACGCCTCGGGCCGGGGCTTTTTACCATTTCGTATATCCAAAATATCAAAATACATTTTCTCGTATTTTTCATCACCGGTGAGTACATAGGTGCGACCCAGCCGGGTTAAATCGTCCGAGCTTTGGCGTAATTCATCGGCCAATAAATAAGAATCAATACGGCTGCTGGATGCAGCATCAAAGTCGGTGACCTTAGACTGAAGCCAAAACACCATGATGGTGGTGAAAATTACCAAGATAATATTTAACCCAAATATCATGGTGAGCAGGCGCTTTAATAACATGGGGATACCTGATTATATTATTTCTTATATAAATAATAGCGCTTGCCATGGGTGAGATAAGATCATTTGATTACATCAAATGTTTTTTTTGTATGTTTTTAGCTCACTTTTGGTTTGGTTTGGTTTGAGGATAAAGCAAAGGCGGTTGTGGGAGGCTGCTTGCAGGCGATGCTTTTTGCTTCTTAGTATGGCTGACTAGTGATTGTGGGCTATGAGCCGAATAGAAGATTGAATCGGCTCATTTGGCAATTGGTTGGGTTTATGGGGTGGGTTGGCTCCATTTTGTATGGGAGCTAGAGGGTTAAAGCAAGGGCTGTTGTGGGAGGCTGCTTGCAGGCGATGTTTCTTTTGTGGGGACTTCCCCCACCCCCCGCTTCACTCTCGGCAATTACTCCCTGCATTGCTCTACCTTCTGCATCCATGCAGTCGCCCCTATCTGCGCCGCCGACCTTATATATTCAATTGGGCTTGGGTGATGCGGCTTGATAAAAGTCGCATTTAGTATCGGTTCGAGTTTTTGGCTGCTATAGCGCTACTTACGCCTAAGTTGGTATCGGGACGGCTTTGTTGATGCTGAAGCTGGGAAGCTCGTAGGCTTTAAATCAATGCCTCTGATCCCTTTGATTATTCTATCTATGTCAATTTTACTAGGCTTTAGGCTTGCTATATTAGTTATTACTAAATTACGATATTTGCCGTAAAGTGTTTTTAACGAATACTCCACAAAAAAGAGGTGAAGAATGAAACTCACAGGGTTTGCTTGCTACTTAATAACGGCTTTCTTAATGGTGCTCTCGCCGCTTACCTTGGGGCAAACCCAAGTGCCGTTTGGGGACGCCATTAGCAACAGTATTTACAATTACCACCGTCATACGCCTACCATTGCCACCTCGGGCAGTATTGCCAGTGGCGGCCTAAGCGAGCTTAAACAAAAGGGCTTTAAAACCATCGTAGATTTTCGCACCCCAGCAGAAGGCACTGCGCAAGAAGCCAAACAGGCAAAAGCCTTGGGGTTAAATTATATTAATTTGGCGGTGGGTAAAGCATGGCCCAGTGATGAATTATTGGCCGAGTTTTATGCCCTAGTGGAAGACCCTAAGCAGCACCCAATATTGCTGCATTGTGCCTCGGCCAATCGGGTGGGTATGTTGTGGGCGTATTATCGTTTGCAACGGGGCATGGGGAAGAGTGGGGCCCTTGAGGAAGGGCGTACCATTGGGATGAAGCCTAATCGGGAGAGGGTTTTGTTGGATAAGGTGAGTTCGTTTTAATTAATAATCCCTTGTTTGGGGTTATTAATTTGGTTTATTTTTATTGTTTCGCTTTTAATTGGTGTTGGGGTTTGCTGGTGGGTTATTGCTAGATGGTTTCTTTTGTGGGGACTTCCCCCACGCCCCGCTTCACTCCCCTATCTGCGCCGCCGACCTTGTATATTCAATTGGGCAAGAGGGGTGCGGCTTGATAAAAGTCGCATTTATTATCGGTTCGGGTTTAGGGCTGCTATAGCACTACTAAAGGCATAAAATATTGCGATTTATTATCGAGACTTGTTTGGTTCGGTTAAAAGACTAAAAAAATCAATGACTCTGACCCCTTTGATTGCCTTTGATTGGTCGAGCAAAGATATCCGGAGGTGGGGGGGTTATGGCCGGTTCAGGTATTAGGGTTAGCCATCAGTATAATGGTGCGTCACCTAGAGAAATCTGGAATTTTTCTGTGACTACGTATTTGAGTAAATGATAGTGAAGATTAATTTTTTAATAGCCATTACGATAACATCACTGCAATTAGTTGTTGTTCTATTAGCATACCCAGAATATTTTTCTTGGGTGGTTCCTTTTTTGCTATTGTTTGTCCCTTTAGTAATAGTACTGTTTAAGTTTAAATTTGATTTTAAATTGCTGTATAAAGCCTTGAGTACTAAAAAATTATGGACTATTTTAGTTTTATCCTTTGTGATTAGCTTTTTTCGACAGCAAAATTTGTATGGTTTAAATGTTTTCTATTTATTCTCATATTTGAATTATTCTGGATAAGTTATGTTTTTTATTTGGACAAAAATAAAAAATAATAATTAATAAGATACGCCACCTTGGTGGCGCTATAAAAAAGCGATAGGGGTCAGCCATTAGGTTTTCTCCATCAAGCGACCGTTTAAACTTCTCCCAATGAATCGGGTGTCGTTATATATTGAGTTAATAAATATGTACGCATCCGTTACTTCAATGGTTGTCATCGCGAATTAACAGCGTCAACAGTCACCCATCACTTTCCATTCATGAGAGTAGTAATTAAAATCGCCCTGGCTTTCGCCCCAGAAAATCGTCGGTTTAGTACACTGTCCAAAATACTTGTTACAAATCAAAGGGGTCAGAGTCATTGATTTTATGATTTTAAAATCACAACAAAGCACTCAATGCGGTAAGCTGGACAGTCATCTTAGTACATTTGACTTTAACGAGTTTAGTAAAGGTGGCTTTTTGTATTTTAACTAAGATGGCGGTCTGTTTGGTTAATTTCATAGGTTCGGGTTAAAGTAAACCTCCCACTTTAAATCCTGTATTTTCATAAATTTGAATTTTCGTGTAACTACTATGGCTCTAAAAATTAGAGAATATTTTCTACATAGGATGTAATTGTTTTGAGAAGTAAAAGTTTGATTAAGTTATGTGTGATTTCTTTCTGTATGCTGGTGTCATCATGTGCGGTTGTATATCCTGATTTATCTGAAAATCAAAATACTGAGTGTGACTTGGTCACTCGGCAGTTAACTTTAAGTATGGTGGAATTTGGCCCTAATGGAGAGGGGGAGAGCAAAATGCTTAGTGCTATTATTACGGGTGTTGTATCTGGCTCAGTTGCCGTTGTGGGTAATACAGTTTATTGGCTTGAAGAGTTTGGACGCTGTGATAAAAGTGATATTGATGATGCGTTAACTGGCTTTAATACATTAATTCAAGGTTTAGGTGGATGGTTTGCATCAAACGTTGAAGAAGTTAGTGATTGGGTTGTCAGTTCAAAAGGCAAATAAAAAACGCAAGGCCTAACAGTCTAACTTTTTATCTGGGACAGGGTTTATATCAGAGGCAAGGTGACAACCACCTGTGCGGGTTGCCCAATTTCCTTGTTAATACTGGCTTTATTTAAAGTTGAGCAGCCAGCCAATAACAGTCTGCTGCCTACGGCTGAAATTATTGTTACTTTTTCATTATCTTCCTTTCACCTTAATAACGGTTTAATGCCTAGTTAAAAAGTCTGGGTTTGATTTTTCGGTTAGCTTGGGTTTTTAGGGATGGCAAGATACATATTTTCCCATTCCTTTATAAAGTGCTTAATCATGATTTTTCGGTGATATTTGATATTAACTAGCATCGGTTTTCTTGCTGGAAAATGCGCTGTTTTAAAAATTTTAAACCTAAAAAATCTTTCCTTAAATTCCACTAGATTGTGTTTTAATTAGTCGGTAATAAACAATAAGTAACAAATAGCAGGAAGCACAATGAATACAAAAGTAGCCGTATTTGGAACCCTTAGATTTCCACCAGATCGTATGGCAGAGGTGTTACCTCATTTAAAAACCTTGGTAGATGCGACCTATAAACATGATGGTTGTATTGCTTACGATGTGGCGGTGGATCCATTTGATAGTGGCTTAATTCGTTTCTCTGAATTATGGCCCAGCCAAATAAGTTTGGATAATCATTTAGTGGCAGCGCATATTAAGCCTTGGAGGAATGCGGCCAAGCAATGTGGTTTACTGGCGCGGGAATTTATCGCTTATGAGGTTTCTAGTTTTCGTGAGGTTTAGTGATCATCAATAGCAAAAAAAGTGTTAGGTCTTTTCTTTTGCCTATAGAAAACGCAAGACCCTACACTTTGGCCCTTTATTTTCACGGCGCCTATCGCCGACTATAAAGCACTTTTTTAATCGAATTATTTTTACTCGATCTTTTCTTCTATTTCAGCTTTGACGTGCTCAATTGGAAATAGGAGGGTACTTTACTGAATATATGCCGCTACTTCCCTGGCTGCTAAGTGCCTCTGATGGGATGCTTTTCAGGCTGTAATACCTCGTAACATAGGTGTTGCTTTCATAGTCCAAAACCAATTTATAACCATCATCCTGCCCGGTATAATTTCCTAGACTATTTGTCCGAATACCATATTTTTCAAGAAGCATACAAGGCACCCTACCAGTGCTTTTAAGCCAATCGCCAAAATTAAGTGAGCCGCTAAGGTTGAGGGAGCGTAGGGCCTAAAATCAATAGCTAACTAATTTGATTTCTTAGGTGGATTAGCGCCACTGTTTGGCTATAGAACAAAAAGTTATTACGGGCCTTAGGAGAGTGGCGCCAGTAGAATTTATTACCTTCCATTGTTAGTATTGCCGCCTTTTAAAATAGGGGCTTGCCATGAGGTTATGTTTTACTCTTGGGCTTATGTTTATTTTATCCGCATGTAGTACAACGTATATTGGGCTGAAGGACCCTTGGTTGTTTGAGGAAAGTTGTTCTGTTCAGGCTTCTATATGTCAAGTGAGGCTAAAGCATCTTGATATTGAATATCGTGTTCAGCCTCTCGCCAATAACGAATACCGTGTAAGCGGAATTGTCAGCTGGAAAGATAAAGTTTTAGGCAATCATTATGACAATATGGATAGTTTACGTTTGAGTATGCTGTTTTTAAACGCGGATTCAACCTTGAAGTGCATCAAAGCCTAAGCTGCTAATGCAGCCATAT
>CAJXRF010000091.1 GCA_913058575.1 uncultured Bermanella sp.
GTTCATATACAGGGGTTTTGTGAAGGGCTTCTTTTAAACTTTTACAGTTCATAACCATGTAACCTAATACACTGTAAGAACCGGCTTGAACGTAGCGTGATGTTTTTAATCCAAAGCAGGGGTCTTGAGTTTTATCTATTAAATATTCAATAACTTGTTGAAAGGCTTCTCCACTAATGCGCTTTACACTATTGTTTAATAATTCAAGATCAATATTGTTTTCAATCAATACAGTTTCAGGTGAAATGCCATAATCGCTGGCGGCTTTCAGGTATTGTAATACGGCCGGTGAAGCGGCATGACCTAGTTGATGCATAATTGAATAAAGCTCTTTTGTGTTTGTTATTAGAGGCTTTCTAAAGCGTTATTAAACCCTTTTTTATCAGGATAAATAAACCATATATAGCTTTGACTTTATTTGAACTCGCATTGGCATATTTGGACAGTGTATCCAAATGAGCCAAAGTTAATATGGTTCCATCATATCGATAGATGAGATGTTCGTCTATTTGATCAAGCAAAAAATAACAACAGGAAAAAGAATATGCGTCGTTGGAACGGTTGGGGAGATGATAGTTTTTCAATGGAAGCACCGGGCAGTGGTCTTGAGTTTCTACGCTCTAAAGTCACGCCGGGTTCGGTATTGGCTGATGTAAACCTAGGAAGCGTGTGTGCGCAGGTACCTGAATCGCGCTTACCCACTCACTTGCTGATTAATACGGATGCCGAAACCAGAGTGCGCCATGCCCGTGGACAAAGTTTGCCCGATTGGTTGGCCATGCGCAGCGGTGATTTTGGCGTATTTCCAGATGGTGTTGCGTTCCCTGAAAGCACTGAACAAGTTCAAGAATTGATGAAGCTGGCCTATGAAGAGGACTTCACAGTTATTCCATACGGAGGCGGTACTAGCGTAGCGGGTCATATTAACCCGCTGGCAAGTGATCGTGCGGTGCTAACGATTGATATGGGCCATATGAACAAGCTTATGGCTCTTAATGAAGAAAGCCAGATAGCGACGTTTGGAGCGGGTACGCCTGGCCCCCAAGTAGAAGCGCAACTGCGAGCTAAAGGATACACGCTTGGGCACTTCCCGCAATCATGGGAACTAGCAACCGTTGGTGGCTGGGTAGCCAGTCGCTCCAGCGGTCAGCAATCTTTACGCTATGGCCGTATAGAACAAATGTTCGCGGGTTGTACCATGGTGAGCCCTCAAGGGAATTTAGAGGTACCCACCATACCTGCTTCTTCAGCGGGGCCTGACGTACGGGAAATAGTGTTAGGCAGTGAAGGGCGCATGGGCATTATTTCAGAAGTGCAAATGCGGGTAACCCCCATTGCCCAAAAAGAACAATTCTTTGTGGTGTTTTTACCAAGCTTTGAATCTGCTAAGAAAGCCGTTCGAGAAATTGTACAAAATAAAATTCCTCTTTCTATGCTGCGCGTCTCTAATGCTCTGGAGACTGAAACCCAATTACGCTTAGCAGGCCATGAAAAGCAAATCGCTATACTGGAGTCTTACCTTTCATTTAGAGGCGTAAAAGAAGGGAAGTGTATGGTGACGTTTGGCGTCACTGGCAACGTGGGCCAAAATAAATTATCACTTTCGCAAACTCGTAAAATTTTTAAATCTTTTGGTGGGGTTAATGGCCCTAAAATGATGGGCGATAAGTGGGCGGAGAATCGCTTCAAGTTCCCTTACCTAAGAGAAAACTTATGGCTTGAGGGTTATGCAGTGGATACATTTGAAACCGCCACTGATTGGGATAACGTCACTGAGCTTATGCATGCCATGGAAAATGCAGTACGTGATTCTCTTAAAGACGAAGGCGCTCCGCTTCATGTCTATACGCATTTGTCTCATATGTATGCTCAAGGGTGCAGTATTTATACAACCTATATATTTCCAAATGCTGATAGCTATGAAGCAACGCTTGAGCGCTGGAAAAAAATTAAGGCAGCGGCGTGTGAGACCTTGGCAACGGGTCGCTCTACCATTTCTCACCAACACGGCGTAGGAAAAGATCACGCGCCTTATTTAGCAGCCGAGAAAGGTGTTTTAGGCATGGGGGCCATCAAAGCCTTGCTAAGCTTTTTTGATCCTAAACAAAAGCTTAATCCAGGTACGTTGATTGATGAAAAAATAGAATCGAAATAAACAGGGCTCGTCATGAATATTTCCGTTAATACCCATACTCAGAGCGATCGCGCTAAGATTACTTCTGTGATTAAAAATACGGCCAGCTGGGATATGGTGGTGATTGGCGGTGGCATTACAGGGGCTGGTATCGTACGGGAAATGGCCCGTCAAGGCTTTAATGTATTGCTGCTTGAACAAAAAGATTTTGCATGGGGCACATCAAGTCGATCGTCCAAAATGGTTCATGGCGGTCTGCGTTATCTTGCTACGGGTAATTTAAAACTGACCAGTCACTCGGTAAAAGAACGTGAACGATTAATGACCGAAGCGCCAGGGCTAGTGGACCTGCAAACTTATAGTTGGCCCCATTATAAAAAGAAATTTCCAGGCCCCATTGTGTTTAATACATTATTGGCAATGTACGACTTTTTTGCCGGCAAACGTTATCGGTATTTTCAAAATAAACAAGAGACCTTATACGATTTACCCGGTATCAGCGGTGATGGATTGTTGGGTGCCACTCGTTTTGCCGACGCACTGACGGATGATGCACGCCTGGTGATGCGTGTGCTGCAGGAAGCAAAATGTGATGGTGCAAACGTACTGAACTATTGCAAAGTTGATGGCTTATTAAAGAAAAATGAAAATGTTGTTGGAGTTAAAGCTACTGATTCAGTGAGTGGTGAAACCTATGATATTTCCGCCAAGGTGGTGGTTAATGCCACAGGGGCTTGGGCCGATCAATTACGGGGTGAATTAGGAAAAGAGAAAAAGATTAGGCCGTTACGGGGCAGTCATTTAATTCTTCCTAACTGGCGCTTACCAAGCGCGCAAGTTATTTCTTTAAGTCACCCAGAAGATGGCCGCAGCATGTTTGTTTATCCATGGGAAGGAATGACAGTCGTGGGGACAACGGATTTAGATAACCCTGAAGCGGATTTAACTGAGCCTTCTATTCAAAAAGAAGAAGTTCAGTATTTATTAGATGCGGTAAATCATCTTTATCCGGGGTTGAATATTATTCGCGATGATGTTGTCGCCAGTTTTGCCGGAGTTCGCCCTATTGTCAGTGGCGGAACATTGAATCCTTCGTCAGAGAAACGCGATCACAGTATTTGGGATGATAGCGGCATGATTACGGTGAGCGGAGGTAAGTTAACTACCTTTCGGTTGATTGCTTTGGATGTTTTAAAAGCAGCAAGTAATTACTTAGATAATATTGACGGTAATGATCATGGGAAATCGATTTTTACCCAATTGAAAACAATGCCGGCTGCTTTAAAGAAATTGGGGGCTTATTGGTCTCGTAGACTTAGTGGGTTTTATGGGCAGGATCTGCAAGCCTTGTGTGATTGTGCTAACGGTGACTGGGCATTCGTGCCTGGCAGCAAAACTTTTTGGGCGCAAATTCGTTTTGCTGCCAGAAGTGAACATGTGGTGCACCTAGATGATCTATTGCTGCGCCGCACTAGAGTGGGTTTATTTTTACGTTCAGGTGGCGTTGATTTCAAAGACAAGTTGAAAGAAATTTGCCAACAGGAATTAAATTGGAATGAATCCCAATGGCTGTCTGAGTGGACTCGATATCAAGACTTATGGAATAAATCTTACAGTATTCCGGCTCAATAATTTTAAAATAATAATGATTTTGGAACCGGTTGCAGCTAGCAAGTGGTAAGTGAAATAAGATGCAACAAGATTACATATTATCCATAGATAACGGTACTCAAAGCGTACGTGCCTTGTTGTTTGATTTACAGGGTAAGTTGGTAGCAAAAGGGCGAGTAGAGATAGAGCCTTACTTTTCAGAAAACCCAGGTTGGGCAGAGCAAGATCCTGAGTATTACTGGAAAAGCCTAGGGCGTGCCTGTGATGCTTTATGGGCCGAAACACAAATAAAGCCCGAACAAGTAATGGGTGTGGGACTCACCACTCAGCGTGGCACGGTGATTAACCTTGATAAAAATGGCCAGCCTTTAAGGCCTGCAATTACCTGGTTAGATCAACGTCAAGCGGATCTGACAAAACCAATTGGTGGTTTGTGGGGGTTCATGTTCAAAGTGCTTGGCTTAAAAAATGTGGTGAATACTTTTCAACGCAAAGCTCAAGCGGCATGGATAGAGCAGAATCAGCCTGAAATATGGGCTAAAACCAATAAATTTTTATTGTTAAGTGGTTATCTTACGTATCGTTTAACTGGGCAATACAAGGATTCAGTGGGTTGTATCGTAGGCTATTTACCGTTTGATTATAAAGCTCAAAAATGGGCGGGTGGTCATGATTGGAAGTGGTTAGCCGCCAATGTTGATCCAAAAATGTTACCTGAACTGGTTAAACCAGGAGAGCCCCTTGGGCCAATTACCAGTGAAGCGGCCAAACACATGGGTATACCCGTAGGCACGCCACTCGTGGCGGCTGCCTCAGATAAGGCATGTGAAGTGATTGGCAGTGGTGGGGTTGCCCCTCATATAGGCTGCTTAAGTTACGGCACCACTGCCACCATTAACACCACCAATAAAAAATATGTAGAAGGCATTCGTTTTATCCCACCTTTCCCAGCGGCTATTCCCGATACCTACAATACCGAAATCATGATTTACCGTGGCTTTTGGATGGTCAGTTGGTTTAAAAAGCAATTTGGGTTGCGAGAACAGCTTATCGCCAAGGAAAGAGGCATTGCTGCTGAAACATTGTTTGACGAAATTGTTGACTCGGTACCGGCAGGTTCCATGGGGCTAATGTTACAGCCTTATTGGTCACCAGGCACCAAGGTGCCCGGGCCAGAGGCTAAGGGAGCCATCATAGGTTTTGGTGATGTACACACAAGAGCCCACATATATCGTTCTATATTGGAAGGATTAGCATACGGATTACGAGAGGGTAAAGAGCGTTTAGAAAAAAGTAACGGTGTTAAAATAACGCGGCTACGGATTTCAGGTGGAGGTTCGCAAAGTGACGCTGCCATGCAGTTAACGGCTGATATCTTTGCTTTGCCTACCGAGCGCCCCAGTACATACGAAACATCTGGTTTAGGCGCGGCCATTAATGTTGCAGTGGGGCTGAATCATTACCATGACTATCCTGAAGCCATTGCTAAAATGACTCGGGTAGGAGAGGTGTTTGAGCCTAATGTTCAAACCAGTCGCTTATATGACCAATTGTATAGACAGGTTTATTTAAAAATGTATAAGCGCTTGCAGCCCTTGTATAAAAGTATTCGAGCCATTACGGGCTACCCTAATTAGGGTAAATATTTTTTATAATGGCGCTTTAAAATGAAGCGTGAGCGGTTATAGTTCGCTAACTTGTGAATCGCTTTCTTTTAGGCATTCTATATAAAGTAAGTCCATGCCGACGACATCAAGATGGTAGTGGGCAAGCTTTTCAAGTTTTAGGGCATCCAGTCGGCCTTCTTGGAAGCATTTGGCGGTGTGAAGTGCCAGTCCTAACATGCCATCTTCACTGAGGATGGCATGAACCATTGCTTCAGGTAAATGCAGTCTTTCTACAATTTCCAGTATGGGGCGATCCATAAAGGCATCCAGTAAAGAAAATAAGCCCACAGTGTAGTACTCATGCTCGGCAAACTGTCCTAGTTTAACCCCTAACTTTTGGCAAATTATGGCTCTTTCTAGGCTGGTCTGGCGCAAAGCGAGTGGTTTATTATCTAAATTCCCTAACGCCAGTAAGCTGGCCCAACTACGAATATGATTTAGTCCCAACATAGAAATAGCTTGTTGTAAGGATGAGCATTTATCGACCCTGGCAAAGGCAGCTGAGTTGACTAGTCTTAGCAGTTTATAGCTTATTTGAGGGTCGCTAGAGAGTGTTTGGGTCATGGACTTAACGCTTACTTCAGGATTTTGAAGGTCACTTAACAGCTTAAGCACCACCATTTTATTATCCGATACAGTGCGCCCTTCAATAATTTGTGGGCGGCTCAGAAAATACCCTTGAAAGAGCTCATACCCTAAATCTTTACAAAACTGGTACATCTCGTAGGTTTCTACCTTTTCTGCTAAAAGCGTTAAATTTCTGGATATAAAGACTTTCGCAAAGCGTTCAATTTGCGCTTTGGTTAGTTGTAAAACATCTACTTTTACAATATCTACAAAGTGCAGAAGCGGGGCGCTGTTATGATCTAGAATAAAGTCATCTAAGGCCAGTTTTGCACCTTGTTTTTTGGCATGTTGAATGGCCTCAATAAGGGCATCATCAATCTCGATATCTTCTAGTATTTCAATAACGTATTGATTGGGATCAAAAGGGGGCAAATCTAAAATTAGGTTTTTGGTGAAATTGATAAAGGCCGGGTGATCCCCGCATATGGATTCAAGCCCCGCCTCTCCAAAGGCATTAAGCAGTACCTGGCTTGTCGCCTTGTCACCACAGCTAAAACTTGCACCTTGGGACTCGTTGTCAGCTCTAAACAAAAGTTCATAGGCTGCTATCTCTAAAGAGCTGTTATAAATAGGCTGGCGAGCCAGCAGGGCGTGTCCGTTGTCGCTCATGGGTATGGCGTTGCTCACTGTCTTTAAATATAAGCGTAGCTCAAAGACTGAAAAGCTGTACTACACTAAAGCTAGTTGTAATCATAAAAGGCTTGGCGCTATGTCAGGGGTACTATCTAACGTTGACCAGCGAACCAAGCTGGTGGGTCAAAACCGGCTTGAATTGTTATTGTTTAATTTTGGCCGTGGACAGTCCTACGCCATTAACGTGTTTAAAATACAGGAAGTACTGCGCCTACCGGCTTTAACTCAAATTCCAGACTCTCACCCTGTGGTAAAGGGCGTTACGCACCTGCGTGGGCACACCTTGCCAGTGGTTGATTTAAGCCATGCCATTGGAATGGGGCAGGTGGAAATTAACGATCAAACCACCATCATCGTCACTGAATACAATCGTACTGTTCAAGCTTTTTTAGTATCGGGTGTTGAGCGCATTGTGAATATGAACTGGGAGGAGATTATGCCTCCACCTAAGGGCGCTGGTCGGGCCAATTATTTAACGGCCATTACTAAGGTTGATGATCGAATTGTTGAAATCATTGACGTTGAGAAAGTGCTCGCTGAAATAGTGCCTTATGAAACCAATGTAAGTGAAGGCTTGTTGGATCTTGAGGTTATGAATAGGGCTGCCGAATCTGGGCTTAAAATATTAGCGGTGGATGACTCTGCAGTGGCTCGCTCTCAAGTGAAGGAAACTTTGGCCAGTCTCGGGTTGGAAGTGCTACAAGCTGAAAATGGTAAAGAGGGGTTAGATATTTTACATGACCTTCTGAAAAATGGATCCATTAATAGCCAGATATTAATGGTCATCACAGATGCAGAAATGCCCACCATGGATGGCTACATGTTAACCACTGAAATAAGAAGTACCGCAGAGCTGAAAGACTTATATGTAATTTTACATACCTCTTTAAGCGGCAGTTTTAATGAAGCCATGGTTGAAAAAGTGGGGTGTAATGCTTTTCTTTCTAAGTTTCAGCCAGATGGTTTAGCTGAAGCCGTACAAGTACGAGCCAAACAGTTGTTTGGTTGAACAAATGAAAATCTAGTCTTTTCCATTTTAAATAATAAACTTAATTTCATATCCTTTATGTGGCCTCGTTTGATATACAGGCCTTGTTATCTTCTCCTCAAATATATATCTATCTCGATTAACTGTCTTTTTGTGAATCTTTAGAAATGAAAAATAAAGATTTAAAATCACTAATGAATAGAAGGTTTGAAAGCGAAAAAAGAGGAGATTAATAAGTAGAAGAAAGTAGGGTTTTCTATGTAATTAAAATAACTCTATTTCATCACCATCTTGTTTTTTACCTTGTTCGGCATTATCAAAGTGATGGCGGTAGATCTCTAATGCCTCTTCAATGCTGTGTCCGCGTAGTATGTGCTCGAACATAATTCGTTCGGCTTCCATGGTGTATGAACTTTTAATTTTTTCCTGAAGGGCGTGCCAGCGTTGAGGGTCATATAAGGCTGAGGGGTCATTCAATATGCCCCCTAGCTGGTCTAAACTCCGGCAAACATGATCTAGACGCTGACTGATGCGATCGTAAAATTGAAAAGCAATTACCGCGTTTTGAACATCTTCTTCTAAACGCGTTGCGGCATTTTCAATTACGTCTTTAAAGTGAGGGAGTTTTTCTGGTGTGACCTTTTGAGTCACGACGCGAATCTTTTTAACGTAGTCGGCCATTCTTGTGAAAGAATCGGTGAGTGTCTCCACACTCTGCGTGCCATCGGTCATTGATGATTCAACCTGGGCAACTGCAAGGGCCAACATTGTGATGGTTTCCCTTATTTGGCTCCAATCCAAATCTGGGTTGTGGGAAGTCGATCCATGATGTTTTATGCCGTAATTATTGCTTGAATCTGTCACGAGCTACTTTCCATGTGCTAGGTTATGTAAGCATAGCTAACCTTTGTTTTTGCGCTCACTAGAATTTTGAGAAACCCTTAAATCATCTGGTAGTAAATTAGACCACGCGAGTAACGTCTTTTTGTCTATCATAGGCTGCAATGAGCCTAGTCGATAAGAATATATGGTGCTGTAAGCCAATACTCGTTGTACATATTCTTTGGTTTCTTTAAAAGGAATGTTTTCAATCCATATGTCCATAGGGCCATTAAAACCTTTAAGCCAGCGTCTAACGTTACCTGGTCCTGCGTTATAAGCAGCCGTTGCTAGCACCCGGTTACCCTTGTATTGCTTTAATAGTTCTTTTAAATACAAACTGCCCAATTGAATATTATAGGCTGGGTCCAATAGCCGACTTTTGGAATATTTTATGCGTTGGTGACGGCTAACAAATTTTGCTGTGCTGGGCATTAACTGCATTAGGCCTGTGGCTCCTACAGGGCTTAATGCATCGTGCATGAAGGCACTTTCCTGACGGGCAACGCCGTAGATCCAATTCTTACTGACTTTGGACTTGCGAGCGGCTTTATCAAATAAGGGTTCATGGGCTAAAGGAAAGCGAAGTTGAAGATCATGCCAACTCTTTTGTTGGGCCAGAGTAAATATAGGTCGGTCGTTCCATTCAAGTCGCCCAGCTATTACGGCTAAGGCTTCTCTTCCTTCTTGATCTAAATTATCAAATGCGAATTGCCATTCACGTCGCGCGTAACTGATGCGGTTTAAGTCTAAAAACGCTAAGGCACGTTTGACAGAAGGTAGGGTTTTAACCGATTTTAATGTGTCGGCATCCACTTGTGTGGGGTTGTGATTCATAGACGCACTGACGCCCAATTTCTGACTGGCTAAAAACCCATAATAATTTCGCTCTTGGGCGGCCTGCTGGAAAAAGACATGACTGATAGCAGTGCTTGTGCCTAATATTTCAAGTGCTCGCCCTTGCCAGTATTGCCATTTGGCTTCCGTTTTAATATTGGCACTCGCAACTTTAAAAAGGTGCGCGTATAAGGGCCAATCTTGTGTGCGTACAGCGCCCAATAAGAATGTGCTTTCCAATTCCGAATCTAATAGGTTATTTTGTTTTGCCCTGAAATATTGTGGGAATGAGTCCTGACCGGCATATTTTGCAGAGGAATTAAGTGCGGTTTGTTTTAACTGTGAAATTTGTTCTTCATTAAGCGCTGCAAATTTCCCATGGTTTTTAAGAGTGGAAAATTCAGCAGGGTAAAGCTTGATGGCTTTTTTAAATAACAAGGCTTGCGCGCGGCTATCAAGTTCACTCACTCTTGTGTCGTTGGCTATTTTGTGAGGACGACGCCAAAGAGATTGAACCACTTGAGCCTCTTTTTTTAAAGAAGAGGGAAGCTTCTTTTTTAAAAAGCGCACTAATTTGTATTGTCTCTTTTCTTGGGCAGTGAGAAGTCGCTTCCAAATTAGGTCATCTGTTAAATAATTGTGTCGTTGCCATTGACTGTATAATTTATCGCATGCTTTGGGTAAAGATACACCCATAAGCCATAGCTCTTTACCTTCTGTAAACGCTTCTGGCTTGCGGTGTGTGGCTTCCAATGCCGTAACGCGATGACAACGCAACGTTAGGTTTTCCGTGTGGTGAAAATACTCAAGAAACAGGCGCCATTGTTTTTTCTTAGCCAAATGCCAAAGCCAGCTACGTTGTAGTAGTCGAGCAGAGGGCTCTCCTTGATGTCTAGATAAAAAACGGTCAATTTTTTCAATGGGTGTGTTGTTAAATTGCTTTCGAATTTTCTTGGCTTGTAAATAGGATAAAAGCGGGTGGTCATCCAGTGTGGCTAACGAGCGTCGGAATTGACGATGCTGATTTTTACTGATGTATTTCTCAGCATTAAGAAACTGCTGGTGTGGTTGTGCTGAGGTACCTTGGATGAATCCAAAGCCCAATAAACTTAATAAGCAGTAATAAGCTACCTGCTTGAACCCCATAGTGTTCTCCCCATCAATCCTAAGAGCATAGCTTAAAATGCAATGGGAAGATCGTCTATTAGGGTTTATTTCATAGAGCTTTTGCTTCTAAGCGTTTGGCCAGTCGTTTTTCTTTACGCTCATCCCCCATGACCAGTAAACAAGGGGTCAGCAATAGGGTTAAGGCAGTGGCAAATGATAAGCCGCCCGCGATGGCCGTAGAAAGTTGGGTCCACCACTGAGAGCTTGGAGCGTCGACCAAAATTTCGCGGCCAATTAGGTCAATGTTTAATTGATATACCATGGGTATGAGGCCGCACACTGTGGTTATGGTGGTCAGTAATACCGGACGTAAACGCTGTGCACCTGTACGCAGGGCGGCGTCTCTTGGTTCTAAGCCTTCTTTTCGAAGGTGGGCGTAGGTGTCTATTAATACAATATTGTTGTTAACCACCACGCCCGCCAAGGCAATCATGCCTACGCCACTCATAACGATGCCAAAAGGTTCGCCGCGGATCATGAGCCCCATGAATACACCTGCAAAGGATAGGATAATTGCGCTAAGAACGAGTCCTGCTTTATATAGGCTGTTAAATTGGGTCACTAAAATAATGGTCATCATAAAGATGGCCAATAAAAATGCATTGGCTAAGAAATTTCCGGTTTTGGCCATTTCTTCAGCATTGCCTTTAAAGCGGTAGCTCACACCAGCTGGTATGTCTGCTTGCTCGAGCGCAGCTTCAATTTGAGCACGCTTAGCCACATCATTGATGCCCTCTTGCACATCAGCCTCGATCATATATCGCAAGTTACTGCCCGTACGGACAATGTTGCCACTTTGCTGGCGAGGGGTTTTGGTGGTGAAGCTACTAATAGGCACAAGCTCACCGTGGCTGCTCACGCGCAGTTCGTCTATTTGATCTAATGTTCTATGAGAGCTTGGGAAACGCAAGCGAATGTCCACCTCATCATCGGCATCGTCAGGGCGGTAAGACCCAAGGTTTAAGCCTGAGGTGACCATTTTAACCAAACTGCCCACCGAGCTAATGCTGGCGCCCATTCGGCTTGCGGCTTCTCGGTCTACATCTAACTCCCAGTCGATGCCTTCTAGGGGCCTTGAGTCTTTTATATCACGAAGATCAGGGTCTAAATCCAATTGCTTGCGAACCTTATCGACAACCGCTAGAAGCAACGCATCGTGAGAACCGGAAATCTCCAATTGAATTGGATAACCAGAAGCGGGGCCATCTTCTTTTTCTTTAGTCTCAAGGATGATGCCTGGAATATCTTGAGTACGAGCGCGTATGTCCTCAAGTATTTCTTTCGCTAAACGTCTTTGTTGCCAGTCCACTAGCTCAAGTTGAATGCGGCCCACAAGATCAACGGCGCCCCCATGAGGTGGCGTGATGAAGGTACTGGTGTAGAGTGTTTTGATTTCAGTCATATCGTAAAGGCGTTTTTCAACTTCCTTCACCAGTTTGTCACGCTCTTCTAAGGATATATTTCCTCGTGCACGTACGTCCACTAATGCAATTTCAGCATCAACAGATGGGAAAAACTCCACACCATTGCCAAGTTTGGCGTAAAGAAAGAAGGTCAATATCATAATGCCAATTACCCCAAGCAGGGTTTTCATTGGCATTTTTATGAGCGTTTTTAGTAGTAGGACATATTTACTGGTGAGACCAGTCAATGCCCTGAAGTCACCATTTTCAGCTGCTTGCATGGTCTCTAATGCGTCAGCTTTTATGGCGCCAGGTTTTCCAAACCACGACCCTAAAGCAGGAATGACAATTAGGGCCATTACCAGTGAAGCGCTTAGGGTGATTAGCACAGTAAGGGGTATAAACATCATAAATTCCCCCATGGTGTCTGGCCAAAACATTAAGGGTAAAAATACCGCTAAAGTGGTGGCTGTGGATGCGGTGATGGGCCATGCCATGCGTTTAGCGGCCTCTTTGAAAGCGTTTTTCTTAGGACTGCCCTCTGCCATGCGTCTGTCGGCATACTCAGTGACGACAATGGCGCCGTCGACTAACATGCCAACACTTAAAATAAGCGCAAATAGCACCACCATGTTCAGGGTGTAGCCTAAGAAGCTTAATACCATGATGCCCATTAGGAATGAGCCAGGTATCGCTAGGCCCACTAATAACGACGACCTAGCGCCAAGAGAGCCCACGATAATGATCATGACCAGTACAGTGGCAAACAAGACATTATTAAAGAGGTCAGAAAGCGTACGTTTAATCTCAATAGATTGATCTTGGTTAAATGTCACCTCAATGCCATCTGGCCAGTTGAGCCTTTCTTTTTCAACCAGAGCTCTCACTTCGGTAAGGGTTTCAATAATGTTGCTGCCAAGGCGTTTAGATATTTCAATGGCTAAAGCAGGTTTACCATTAATGCGTGCTTTACTTTGTGGATCCTTGTAGGTGCGTTGTCCAAAGGCGATATCAGCAAACCGTACCACGGTCTCACCATCTACTTTAACGGGCATGGTTAAGATGTCTTTGGTGTCTTCAATTAAACCCGGTACTTTTACGGCGAAACGACCAGAGCCAGTATCTAGGTTGCCAGCGGCCACTAGCTGGTTGTTGTTATTGATTAAAGAGAATAATGCACTGTGGTCAATGTTGTAGCTATCCAGTTTGGAAGGATCAATAATGATCTCGGCGACTTCTTCACGGTCACCTTGAATTTTGGCTTCTAATACGCCATTTAATCCCTCTAGTTTTTCCTTGATGTCATTGGCAACAGCAAATAAAACCCGTTCATCAACATTGCCGGCCAAACCCACCACCATGACAGGGAAAAGGGATAGATTAATTTCTTTTACCTTAGGTTCATCGGTGGCAGAAGGCAGCTCACCTTTGGCTGCGTCCACCGCTTCACGAACGTCTACAAGCGCTTGGTCAATGTCGATATCAGAGTGGAATTCAAGCTGAATGGACAAATGGCCTTCGCTAGCAGTGGCGGTAATTTCTTTTAGGCCATCAAGGGACTTTAGCTCCTTGTGCATGGGTTGATACAAAATCCGGTCTGCATCTTCAGGGCTAATCCCTTCATGGCGTATGGATACGTAAGCAATAGGGATGCTTATATCAGGGGTGCTTTCTTTGGGAATGCTATTAAGAGCAGATATGCCCACAATCATAGCCAACGCAAATAACAGTACAACGGTACGAATGCGGCTTAGGGCAGCATTTATTAGGGCATTCATTTAGTTGCCCTCAACACTTTGTTGGGTGGGTAATGGACTGACGGCTAAGCCACCCTCGGTATTATCTTGGGTGTTCAGTTTAGGGCTTTTAAAAACAGGACGAACCTTTTCACCAGGGCTGACAAAGCTTTGGCCCACCACGATAAGGTCCACAGGGTTAGGCAAGCCAGAAATCCATACACCATTTGATTCAGCCTTTACTAAAGCCACTGGGCCAAATACCACTTGGTTGTCGGGGGCTACGTATTTTGCACCCAGAATCCCTTTATCGTTAAGGCTTAATAGGGCGGGTGTGACGAAAATGGCATCCGTTCTGGTTAGCGGCACCAATATATCGGCGGTAACGCCATCGGCCTGACGTTCACTGGGGTTGGCTACCTCAAGTTCAACAGAAAACGTTCTTGAGCCAGAGTTAGCTTGGCTGGACACATAACGTATACGCCCTTTATGTATGGTGTTGTCTAATGTTTTACCGGTAGCTTGGGTGTTGGCTTTTATTTGTAATAAATCTTTTTCAGCGGCATCGGCCTTAATAATGAAAGGGTTGTAATCTAATACGCTGATGATGGGGTTGCCACTTTTCAAATAGCTTCCCAGCTCAACTTTACGTTCTTCTAAAATGCCAGAGAAGGGCGCGCGGATATGAGTGGCGGCCATTTGAATTTCTAGAAGTTTAACCTGTGCCTTAGCAGAGGCTAATTGCGATTCACTTTGAGCTAGGCGTGTCTCATTTTGTAGGCCCTTATTTATGAGCGTTTTATTAGCTTGGTGCTCTAAAGTACGTTGTTTAACTAAAGCTTTGGCTTGCAATAGTTTTTGGGGCTTATCCTGAGGGTCAATCTCAACAATGATTTGTCCCTTTTTTACATAGTCCCCTTCACGGGACAATATGCCAATAACTTTGCCAGACAATTCACTGGTTAAAGCCACCCGTCGGTTTGGCGCTGTCTGCCCGTGAATGACTAATTCAGGGGTGACAGTCTCTGCGTGATAGCGCTGTACTTGAACGGCAAAAATGTCATTTTTAACTTCAGCTACCACTGCCGCATTCTCTTCAGGAATGGGCTTGCTGAAGAATCCTGAAAACATCCAAATGCTAATGAAGGCTGTTGCTCCGAGCGCAATATAATGTCCGCGATTGAGTTGCATGAAAATAAGTCCTAATGGATATGGAAAACTTTGCGCAGATTAGCTCAGATGGGTCAGACACGATAGTGAAGAATGTCATTTGAGTTAACTTGTAAGAAATAGTCAATTATTGCGCTAAATCCCGTACAATGCCCGGCAATTGAACATGTGGGTATTGAGAAGTCATGGCTGTTGTCATTTTAGATGGTGTAAGTCTCCATTATGGGGAGCAAGTTTTACTAGAGAATGTGAATTTTTCCATTCAAGAAAAAGACCGTTTGTGTTTGGTAGGCCGTAATGGCGCCGGTAAATCTTCATTGTTTAAGCTGCTACTTAAGCAAAATCTGCCGGACGGTGGGGTTATTCGAGTATCGGATGGTTGTCGTATAGCTGAATTACCACAGACACTGCCTGCGGCCGATGATCGATTAGTAATGGATGTGGTATTAAGTGGTAAAGAGCAAGTGGGCAAGTGGTTGCACGAGTATCACGAATTAAGCCTTATTGCTCAAACAGATGCGCACATGAACAAACTTGAAAGGCTGCAAAACGATATAGAAGCGCAAGACGGTTGGGTATTGCAGCAAAAAGCCGATGCAATTATAGAAAAGCTGAACCTACCTGCTGATAAAACCATGGCTGAGCTGTCAGGAGGGTGGCGTCGGCGAGTGATGTTGGCCAGAGCCCTATTGAGCGAGCCAGACTTACTGCTATTAGATGAACCTACTAACCATTTGGATATTCCGGCCATAGAGTGGCTAGAAGGCCAGTTAGCAGACTTTCCTGGGGCTGTGCTGTTCATTACCCACGACAGGGCATTTATGGAAAGAGTTGCCAAGCAAGTCATCGACTTAGACCGAGGCAGTATTTACCGCTATAACGGCAGTGATTACGAAGGCTTAAATGCGTGGCGAGAAAAGCGCCTTGAAGATGAAGAAAAAGAGAATGCTTTATTTGATAAGCGCTTAGTTCAAGAAGAAAAATGGATTCGCCAAGGGGTAAAAGCCCGTCGTACACGTAATGAAGGCCGTGTTCGTGCACTTAAAGCCATGCGTAATGAGCGTACTGCACGAGTAGATCGCCAGGGTAATGCCAGTTTCTCTATGGATGCGGCTGATAAGTCTGGAAAACTGGTGCTTGAAGCCAAGGGTATTAGTTTCGGTTTTGAAGATAAGAAAATAGTCGACAACTTTTCGGCTGTTATTCAGCGTGGTGATCGCATTGGTTTATTAGGCGTTAATGGCTGCGGTAAAAGTACCTTGCTACGCATGTTTTTAGACCAGCTTAAACCGCAATCTGGGAGTATTCGACAAGGCACGAAGATGGAAGTGGCGTACTTTGATCAGCTTCGTGGTGATTTAGATATGGAAAAAACCATTGTCGATAATATCTCAGAAGGACGTGATTTTATTGATATTGCTGGTGGCTCTAAACATGTTTTAAGCTACTTAGGTGACTTTTTGTTTTCTCCCGCACGAGCGCGTACCCCCCTAAAGGCGTTGTCGGGTGGCGAAGCCAGTCGAGTTATGTTGGCCAAGTTGTTTAGTAAGCCTTCAAACGTATTGGTATTAGATGAACCCACCAACGATCTGGATGTGGAAACATTGGAAATGTTGGAAAACCTATTGATGGATTACCAAGGAACACTGTTGGTGGTCAGCCATGACAGGTCATTCTTGGATAATGTCGTCACATCACTACTTGAATTTGAAGGCAATGGGGTTGTCTCAGAGCATGTTGGCGGTTACAGCGATTGGTACGCCCGTGGTCATCGTCTAAAAGACGGTGAGGATGATGTGGTTGACCGTGAGCAAGAGAAAACAGCAGAGGCAAAAGCCCCTCCTAGCTCAGAGCCAAATAAGAGCGCAAAAAAATTAAGTTACAAATTACAGCGTGAGTTAGATGGGTTACCAGGGGAAATAGAGAAGCTAGAGACTGCCTTAGAGTCAGTTCAAAGCCTAGTGGCGGCAGCTGATTTCTACAGCCAAGATAATGATTACGTAACCGAAACACTGGCTCGGGTTGAGGAAGTTCGGGCAAACCTTGATGCCACTGAAGAAAGGTGGCTTGAGCTTGAAGCGATGCTTGATGAGGGCTAAATCATGACGACCATTCTGATAGTCTTAGTGGCCATTTTAAGTGTGGTGGGCAGCGTGGCTTGGGTTCGCCCAAGCAAGCGAGATGTGAAGCTTGCTACTTGGCGCCAAGAGGCGCGAGTGGCTGGCTTACAGGTGAAACTGGAAGCTTTAAAAGCTGAACCAAAAGAAAGTGGTATTAGAGAAGATATTGGCTTGGCCAGCTATTTTCTGTACCTGCCTAAAGCCCAAAAAGATGATGAGATGACTTGGGCGGTGGTTAAAGCCGAAGGTTGGTTAAAAGCGCATTTACCAAGTGGGTGGAGCTGGTATCGTAGAGAGATCGCTTTGAACTCTGAGAAACTTCAGGCGTTAATTGAGTCTTGTCCTATTCCTATTCACGCCATCGAAAGGACTCCCAAAGGGAGTCGCGTCGTGTGGGATGAGACAGGACAAGAATTTGAAGCTCACAAACTGGTAGAGTTTTTAAATCAGGTGCAGTCTATTTCTTAGTGGCGTAATAATCACCAATGACTTTTAAGTTGTTGGTGATTTTTTGGCTGTAAGAGCTGACAATAAAAGGCACAGCATTCTGGTTGAAGTTGGTCACAGACTTCTCAATAAAAGCCCATTTAACCCCTATTTGCTTGATGGTTTTATTCACCGCTTTGTCATTCGATGGGGCATTAGTAAATAGGCTTAACAGTCGATTGAATTCTTTGGCTTGTTTTTCCAACCCACCCACATTGAATTTACTGACATACACCTGGCCGGCTGCATTAGGCGAGCTGCGAGCGGCATATTCTGCGGTTATAATACGAATAATTAGGGTCATGTCCCGTGATTGTTGGGTCCATTTATTAACTAGGCTCTCGTCAGCCTCTATCAGCGCGTTGTAGTTTTGTACTAAGTTGGCGTTTAATGTCACCAGCTTATCTTCTAATTGATTCACTTGATTGATGTTGGAATAGCCCTGTGACAGCAGTTCAGCACGATTAGAATCAACTAATTGCTTATATTTTTGCCAATCTGTCTTCATTGGGCCTGATGCTACTGATTTAGGGTTTTCGATCTGGTTAAACTCCTCCAGTGAACGTTCAAATAATTTAATCTTTGCATCAATATCATGGCTATAGCGTAAGTCGCCTTCCAGTGCTCTAAGCATGTAGAAACCGGACAAAATGGCATAGGAGCTGGTGCGCATCTCATAGATTTTTGCTAAGCGCTCTTCGGTACTCGCTAAAGCACTACTGATGGCTGTGAAAAAGATGAGCGCTGTAAAAGCCAAGGAGGAGGAGAAGCTTGAGCGTATCATTATTAGTTTTGTCCGGATTATTTATTATTTTGTGATTTATCCAACAGTTTCCATAATTCTGATGCAATTGAGAAGGGGAAAATTACTTAATTGGTAAAATAAGTCTAATAAATTAGTGTGAGGGTTGTTTGTCAGGGAGTGTATTTCTTCCATCTAGAAGGAGGGGGCAAGGAAGGGTCATCTATTAAATGACCCTTCCTTTCTTACTGGCTTTTAGCTTGGCGTGAGGCTGAGTAGTGATTGCCAATACTTTCTAAATTTTGGCTGATTCTGTCTCCGTAGGAATTAACAATAAATGGCACAGAATTTTTGTTGTAGTTGGCAACCGATTTTTCGATAAAAACCCATTTCACTCCTACTTGATCAATACTTTTAGCAATGGCAGGGGTTTGCCCTGGCGCTGTCTTTAATTCACTTAAGTGTTTGGCAAATACCTTGGCTTGGTGCTCCATGCCTTCACCATTGATATGTATGGTCATAATTTGCCCCATGCTTGAGGTTCCGCGAGCAGAATACTCTGCAGTTAACGTGATGATGATAAGGCTCATGTCACGGGTGGTTTGAGTCCACTTACTCACTGGGAAATTGGTGGATTCTATTAAACTGGAATAAGCCTGTGAGAGACTATTATTTAGTGCGATAACTTTTTGTTCTAGTTCGCCTACTAGACGGGCATTGGCATAACCTTGTGATAGAAAGTCGCTTCGGTTGGTTTCTATTAAGCTGCGGTAAAACTGCCAATTACTAACAATGCCCGCCAAATCTTCTGTGGATCCCAGTTCTTTTGTGATCTCAGCCAGTTTTGCTTCAAATGTGCTCATGCCAGAATTCATGTCTCTGCTGTATCTAGAGTCGCCCTCTAAGCCACTAAACATGTAGTAGTCGCCTAATATCGTATAAGAGGTGATGCGCATGTCATGGAGCTTTTTAAGCGTATCCCCGGTGCCTGCCAAAGCTGAATGTATACTGAACAGCTGGCTGAAAAATAGAAGGCAGAAAATTGTCTTCAGGCTTATTTTTATCATTTTTTGAACCCTGATTGATGTTTGTGTCAGCTAGGTTTTAGCGGTCCCTTTTAAAATTCTAGTGAATTTATAGGTCTAATGGTTGTTATGGCTAATCCTAGCTTTAAATAATCTGCCTTTAATCTGCTATAAAATTCTAAAAATGTACAGTTCACGTTTGAAATGAATGCACTTTCATTTGAATAAGAAAAGTACCTTAGACGGGAAATGCATAGTAGATCTCTTTTTGGCTGTTTTTTATACTAAAAATAGCCTTTTTACATGGCGGTGACCGTCTAAAGTCCATAAATGGTTGACTTTTACCGAGATATTGACGATTGTTCGGCAACCAAATTCAAACGGGCGTATGAATTCGGTTCGTTGGGTGTTTCTTGTCCAGATGCCCGTCAGTGCAGAATAGCAATATTTTCCTAAAAACTTCGGTTAAAAGGGGCATATTAGTGAAGCTGCGTTTACTCAAGCTAATTAAATAGCGTGGAGATTTGTTGATGATTTACGAAGGTAAAGCCATCACGGTTAAGCTACTCGAAGACGGCATTGCCGAACTAAACTTCGATCTACAAGGCGAATCCGTAAATAAATTTAATCGTGTTACTTTGGAAGACCTGAACGCTGCCGTTCAGTCACTTAAAGCTAACAACGAAGTTAAAGGTCTTTTGGTTACTTCTGCTAAAGACTGTTTCATCGTAGGTGCCGACATTACTGAGTTCGGCGCGATGTTTGAAGCCGACGAAGAAACAATTGCAGCCGGTATTGCTGAATCTAACGGCATTTTCAACGCAATTGAAGACTTACCGTATCCAACTGTTACTGCCATTAATGGCATTGCATTGGGCGGTGGTTTTGAAATGTGTCTTGCGACTGATTTCCGTATCATGTCTGAGAAAGCCAAAGTTGGCCTTCCAGAAGTTAAACTAGGTTTGATTCCTGGTTTTGGCGGTACTGTTCGTCTTCCTCGTGTTATCGGTGCCGATAACGCTATCGAGTGGATCTGCATGGGCGCTGAGCACAAAGCAGCTAAAGCACTTAAGTTTGGTGCGGTTAACGCTGTTGTTGCTGCTGACGTTCTTAAAGACGAAGCGGTTAAAATGGTTAAGGTCGCTATCGCTGGCGATCTTAACTGGGAAGCGGCGCGTACTGAAAAGACAAGCAAGTTAAACTTGGAAATGATGGAAGTTATGATGACTTTCGAAACAGCCAAGGGATTTGTTGCCGGTCAGACTAAAGGTCAGTACCCAGCTCCAATCGAAGCTATCAAAGCTATGCACAAGTCTGCAAGCCTTGGTCGTGATAAAGCATTACTTAACGAAGCGAAAGGTTTTGCTAAATTAGCGAAAACTACCGTTTCTCAAGCTCTAGTGGGTTTGTTTAATAACGATCAGTTGTTGAAGAAAAAAGCTAAAGAATATGACGCTATCGCTAAGCCTACTAACCAAGCCGCCGTTCTAGGTGCTGGTATCATGGGCGGCGGTATTGCTTATGTTTCTGCTCTTAAAGGCACGCCTATCCTTATGAAGGATATTGCTGAAGCTGGTATCGAGCTTGGTTTGAACGAAGCCAACAAGCTTCTTTCTCGTCGTGTTGACAAAAAGCGCATGAAGCCTTTGGCCATGGGTGAAGCGCTTAACCGTATCCGTCCAACTTTATCCTACGCTGAGTTTGGTGATGTTGACGTAGTGGTTGAAGCCGTTGTTGAGAACCCTAAAGTTAAAGCTATGGTTTTGGCTGAAGTAGAAACTCATGTGAAAGAGACTGCGATCATTGCCTCTAACACCTCTACTATTTCTATCGATTTGCTAGCTAAGAGCGTTAAGCGTCCTGAAAACTTCTTGGGTATGCACTTCTTTAACCCTGTACACATGATGCCTTTGGTAGAAGTGATTCGTGGTGAGAAGACGTCTGAAGAAGCAGTGGCTACAACAGTTGCTTACGCGAAGAAAATGGGTAAAACCCCGGTTGTTGTAAACGACTGTCCTGGTTTCCTAGTTAACCGCGTATTGTTTCCTTACTTCGGCGGTTTCGCTGGCTTGATGAAAGACGGTGCTGATTTCCGTCAAATCGATAAAGTAATGGAAAAATTCGGTTTCCCAATGGGTCCTGCTTACTTGATGGATGTTGTCGGTATCGATACCGGTAAACACGCCAACGAAGTAATGGCTGAGGGTTTCCCTGAGCGCATGAAAGCTGACTTTGAATCTGCCATGGACGTTCTATATAAGAACGAATACTACGGTCAGAAAAACAAGAAAGGTTTCTACACTTACGTTGAAGATAAAAAAGGCAAGCCGAAGAAAGTTTTCGATGAGTCTGTTCTTGAATTATTGGCACCAGTATTGGGCGAAGCAAAAGATTTTGACGCTGAAGAAATCATTGCTCGTTGCATGATTCCAATGTGTAACGAAATCATTCGTTGTCTTGAAGAAGGCATTGTTGATACTGCTGCTGAAGCTGACATGGCTATGGTATTTGGTGTTGGCTTCCCTCCATTCCGTGGTGGTCCATTGCGTTACGTTGATACAATTGGTCTAGCGAAGTTCGTTGAGCTAGCTGATAAGTACAAAGATCTTAGCCCGCTATACCACGTAACTGACAAGATGCGTGAACTGGCAGCTAGCGGTCACAAGTACCACGGCTAATTGAACGAGACTAGGAGAATACATATGAGCTACGAAGATAATGATGTAGTTGTAATTGACGCGGTACGTTCGCCAATGGGTCGTTCTAAGAACGGCGTATTCCGTAATGTTCGTGCTGAAGACATCTCTGCAAACTTGATTAACGCGTTGTTTGAGCGTAATCCAAAAGCAAACGCCAAAGACGTTGAAGACGTTATTTGGGGTTGTGTAAACCAAACTCTTGAACAGGGTTTTAATGTTGCTCGTCAAATTTCTTTGATGACAGCTATCCCTAAAGAAGCGGCAGCTCAGACAGTTAACCGTCTATGTGGTTCTGCAATGTCAGCTATCCACACAGCAGCGCAAGCGATTCAAACTGGCAACGGCGATGTTTTCGTTGTGGGTGGTGTTGAGCACATGGGTCACGTGAACATGCAGCATGGTTTTGACCATAACCCTGCATCTTCAAAGTACTCTGCTAAAGCTTCTAACATGATGGGCTTAACAGCTGAAATGCTAGGTAAAATGCACGGTATTTCTCGTGCACAGCAAGATGCGTTCGCTGAGCGTTCTCATCGTCTTGCTCAAAAAGCAACTGACGAAGGGGATTTCGCAAACGAAATCGTGCCTATGTACGGCCATGATGCTGCTGGTAACCAAGTGTTGGTATCTCAAGACGAAACTATTCGTCCTGAAACCACAGTAGAAAGCCTTGCTAAGCTACGTCCAGCATTTGATCCAGTGTCAGGTACTGTTACTGCTGCAACGTCTTCACAGATCACCGATGGTGCTGCTGCGATGTTATTGATGAGCGGTAAAAAAGCCAAAGAGTTGGGTCTTAAGCCTCGTGCTAAGATTCGTGCCATGGCGGTTGCCGGTTGTGATGCTGCGATCATGGGTTACGGCCCTGTTCCAGCTACTAAGAAAGCACTTAAGCGTGCTGGCTTGAAAGCATCTGACATCGATTTCTGGGAATTGAACGAAGCATTCGCTGCTCAGTCTCTTCCTTGTGTTAAAGACCTTGGTCTTAACGATATCGCTGATGAGAAGATTAACATCCACGGTGGTGCCATTGCGCTTGGTCACCCACTAGGTTGTTCTGGTGCTCGTATCTCTACTACGTTGATTAACGTATTAGAGCAGAAAGATGCAAAACTTGGCGTATCTACCATGTGTATTGGTATGGGTCAGGGAATCGCGACTGTATGGGAGC
>CAJXRF010000092.1 GCA_913058575.1 uncultured Bermanella sp.
GTATCTGGCTACGAACCAGAGGGTCGGAGGTTCGAATCCTCCCAAGCGCACCATTTTAGTTTTATTAAAGTGGTCATTCGTTTAGTAGTGAAGTGTTACCAGATTTGCGCTTGTAGCTCAGCTGGATAGAGTATCTGGCTACGAACCAGAGGGTCGGAGGTTCGAATCCTCCCAAGCGCACCATTATTAAAAAACCTAGTTCATTGAACTAGGTTTTTTTTTGCCTGCAGGATGCAGGTACTGAGCTTGCGTCGGGAACATGCAAGCGGTGCCTGCAGGAAGTACCTTTTCTAAATGGAGAGTGAGCTTATGTAGGGAGCATATAAGCGGTGCTTACAGGAAGTACTTTTTCTAAATGGAAAGTGAGCTTGCGTCGGGAAGGTGCAAGCGGTGCCACAGGGTCTAGGTACTAAGTTTATGTCGGGAATTTATAAACGGTGCCATAGGGTGCAGCTTGCCAAGTTGGAGGGTAAGCATCTGTCAGGAACATACACACGGCGCCTGCGGTAGTTAAACCTACACTGAATGCTATTTAATGATGGCCATTTACTTTTGTGTCAGTAAAAACCATTGTTAAATTAAGAAAAGTGAATCTTGTAATTGGCTAGTCACACCTGTAATACATTTAAGTAACCACCCTTCTTATAATTTCTTTTAGTTTGATTATTCTTTATGTTCAGGGGAGCGAAATCCTTATTGGTTAAGGAGATCACGCCGAGTATAAATAGCGCTTGATCTAAATGCTGTAGCCCCTAAAATGTCGAGCAAAATTATCTATTTAAAGCATGGATGGCTATGTCAGACACACCAGATCAAACACCAACTCGTCAAGGAAAGATAAGTCGCTTAAGGCTGTTCCTGATCGCCACAACCACTCTACTTGCCCTTAGTTTAATTGCGACCTTGGTTACCAGTTATTTTAGTCATCCTAGAGTGGTGTCTATTTCCAATACCCTAGAGTTGGATGCCCGTGGTGGTGAAATTAAAATCACCTATTCACAGCCCATTAATGTTAGAAAATTTAAGTCTAGCGCCACAGATATTGAGTACCTGCAAGAGAATGCCGTTGCAAGCAAGGCTAAGTATACGTCTAAGTTTAATAAAGAACGTACGGTGGAAACATTAAGGCTTTTAAAGCCCACCCCTTATAATCAGGTTATGAATATCACTCGAAAAAATATCGAGACTAATATATTTATCGAACACTTTGGTGTGAGACTGATTCCCGAAGCAATTCGTTTTTCTACCGGTATTGAATCCATTGCCATTGAAAGCACGATTCCTGCGCAAAACAGTTTGCCTACCCCTGAAACGCTCGACAATCAATTGGTGATAAACTTTAAAGGCGAGGTGAGAGGAAAATTCAAAACGGGTATCAATATACCGCCGGAAGAAATAGCGGATATTGTAAAGCTAACGCCCAGTGTGAGAGGTTACTATCAATGGTCAAACGATTCGATTTTAACATTCAACTTTAGTGAGGATAAACCTCAGTTTGAAACACGTTATCACTTTGAAATATTTCCAGACAAACTTATCAATAAAGATTTTCAGCAATGGGTAGGGCAGAGCACCACAGCCGATATTACTACCTCCACAAATGAAGTTTACATTGTTGATGTTTCGGCAGGTGAAGATGTCACTTGGTCCGAAAAACTGCGCATAGAGTTTTCGGGGAATATGGTCGGAGCGTTGGATGTATTAAAACCAAAAGACCCGTCTGTGGTTCCTATTCAGATGACACCTAAAGTAACAGGCTTGTGGCGTTGGGTGAACGCTCGCACTATTGAGTTTTCTCCTAATCGCGAGCAAGGTTGGCCGACGCGTCAACAGGTGAATGTACAGGTTAGCTCAAGAATAAATCAGGATACAGAACGTAAATGGCGAGTGCCTCAACCGCTGGCTGATGTCAGTTTTTATGTGAAGCCCAGAGAACAATCTATTTCAGCTTATAGTTTACATGGTGAAACGGTAGACCTTGAAAAAGAATTAACCGTGAGCTTTTCCCGAAAAATCATTCCCCAAAACGTGGTGGGAACGCGTTTTAGCAATACCACCACTAACCAAATATCCCCCTTACATTTTAAACCTGCCATTCGAGGTGATTTTTTATGGGTGGCCCGTAACAAATTACAATTCACCCCTGAAAATTTATGGAGTGAATTACAAGAATATGAGGTTGAACTTAATCCAGAATATAACCCTGATACACGTTATGAATGGAGTGGAACGCAGAAATTTCAGTTTAAGACCGTTGAAAATCTCGTCAAGGCCAATTTTTATTTTACCCCAGAGAACCAATTACCCCCGGCCGATTTCTTTTCTAATAAAGATGCCTATTCAAAACCTAAAGTAGGCGTTAGTACAGAGAAGCGTTTATGGATAGACTTCTCTAAGGAGTTAGCCAGACAGCTTCCCAGTGGATTTGATGTGTCTAAGGCAGTGGAAATCCAACCTAAGACGCCGGGCCAGTTTAAATGGCTGGGGGCTTCCTTATTGGAGTTTGTACCTGAAGATAACTGGCTGGAAAATAGCCAGTATAGAATTACCTTAACTAAGGCGTTATTGCAGCACCCCCAGGCCCATTATCCAAATAATGAAGATCACATAGAGTTTAATACTTTAAGTAATCAAGTCAGTTACCAACTAAAAGGGCTGAGTAAAGTAAGCGATAAAGAATATGGTGTGGATCCAGATCAGTCAGTTGCTTTTTCTTTCAATAAGAATCTCAATACGCTAGCCAAAGTCGGTAAAATTTATTCTAGCGACAATGTAAAACAAAATGAGCTGCCGTTTACCTTGTCACCCGCTGCCGCTTTTTCTTATACATGGAAAACTGCCCGAGAGCTTAGCATTACCCCAGTGGGTTACTGGCAGCCTAGTCAGAAATATACATTAGTCCTTAAAGATTCTTTGTTGCCACAAACCCAGACAAAGTTTCAGAAGCCAGCCAAGATTGCCTTAACTACCGGTAAAAACATTGTAAGCATTGAGCATCTCTCACCTCAAGGACAGACTAGCCTATCTCCAGTATTGGAGGTGCGCTTTAACAAAAACATTAAGCCTAGAGATGTAAATTTAAAAGCTGCAGACAAGGATAATATGTTTACCATTGAACCTGCTATCTCGGGGCAATGGATATGGCAGGCGGAAAATGAATTACAGTTTGTGCCTGATGCCTCACTAGTGGAATCGACTCAGTACACGCTATCTTTTAATCCTGCTCGCATCAGTGATCCTCAATTTACCTGGCACACTCAATCAGGTAAAAACAAAACACCGCTAATTAACGAAAAGTATCAATTTCACACCAAAGCCTTGCACGTTAAAAATAGTGAAGCTCGCTTTGAATTTGATGAAAACAACTTGTTAAAACAACGCTTTTTTCTGGATGTTGAATTATCAACCGAGGTAACGGAAGAAGACTTGCGCCGCCACTTTACTATCTGGTATGAGAAAAGGGTTGATAAAAAGATAGTGAAAGTACCACTGACTTATAAAGTTCAAGCCCGCTCTGAAAATACTCGCCACGGCATCAGTTCTTTTTCAATGGTGAGTGATTGGATCGATAGGCCAGCGGATGATCGCCGTATCCATTATCAAGTGACAAAAGGCATTAAGCCTATAGTGGGTAACCTAGATATGGCGCAAGATTATGTCAGTAATTTTCTTCAGGAAAAACCCAAGTATATAAACATACAATATGTACAGTGGGCTTGGAAAGACGGCCAATACACGGCTAAGTTAACTTTAAATGCTCCCCTTGAGCCAGAGAAACTGAAACCTTTTCTTACGATTAATCACGCTAAAGGATCTGCATTAGCTTATGATTTAACGGTTGCTTCAAACCACCGTGGCTCTAACACCTTTAGCTATGATGTTACTGCTGAGTTTAAACCCGGGCTGTATTATAACTTCGCCATAAATGAAGGTTTATTGGCGGCAGATGGCGCATTTACCAATAATCCAATTAATTACCAAAGAGAAACACCGAACTTACAGCGAAAATTAGACTTTGCCCTTGATGGTCAAATACTTTCAAGAAAAGACCTAGCCAAAGTTCCTGTATTGACCACTAACCTTTCTAATTTTAATTTAAAAGTTCATAAAATCTATGAAAACAATGTCGATTATTTTTTAAATAATAAAGACAATGCTCATAGAATTAATGACGTAGCGGAAACCATTCATGATAAAAAGTATTCAACCACAGCACTTCACGGTGAATACAACAACCGTGAATTAAAAACCCATGTGGATTTATCATCCATTTTTAATGAAAATAAATTTGGTTTGTTTCAATTAGAAATTTCCCGTGACACTTATTACGATAGAAAATATAGATGGTTTTTGTCTACCGACATAGGCTTAACTGGCCGCCAATTTGGCAACCATGTATTGGTGTGGGCCAACTCTCTTAAAAATCTGGCGGCAAAAGCCAACGCCAAAATCGAAGTGGTAGACCGTTGGAACCAGGTAGTGGCCAGTGGCTATACCAACGGTCAGGGCCTAGTGGATATCGAATTACCCAAGGGCACAGAAGCACGTATCATTCGTGCCGAATTGGGGGATGACTTTTCTTTTCTACATGTTAATAAACACAAGCAACATTTTACTGGATACGACACCAGTGGCATCAGCGCCCTAAAGACCCATTTACGTAGCTATATTTATTCCGATCGAGGCGTGTATCGTCCTGGCGACACCATTCACCTTGTGAGTGTTACTCGTGGTCGGGACGGAGAACTCCCCATAAAACAGCCGGTTAAGTTTGTGATAACAGGGCCAACAGGGCAGGAAAGGGTTGCCGAGCGCTTCCAGTTGCAAAGCGATGGCACTTACGTTTATGACTTTCATGTTCCAGCCGAGGCAAAAACAGGTAAGTGGAGCGCTAAATTATTTTGGGATAATAAAAATATTGGGGACTACCAGTTTCAGGTGGAGGAATTTATTCCTAACAAGATAAAAGTGGAACTGGAAACCCTTTCTAAAAATGTTATGCCCGGAAAACAGCTTGAATTTAAAGTGCAGGCGAATAATTTATTTGGGCCGCCCGCTTCTGGGCGAAAAGTCAGTGCGCAAGTAAGCTTAAGGCCTGCCTATTTTAAACCCAAGGGGATGGGGCGTTTTAGTTTTGGTCATGATGATGTTCAATTTCAGCGAATAGATTCAGATTTATTAGAAACCCGTTTAGATGAAGACGGTGGGTATACCTATACCTATAGAATCCCTGAGGGCATAGATTCCCCCATAGGATTAGAAGCGCACTATAACGCGACTGTTATTGATGACGGTGGGCGTGGAGTTTCAAATTACGGCAAATTAAATGTACAGGTTTTTGATCAGTATATTGGGCTGCGCAGGCTTAATACTAATGCTGTGGAAGTGGGCGATAAAGTCGGTTTTGAATTGGTCAATGTGGATGCCAATGCCAAGCTTATTGAGAAATCCCAGCAAAAAGTGGCAGTAAAAATATATCGTAATAAAAAAGTCACTCATTATCGTAAAAATGAGCGGGGTTATTATCGTTATGTCACCGAAAAACAACGTAATCTAATCTCTGAGTTACAGGATCCTAGAGATGCAGAAGGTAAATTTAGCTTCTTAACCAAGGCATCGGGTGAGTACATAGTGGAGGCAACCGACAAGGTTGGGGGCCAGGTCACGCGTTTCTATTTTAGAGTGCGCGGCCCAATGGACGCCACCTCTGTCGTGGCGGCAGCCGATAAAGTTGATTTAAAGGTGCTTAATAAATCACAGAATATAGGAGATACCTTAAAGCTTGAAATTCGCACGCCGTTTAAAGGAAAATTATTACTGACCGGTGAGCGTGACAAGGTCATCTTTAAGCGTGTGATTAATATGGACAGTTTACGAAAAGTGATTGAACTGCCATTAAACAAGCAATACTTCCCTAATTTTTATATGAGCGCTACGGTTATCAAACCCGTTTCACAGGGAGGCCGTAAAGATCCTATTTATGCTACAGGCTTGTTGAACGTGAAGGTAAAAGACCCCACACAGAGCCCGCTATTAACCTTAACCGCACCGGATCAAGCTAATCCTAATGGCAAGTTGCCCGTTCATATTAAAGTGGCTAACGCCACTGCAAAGCAAATGTATGTAACCTTGGCCGCTGTTGATGTGGGAATTTTAAATTTAACTAAATTTAAAACCCCTTCCATGAACGGCTATTTTAATGACAAGCGTAAGCTGGAAGTAAATCATTTAAATATGTACCCATTTGTGATGCCTTATGAACCTGATGTTAAAGTGAGCATAGACCCTTCCGGTGATGCCCCTTCTCGTGCCTTGGTTAAGAAGACTCGAGTGAATCCAAAAGCGCAAAAACGCGTTAAATCTGTGGCACTTTGGTCTGGTTTATTGGAGTTTGATAAAAATGGAGAAGTCAAAACGGAATTGGCAATCCCCGACTTTGACGGAACGTTACGATTAATGGCAGTGGCTTTTGGTGATCAACGATTCCGCTCTGTCGAACAAGAGGTGCTAGTACGAGACAAGTTAGTGGCCAAGCCTACCTTACCTAGATTTTTAGCCACCGGAGATGACTTTAGTTTACCCATTAAATTATTTAACGGTACAAATAAAAGCGGTGAAGTCTCCATTACATTAAAGGCCAGTGAGCACGTTAAACTACGGGGACCCGCCACACAAAAAGTGCAGCTTAACGTGAATGGCGAAGCCAATGGTTTATTTTCATTGCTGGTGAATCACCAACAAGGTTTGGCTCGTTTTGAACTAATTGTTGAGGGTGTAGGTGAAGTGACCCGAAAAATAATTAATGTACCTGTACGCACACCAGGCACCTATTTATTGCAAGCGAATGCTGGAAGCGTAACCAGCAGTACCCCTACCACATTAGCTTGGCCAAAAAACTTTATACCCGGCAGTGAAGAGTTATCGCTAGAAATAAGTAACAACCCACTGGATCGCTATCGTAATAGTATTGATTACTTATTAAAGTATCCTCATGGTTGTTTAGAGCAAACCACTTCAAAACTATTGCCGCTGATTTATTTCAGCGACTTGGCCAAGGGGATGGATAAATACTTTGGTGAAAAACAATCGCCTCGATACTTCCTAAAAGAGGGCATAGAAAAACTTGAACGTATGCAACTAGAGGATGGGCACTTCTCCTACTGGGAAGGCAGTGCTGGTATAAATCAGTGGGCATTTGTCTACGCCGCTCACTTTTTGGTTGAAGCGAAAAAATCTGGTTTAGAAGTGAACCAAGCCGTTTGGAATAATATGGTTTATCGCCTAAATCAAAATGTTAAAAACAGCTTTAATGGCGATCAACTGAATAGCCGTCATTACGGCGTAAGCCATCAGTTATATGGCTTGTATGTTTTGGCCTTGGCCAATGAAAACGTATTGTCTCAGGTGAACTTCGTTCATGATAACTTTAGATACAAACTCAAACCTCATGAAATTGCCCGGTTAGCGGCGACTTTTAATTTATTAGGGCAAAGTTCTAAGGCTCAAAACTTAATGGGCGAAATTAAAAGTTTTGGTGAATATGATGACCCTTATCGCGATACAGGGGGAAGTTTCTCTTCTGGTACCCGAGATTTAGCGATCTTATTGGATGCATTAATCACCATAGATCCTAATTCGGTACAAGTGCCTGTGCTTCTGGAAAAATTGGCGGGTCAAGCAGAGAATGGCCGCTGGGGTACTACTCAGGATAACGCTTACGCATTTCTAGCATTAGGCAAGGCATTGAAAGAAGGGGCTAAAACACTCACGGGTACGGTTAATGTCACCTTAGGAGATGGCCGCAAAGTGCCTTTTGGTAGCCGACTGGAATTTTCTACCCCTGAGCTATTGGCAGGTGATGTGAGCATTGATATTGAAGGCAATGGTGAGGTGCAATATAGCTGGCAAGCGAGTGGCATTTCCAATAACCCTAAAATTGCTCAGCAAGATGAGCGAATGAAAGTCCGTCGTCGTTATCTAGACAAAAATGGTGATCCAGTGGACCTGATGAATTTACATCAGGGCCAACTGGTGGTGGCTGAAATTCGAATTCAATCTGAAGATGGCAAGGTAGACAACATAGCCATTGAAGACTTGTTACCAGGAGGTTTAGAAATTGAAAACGCGCGTTTAAGTACCTCTGCCAGTTTGCCGTGGATACAATCTACCGTAAAAACCGATTATGTGGATATTCGCGATGATCGCATTAGTTTGTTCTTAAGTGTGGATGAAACTGAACTGGTGTATTTTTATACCACTCGAGCCGTCACCGTAGGGAATTTTAAGGTGCCATCCATACGTGCCGAAGCCATGTATGACCCCTCTCGTTTCAGTGTGGCCAGTGATAGCCAGATTAAAATTTTGCCCGAGCAAGATATTAACTTGGCTCAGGCTGCTTTGGCCCCTTGAAATTAGCAAAAAGAAAATTATCGGTGCTTTTTCAGAGTGGTGGCTTGATGGCCATCACCTTGATACTGGCATTGTGGCTGGTGCCTTTACCTGAGGATAAATTAAATGCGCCTCAGGCATATCGCTATTACGATCAGAATAAGCAATTACTGGCAGTATTAATTTCTCAAGATGAATTCTTTCGCATGCATGTGCCTTTGAATCAGGTTTCTGAGTTATTTACCAAAACCCTGCTGTTGCAAGAAGATCAACACTATTATCAACACCCAGGTATTAATCCGCTGGCGATTGCACGAGCTGCATTTGATAATATTATTAATGGGCGCATCGTGTCAGGTGCTTCTACTATTACCATGCAACTGGCGCGCATGCTGGAAAGAAGAGAGCGAACACTCATTGCTAAAGCCATAGAAGCTTTTCGTGCAATGCAGTTAGAGTGGCGCTTTAGTAAAAGTGAAATTCTGGCTTATTATTTGGCGCTGGCCCCTTATGGTGGAAATATTGAAGGGCTTCAGGCGGCGGCATTTGCTTATTATGCTAAACCGGCCAGTCAACTTAGTCCTGGCGAAATAGCGTTATTGGTGGCGTTACCCAAGTCTCCTAATCGATATAGACCCGACCGTTATCCTCATGAGGCCAAGCAGCAGCGTAACCAAATTTTACAGAATATGCTGAAAGGGCAATTAATTAGTGAGGATCAGTACCAGCGAGCATTAGCAGAGCCTGTTCCTGCCCAGCGTCAGCGTTTTCCAAATTTAATCCCTCACACAGCGTGGTATTTGCGTCAGCAATATCCTAATGCTTATGTGACCATTACAACATTAGATGAAAACCTACAAAGACGAACTCAAACTTTATTAGCACAGCATGTGGAGCGATTACAAGATCAGGATATTCACAATGCTGCAGCGGTTATTATTGATAATCAAAGCCGTGAAGTTCGGGCCATAGTGGGGTCAGCTGACTATTTTGATCAGCAAGCATTGGGCGCTAATGATGGTGCTCGCTCGGTTAGATCCCCAGGCTCTACGTTAAAACCCTTCGTTTATGGTTTGGCTATGCAGGCCGGTTTAATTTCTGAAAAAACCATACTTTATGATATCCCCATTAATTATGGTGGCTATGCCCCGCAAAATTACAGTAACCAATTTCTGGGCCCCGTCACGGCACGAGAAGCATTAACGGAATCATTAAATGTGGTGGCCGTTAATCTAAGTAAAGACCTAGGCATACAGCAGCTATATGAGTTATTACAAAAAGGTGGGGTTAGCAGTTTAAACAAACCCGCCAGTTATTATGGTTTACCTTTGGCATTAGGAGGAGTGGAAGTGAGTTTATTGGAACTCACCAACCTATATGCCAGTTTGGCTAATTATGGTGATTATCTTCCCTATAGATTGACGAGCAACACCCCAAAAGAATCGCCTATAAATTTGTTGAGTGCTGAAGCCAGTTGGCTAACGACTCACATTCTCACCGATGTTGAGCGTCCAGATTTTCCACAAAGTTGGCAGTTTTCTCGTAATCGACCAACCGTGGCTTGGAAAACAGGCACTTCATATGGTCATCAAGATGCTTGGAGCCTAGGTTATAATCCGCAGTACACCATAGGCGTTTGGGTTGGAAATTTTGATGCCAAACCTGCTAAGGGTCTTGCTGGCAGTAAAGTGGCAGGCCCTTTGTTATTTGATTTATTTCAAGGGGTTACGCAAGCAGGAACTTTGCCCTGGTTTAATAAACCGGAACATGTGAAGCAGCGCATGGTATGTGCTACTTGCGGTACCTTACCCACAGTGGACTGTCAGGCATTAACGCGAGAATATTATATTGATAACCTAGCGCAAGCTGCGTCTTCAGTTATGTGTGATATTCCTCAAGCCATATCTTATGATAGCCGAACCCTCACACAAGCTAACTCAAGTACACCTTCGAAATTTGTGACTCAAAAAGTATTTGATATTTGGCCTGCCTCCATGGCCACCTTTTTGTTGCGCCATGGTGTGCCAGTTCGAAAAGCACCAGCTTATGACACCAGTAATATGGCAGGGCAAAAGTACTACCCTCCTAAAATCCTTTCACCTGTAACTGGGACCGAGTATTTTAGGCGGCTTGATCGATTAGAAGAAAGTGATCATGGCATAAAACTGGATGTGGCGGTCACCAATCGAGTGAGGCAGGTTAGCTGGGTTATGAATGGCAAGTTGCTATCACAAATGGATCCAATTGATCCAATTATTATTAATCCGCCTCCTGGGCAGTATCAGTTAACGGTGATAGACGACGTAGGCGGCAAGGATGAAGTGCTATTGGTGGTAAAAGATTTTCGCGAGGTGCAGGGTGAAAACCGCTAAACTCATCCTTTTTTTTAACTTGAGTTTAATGGCTTTAACTAGTTGGGGAGCAGACGAATTACGGGTGCGAATTTTATCTAAATTTCACCCTCAAGATCTTGTGATATCCAGTGGCGACAAAGCATATCAAATTGAGTTAGGGGACAATAAAACTTTAGATTTACGTCACCTCAATAGTTTTACAATTTATTTACCCACACAAGATGTAAAGCGACATTATCCAGGAGGAGTTTGGATAGAGCCCCTAGATAATGAACTACTGGTAGTGAATTGGGTGGATATAGAAAATTATGTCAGCCAGGTGGTATTAGGTGAAATGGGAATAACAGAACCGGCTGCGATGCAGGCTCAGGCCATACTGGCCCGAAGTTATGCCCTTAGTAAACTTAGCCCCCAGAAAAAGTATGATATTAGCGACCTTGCCTATCATCAGGTTTATCCAAGTTTATCTCAATACAGTGAACTCAGTCGGCAGCACACTGCAGATGCTTCTTCACAGGTTCTCACGCATGAAGGGCGCATTATGCAGACGGTTTATCATGCTGAATGCGGCTCACGTATTTACCAAGGGTACGAAGTATGGGGGAAGGGCAATCCACCCATAGCAAGTAGCCATCGTCTTGCCAATAATCTGCATGGTAAAAAATGGCATAAGTTTATTGGCTTTGATGCATTGCATCGTATTTTTGGAAAAGGCAGTGGCCCTTTTAACTTGCAACCAAACCAAAGGGTGTTAGGCGTTAGCACAGGAAAAATTTGGCTCGCCATTGATCTGTTTCGTTTGAAAATAAATAGGGTGTTGGGATGGAATACTTTGCCCTCTAACGAATTTGTAATAACCGTAGCGCAGGATGGCTTGCTATTTAGTGGTCGAGGGCGAGGTCATCTAGTGGGGCTTTGTCAGCAACAAGCAAAATTATTGGCTAGGCAGGGCTGGCACTATCAGGAAATTTTAAAATTGTTTTACCCTAATAGTGAATTAATCCAGCACCGACGATAAATTAAGACATTGATAAAAGCGATTTAAGCTTTTCATAGCTTAGGGCTTTCTCCACTTCATCTGCCAAACGATTAATTTCAAATTCTTGTAACTCATCATAATCAAATGCTTCAGCGTTTTTTACCCCAGCCCAGCTTAATAAATACTGCATCATGCTTTGTTCATCAAAAATACCATGAATATAACTTCCTAATATTTGCTTGTCGTCACTGATTAAACCATCCTCATGACCTTCCAGATTAAATAGGCAGTGATCAAAGGCCGTCCCTTCACTTTTTCCCGCATGAATTTCATAGCCACTAATTTTAATGTCACTACTTTTCACATGGCCGCTAACATTAACCAGTTGCTTGTGCTCTTCTAGAGTGGTTTCAAAATCTAAGTAGCCAAGTGTATGAGAGCTTCCTGCTATGCCTTCTATTGCGTTAGGGTCGTGAATGGTCTTGCCTAGCATTTGAAATCCGCCACAAATGCCCATGACTTTCCCACCGTACCTTAAATGTTTTTCAATGACGGCTTGCCAACCGCTCTTGACCAGCCAGTCGAAATCACTACGAACACTTTTACTGCCGGGTAAAATAATTAAGTCACAGCCTTCAAACTTTCGTACATCTTTTATAAAAAATAAATCAACATCAGGGTGTAAAGCCAAGGCATCAAAATCTGTGTGATTACTAATGCGAGGCAGTACCGGCACACAAACTTTTAAGGCCTGTTGGCTTTTATTTTGTACTTTAATGCCAATGGCATCTTCGGCTTCAATGTGTAAATTTTCAATATATGGAATAACCGCTAAGACGGGTTTTCCAGTTTTTTCTTCAAGCCAGTCAAGGCCACTTTCTAATAACTTAATGTCGCCACGAAAGCGATTGATGATGAACCCTTGTACTCTATTTTTTTCAGAATCACTTAGGCAATCTAGTGTGCCTGTTAAGTGGGCAAATACACCACCGCGATCTATGTCAGCGACAATTATAACAGGACAATCGGCGGCTTCAGCAAAACCCATATTGGCAATGTCTCGATCGCGTAAGTTAACTTCGGCAGGGCTGCCAGCGCCCTCTACAATTACAGCTTGGTACTGTTCACTGAGTCTTTGATGTGATTCAAGTACCGATTTTAAAAGTTTAGGTTTATGGCTGTGATAATACTGAGCATCCATATTGGATAGCGCTTTACCATGAATAATTACTTGCGCCCCTGTGTCTGAGTTGGGTTTAAGCAATACTGGGTTCATATCTGTGGTGGGGGCAATGCCGCAAGCCTTGGCTTGTACGGCTTGGGCACGACCAATTTCTCCGCCATCCTGGGTGACTGCACTATTAAGCGCCATGTTTTGAGGTTTGAAAGGGGCAACTGAAAGGCCATGGCGTTTAATAATACGGCAAATGGCGGTGACCAAGATGCTTTTGCCAGCGTCAGACGTGGTGCCTTGTACCATGAGGGTGTTAGGGGATAGAAAGGACAAAATTGATAGACCTAAAAAATTGAATGCTGGCATTGTAACGTAAGAAAGCTTTGCGAGCGTCTATTTTCAGGTGGTTTATTTAATGGATAGGTTACTTGGATTTTTTTCTATAAAGCAATGTAAGCCATGATGGCCACAACTTTCATAATTGAGTAGTTTACTTATCATTGAAGTATTTAACACGCTGCCCTTGGCTACCAGCAACATGCCTTCGTGACTAAATAAATCACGACTAACCACTTGATCTTCTTCTAGCTGAGATAAAGGAGTAAGAATATCTTCAAACGGTACACTGGTGTGAGTTTGGGCGAGTTTTTCAATAAACCTTGAATAAAGTTTAAATAAATCAGGGTCATAACGCTTTGATGTAAAACCTTCCATGTGTGATAAGGCATCTTGCCAACTGAGTGGCTCTTTGTAGTAAATACCAAGAATAAATTGATGATAGTCGATGGTGAGTCTTAGAATTCTAGAACCAAGAGGAATTTTTTTCGCAGATAAATTATTGGGTTGACCACTGCCATCATAATTTTCATTTTGATGGCGAATTAATTTAGCCGTAAAATCTAAGCTACTAATGGGCATTAATAAATCGGCTCCCATGACGGCATGAGAGTTATATTTAATGCGATCATCAAAGCTTAAGTCGTCAAGTGGCTTGTCCACTAAGTTGTCGGTAAATGATAGCTTACCTAGTTGGTATAAGCGTGCAGCATTTCGAATTTGAATCGTAACTTTTGGGTCCAGTTTTATAAGCTTTGCTAATGCCACGCTATGATCGGCCACGTTATTGGCTAGGGTGGTGGCGATAGGTAAGCGAATATTAATAAGGTTACTGATGACTTTGATGGTGGTGTTAAATTGCTTAAGCAGGTCTTCTTTTGCCATGTCGGCAAAGGATTGAGCATTGGCTAATTCTGAGCTGGCATTTATTACCTGTTCTTTTAATTGCTCGTTCTCTTCAATATTGGATATTTGTTCGTCTTGAAGGCGCTTTTCAGATATTTCATGTTCAACGGTTTTTTTTAAGGCGTCATTATCCCAAGGCTTGGTCTGATATTGATGTATCTTCCCTTCGTTTATGGCCCGCACAGTACTGTCTTGATCGCTGTAGCCGGTTAACAGTATACGGCGGCTGTTTGGGTATAGTTGAAGGCACTTGGATAAGAATTGGGCTCCATCCATTTCAGGCATGCGCATATCAGAAACAATGACATCCACAGTCTCATTCTCCAAAATAGCGAGACCTTCTGCGGCGCTATTGGCTGAGATCACATTATACTTTTTCCCCCTAAAGACTCGGCTAAGCGCTGTTAGCATCTGAGCTTCATCATCCACAAACAGAATTTTTGCCACTGAATCCATAATTCCCCCTGTTTGAAACGTCAGCTAGCGACCTGTCTAACCTGTCTAATATCCATAAAGTATAATAACTGACTATTATTTGTACAGTAATTGAACTAGATTGTTTGATATAGATTTAAGCTTAGGTGAAAAATGGTGACTGAGCGCACGTACACCACAGGTGAAATTGCCAAATTAACGGGGGTAAACTTTAGAACGGTGATTCGCTGGATAGAACGGGGGGAAATGATTGGGTATAAGTTACCTGGTAGGGGCGATCATAGAGTTATTGAGAGTAACTTATTTACTTTTTTAGTGAAGCACAGCATACCAGTGCCAAAAGGAATGGGTACTGCCCAAAAGCAGGCTTTGGTTGTGGATGATGATAGGGCTATGGCAGATGCCATTGCTCGGGTATTAAGGCGTCAAGGTTGGGCTGTGCATACTGCTAACGATGGCTTTGAAGCAGGTATGAAGCTGGTTGAGCTTACCCCGGAATTAATGACGCTAGACCTTAGAATGCCTTTTATGGATGGTTTAAACGTATTAAAAGTAACCCGTGAAAAATGCGACAACTCAAACGTAAAAATATTAGTAATTAGTGGGCAAGGTGAGTCAGATATACGGTTGGCGTTACAAATGGGGGCAGACGGATTTTTAATGAAACCGTTTGAAAACGAAGTGCTCATTAATCATGTAAATAGCTTGTTTACTTTATAAATTAAAAATGAGGTGGCTTATGCAGGGAATTATTTTTAACGCACTAGAAGAGTTTGTTCTAGAGAATGCAAGCATGGAAGTCTGGAACAATATTTTAGATGAAAATGAACTAGCAAGTGGTGGCTCCTACACGTCAGGCCAAAGCTATGATGATAATGAAATAGATGCCTTAGCAAGCACCTTGTGTAAAAAATTAGATGTAACCCTAGCCACTGGGCTGGGGTTGTTTGGTGAGTTTTTATTTGAATTTCTATTAACCCGAAGTGCGATTGAAATTCGTGATTATAAAACTGTACAAGAGTTATTGTCAGAGCTTGAAAGTGTTATTCATAGAGACGTGAAGCGTATTCACCCAGGTGCTTATACGCCTCTTTTTGAATATGTACCTTCGACATCTTTCGCTGGAATATTAACTTATCGCAGTAAGCGTAAACTTTGTATGGTGGCCGAAGGATTAGTAAAAGGGGCTGCAAAACACTATCAGCAAGAAGTTAAGCTTGACCATACGCAATGTATGCACAATATGGCAGATGCTGATGAATGCGTGTGGGAGGTAGAGTTTTCTTAAATTATATTTTATCTAGATCCTCTGGGTAAGGAATATTATGAGCGATGCATATAAGAAGGCGTATGAACGAGAAAAAATTTCTCGTCAGTCAGCTGAAATATTATTGGATGAAAAAACTCGCGAAGTTCAAGCTAATATAGACATGATTCAGCAGCAATTTAATGACTTAAGGCAGCAGAAAAAGGAATCGGATTATCTTTTATCTGTGGCTCGCTTAAGTCAAAATGATTTGGGGTTAGCATCTATCATAAAGCAGTATTTATTATCTACTATTGGATTTTTAGAGGCTAAAGTGGGCCGCTATACTTATCTAAAAGATAGTGTGCTGGTTATTGGTAAAGCGTTGGGTGTGATAGGAGATCTACCTAAATTTAGCGATGCGTTTTATAAAACTTTATACCAACAAGAAAATCGCAGCACCCTGAAATTATCTGATATTGGTTGTGAGGAAGTAAATCTTGTCATGGACCCTTTGGATATCGATAGGGTCGCCTTCATCCCTATTAAGTGCTTTGGAAAAACCTCAACTGTGTGTGAAATATTTTTGCCAAAAAATACTAAGTTCAATGCTGAGATGCTTGAGCAATGCTTGGTGGCGGGTTATCAAATTGGGGGCATGGTTGAAAAAAGTCTTAACAGTAAAAAACTGGAAATGAGCTACCAAGAAATAAAGGCCAGTAATGAAACCATTAAGAAAACCCAAAACCAGCTCGTGCAGTCAGAAAAAATGGCATCATTAGGGCAGCTCGCTGCTGGGGTGGCCCATGAAATTAATAATCCGATAGGGTTTGTCATGAGCAATGTCGGTACTTTAAAAGAATACAGTGAGGTATTAGAGGGGTATGTGAAGTTAGCGAATAGTTTAAGTGAGTCTATAGATTCTGAAGATGCTAGGGCTTTAAAGGAAATAGATGATGATGAAGACGTGGCTGTGATGGTGAATGATATTAAGAGTATCGTGTCTGACTGCAGTGATGGATTGAAGCGGGTTAAGGATATTGTGGCTAATTTGAAATCGTTCGCCCGCAGCGACGAAGAGAAAAATGAACCTTTTAACCTAAATGAATGTATCGAAAAGACCCTTAAAGTGGTTTGGAATGAATTAAAATACAATGTCACACTGAACCGCCACTTTGACAATAAAATTGCTTTAGTGAAGGGCCATGAAGGGCAAGTAGGGCAAGTGATTATGAATATGCTTGTTAATGCTGGGCAAGCGATGGAAAGCCCTGGTGAAATTACGTTATCAACCAGTCAAAAAAATGAATGGGTTATTTTGAGTATTCGAGATACAGGAAAAGGTATTTCAAAAGAGGTAATGGATAAGATATTTGACCCCTTTTTCACCACCAAAGAGGTTAACGAAGGAACGGGGTTAGGATTATCCATTTCTTACGGCATAATTGAAAAACATGGCGGCAATATTCAGGTGAATTCTAAAGAATCAGAGGGCACAGAATTTATTATTACCCTACCTCAATCAGTTTAATCAAATTGTTCACCTCTACTCAATAGCTATGAGGCGCTGGCGATTTCATCTTTAAGTTTAAGAATCATGTCTTCAGATTTCTTGAAGCGTTTTACTTCTAGGAATAATGTTTCTGCTTGGGGATACAGAATTTTCAAGTAAGCCAGCCATTGCTTAATTCGATCAGCTGCATATTTCACATTGCCCGCCTCCATGGTGCTGCTAATCATCCATAATAAATCTTCTAAGCGTGCCACCCAATCATAGGGAGCCTGAAGCGTGCTGTGATTTTTGTGCTTAATCAGGCTGGCCAGTTGTGGGTTGGCCACGGCACCGCGCCCCAGCATGATATTGTCGCACTCACTTAATTGTCGACACTCTTCATAATCCTTTAGGTTCCAAATCTCCCCATTGGCCACAACGGGTAGCTTCACATGCTGCTTGATTTTGGCGATCCATTGCCAGTGGGCAGGTGGTTTATAACCTTCTACCTTCGTACGGGCATGAATACACAACTCACTGGCCCCAGCCGCTTCAATGGCTTGGGCATTTTCAATGGCCAATGCCTTGTCTTCATAACCTAGACGCATTTTAGCCGTGAGCGGCACATGGGCAGGCATATCCTGACGCATGGCAAGCAGTATTTGATAGATGTCTTCAGGGTCTTGCAGCAGCACACTGCCACCGCGATTTAAATTAACCGTTTTGGAAGGGCAGCCAAAGTTAACGTCGATAACCGGTGCCCCCAAGAGTGCACCGCGCCGCGCATTCTGTGCCATTAATTCTGGGTGACTGCCCAATAGCTGCAAATGCACCGGTGTGCCGGATGGTGTCTTCCAATCATTAAGCAATGCTTCTGGGCAAATGCGGTGAAAGGCCTTGTTGGGCAGCAACTTATCGCTAATGCGTAAGAACTCAGTGACGCAAGAATCAAATGCCCCATCGCGGGTGAGTAGGTTACGCATGTGCGCATCGACTAAGCCTTCCATGGGGGCTAAAATTAGTTTCATAAATAGTGGGAATAATGCAAAGAAATAGAGGGGGCTATTGTAGCAATAAACTCCCATAAAGGCTTAGTTTTAGCTTATAAATCAACGCTTACACTGGAGTGTTAAATTTGCCTAAACGGTTGAATTACAGTAGATTACCGCGACCATCTGTCTAACTTGTGTGAATATTAGACAGGGGATGATTTTTGATTGTTTTATAGCTCAAAAATACTGCACTAGCAGAACCGTTCAGTACCATAAAAGGAGAGGATGATATGTCCCCTAATTTATCTGACGCAGATCTAGTATCTGGCGTAGTTGATAATGCCGATATTATAGCTGACGGCCTAGCATTATCAGGGTTTGGCATGGGAACTGTTTTTGTGTTCCTAATCATTTTGATTTTTGCCACTACGATAATGTCAAAATTGGTTACTAAGTTTTTCCCTGAAGCACCAGTTGCTCCAGCGAAACCAGCTTCTGTACCTACTCAGGGCGTCGATCCGCAGCTATTAAACGTGCTTGCTGCGGCCGTAAAAGAGCACCGTTCTCGCCAAAAGTGAGAATAGTGGCTAATAAAACGTACAACGATTATTTTAATAAAGGCCATTACAAATGACCGCGACTAAAAAACCATTAGGCATAACTGACGTTGTTTTACGCGACGCTCATCAATCTCTATTTGCAACGCGCATGCGTATCGACGATATGTTGCCAATTGCTGAAAAATTAGATCAAGTGGGTTATTGGTCTTTAGAATCTTGGGGCGGAGCCACCTTTGATTCCTGCATCCGCTTCTTGGGCGAAGATCCTTGGGATCGTATTCGTGCATTCAAGAAAGCCATGCCAAACACACCACAGCAAATGTTGTTACGTGGTCAAAACCTATTAGGCTACCGTCATTATGCTGATGACGTAGTTGAAAAATTCGTTGAACGTGCTGCCACAAACGGCGTTGACGTATTCCGCGTATTTGATGCCATGAACGATCCTCGTAACCTTCAAACCGCTATTAAAGCAGTTAAGGCTAACGGCAAGCATGCACAGGGTACTTTGTCTTATACCACTTCACCTGTTCACGGTATGGAAGCTTGGTTGTCTCTTGCTAAGCAAATTGAAGATCTAGGTGCTGACTCTATCGCCATTAAAGACATGGCCGGCATCATTAATCCTTACGAAGTATTCGACCTAGTAACCCGTCTTAAGAAAGAAACTAATCTAGAAGTACAGCTACATTGCCACGCCACAGCGGGCATGTCAGACATGGCGATATTGAAAGCCATTGAAGCAGGTGTTGACCGTGTTGATACGGCGATCTCTTCTATGTCTGGTACTTACGGTCACTCTGCTACTGAAACAGTGGTAGCGGCCATGAAAGGCACGGATCGTGATACAGGTCTTGATCTTCTTCTTCTTGAAGAGATTTCTGCTTACTTCCGTAACGTGCGTAAGAAATACGCTAAATACGAAGGCGCTCTGCGTGGCACCGACTCCCGTATTCTAGTGGCTCAGGTTCCTGGTGGCATGTTAACTAACATGGAAAACCAACTACGTGAGCAAGGTGCTTCTGACAAATTCGATGAAGTATTGTTAGAGATTCCACGTGTTCGTGAAGACCTTGGCCACATTCCTTTGGTAACCCCTACTTCTCAAATCGTAGGCACTCAAGCGGTACTTAACGTATTAACGGGTGAGCGTTACAAGTCTATCTCTAAAGAGACGCAAGGCATTCTTAAAGGTGAGTACGGTGCAGCACCTGCGCCTATGAACAAAGAACTACAAGACCGCGTACTTGACGGTGCTGAAATCATCACTTGTCGCCCAGCTGATTTGATCGATAACGAAATGGATCAAATCATCGCTGACGTCGATAAGCTTGCCGCCGACAAAGGCTTTAAACTAGCCGACGAAAAAATCGATGACGCATTAACTTATGCTTTATTCCCACAGGTAGCGCCTAAGTTCCTAGAGAACCGTGGCAACCCTGCTGCCTTCGAGCCAGCACCTAAAGGTGATGCGGAAGATACATTCACAGTAAACGTAGACGGCAACGAATACGTAGTGAAAGTAGACGACGGCGGTGATGTTACCGATCTTGCTCCTATTAACGGTGCCCCTTTAAGCTTTGGCGGTGCAGCCGGTGCAGCCGGTGCAGCCGGTGCAGCCGGTGCTGCTCCTGCGGTAGTGGGTGGTGGTGAGCCATTAACCGCGCCACTTGCAGGTAATATCTGGAAAGTAACTGTACAAGCCGGACAACAAGTTGCCGAAGGCGATGTTGTTGTGATTCTTGAAGCCATGAAGATGGAAACTGAAATTCGTGCGCCTAAAGCCGGTACCATCGGCAGCATTAGCACGAAAGAAGGTGATTCTGTGACTGTTGGCCAAACCTTGCTAACCATCGCATAAGGGGCTGACTTGTGGAAAAGTTAACTAAATTAATAATGGACTCTGGCCTAGCTCAAATGGAGTTTGGTCAGTTCGCCATGATCCTAGTGGGTCTTCTGCTATTGTTCTTGGCCATCAAAAAAGGCTTTGAGCCTTTATTGCTATTGCCTATTGGTATTGGCGCTATCTTTGTAAACATTCCTGGTGCGGGCTTTTATGCCGAACCTGTTTACGATGCGGTAGGTCATTTAGAAAGCCCTGGTGGCCTTCTGTATTATATCTACCATATGGGTATTGAAACTGGCATGTTCCCGCTTATGATTTTCATGGGTGTGGGTGCCATGACCGATTTTGGTCCATTGCTAGCGAACCCTAAGACTTTGCTTTTAGGTGCGGCAGCTCAGTTTGGTATTTTTGGTACAGTCATCGGTGCGGTGGTCATGAATCACTACGGTGTTCTTGACTTCAGTCTGAACGAAGCGGCGGCTATCGGTATTATCGGTGGTGCTGACGGCCCGACCTCTATCTTTGTGGCGACTCATTTAGCGCCTCAATTATTGGGTGCCATTGCAGTATCGGCTTATTCTTATATGGCACTTGTGCCAGTAATTCAGCCACCAATCATGCGTTTCTTCACTAACGCTGAAGAGCGTACCATCAAGATGGATCAGGCTCGTCACGTAAGCCAAACTGAAAAAATCTTGTTCCCGATCATTGTATTGGTGCTTGTAGGTTTAGCACTGCCTTCAGCGGCGCCGCTATTGGGTATGTTCTGCTTGGGTAATCTGATGAAAGAGTGTGGTGTGGTGGATCGCTTGAGCGATACAGTACAAAACTCTTTGATCAACATTGTGACCATTATGTTGGGTCTGGGTGTGGGTTCTAAGCTTTCAGCTGAAGCCTTCTTAAACCTTAAGACGTTGGGCATTTTACTGCTAGGTCTTGCGGCATTCTGTGTCGGTACTGCTTGTGGTGTCTTAATGGCCAAGTTAATGAACGTGTTCTTGAAAACTAAGATCAACCCATTAATTGGCTCAGCCGGTGTATCCGCTGTACCAATGGCAGCCCGTGTATCAAACAAGGTGGGTCTTGAGTACAACCAGCACAACTTTTTGTTGATGCACGCTATGGGTCCAAACGTAGCTGGTGTAGTGGGTTCTGCTGTTGCAGCAGGTGTAATGCTTTCTTATCTTGGTTAAATATCTAGTTTAAAGAAGGCTACAAACTGGGTTAACACCCAGTTGTAAAAGTAATACCTAAAAACCTCGTTATGAAAATAACGGGGTTTAATGAAATGGTTCCCCCTCGCTTTTCAGCGCTAAGCTGAGGAGTGAGTATCCTTAAAGGAGAACCATC
>CAJXRF010000093.1 GCA_913058575.1 uncultured Bermanella sp.
AATTTTCTTTTGTTACATGGCGAAGTGATACTTCCACAGTGTTTCCTTAAAATATGTCGGCATGCAGCAACTTGTTAGGGCATGCCCCAGAAGCCATTTTCGATTGATGATTCTTTTAGCTCATACTCTACATCGATTTTTCTGAGAAAATTTATGTATTCTGAAAGATCGGTTTCCAAAACACGATTTACAAGCACAATAGCATCACCGCTTTCCAAATATTTTTTTAGCTCAATCATATTCCCAAAATCGGGAAAGTATTTTTCAAACTCTTTAACTTCCCTCGCTTTTAAACTTCTACTTACTTTAAATGCTACATCCTTGAGGCGGACATTTACAACAACCTTTTGTATCCCAGCATACTCATCATCAAACTCGATTTCATAGATGTGCCCAAACTTGAGCGGGGCGAAGGTGTGCCCTGTATTAGCGACGATACCTAAAATACGAACCTTTACTACATATAGGATTTCTGACCCTGCATACGCAGCAAGCGGGTTTGGAAGCGACTCAACCAAAGTTTGAAGATGATCACCGTGTACCAATATACCGGGTGCAATAGGATCACCAATTTCTCTCTTGCCTCTATCTTCATAGATCACAGACATCGAATGAGAAATTTCAGCCACACCTTCAACTTCTATCTCTTTACCAAGAACGGTATTCCAGTTCTTTACAGCTTCCGAAACTCGCATATTTATGAAGCCCTAACGAGGGTGTAGAAAAATTAAAACTAAACTCACACAAATAAAATTGTTTGCTATTCGTACTAAAAACGGTGCTTCTACGTGAGTACTTTATAGTATTTACCTTAAAAATAGATTCTGAAGTACTCTCCGAACGACATTTATAAAATCATAATTTTAGAATCTACTTTCCTACAGCCTGAACGCCCGTAGCATGGGCGAGGAGCGCAGCGACGAGTCCAGCCCGAAGGGCGATCATGGCTACGATTGTTAAGTGTTTTTAGCATTGAAATACTCGCCATAGAAATCAATCGCATCTTCCCAGTCATCTTCAAATGCTGCTAATGCACCTTGGAGCCTTTGTATTTCGCTCCATCTACTATTTTTCACTGCATTATCACACAAGGACCCAAACTCTTCTTTTAATTCAACCCAGCGTAAAGAATGCATACAAAATTCAACTAAAGGCTCATGACTTAAAGTCGACTTACTTATAGTTTGTATAAAAAGCTTTCCAAATTCAGGTCTAAGGTCAATATTGTCGGAAATAATATTTAGCAATTCAATTCCGTAAGGAACTACATCGGGAAAGTTAGACGTAGCCTCAAGCTTCTTCTCGGAAGCCTCTACTATATTCAGAAACCTTATCAGTACATCCATAATCTATACACTTAACAGCTTATTCTACGTCGCGTGACGCTTTCATCCGGTGACGTGTTTTCCGAGTAACATTTTTAAAGTCAGCTATGATGAAGCCTGTAGACAGATCGGTCAATAAATACGGTCTTTTTTGCGTCTAACCTTAAAATATTCACCACTTAAACTTTAAAAAAGCTCTAGTGTTTAAAAAGTGTGCCTTTTACCAGATATCGATATTTTTCCGTTTTTACATCTTCTGCATATTAAGCACTTAACAACTTATCAATGGCAGCATTCCCTAAACCGTAGCGATAACAACTGAGGTGTTAAGTAGCGCTGAAATCGTTTTATTTTTTGCCTGCATGGATGCTGGTACTTGAGAAACGCATGGAGCAGCTTCCGGCAGCAGCTGTAGGCACAGGATTGCCTACATCGAGGTAGGTACTAGAGCAATGCAGGGAGCAATTGCCGGTGCCGGAAAGGTTCGTAGCCCATGAACTTCCACATGGACGTGGATGTTAGAGCAATGCAGGGAGCAATTGCCGGTGGGCGTTTGAATCGTATTGCTCGATAAAATAGAAAAGATTGAAGGTTAAGCGTACGGGCCGGTAGCTGGGGTGTGGGGGTTAAGTCCCCCGCAGGGAGAAACATCTGGCTTTAATTGAGGAGATTAATCAGCAACCCCTGCGATACAGCTAGCCCTTTAGCAGCCTACCCCCCCATATTACCCAAAATCACACCCCATCCTTCCATATACAAATGATAATCTATATCATTAGCAATACAATTAACCATTCCTGAGCTACCATGATATTAACTGGCGCGTGCTTGCTGTGGCCTAGCTTGCATCTTTTATACGGCACCCAAGAGACTCGTACCCACAAACGAGCCACCTTGCCGTTTTTATTTGGCTTAAATTTGTTGTTCATTTCCTTGCTGTTTTTAAGCTTTGGCTTGGGTTTAGAGCAAGGGCTGTTTTATTGGTTATTTGCCCTCATGGCATTTGCTCTTGGCTTTGTGCAACTTCGCATATGGAAACCCAGCTGGGTGCCCTTGATCACAGTCAGCTCATTGATAGGAGCCCTGTATGGTTTGGTTTAAGAACATATTTAATGGTACTGCCAGCCGAGTGTGCGCGGCCATACTCGGCAGCCTACTGGCCACAGTAGTGCTAACCATTGGCATTACTATGTTATGGCCATTGGGTGACACCATAGAAAAAGTATTTGCCGGTGGCGTATTTTTCTTTGTGATTTGGGCGGGCCTTTTTTATTGGGCCATTTTATCCAAAAGCGGCGCTCGTGCTTGGGTAAAAGTGTTAGGGGTATTTTTACCCATGCTGCTCATTGATGTTTATTTATTAAGGTTTTAAGTCATGGATAATTCAACACATAAAACCCTGTACGCCACCCATGGCTGGGTGGGCATCATTAGTGGCATATTATTATTTGTAGTGGTGTTCTCGGGCATCCCAGCCTTATTTGAAAATGAAATGGAGTACTGGCAGTCTCCAAGTCTCACCCAATTACCTAAAAGCCAAGCCTTTGAATTAGACAGTGTTATGCAAACGGCGGCTAAAAATGATTTTATTTTTGAAGAAATTTTTATTTCTCCCGCCGATGAAATTCGCTCTCATCATATTTTATGGAGCTACCTAAAAGAAACCGATAAATACGAAACCCTGTATCTGGCCGCCCATAATAATGAAGTGATTACTCCGGGTAATTCTGAACTCGCCCACATCCTAACCGAACTGCATACTAGCCTTCATTTACCCAGCCCATATGGGAGTTACATAATTGGGGTTGCTGGTTTAGCCATGTTGCTGGCTATTATTGCTGGCATATTTATTCATACAAAGTGGCGTAAAGAATTTGTGATGCTGCGCGAGAAACGCAGCTGGCGTTTATTATTAACCGATCAACACAAACTCATTGGTTTATGGTCGTTACCGTTTACGTTTATTCTAGCCTTCACCGGCACCATACTGGGCTTACTGGGCTTAATTTCCCCGATACTGGCATTTGCCGCGTTTAACGGCGATGTAGAAAAAGCCACCCAAGCCATTCTTGGCCCAAGAGCGCAGATCACCGGCGAGGCCCTGCCCAGTTATTCTCTTAATGCCTTGCAAGCGCAATATCAAAAAGACAATCCTAATATTCAGGTGGATTTAATTGCTATTTCTGGATTGCAAAAAAGTGCTACTGCACAAGATAAAGTCGCCGAGCAAAGCTCGGAAAACCCAGTGTTATTAAGTGATTCAGGGGGCATTATAAAATTCAGCGGTATGCATGGCACCGCACTCAACAGCCTACAAGCCACTACCTATCAATTAATCTCAGGTGAGCAAATACACCACGCCAACTTTTTTGGTAACGGGCCATTTCAGCGAATTTTTGCAGCGGTGGTGCCGCTTCATTATGTTTTTTACGGAGGGGGTTGGCTTAAATTATTTTACGCACTAAGTGCTTTAGCCGTATGCGGACTAATTGTGAGTGGCAATATGTTATGGCTTACCCGACGTGGACTTAATGAGCGTCATTGGTTAGGACGAAGCACTTTAGGGGTTTGCGCCGGATTAGTGTTCGCCACATTCTCTGTATTGGCCAGCAGCATGTGGCTGCAAAAAAGTGGTGCCGAGCAACATCAATTAGAGGAAGGAATTTTTTGGGGAAGCTGGTTATTGTGTATTGTCAGCGCGTTGATTTTTCCAAAAGGTTTTGCCATTAGCCATTGGTTATTACGGGGCAGCGCTCTGCTTGGCGTATTAACCATAGTGGGCGATGGCGTAATGAACCAACGCTGGCCATGGAACAGTGAAGGCTGGGTTTTGTTTATTCATCTTGGTTTGGTTTTGTTTAGTGCCACCTTGTTGCTAGTTGATTATTTACTGCCTCATAAAATAAGCCAGAAGAAATCTACCGAGAAAATTGCCACCGAAGAATTGGCCAAAGCTGCGTAGCTAAGCAACAACGTTGTGATCGCATTAATATTATGGAATGCAATCACAACGTTTTTTTATTTCCACTATCGAGCTAGATTTTATACAAAAGTCACCTATTTACTCTTCAAAACACCCCCTCCCAACAAATAAGAATAATTATCTTTTGCCTTTACAAATAACAATCATTATCATGCCCGCAAATATATCTGGGGAGATTAGTTATGAACACTTTACGTACACCCTTGTACCTAGCATTGACTTTAGCGACTACATCCATGGCCATCGCCGCCGAAAATGAAGCGCAAACCACTGCTACACAGCTTGATAAAAAGATCGTCACCGCTACCCGTTCCAACGAAAGCCTGGCTACCCTTCCATATACCGTTCAAGTGATTAGCCAAGATCAAATTGCCTTGCAAGCACAAGCGGGCGTTGACCTAGGTACTGTACTAGGCCGCCTAGTCCCAGGGTTGGCGCCAGGGGACAACTCAGCAACTAGTTATTACCAAAGCCTGCGTGGCCGCAAAGTATTAGTGTTAATTGACGGTGTAGCACAGCGCACTAACAAGAACGTTTCCCGTGAACTCACCAGTATTTCTACCGCCAACATTGAGCGCGTTGAGATCGTGTCAGGGGCATCAGCCATGTATGGTGCTGGTGCCACAGGTGGCGTTATTAATATCATCACCAAAAAAGGCCAAGACGAAGAACCTGTTTTTAAAACCGATGTGGGTATTACCACCAGTACAGAAAACACCGATGAAGATCAGTTGGCTTACAACGTTGCGCAAAGTGTATCGGGTAAAAAGGGTAAATTAGATTACTACCTAGGTGCCGCTTATGATTCACGCGGCCACTTCATGGATAGCCATGGGGATCAAATTGCTACCGACCCTAACCAAGTGGGCCGTGATAATACCGATGCGCTAGATCTTATGTTTAATGGGGGCTATCAAATTTCTAGCACCAAACGTATTACTGTTGGAGCTGAATATTATAACGAAGAAATGGATACCGATTATGCAGCTGACTTTGGTGAAGCGGATCCCAACTACCTATATTTACCCGAAGGATTTTTAGGAGCAGGTGGTTTATATGACCCCCAACCTAAAGATGGTTTAAACATGAGCCAACAACCAAGCTCAGAGCGTAAGTCATTAACTCTTAATTTCACCGATCAAAATTTTCTAGGCCAAGCCTTAACCTCTCAGCTTAACTATCGTATCGGCGATTATTATTACTATCCTTATTACGGCACGCCTTTATATTTAGATACTAATTGGCAAGCGGTTAATCAAGCAGTGACTCAAGCTTATACCGATAGCCTAATGGCCGGTGACGATGCCGATACAGCAGGCGCCAATGCAAGCGCAGCATTAACCCCAGCCTATCAAGGAAACTCACAAGCTAAATCTTCGATTACTCAGTCGCGCATAGAAACAGAGGCCATTGATTTAAAAATTGCTTTGGATTCCCAGTTAGATGTTGGCGAGCGCCAACTTAGCTTAACGTATGGCCTGGATTATATTAAAGACTCAGGTAAGCAAACCTCCACCGAATATGATTACGATCAATGGTTCGCTAGCGACCAAACCAACTATGTTGCCACCGGTGATGTACATCAGGCCGGCCCGAGCGCCGAATCAGAAACCGCTGCATTATTTTTACAAACCGCTTTTCCATTAACAGAGCAGCTAACCCTTCGTGCCGGTATTCGTCACGAGTACATCAAAGTTGAAGTGGATGACTATATTTCTGGTGAAGACGTTATGAACGCCGATGTTTATAGCTCACAGTTATCTGACACAGACCTTCAAGCCTTAGCCGCACTTTCAGGTATGACTGCAGCACAACTCTTAGGCGCCCTTACTGCTGGAACTGCCAGTGCTTTAAACGCTGACGATTTTATTACTTATTCAGATACGGTAACGCTACGTGAAGGAGGCGAAGAAGAGTTTTCTGCTACCTTGCTTAACGCAGGCCTTGTATATGATTTCAATACACAACAGCAAATGTATTTTAATTTCTCGCAGGGCTTCACCGTACCGGACATGTCTCGTTTATTGAGAAGCGTCAGTGTATTCTCTGATGTCAATGAACCCGGCCCTGTTCTTGATAGTACCAATGTCGATGCCATAAAAACCGATTCGTTTGATTTAGGCTGGCGTGGACAGTTTGATACCATTCAAGCGCAAGCTTCTTTGTATTACAACGTATCCGACAAGTACACCCACTTTGATAAAGTCACAGGTGTAGTCGAACTGCGTGATCAAACCGAAAAAGTATGGGGTTTTGAAGGCTCAATTAATGCTCACTTAACCGACAACATTAGTACAGGTGCTACCTACGCATATACATACGGTGAGACCGAAACAGAAACCAACGGATGGGAAGCATTACCGGTTGATCGTATTTCTCCGCAAAAAATCACATCGCACTTAACCTATAATAAGTACGGCTCTTTCAGTGTGGCTTTGCAAATGTTGCAAATGTTGGACACGGATAAAGCCCACAAAGACAACGTGGCCAATGCAGAGTTTGAAGGTTACACCACGTTTGATTTATTAACTCAATTTGCACTGCCTAAGGGGCAAGTGGGCATTACCATTAGCAACTTGGCCAATGAATCATACCAACCACTGTATAACCAAGTACGTGCTTACCCATCAACGGGTGCCTCCACTGACTTACCTGCGCAAGGTAGAACATTAAGTCTTAACTACAGCGTTGAATATTAACTAAAAATATTAAAGGGGAAAGTTCGCTTTCCCCTTTAACGTTTAGTGATTCATTTCACCCTTAACTAACTTATTCAGCTTCCGCCACCAAAGGCTGGTAAACCTGATAATGATAATGGGCCACAGTTTCAAAGCCCATGCGCTGATAAACCGGCATACCCTTATCACTAGCTTGTAAAACGGACCAAGTGCAACCTCGTTCACGGCCAATTAAAATAGCTTGCGTGGTGGCTTTTGCTGCCAAACCTTTACGCTCATAACCCTGCTTGGTGCCCACCCAATAAATGCCCGCCAGATCACCTTGTTGAATCAGCATAGCTCCTGTACAAGCCACGCCTTTTTCATAACCCACCAGCATCACCACGTGCTGCTCTTTTAATAAACCTTTGGATAAAACTTTTTCAATAAGCCATTCTGGAAACACAAAGGCACTGGCCATAACGCCTCGATAATCTTGCAAAGTTTTATCGTCATTCACCTGTAAAAAATTGAAATCGCTAGGGGCTTGTAACTCACTGATAGATTGGTGAATCATTAAAGGAACGGAATCTACTTTTTTTAAGCATAATTGATTGGCTGCGCGATCGACCACCCCACTATACTCTTCTCTTACTACTACTCGAAAAGACCGTCCTACTTCTGAAAAATAACGCTTAGCTTGCGATACTTTCTCAGTTACCTCTAAAAAGGGTTTAAACAAAAATACATTATTGAAAAATAGTGCTGCCATGCCACAGTCAGTGAACTTTAAATTAGAATCAATATGGCTATGGCCTTTGGCCATGTTATCGATAAGCACGCGAAAAGATTCGAAATAATTTTCATCGGCCAAATGTAAGCCATGCTCTTCCATGTTATTTATACCTTTTAAATTACGCGCCGTCATAACACCACACAACGTCTGGCAATCACCTTCATAAATATAATTATCATTGGCATAGAGCAAAAAATAAAATTAATTATTTGCCAATACACAACAACCTTTGTGCAATTCTAGCATTAGGCTGTCATGTGGCAATAGGGGGGAGAACGTTGAGCATTACAAAGAGAGGTAAAAATTACTTAGCCTTCTGGCGCCCACACTTGATAAGTAATACCTAACCTTTTCTCAGCATCTTTGCCACGCTGAGAACTAAAATATAAATATTTGCCATTGGGGCTAAACGCCGGACCTGTAATCTCGCTGCTCTCTTGACCCACTACTTGAATAATGGGCTGCCCATGACCTTGAGCATCTAAACTCACCAACTGCATGTTGCCACCGTCTTCAGCCACTAAAATATCCCCTGACGGCATGGCCGTTAAATTATCTACGCCACTTAATATGGCATTCTCAGTTTGAGCGGCATCGTATAGCACCTTTAATAGATTAGTTGTGACATCTAATACCCAAATGCGGTTATCTCGTTTAGTGGAGAATATAATTAATCCCTTTTGGTACCAAATGCCTTCCCCCCCTTTAAATTTAGTGGCTTGCGGTACCTGATAGCGAGTGCGAGTATTTAATAAAACTTTATGGGGGCAAGCATCTTCAATGGCCAGCCAACTCACTTGCTGTTCGGCATTTACATGTGCGACCTCTAATATGCCTGAGCTTAAGTCGGGTAGGCCATTGTCAGGGGTGAAGCGATACAGGCAACCGTCTTTTTCATCTTCGGTTAAATATAACTGGCCACGTTCTGGATCCACTGCAACCGCTTCATGCTTAAAATACCCCAATGCGGGACGCTTAACCGCAGGCTTTACACCATAAGGGTCACATTCGTAAACCGCACCGCAGTCCACTTCTTCGCAACTTAGCCAAGTATTCCAAGGGGTAGGCCCACCGGCGCAATTGCCTACCGTGCCACTTAAAATAGAGTAGGCCGCCACCACACTGCCTTGTTCATTAAATGCCAGTGCCCCTACGCCGCCACTGGGAAAATACTCCTCACTATTACTGACATATATCCAGCCTCCCCCTGTCGCCTTAAAACACGCACCACCATCAGGGCTACCATGCCATTTATAATCGCTATTTCCATTTAGGGTACTTACTGGCTGCTCTGATATGGCCACGATCCGTGAGGTGTAACCTATAGGTAACCGTAAGCCATTGGCATCGGGAGCCTGCAATGGCCCAAGATCATCTGATAAGGAAAACGCATGGGCCTTTGAGAATGTGGATAACTCTAATAAGCCTCCCCCCAAAGCCAGAATAGGGCCCGTTTTAAGGGCTTGAGTAAGCAGGCGGCGGCGTGAAATAGGAATCGTCATAGTCACAAGTTTAGCCTATAAAATGCACTACATTTAACGCTCAACTTCAATAATTAGCCCCATTGACTAAGCATCAAGCTCATCTAGCCTTAAAGGATATACAGCTTATTCATTTAGGTTTTGGCCTTTAACAACACACACTTATTTATAGCATTGCCTCAAAGGGTTTTAGACACTAACTATGCTGCGGCTACTAATCCTATTAATAGGGTTTTTCCATATCACACAGCCCATGGCCAACACCTTAGAGCTAGCCGATAAGGGACGCTATCCCCTTGCTCCTTATATCTCTTATTTAATTTTGGAGAATCAAGATTTTTCAATTGAGGAGTTACTAAGCCATGGTCATGATTTACATTGGATTCAAAACAAACATAACCATATTAACTTCGGTTTTAGTAAAGCCATTTATTGGCTAAAAATAGATGTTAAAAATAACAATGAATTTATACAAAATTGGGTGTTAGAAATTAATTCCCCCATGTTAGATCATGTGGATACCTTTCTTGTAAATGATGAAGGGGAGGTGGAATCTTACTTTTATGCAGGGGACCAAATTGAAGTAAAGTATAAAAGCATAAAACACCCCCACATGCTTTTTGAAGCAACCTTACCCTCCAGTACACTGCACACCATTTATATTCGTATTGAGAGCCAAGGGGCCATACAAGTACCACTTACTTTATGGCAATGGCAGGAATTTAGTTATTACTCGTTAATTTATTTTCTATGGCAAGGCATTTTTTACGGCATGGTATTAATCATGGCATTATATAGCTTTGTAGTTTGGTTGTTCGAACGAGAAAGTATTAACTTAACCTACACTGTTTATATTTTATTGTTTACTTTATTTCAAATCAGCATAAACGGCATTGGTTTTCAGTTTTTATGGCCTAACCAGCCTTGGCTCAATCATTTAATCACACCATTGTCTTTGGCCTTTGTTCTGGCAAGCATTAACTATTTCATTAGTGAATTTTTTGAAACCAAAACACTCTCCCCTAGACTGCATTTGTCGTTAAAATGTTTTTTTATATTTCACATTTTTATGGGCTTTAGCAATACTTTACTGCCATATCATTTGGCCATTGAAATTGTCTTTTATATGGCGGCATTTTCAATTATTCAAATAATATCAATCACCATATACATGCTAAAAATAAATCAACCTAATGCTCATTACTTTTCATTAGCTTGGCTCGTATTTCTAGCCGGTGCAGCCATGTTAGCCGGCAATAAGTTTGGGCTAATTCCCATTAGTATTTACAGCGAATACGGCATGCAATTTGGAGCCGGTTTAGAAATGATGTTTTTGTCTTTAGCCCTTGCTGATCGCTTAAGTAATAGCCATAGGGAGAAAATTATCGCCCAACAGGAATCCCTTGCGCTTGCTAAGCAAGTTCAGGAAGCAAAAGACGAAATTTATATTAATGAAGCCAAGAAATTTAATTTGGAAAAAGAGAACTCCAAAAAACTAGAGCAACTTGTCAGCGAGCGAACAATAGAGCTTAATTCGGCCATGAACAAGCTTACCCTCGCCAATAATGAACTAAAAACCATTAGCAACACTGACGCCTTAACCAAACTAAATAACCGTTATTATTTTAATGAACATTGGCGTATTGAGCATAAACGTGCAATACGTGAAAATAAAAATCTTGCTATCATCATGTTAGATGTTGATCACTTTAAGTTTGTAAATGATCGATATGGACACCCTGCCGGTGATTATTGCTTAACGTTAATTGCAAATTGTATTACCAAGCATGTGGCACGAGATTCAGATATTGCCTGTCGCTATGGGGGGGAAGAATTTGTGGTTATTTTGCCTAACACCGACCAAGACAATGCCACTTTGCTGGCACAAAAAATTCGTAAAGAGGTAGAGCAGTTAGATATCAACTGGGAAAAGCAAAAAATTAAATTGTCTATTAGTTTAGGTGTGAGTCACTTAGACATGCGCCAGGAGCCTGCACCTGATCGCCACCATATGCTAAATCAAGCCGATCAAGCTTTGTATAAAGCTAAAAGCCAAGGACGCAACCAAGTGGTTTCTTTTGGAAGTTGTTAAAATTGAAAACTAACCCTATGAAAGCTTTATCTTCCCTTTAAATATTTCATGCTACTGCCACGCAGCTAAAATAATGTACCTACAATGGCAGCAACCATAGAGCTAGCTTAAATCTACGAGAATATGCGCTTAGCCCACACACTTAAGCCCGCTGCCACACTGCCAAAGTGATCACCATCTACCACTTCAATTGAACCAAGTTTCTGCTCGATGGCTTTTCGCAACACAGGGGATTGTGCCGAGCCACCCGTTACATAAATAAGGTCAGGCAACCCACCAGCTTGGGCGATGGCCTCTTCCATTAGATTTAACATCTTCTCCAATGGCCGCTCAATGGCTTTAGCAAATTGATCTTGGCTCACATCACAGCCTAAATTGTTTTCGATGTAACTAATGTCTACATGAGTTAATTCAGTTTTAGACAATGCGATTTTGGCTTGTTCGGCACTTCTTACCACGTGATGATTTTGTTTTTCATTTCTTAAATTAATAAAACGTTTTATAAGCTCGGGTTCACTGCAATCTCTTAGTAACTGATCAAGATGAAAACCGGTTTGCTGATGATTAAAAGTAGTTTGCGCCCCTACGTCATTGGTACTCACTGCATCCCAATAGGCCTTAGTAGGCACGTGTAAACCATTTTTAAGGGTTGATTGCATACCAAACAGAGGCATAAGGTTCTTACCTGCCAATTGAATGTCTAAATCATTACCGCCAATACGCTCGCCACTGTGCCCAATAAAATCATCTTGACGTAACTCTTTATGTTTATGATTAGGCCCCATTCGCACCATAGCGCAGTCCGTTGTTCCACCGCCCACATCAACTACTAATACAGTTTTATCTGTCGTTAAGCGCTCTTCAAAATTTAAGCCCGCGGCAATGGGTTCAAATAAAAATTCAACCGATTTAAAACCCGCCCGTTTTGCTGCAATAGTCAGTATATCTATGGCCTGCTTGTTACTTTTTTCAGCATGTAGCCCTTGAAAATTAACCGGACGGCCAATCACCGTGTGGTTAATAGGTTCCCCTAATAGTGCTTCAGAGCGCTGTTTAATACCCTGCATCATGGCGGTGACAATATCTTCAAAAAAGGCAATGAACTCTGGGCGTAATCCACTGGCCCCTAAAAAAGATTTAGGTGATTTAACGAAATAGCCTTCACTAGGCCATGCAAGGTATTGATCGAATGCCGCTTGGCCTACAAACAAGCTTTGCTCTTGACTATCAAAGCCTTCTTCACGGCGTACACGCTGGGCGCGGGCCAGAGGACCTGAACGTAATGCAATGTATTCTTGCTTAATATTCGCATCACCGATCTTTAAGCCCACTTGCTCGCAGATTAAATCCCTATCTAACGCATAGAGGGTGGATGGCATGAACGCCTTACCTTGCTCTATGGGCAATAATTCCACATTTCCCTCTGAGCGCACCACGCCCATGGCACAGTTAGATGTACCGTAATCGAAACCTGTGATCATAAAAGGCCCCCTTAAAGTGGGTATGGTAAGCGTGGAAATAAAAAGCCGCGAAAATTATCACATTGCAGAGCGACAGGCTAGAAAATAGAGTGTTAATAATAATATTGGTAAGGCTGTCATAAGAATGCGCTCGTACGAGCGCATAGAAAAGCTCGTAAACTACTTTTTATCGTACACTACGAAGCTATAGTCATAGGGGTTGTTATCACTAGCGCCATGGTCGTCACGTGACGTTTCCTGCCACTGACTAAAATCCACTTCAGGGAAATAAGCGTCTCCCTCCACATCGGCATGCACATGGGTTAGATATAAGCGTTCAGCCTGAGGAAGCGCCTCTTCATAAATACTGGCACCACCAATAATCATCACTTCATCAACACCATTAATGAAATTCACTTCACCGGCTAAATCAATGGCAGCTTGTAAACTGCTCACTACTTGCACTCCTTCAGCTTTAAATTCACTGTTACGGGTAATGACAATATTGGTGCGATTCGGCAATGGACGACCAATGGAGTCGTAAGTTTTACGGCCCATAATAATGGCTTTACCACTGGTGGTACGTTTAAAGTATTTTAAATCTTCCGGAAGGTGCCAAGGCAAAGTGTTATTGATGCCCACCACTGAATTTTGTGCAAAAGCTGCAATTAATACTATTTTCATGGAGTATTCGTCTTAAGAAATGATTGCCGCTATTTTAGCTCAAAATTTGCAGTGATGGCAGAGCTAGAATCACAGCTACGCCATTAAAAGTGACAAAGCTTGAAAATGCTTATGCCTGATTTATCTTGCTTTTCCATGTATGTATTTAGGCCACAAATGGGCATACAGAGGTGAGCTAAAAAAATCCCCTTGTAAGCCATCACACCCTAGCGACTGCATTTTTTCAGCTTGAGCAAGACTGTGAATACCGGTGGCCATGACCTCTATGCCCATGGTATGGGTAATGTCTATTATAATTTTTACAATGGATGATTCCCTTACATCTAAGTAACTAGTTTGCACAAAATAGCTGTCGAGAAAAATGTAATCTACGTCTATTTCTTTTAAATACGTTAACGAGCTATAGCCTTTAGTAAAATCTCCCAACTGAACCGATAAACATATACCAGGAATAGAATTAGAGAGTTTTTTAAGTTGCTTAATATTATTTATGGCCATTATTTCACTCACCACCAATACAATTTTCTCTGCATTAATTCGATAAAGTGCTAAGTTCCTAGCCAGCATTTTAATAAATCCGCTATGGCTAAGCTGCTCTTTCGTAATAGCTAAAAATAATTGCTGACGAGCACTAATATGCCGATTATCTAACCATTCTTTAAATTGATGCAAAGCGCTATCAATCCACCACTCTCCAACTTCAATAATTAATCCGCTATTTAATAGTTGTTCCATGAAAACACTGGGCAATACAGTGCCAGAGCTTGGATGCTCCCAACGCAATAAAGCCATCACACCGTTTATTAAAAAACCATTACCAAGATGACTGGGTAAATATTGCAAAACAAACTCGTTGTTTTTAAGAGCATTAATTAAACCATTTTCTATATTGGTTCGAGCGATGGTTTTGAAATTTAAAGTTTGCTCATAAAACCATAAATCTTGTTGAGAGTTTTGTTTTGCATATTGAAGGGCTACACAAGCCTGCTGATAAAAATTGTCAGCATTCATATTATCAGTTAAGCAAAGGTGCCCGCCTATACTGATACTTATTTGATAGGGATAATTAGATACGGGAATCACTTTCTCGAATACTCTTTGTATTTTTCGAGCAATATCAACCACCATCACTTCGCTTTCTAAACCTTGTAATATGACCCCATACACTCCCGGCTGTAATCGAGCTAGTGTGTCACAATCGCGCATAGCGCTTACCAAACGTTTTTCCAACTGGGTTAATAGCCCTTCATTTAACGCATCGTTATTCTCTTTAATGAGCGCGCTATAGTCGTTTAAATTAATTAACAATATACCGGTATGACATTGATGCCGAATGGCGCTCATTAAGGCGTGCTTTAACCGATCAAAGAATAGGGTTTTATTAATAAGGGGGTCTTGTGCCCTATTGTTGCTGGCTAATGTTAAGCGCTGACCTTTTTGTTTTAACAAGCTGTCCATTAACATCCATAAACCGGCCGAGCTAAAATGATCGCGACTTACATAAGCGTCAGCGCCCAAGGTGATTGCTTCCTGCCCCCAATATAACTGTGCATCATCTATCAGTACGACCATAACCACATTTGAAAAATGCTTATGTAAATAGCGAATTTGCACCAAGGTTTCACTTGGTACTGTGCGCATATCAATTAATAAGAAGTCGGCGCCATCATTTAGTAATCCTTGGCGTATTTCTATAAAGTTATGACTGGTTACCCAATTAAATTCTTCTAACCAATCTTTTAAATCTTGCGGGGAGGAGGAGTAAACGTGCAACGTTCTTTTATCATGCAGCTTGATGGCTCTCTTTGCCATGCCAGTTCCTTCTGAGCATACGATGAATAATTTAAAACTAGGGTTAAATTTTTGTTAGTCGATTTTATAATGTTCAGGTTGAGTATAGATGCGATTATGAGAAGTAGTTATTTTGGGGGAGATAAATTTGAAGTTTTAACGTTTATAAATAAAGCAGTTAACAGCAATAAGCTCAATTGGGCTTATTGCTGTGCAGCCTTAAACTGAGAACGGGTATTTAATGGCATCGTGATGTTGGTAACCATGAACCTCAAAGTCATCCATGGTCACCCAGGTTTCTAAATCTTTTAATGATTTAATATCTGGGTTAATAGACAAACTAGGTGAAGAAAATGGTTCGCGCTTTAACTGAACGTTTTGCATTAAATCTAACTGATCTTCATAAATGTGAGCGTTCACAATCTTATGATAAGCGATACCAGGCTTATGACCGGTGATTTGTGCCATGAGCGCTAAAAAGGTAAACACTTGAATTTGGTTAAAATTTAAGCCCAAGGGCACATCGCAAGAACGCTGGAAGCTTGTAAGGTGCAATGTATCCCCTAACAACGAAAAGTTATGGGTATGCATGCAAGGGCGCAAACACCCCATGTGAAATTCACCAGGGTTATAAAAAGTCATAATTTCACCACGGTCATCTATGCCCCGTGACAAGTTATCGACAATTTTCTTTAATTGATCAATGGTGCCCCCATCTGGCTTAGCCCACGCTCGGCCTTGCACGCCGTATACACGGCCCATGTCATCTTCACCTTTGCGATGCGTATTATTCAACCATGAGTCGTTTAGGTTTGCGTTGGCATCCCAGGTTTTAGTGCCTAATTTTCTAAAGTCGGCCGCATTATCATAACCACGAATGTAGCCCAAAAATTCCGCAATCGCCGACTTATAAAAGCTCTTACGCGTGGTGATCATGGGAAATTCGTTTTTATCAACCCGATATTCAAGGTCGGCGTTAATTACCGTTAAGCAGCGCTTACCAGTGCGTTCGTTTTCAATCCAAGTGCCTTCATCAACAATGCGTTGGCACAAGTCTAAATATTGCTTCATATTATTTTCCTGCCAGCATTTTCTGATTGTTGTAGGCTTTGGCGATTAGGTATATGCCACCTAATACCATGGGGACACATAATATCTGACCACGGGTCATCCAACCTAGAATATCAAAACCAATGTGACTGTCGGGCTGGCGTACAAATTCCACAGAGAAACGAAATACCCCATAGCCGATTAAGAACACACCTGAAGCCGCCATGGCTGGACGAGGCTTGCTGGTGAATACCCACATGATAATAAACAAAACCAAACCTTCTAAAAACATTTCATATAGCTGGCTTGGGTGGCGCGGCAATGGCCCACCTTTGGGAAAAATCATTCCCCACGGTGCATCGGTCACACGACCCCATAACTCTCCGCCAATGAAGTTTCCTAAACGACCAGTTAATAATCCTAAAGGCACCACGGGTGCGGCAAAATCAATGGTGGTAAAAAAGCTCTTTTTATAACGACGACCAAATGCAAGACACGCCACAATAACGCCTAATAAACCGCCATGAAAAGACATGCCCCCTTCCCATACCGCAAACAACCAAAGGGGGTCTTCAAGGAATTTAGAGAAATTATAAAACAACACATAACCCATGCGCCCACCTAGAACCACACCCATAGCACAGTAGAAAATAAGGTCGCTGACTTCATCTTTGTTCCAGCCAGAATCTGGCTTGTTAGCGCGATGTAAAAGCAACAAGTAAGCCGCGCCAAAACCCAATAGGTACATGAGCCCGTACCAATGAATGTCTAACGGCCCAATGCTAATAGCCACTGGGTCTATATTTGGGTATGTGAGCATAAACGTGTTATCCCTAGCGTTATTCTTATATGTTGCACTGATCAGAGTGCGTAATGTTCAAAATGTTCGTATTAATTAATTGAAGTGCTTAGTGTCTTCATCGGTTAAATTAGCACCTACTTTCTATAAGCCATTGCTTAAAAATTTAATGGCCACCATGACCAACATAATCGCAAAGAGCTTTTTCAATTTTTCCGCCGATAACTTATGGGCCAGATGAGCCCCAAGGCGAGCAAATGGCACACTGGTGATGACGATGCCAATTAGCGCCGGCCAATAAACGTATCCAAAAGATTGCTCGGGTAACTCGCTATTCCCCCAACCCACAATAATATTAGAAATACCGGCTACCAAGGCAATAGGGAAACCACAAGCGGCTGCGGTGGCCACGCTTCTTTGCATTTGATGGTTACACCAGGTTAGATAAGGCACCGTTAAAGATCCTCCGCCAATGCCAAACAGTGCCGAAGCCCAACCAATGCCTCCCCCAGCTGTCATAAGCCCTGTAGTACCCGGCAAACTGCGAGTGGGCTTGGGTTTTAAGCCAAAGCCCATTTGTGCGGCCATCAATAACGCTGAAATACCAATGACAATTTGCAAGCCTTCACCACTTAGGGCGTCGGCCGTTAATACACCAAATACGGCACCAATTAAAATGCCAGCGCTTAGGCCTTTTACCACAGGCCAATCAACCGCCCCTTTCTTATGGTGGCTATGAACCGAGCTTAAGGATGTAAAAGCAATGGTCGCTAAAGAAGTGGCCACTGCCATATGCGTTAACACAGTTGAAGGGAAATCTAGGCTTTCAAAGGTAATCACCAATACAGGCACAATGACCATACCGCCACCAATACCAAATAAGCCAGCCAACAGGCCAGCAAATGCCCCAACTAATAAATAAGAAAGCAGTAAAATCATGTAGAGGTACTTAACTTACCAGAATAAAGAGCGCGCATTATGAAGACTTTACGTAAATCCTGCCACTTTACTGCACCCAATTTGCCCAAGCGCCTAAACTTGCAGCCCCATTCAATTTCCGTAAACTGCCCCATATGTGTTTAATCAGCTTTCAATGGCAACCTAATAGTCAAACGCCACTTGTCATGGTGGGAAATAGAGATGAGTTTCATGCTCGACCCGCCCGTGCCTCTCAGTTTTGGCCTGATATTCCTCAATTGTTTGCCGGACAAGATTTAGAGGCCGGTGGCACTTGGATGGGAGTCACGTCAGACGGGCGCTTTGCAGCCTTAACCAACGTTCGCCTATTGCCAGCGCCTGTCGAGGTAAACGATGCTGACAAGATTTCTCGCGGCCAACTAGTATTGGATTATTTATCCTCCCAGCAGCTCCCTAGCCATTATTTAGAAGCCATTGTTAAGAAGGCCCATTTTTATGAAGGCTTCAACTTAGTCGTTGGTAATAGAGAAGAATGCTGGTATTTAGGCAATCGCAATCAACTGGGGCCACAGGCTTTGCAACCTGGACTGTACGGCTTAAGCAATGCTCAACTTAATAGCCCTTGGCCCAAAACCCTATACGCCAAACAAGCTTTGCAAAATTGGCTCAAGCAGCCCGATGCCCAACTTTATAACCTTTTAAAGCGCCGTGAAACTTATGAGCAACACCTGTTACCCAACACAGGTATAGGCGAGCCCTTTGAAACCCTGTTATCTGCCCCGTTCATCATATCCCCTAATTACGGCACCCGAGCCTGCAGTGGCCTGCAAATTCACCAAAGCTCGATTCAATGGCAAGAAGGCATTTTTAACCCCCAAGGGGAGCTTGAGCAATTAGTTGAGCAAACGCTTTTACCAAGTTAAACCATGTTCTAAATATAGATTTATAAACAAAATTTTTTAGAGTTTTTAGTTATTACATCAAACGTAATTTATGACTCTTTTTAAAAAAGTATATTTTTGAAGCCTAAGTAATTGTTTTTAAACGTGTCGTTTATTAGGTTACAAACCCTTTCATTTTCTGTACTGCACGTTACCAAACAAAGCGTGAATTTCATCACAGAAATCTCGAAGCCCTGCCATACTTTATAACCATGGGTAGATCAGCTGCGTTATACAGCCGCAGGTGCGTAGCGTCTAGAAGCGCTTCCAACACCTTGCACGACGATGACAACAAGCTTAAAAAAAAGCTAAAGCAAAACCACTTAGTCATAATTCTAGTGGCTACCTGCCTTGGGCTTTTTTATCTGGCTTTATTTGTCAGCGGCAGTTCTCGGCCCGTAATAAGCCCGCTCGTTGCTAAAGAAAGCATTGAGTACTGGCTATATGATGCCCCAAGTGAAGTGGTCGGTAATATTAGCCTTAAATACCGTGATGAACTGGATGCCTTATATAGAAAAAATGATTTCCAAACCATTTGGATGGACCATTTTCAGCTAACTGAAGCCGCTCAAGAATTGGTAAAGAATTTACAACACACAGCCAGCGATGAATGGAAGGCCTATGGCTATAGAGTAAGTAAACTTCAAACGGAAATATCCAGATTAAGTAACCAACCCAAACACGCTGCCGCGATTGATGTCTTACTATCTGATGCTTATATAAATTACGCACAGCAAGTACTCAACAATGAGCTATTGCCTAACACAGGCGAATTAGATCACCCCTCATTTAGAAAAGTGGCAGCCCCCCCAACCACTCGCATCACATCTCTTGATGTCATTAGCTTACTGTCACAAAGCTTAGACCAAGGAAAGCTCCACAGCTTAGTGAAAGAACTCGCTCCACAGCACCCAGGCTACCAGCGTTTAGCCGATCAACTTACACGCTACCAAAATATTGCCGATAGCGGTTTATGGTACCCACTGAATGTTAAATTAGGGCTAACCCTTGGTGATACCCATGCGCAATTACCAAGATTACGTTGGATGCTTAAAGCCTATGGGGATTTCAAGGAAAGCAGCCTTACTTGGCTATTGCCAGAAAAAGAACAAGAAAATCCACTTTTGCTAGAGCAAGCTTTTCGTCACGGTAATAACAAACCCGCTTACCTATTTGACCAAGATATTTTCGCCGCCCTTAAGCATTATCAAAAGCGCAATGGCTTAAATGCTAACGGAATATTAAACAGCGAAACCCTAAATCAATTAAACGAAGCGCCTTATTTTATCGCGCAACGTATTGCTTTAAACATGAAGCGCTGGCGCTATCTCCCCAAAGACATGGGACAGCGTTACATCTTGGTAAACCTTGCAAACTTTCATTTAGATTTAATCAAACAAGGCAAGCCTCAACTCAGTATGAAGGTGGTAATTGGTCGAAATCAAAGACGCACGCCAGTATTGGCTGAAACCATCAGCAGCGTCGTACTGGCACCTGCTTGGAATGTCCCTCATAGAATTGCCGTGCGAGACATATTACCGGTTGCCCAAAGAAATCCTCTGTATTTAGAGAGCAACCATTACCGTATATTTGAAGGCTGGAATGAAAAAGCCCCAGAAGTGGAATTAAGCGATATAAATTGGGAAGGGTTTAATAGTCGGGTCAATACTTATCGAATGCTGCAAGCCCCAGGGAAAAATAATGCACTAGGTGACGTTAAGTTTGTCTTTCCAAATGATAAATCCATTTACCTACACGATACCAACCACAAAGAGTTATTTGGCGAGAAAATGCGCGCTTTAAGCAGTGGCTGCATTCGAGTGGAAAAACCAAGAGAGCTGGCCCACGCCTTACTTAAAGAGCAGAATTGGGATGAGGCCCTTATTAAAAACGTCATTGAAAAATCCATTACTAGACCGGTAAAACTCATAAAGCCCATACCCGTGTATTTAATGTATTGGACCACCTGGGTGGATGAAGACGGGTATCTACAAGTCAGAAACGATGTGTATAAGCGCGATAAAATACACGATGAAAGCCATAAACTCGATTCCATCATTCTATAGTACTTCTCCACGGCTTCCCTTTGTTAAATAGACACCCACTTATTAATGAGTGTTTTTTGATCAGATAAGGTTTTAAAAAATGTAATAGATAGCTGCTTTGCTTATAACCAACCCTCAATGGCATAATGCGCGCCGACAGTATCGTCGAAATAAGACAAAGGCATTAGACCATAACCTCATGACACTTAATCGTCGCCAATTTTTACAGTGGTCTACTAGCGCTCCTCTGCTTGCTGCTACACCCTTGATACTGCCATCGAGTGCTTTAGCGAAAGCTCAGCAGCCTCAAGAGGAGTTTCGACAGCTAAAGATTAATAACCTTCATACTGGAGAGAAGTCCCATTTGGTATACTGGGAGCACGGTGAATATCTTATTGATGCATTAGCAGAAATATATTTGCTAATGCGCGACCACAGAGAAAATACCATTGCGCCTATAGATGTTCGCTTACTTAACCAGCTTAACCTTGTACAAAATAAGCTAGAGAGCCAAAAAGAGATTCTGCTCGTTTCTGGGTATCGCAGCCCTAAGACTAATGAAAAACTCAGAAAGGCCAATCAATCCGTTTCCCGTAATAGCTTGCACATGAGAGGCAAGGCCATGGACTTCCTTATTCCTGGCTTAAATCTACGGCAGGTCCACAAGGCTACCTTAGCCTCCTCAATAGGCGGAGTAGGTTACTACTCTCGCAGTGGCTTTATTCATATGGATACAGGGCGTAAACGTCGCTGGAACTTATAACGTTATAAATGAATTCAAAAACTAAAAAGCCCCTGATGCGCGAGCATCAGGGGCTTTTTGGTTTTTATTTGGTGGAGGCTTTAGCGGCTGGAAACGACTCAAGGCTTGCAGTAAAAATAGAGGAAACTGCGTATACCGTTAATGGCTTTGTTAAATATTAGAACCCTAAAAATGCTCCCGGCATTTTTCAGACTCTTTATAAAGTAAGTGCCCACCCTTTGCTTTTTCTTTA
>CAJXRF010000094.1 GCA_913058575.1 uncultured Bermanella sp.
ATTAAAGAGCTCCCTGGCAATAGCACTGTTAATTTTTAAGTACTGGTCCAATATCATGCCAAATTGTCTCAATGTAAATATGTGAACAATGCATCTCTTAACTATAGGGTAACGAGGTTTACGGGCAGGTATTACATATATCAATTGGTCTTTAAAAATAATATCTTTAGTATCAAGTAGAATAAGTGTTGAAAACGGCCTCACGTTTTCCATTGCGATGATAGGCGTGAACAGGGATTATCAATTTGCAAAGTCTGTAACCATGCTTATTTGGACGGCTAATAGTTAACAGGGGGCTTTTAATGTTTACTTTTATAAGTGGCTTTTCGAATCAGTGCAGAAAATACCGCTGCATACAAACTTGAATTTAGGGTCACCTAAGCCAGATTACGAATTAGGTGCCCAAATTTAATGGTTTGTAATTTGTGAAAATAATTTAATGAGTAGGTGCTGCCTCAAGTGTATTCTTTACTTTAATGGCGCGCTTCATTAAAAACCCAAATAATTTTACCGGCCAAGATCTTGGAATTAAACGATTTTCCCAAGCATAAAATTTATTAATGAAACCCGGTACCACGGTGGCTTTTTTACCTAGAGCGTTTAAACCTACTCGGGCCACCACTTCTGGTCGGTGTTGGGTGATGGGGATTTTATTAAAATTCACGTTCATATTTTGAGTCATGGTGGTTTGGGTGAGGCCTGGGGATAGCACCGTTACATCTATGCCTAGCGGTTTAAGTTCTACGTTTAACGCTTCGCCTAATGACAAAATATAAGCCTTACTGGCGGAATAGTTGGCCACTTGGGGGACGCCTTGATACCCAAATAAACTGGATAATAACAAAATGCCGCCTTTGCCTTTTTTAGCGAAGCGCTTGGCAAAAATATGGCTTAATTCCATGGGGCTATTAACATTTAAGGCCAGTAGATTTTGCTCATTTTGAATGGGGGTGTCGATAAACTCTCCAGTGTTTTCTATGCCAGCATTGGCCACCAGTAAGCCAATGTCTAGGTGGGCGGTTTTGTTATTTATTTCAGTACTGCTTCCAGGTTGGGATAGATCTGCTGAAATGCTTAATACTTCAATGCCGGTATTTTCTAACTCAGATTGCAAAAGCTGTAGGTTTTTTTGATTACGAGCCACCGTCACCAAGTTAACCCCTTGCTTGGCCAACTGTAGGCTAATGGCTTTACCTATACCAGTAGAGGCACCTGTGACCAATGCCCATTTTCCGTAGGCTTGTTTAAAGTTTTTCATTTTTTGTATCCTGTTTTAATTAAAAATAAATTGATTGGCGTCTGAGAATTAGGCCTGAACATGATTGCTTGGAGAATTTGTTGTGTTGTTATTTTGCTGGTGGTGAATGTATTGCCTAGCCAGTAAACCTAGATAACTGTTGCGTTGTGTTAAAAACACCATTAACTGCTGAGGGTAGTGCTCACTGACGGCTTTTTTAACCGAAGGGCGCACTTGCAATAATTTAGCCCAGTGGGAAATGGCCTTTACGTTTTTAAAAAAGTGCAGCTGGGTTAAAGTTTCAACAACCTCTAAGTATCTGAATGCCGGTGCGAAGGCCGCATCGACCAGTGAAAAATTTTGGCCATTAAAATACCCTTCAATTTTCAAGTGACTTTCTAATGTTTTCCATTTGTCATTGAGTGAGTTTTCGGCCATATGAAAGGATTTTTCATCAGGGGCGTTATAAAGCTGACCTATGTTGTTTAGGGTGTGAGAGGCGAATTCCACCCATGCTTTTTGATGGGCCTTTTTTAAAGGGTCGTTATTTAATAGTGTCCCGTTATTGGCTTCGTTTAAATATTCACTGATCACCGCTGATTCAAATAAAACGGTGTCATCATCAATCACTAAAACAGGCACCTTGCCCAGTGGGGATATTTTCTTAAACCAATCGGGCTTGATGGCCAGATCAATATCAATGCGTTTATAAGCAATGTTTTGCTCTTCAAGGGTGATAATTGCCCGCTGCACATAGGGGCATAGTAGGTGACTGATGAGCGTGTATTGAGGGTGTGCCATGATGAGCGCCTGCCTATTGCTTGAGTTGATGTAGCCATACTAGGGTGTGCGAGATAGATTATAAATAATCGTTTTAGCACCTCACTTGTGCAAAAATGCACAATCTGACTATATTGAGTAACAGGCACCTAGGCATGCTTTAAAGGCGGGAAAATGAGCAATACCATGAATTGGGATGATATGCGTTTTTTTCTGGCGCTGGCCAGAACAGGCACGGTGAGTGCCGCTGGCCGAGCGCTATTAGTGAAGCACACCACGGTGGCCAGAAGAATCACAGCATTGGAACAGCACCTAAGCACGCGATTATTTGATCACTCAAAAGAGGGCTATGTCATGACTCTAGCAGGGGAGGACCTGTATGAGCATGCCCTAAACATGGAGACCCTGGCCCATGCCATAGACCGGCGCGTATTTGGTTTAGACAGCCAACTAAGTGGCCCCCTTAAATTAACCGCCTCTTATGATGTGCTTACTCGATTGGTGATTCCTCACCTTGGGTTGTTTAGTCGTGCCTATCCAGCCATAGAATTAGAATTACAAGGCAGCCAGTTGCTGGCGAATTTAAATGCCCGCCAAGCTGACATTGCCCTGCGTTTAACCGATAAACCCCCAGAATATTTAGTGGGCAAAAAAGTGTTGAATTTAAGGCATGGCATTTACGCAAGTGATGAATATTTACAAAAAAATCCAGCCTCTCATAGCTTGATTATTTACAGCGATGAATCTGGGTTGCCTCAATGGGCGCAACAACATTTTAGTGATGCAAAAGTGGTGATGCGTGTTGATGAAGTGAATGCCATGCACGCTTGTGCGGCGCAAGGTATGGGGCTGGCTAGGCTGCCTTGTTTTATTGCCGATCTTGACCCCACCTTAAAGCGTTTGGATGTGGCGTTAATACCGTCTACTTGGGGTGTGTGGGTGTTAATGCATGTGGATTTAAAAGCCACGGCCAAGGTGCGAGCCTGCAAAGAATTTATTGAAGGCATTATCGTGCAACAAAAAGCGTTGGTAGAAGGGGAGGCGTCGGATTATTTTAAATAATGTTTATTTTTTGTTTCGGGCATGGCGATGTAATCAGTCGCCATGCCAACGATAAGTTGTTTTACAGTTGAGAAACCGGCTCGTCTTCTATAGGTGATTGGCTCACGGTTTCTTGATTTTGTCGCCACCATGGCGCTTGGGGTGTGTGTTGGTTTAACGCCCAGCGCTGACCAATTTGAGGGGTGGCCAATACTTGGCTCTTTTGCTGGGCCAGTTTCATGATGCGCTCAAAAGGGTCGGTCCATTCATGGAATGCTAAATCAAAAGTGCCGTTATGAATGGGCAACATGACTTTTCCTTTTAAATCCACATGGGCCTGCATGGATTGCTCTGGTGTCATGTGTACGTGTTGCCAGCTGCCATCGTAAGCGCCGTTTTCCATCATGGTTAAATCAAAGGGACCGTATTTTTCACCTATGTCTTTAAAGCCAGAAAAATACCCTGAATCGCCACTGAAAAATAAATTGTGCTGTGGGGTGTTAATTACCCACGAAGACCACAGTGTACTGTTACCATCGCTTAAACTGCGCCCAGAAAAGTGATTGGCAGGGGTATTAACCAAAGTAATGTTGCCTATCTTTTTTTCTTGCCACCAATCCATTTCATGGATTTTTTCCTGTGGTACTCCCCAATCCAAAAGATGCGAGCCCACCCCTAACGGCACATAAAATCCGCCCACCTTCGGGTGAATTTGCTTGATGGTGTTTTTATCTAAATGGTCATAATGATCATGAGAAATGATCACCCCTGTGATATTTGGTAAAGCTTTTACATCAATGGGTGTTGGGTGAAAACGTTTTGGACCCGCCCACTGCACAGGGGAAGCGCGCTCAGAGAAAACCGGGTCGCTCATCCATAATTCGCCATTAAGGGCCATTAAAATAGTGGAGTGCCCTAAACGATAAACGGCGGTGTCTTTTGATAAATTAGCAGTGATGTCTTGGGCGGTAATGGTGGTGATGGCAATGGGTTGCTTAGGCTGCGTGTTGAATTTATCTTCAAAGAAAAATCGTTTAGCAATACTAAGCGTCTCCCCTAAACTTGGCTTTTTAAAAGGTTCGGTGTTAATGAACTCCCCATCTTTAAAATGGCTAGAAGCTTCAATATTGGCCTGATTAAAATGGGTCGAGCAAGCAGATATTGATAACGCCATGATCAAGGCTCCTGTGAGGGAAAGTACGTATTTAAGTGTGTGCATTTGAGCTACTCTTTAAAACTACACTTTGCAGTTTACTTTTAAATTTCAAAAAGTACACTGCGAAGTGTAGAATTGATTGTTCCAAAGCCAAGTTAAGTAAATGTAGTCCGTTATGACCACTTTAAGCGCTCGAAAAAAGGCGGCCATTATTGATGCTGCCATCGACCTATTTCAAAAGAATGGCTTTCAAGGCACCAGCATGGATGCCATCGCTCAACTGGCCCAAGTGTCTAAGCGCACGGTATACAATCATTTCCCTTCCAAGCAAGCGCTGTTTGAGCATATCGCTCATACTGTATGGCAGACGGCTAATCAGGCCAGCAAAGCCTGTTTTAAGTTAGAGGAAGACTTAGAGCCACAATTAATGGCTTTGGCCCTTCAAGAGTTAGCCTTGGTGGGGGACGAAAGTTTTTTACGATTATCAAGGGTGTTAATGGCTGAATTTATTCACGAGCCAGCCATGGCCCAAGCGATTTTAGAGCGGTTTAGCCAGGAAGAATCTTCTTTAACTCAATGGATGCAACAAGCGAAGCTACATGAACGACTAAACATTGCAGATGCCGAGCAAGCCGGAGCGCTGTTTTACAGTTTAATTAAAGCTCAAGCTTTTTGGCCACAAATTATGTTTGGCCAAGCGACAATTCCGACATCGCAACATCAAACTTTTGCTCGGCAGGTTTGTACTATGTTTCTAGCGGTTTATGGAAAAACAGAAGCGCTGTGAAAAAAGCCCCAAGGTTTGGGGCTTTTTAAAACGGGAACATTAGAAGTTATATTGGGTGCCAAGGCTTACGAAACGAATATCATCTTCGCTGACAATGCTGCTGTCTGTTATGGCGTCATCTAAATACACATAGCCTACTGCTGCTTTCACGTCCCAGTTTTTATTAAAGCGATATCGCCCGTCAACGGCTAACGCTAGGTTAACAGCGCTTTTCCCTTCGTATTCGGCTCGGTTGCTAGTGGCTTCGCTTTGCGAGACCCCATAGAAATGGTTAACTCGGTCCTTGTCTTGCCAGATAAGGGTAATAGATTGGTTGAACTGCCATTGCTGCATATTAAAATCAAAAATATATTGAGCCTCGGCACGGTTACCGTATTTTTCACTGTGTAAGTCGCCAAATAATTTCACTTTCGCTAAACCCATATCACTTTTGTGTCGAAAATAAATACCGCCGTCGGCAATGGCATCGCGTTCTTTCAAGCCAATTAACGCACTGTCATTTTCGTAAGTATCATCATCTTCTAAATAACTGGTTTGGCCACTGATTAATACGCCCCCAGAAAACTCGCCATTATGGGTTTTACCTGAACTTAATAATTTAGCCCCCAGTTCGCCGTCTTTTACAAATACAATGTCGCCTCGATATTCAAGAATTGGTAATAATAAATGGATGTTGTCGCCATCTTTATAAATATTATTTAAGCTAAATGCCATGGCACCGACTACCCATTTACTGTCGCTGTCCCCAGGAGTCAGGCCGTCACTTGATAGTGCATCGGCGTTTGCATTAAAAGATAAAAAACAGCTAAGGGCTGAAACAAGAGATAAATTAAACAAAGAGTAAGTTTTCATAGTGGGCCTTGTAAGTATCATAGGCCCAGCATTGGGCTCTATGGAAACGATCTTACTCAGGCAGGTTGAACCTAGGCTGACGGGATGCTTAACCTAGGCTGAACACGCTAATTATTTTTCTATTGATCGATGTTTTCTCGACACTCGTATTGAATAGTCCAAGGGTTGTAGACAAATGTGTAAGGGGTTAATGAGGCGGAAGCCAATACATTAGGGGCGCTGAGTTCAATGGTGATTTTCTCCCATTGCTTATCATCACAATAATAAGTGGTGTTAAAGGGTTTGCTTAATTCCACTAAGCTAAATACCGCATCATGATGCCATTGTTCTCTGACGATGGTATCCCCTACGGTGGGACCATTAACAAAGTTCATGGTGCTGCAGGCACAAATACTTAAAATCAGTATCAATAACAGACAAACTTTCATGATTTGTCCTCCTGTGTTTCACACCAAACCCGTGCCGTTCTAGGGGCATAGATTCCTAGGGTGAATATGATGGACAGTGAATCGGTAAAAGTATTAATGGCTTGCATTTGCTTGACGGCTTTTCCTTGGCAAATTTCACGGACATTAATATCGTGCTCGCCTTTAAAGCCCCACCACCAATAAACGTAACTTTTTTGAAAAGTGGCTGCTTTATGGTTTTTGGCTTGGGTATCGGTGCGTAAAGTCACCGACGAACAGCCCAGCATAAAAAAAATAATGGTCAATATGAGGAAGCTGCGAATCATTAGCTTGTCCTTGTGGGGAAAGTCATGGTGAATTTTGCTCCACCCATGGTTGAGCGTGAGAGTTCAATTTGGCCCTGATAACCATCTACAATATTTTGCACGATGGCCAGACCTATGCCTTGCCCTTGGTTGGTTTCATCAAGGCGTTTACCGCGATGAAATATACCTTGGCCTTGTTCTTGGTCTATGCCGTTTCCATCATCTTCAATGGCAATGACCAGTGAGTGCTGTTCTTGGGACACACTTACTAAAATTTTGCTTTTAGCATGTTTAAACGCGTTATCTAATAGGTTGCCAAAAATTTCCATTAAGTCGTTTTCATCCCCTAAAAAATGTAGGTCTTGCCCTACATGGTATTGGGTTTTAATGGATTTTTCTTTGTATAGCTTATCCAAAGCACTGAGCACTAAATTCAATGTGGATTGTATATTAGTGCCTTTTGACAGTAGGTTATGGCCCGAGATAACGGCGCGACGTAATTGATATTCTATGGTGTCATTTATGCGCATAAAGGCGCTGTGAATAGTGGTGTTGTTGGGAATGTTTTCTAATTCAGATTTAATTATGGCAATGGGCGTTTTTAAACTGTGTGCAAGATCAGCCATGCTGCCACGGTATTTTTCACGTTGGCAGTGTTCCTTTTCAATGAGGGCATTCAAATTTTTAGCCACCCCTGAAAGTTCTAGTGGATAGTCTTGTTGGAGCTTAGCTTGCTGGCCTTTTTCTAACTGAATGATTTCTTTTTCCAAAGTATGGATGGGTCTAAAGGCCAAATTAAGCACCCAAAACTGAATGCTTAACAACATAAAGGTCATGATAAAAAAGCCTACTAATAATCCAGTTCTAAAGCGTATTATCAGTGCATTTAGAGTGTTGGCTGCTTCGGCCACTACTAAGTGATAGGTTTGTTTATTTTCCCAAGTGATGGCGTAGCTGGTGGTGATGTATTCAATGTCATTAAAAAAACGGGTAGCAAAAAGCCAGTGGCCCACAGTGGCACTTTGGGGAAGATGGGTGGGGGCATTATCTAAAGATAAAGATTGCCAAATTATATTTTTTTGATCATCTAAAACCACCGCCCATAACTGCGCCTGTTCTGCATTAAACCCTGGGTTGGTTAAAACAGCGGGTAAGTGCAGTGTGCCTTGTTGATATTCTGCCACGGATAATAGGTTAAATATGTGCAGTTTAAGTCTATGGTGAGCGCTTTTTTGCAATTCCTCTCGGTAGCTAAAATCAATTAATAAGGTAATGGCCAGCATCATTACTACCGCCACAGCGGCAGTATTGATGGTAAAGCGTTTGCGTAAAGAGCCGGGCTTCATGAGCACTCTTTCATGACAAAGCGATATCCTCGGCCACGCAATGTTTCAATGGGTTTAAGTTCCCCTTTGGGATCTATTTTTTGTCTTAGCCGTCCCATTAATACCTCAATGACATTGGCGTCTTTGTCGTCACTGTCATCGTATAAATAATCCATAAGTGCCGCTTTAGAGACCACTTTATTGGCATGGGTAAATAGGTATTCGGCCATTTTATATTCAAAAGCCGTGAGCTGAACCTCTTGCTGGTGAAGCTGCACCGCTTGGGTTTGTAAATTTAACGACAACGGGCCATATTGAATTTCACTTTGCGAAAACCCCGCAGCGCGGCGTAGCATGGCATGTAAGCGTGCAATCAGCTCTTCGGTTTGAAAGGGTTTTACTAGGTAATCATCGGCGCCGGCATTTAGACCGTGTACTTTATCCTGCCAACCGCTTCGTGCCGTTAAAATAAGTATGGGAATGTCTTTTTTTTGCTGGCGAAGCGATGTAATGACCTCCATGCCAGACAATTTAGGTAAACCGATATCGATAATGGCCAAATCATAGTTAAATTCTAAAGCACGATACAATCCATCTTCGCCATCACTACTGGTGTCTACTTTAAAGTCAGCGGCCAGCAGGTGGTTCTTAAGCTGAACACGCAACACATTATCGTCTTCAATAATCAGAATTTTCAAGGAGTAGCCTCCGGTAAGGCCATGGAAATATCGATAAGTTGCACCACCCCTTGTTCAGATAATATTTTTACTTGATATACCGCTTCTAGTTTTTTAACGCTTAATACCACCCCAGGGTAAGAGGAGGTGGCTTCTTTTATGGCTTGACGCATGGATTTACTGGCTGGCGTTGGGAGAGCGGTTGGGGGGTTGTCGTTGTATTCCAGCCATTGCTTAAGGGGCATGACCATTTCTTCCATGGTTTCATCTATCCACGCAGGGTCTTCCTTTTGGGGGATATCCTCCGCCAAGGTGATGGTGCTAAATAAAATCATGAGTAGAAAAATAACAATCAGACGCAAAATTCGATACTTGTTGAATATTAATGAAGTAATGATAACCAGCTTAACTGAACCCAAGCTGAATGAAAGTGCAGTAAAGCGTATTTTAGGCAACTTAAAGAATAGCTTGCCGGCAAATAGGCGGCATTACTGACCAATTTGTACTTGATTGCGCCCCTGATTCTTGGCTTTAAAAAGGGCGATGTCGGTGCTTTTAATGAGCTCTTCAAAATCCTTGTGTTGGCTTCTTAATTCGCAAATGCCAATGCTCACGGTAAATCGAATGTCAGCTCCTAGATTGTGTAATACATTATTTTCGATCACTTGGCGAATACGTTTGGCCACATTTAGGCAAATACTTAAGGGTTTATCTGGAATTAAAATGGCGAACTCTTCACCGCCTATGCGGGCAAGAATCTCTAGATCGCGAAGGTTGTCTTTACATAAGCGGCATAGGGTTTTAATGGCTTCGTCTCCCATGTCATGACCATGCTCGTCATTAATACGTTTAAAGTGGTCAATGTCCAAAATCATTAAGCAAAGGGGCAATCGATTGCGTCGGCAGCGAACAAATTCCCGTTTGCCCATGTCACTGAAGTAACGTCGATTAAATACACCCGTTAACGAATCGGTTTGGGCCATTTTGCGAAGTTCATCTTCTAGGTTTTTTCGTTTGGTAATATCAAAAAATGAAATGATCGCAGCTGGTTGATATTCATAGCTGGCCACCACTGCGGAATAAATGATGGTGATTTTCTGTTCTTTATTGTTGGTGAATTGCAGCTCTTGGTTTAGTAATTCCCCTTTTTCTTTCAGCTCTATTGCCACTTCTTTAAGGGTAGATAAATCTAAAAAAGAATTATCCTCGCCCAGTGTGATACAAACATTTAGCTGTTTAAAATAACGTTTAGCATGTTCATTGAAATACAAAACAGTTTGATTTTTCAATGAACGAATAATGATAGGAATGGGGGAAACTTCTAATATACCAGTGACTTGTTCTTGGCTTTCTCTTAATTTACTTTCGGCTTCTTTTAAATAAGTGATATCGGTCCATGTGCCCACAAGATCGCCAGACTCAGTGCGCTGTTCTTTGCCAATGACTTGGCGGCCATCTAGCAATGTTTCGTTAAAAGTATTGCTGGCAGACTGATGCCATATTAGGCGTTTATCAAAATAGTCACGAGGGTTTAAGGCGTTGCTGGTGACATATTGGGACTGCTGGGCAATCAGTGACTGGTATGACATACTAGGCTCTATTGTTTGGTTAGGTGATTGATACATGTTGTTAAAAACATTATTGCTCATAACTAACTTATCGTTTTCATCAAATAAAACAATGCCATCTGAAATAGAATTAATAGCATTTCGCAGCCTTTCTTGACTGGTCTCCACCGTTTGATATGCACTTAACAGGCGTTGCTGAAACAGGCTGGTGAGAATGCTCAAACCCATAATGAGCCCAGTAATAATAATCACCAATATCGACAAAGACATGGGGTCTAATCCCACAATACTTTTGGCTGGCCCGGTATTGGGAATAAAGTGCACTGCCGCCATGCCCATGTAGTGCATGGCGGAAATGGCAACGGCCACTAACGAAATGCTAAGGGACTTAATTTGGCGGTAAACAGGAGAATGTTTGAAGCGGGTGGCGAGATATTTAAGCCACAAGGCGATGTAAGATAATAAAACAGCCACAGCAATGGATAAAATAAAGAGTGTTTTATCGTAATGCATTTGCGCATTCACATGCATGGCCGCCATGCCAGAATAATGCATGGTGCCAATGCCCAGACCAAAAATAAGCCCACCCACAAGAAACGTTAAAACACCTACTTTTTCATAACTTAGTAAATAAATGGCCGCGGCACTGGCCGCAATGGCGGGCACCATAGATAGCAGTGTTTCCTTTAAGCTATATGCCACAGGAATGGGTAATTGATAGGCCAGCATGGCAATGAAGTGCATGGCCCAAATCCCCAACCCCATAGAAAAGGCGCCACCGAGTAGCCACACATAACCCTTTGGGCGTGCACGATTCAGGCGGAATTGTTCAGACATGCCCCAGGCGGTATAAGCGGCCATGCAGGCTGAAAAATAGGATATTAACACCAGTACCCAAATGTAATCGGCCTGAAGGGCATGGCTAATGTCTTGATTAGAATCTAAAAACATGAGTTTCATGATCTTAGGTCCAAAGCTCTAATGATGATCTTTCAGTGTAGTTGAATTAGAAAAGCGAGAATTTGACGTAAACTACTATGTATTTAGTCAGGAAATTGACAGGAATCCATTCCTATTCATTCATGATGGGTCTTTAGAAGTAATAGCCTATTAAAATATTAAATTGACGATATTGAAAAGATTGAGAAGCTTTGTCACTGGGGTTCATGGATGTTCTGATATGCGATAAGTCTAGGTAGCCCACTTTAAATTCAGAACGTGTAAAAAAGCCGTTGTAGTTTATTTCAATTCCAGCCTTTAGGGTGCTTCCCCAACCCGAAAAATGAAGCTTGCCGTAAGGGGATTTATTTAAAAGCGTAGATTGACTTTTAAGCGTCACCACACCGGCCCCTAAGCCTGCTAAGCCAGATACATGTAGCTTATTAGAAAAGGAGTATAGGGTTTTAAAATGGGTCCACTCCATATTGAAATATTTAAGGCCGGTGGAATGGTTAAACTCTAGAAATCCCTCTTGGTGAGCATTAATGGTGTCGTTTTGGTAAGTGCCATCAAAATCGCTGCCGGTATTAATGGTGCCATTTATAGTGACTAACTGGTTTTCATTAAAGTCACAGCCAAAATTATCCACGCCAAATGATATGGCGTAATCATCGTTTGAAAAGTAGCCCACCTTGAAAGTACTTTGTGGCTCGCCAATGTTTGAAGGGTTTAAAAAGTCATTCGCGCTTATGGCGGATTGTTCGCCTGTGGCATTTACATCTTTAAGGGTGAAGTCGTAATTTTCTCCTTTGAAATGAAGGTCGCTGTTTTCGTAGTGAGTGTTATTCCAGCCCCATAACACGAACATATTGCCTTTTTTATGAGCATCTATCGTGGCATTGGCGTGCAAGGGCATAAAAAATAAACACAGCAACAGTGTATTTCTGGCATTAATCATGGGCATTTATCATTATTTTTTACCTTAGTTCTTTCAATTGCTTCTATTTGAAAAGGCTTAGCTTGAAATGCATTCAACACCAATGCCAAGCAGTAATACCAGCCTAGAAAAGTGCGGTATTAGTCTGTAATAGGCACGTAGACTAATGATTAAACCTTAAGGTTTTCTGAAGAGCTTATAACTAGAGGGTTTTTGGAGCTTTAGCCATGTTGGCTTATGGGTGTAAAAGTATTGACAAAAAGAAGGGAATTACAGGGTTAAGGCTTAACTGTATGGTGCTAAGAAGGGCGCCTTGGTAGCGGCGCCCTAGCGATGGTAAGTGCTGATAGGGTTAAGTGTTAGCTGGCGTGTTCCAGCCAAGGCTTAAACCCCAAGTAAGACAATTGCGTTTGTGAAATAGGAATCTCAATGTTTTGTAAAACACTCTCAACCGTGTTTCGTTGAATCACAGGGCGGCTAAAAATCCAGCCTTGCCCATCTCCATGGCTAACAATGATTCGGCTGTAGCTTTCATCGCCGGGAAGGGTGGCGTGATATTCATCCATAAATACCCACACGGTTTTTCCCGGAAAGTAATTGGGCCAATCATCATCGGCGGGCCACAGTTCATCGTTTAAGACAAAGTCTCTAGGTTTTTTAGTGGGGCGCATAAATTTGGCCTCGTGATACCTTTACGTTTATGTTTTTTAAGTTTTTCATTGCCTGTATTAGTGGCCTCTACCTTGGTGCAAAATAACGGCTAGTGAGGATCTGTTTGTCTAATTTATCTTGGCTTTCAATATTCACTTCTAAATTGTAAGTACCCGCTAACTGGCAGGGGTCACTGCACAAAACTTGAAAGGCCACGGTGCGATCATCACCGGCACTGAGTTCAATGGTTAATGGTTTTTCAAGGTGTAAGCCTGAGTTTAAGGGCGCGACATTATAGTGTTTGGTTTGATGGGTTTTATTGTGCAACTTCAGGGTGTAACCATTGGCTAATTGGCCCTGGCTATTGTAGAAATACAATTGTCCGCGATCGCGAGAAAGGTGAGCGTCAAGGGTTTCTAGGAAACTTAATTGCAGCAGGAGCGCACCAGCTGTCAGTATTGTGCAAAGGGCGTAGCCCCATAATTTTCCACGACCAATTAATAGGTCTTTTAAATTGGCTTTCGAGAAACCCTTGTATGAGAAGTTAATAAGGCCGGTGGGTTTGTTAATTTTTTTCATGATGTCGTCGCAAGCATCAATGCAAGCGCCGCAATCAATACAGGCATACTGCAGGCCTTGGCGAATATCGATGCCCACAGGACACACTTGTACGCATAGCTCGCAATCCACACAGTCCCCTTCGCCTTTTTTAGGTTCTCCGCGTTCTTCGTTGTAGGTGACTTTTAAACTTTTCTCATCCAGCATCACAGATTGAAAGCGTGCGTACGGGCACATGTGGTTGCAGACTTGCTCTCTTAACCAACCCGCATTGATGTATGTGAGTATGCCAAAAAAGCCAAGCCAGAAAATTAATTCACCATCTAATTGACCGCCCACTAATGCCAGGCCAAGACTTTCACCGGTCTCAAAAAAGGCCACAAAGGTGAAGGCAGTGACAAAGGCAATCAATGCCCACAGAAAATGCTTGGCCATTAAGGGAAGGAGTCTGCGTTGCAGTATGGGTAAATTATTTTCTTTTAAGCGTTTATTGCGGCTCCCCTGGGTTTTTTCTTCTACCCAAGTAAACATCATGCTCCAAATGGATTGAGGGCATGCAAAGCCACACCATAATCGCCCAGATAAGGTGGCCACGGTAAATAAAGCAAACGCAGAGGCCATGGCCACCCAAATTAAAACCAGTAGGTCGTCGGGCCACAGTATTAGGCCAAGTAAATGAAGTTCGCGATTTTGAAGATCCATCCATAATAGCGGCGCGCCATTTAGCTCAAGCCAGGGTGCCAGTATGAAAATGGCTATCATGACGCCAGCGATGACTCGCCGCCATTTTTGGTACATGCCTTTGGCCAGTCGTATGGCTGGGTTGGAGCGCGTGGCGTCCACTTCCAATAGGGGGATAAGATTGCTCATAGAACCTCAACTGCTTAGTGACTGCTTTTATCTATTTCTGTCTATTGCAGGCACTGTGCCATAGGGTAAGTTGTTGATTTATAAGGCTTTTAGAGAGGCTGGGTGATCTTGGTGGTGGTATGTCGTGGCGATATATCGCGATGGCGCGATATATCGTTACCATGGAATGTTATTTAGATGATGCCAAGCTTTTTCATGCGCGATCGAAGTGTACTTGGGGGGACTTGCAGAAGGGCAGCACAGCCGTGTTCTCCGGCAATGACACCTTGGCAATATTCTAGGGCCGACTGAATGTGCTGGCGTTCAGCATCCTGTAGGCTTAATGGTTTAGATGAATTGATGGCGGGTCGGGCATGGCCATCTACTGATGTTATGTGCAGCATGTCGCCATCGTGCAAGATGGCTGCGTGTTCTACTCGGTTTTGCAGTTCTCGTACATTGCCCGGCCAGTTGTACTCGCTTAACCATTTTAATGATTGGCTGGTGATGCCATTAAACGATTTCCCCATACGTTTACAGGCTTGCCCAGCGAAGAGGTTTGCTAATAAAGGGATGTCAGATTTTCGCTCTCTAAGGGGCACCACGTTAAGTGGAAACACTTTTAAACGGTAATATAAGTCCATGCGAAAACGCCCTTGCGCCACGCATTGTTGTAAGTCGATATTACTGGCGGCAATGACGCGTACATCCACACTTAATGTTTGTGTGCCGCCTACCCGTTCAAATTCTTTTTCTTGTAATACCCGTAATAATTTCACTTGTGCTTCAAGGGATAATTCACTGACCTCATCTAAAAATAAAGTGCCGCCATCGGCTAATTCAAAGCGCCCAATGCGCCTTTGAACTGCTCCGGTAAAGGCGCCTTTTTCATGGCCGAATAGCTCGCTGTCAACTAAGCCATCAGGAATGGCGCCGCAGTTAAGCTTAACCATGGGGCGGTCACTGCGAGCACTTTGATGATGCAGTGCGCGGGCCACCAGTTCTTTACCCGTGCCATTTTCCCCTTGAATAAGGGCGCACGCATCGGTGGGAGCGACCATGGCAATTTGTTGCATTAAATCTTTTATGGGGGTGGATTGACCTACTAAGTCCCCTAAAAATTCGGTTTGTATTTCTTCTTGTAAATAGGTGTTTTCGGCTTGTAGGCGTTCTTTTAAGCGTTGTACTTGTTGTAAGGCTTCGTTGAGGTTCTCTTGAGCCAGCTTACGTTCACGAATGTCTTTAAACACTACTACCGCACCGCTAATTTTGCCGTTTTCTACGATGGGTGTGGCCGAGTAATCTACCGGAAAACTGCTGCCATCTTTGCGCCAAAACACTTCACTTTCGTTGAAGCGTGTGCGGCCATCTTTTAGGCATTGGTAAATAGGGCATTCTTGTTGCGGGTAATGGCGGCCGTCTTCAAAACTGTGATGATGATATTGATGAATACTTTTACCGATTAAATCACTGGCGGCCCAACCGGTTAAGGTTTCCGCGGCGTTGTTCACGAAGGTGGCATTGCCATTGGCATCTAGGCCATACACGCCTTCCGACATGGATTCTAATATGAAGCGGTAGCGGTGAAGAAGTTCCTCGGTGCTGTAACTTGGCTTAGGTTCGCTCATGAAAACTCTCGATGTGGGTCTATTGGTTTGTTTCCCAGACCCGTTTTAGTGACTTTGATGGTGAGGGAGTATAACCCAGTGACGAAATATCGCGACCTCATGGGTAATGACAAAAACAAAGGAGAGGGAGGTCTGAATGTGTTTAATGGCGCTTGATTGGTTTTTAAGGGCTTTATTTCGCTAATTTTCTTTTTGAGTTATACCAAAGCATTAGTCACTTTGGCCTATTTCAAAGTACTCATCTCTACCGCCGCCAAATAACAGTTGATGGGTTCCATCGCAAAGCGGCGGGTGCCCGGTTTTTTTACAGGCACAAACATGTAAGGTTTTGGTTTCTGTGGCCTCATACATAAGAGGTGAAAACTCACTGCCAGCGTGGCTGCCATCACACCAAGGTTGTTTGGTACTTTTGCCACAACTGCACCAGAAGTAGCGTTTACCAGCTACGACATCAACACTAATAGGCTGCTTATCCGACATGGCAGCTCCTTTTAATAAACTTAATAATGAAATACCTATAGACATGTTAGTTTAGATTGAAGGCAAGTTATTCAGTTAAGGATTTAAAAATTAACGGCAAGGATGAAGAGCCTTGAATGAGTAACATTTATTAGTCAAAGGCGCAGTGTTAATTTAATGTGCAAAAACAGCTGTAAATATAAAAAGCTGTGATGAAATCATCACAGCTTTTTATATTGTTTTTAGTTTTTGCTATGCCAGGTTATTGAGTCTGTTGCACCCACACCATGCCAAATACTTCTCCATCGTCGTCGTTATCTAAAGTTAAATCTTCACTAAACCCCTCGTCTTCAGAGATGTCTTTAAAGAAAGCTTTTACCAAAAGCTCGTTACTTTCACTGGCAATTAATGCAAAGGCAGCCACCACATCATCCGTGTCGCTTTCTTCAATAATAAGGTAGCCCGCTTCACTAACACTCCAAGTTAAATTTTCTACATGGTCATCTTCATTGGGTTCGGTTTCGGTGATAACCGCGCTGCCATCATCCGTAAACACAATGGTTTCATCATGCTCAATTTTAAATGTTTTTCCCACTACGGTGGCGTCAGTAAAGCCGCCGTTGCCACTGGCAATGTCATTAGTTAACCGACAGTCATCCACCGCAGCTTCAAAATCATCAAAGCCTTTGGGCACAGCAGGTTCATCGTTTTCTTCATCCCAGCCAGAATCTCCTAAACGGCAAGGCACAAACACATCACCCAGTTTTTCTTCGTTTTCATCCGGTATTTGGCCTTCATCTTCAATGATGTCCACATCGCCATCGCCTAAATCAATGTTGTCAGGGTCAAAAGCGGCCACAGCGGCATTAAGGGCAATTTCATTTATTACAAAAGGAGCGTCGTCTGGCAGAACGGTACCGCCTTCAAGTAATACCCCTATACGCCAGAAACCATCGTGTTCTACTAGGAACAGTTTTGAAAATTCAGGGCCGCCACCTTCGCCATTGCTGTCATCGCCCTGGCTATCATTGGTGTCTTCTTCACCGCCGTTAAAAAAGTTAGGCACTTGATGGGGGACTTCAAATACTAATAAAGTTTTGCCATGCACTGTTTCTGTGGTGTAAGTGCTGGTTTCCAATAACTCAACATCGCCACTTTCAATATTGGCATCCACAAATCGTAAGGTACCGCTTGATAAGAACTCCGCCAGAACCAATTTAGTAGGTGAGTCGCTCTCTCCTTCACTTTCATCATCGTTTTCAGCGTAAATTACCACGGCTTTCAATACATCGGCACTGGCGGCTGCGGCGCTTACCACTAATTCAACCGTGTTAGGTGCTGGGTCTCCAAAGACATCATTACTGCCGTCTAAATAACGAACGGCATTACATGAGGGTGTAGTGGTGCCAAAGGCGTCATCAGCGTCACAGCCGTACTCGTTATTGTCATTGACTAATTCGTAAGGCATGCCGTAAACGTCTTGGGATATTTGCTGCTTTAAGCGATAAGCCACAGATTCAGCTGGGAATGTGGCGGTATCGCCTACGGCATCTGCCCATAACCAATTACCGGTATTGGCAAGTGTGGTGCTGATTTTTTTGCCCGAAATATCCACTTCGTCGGCGCTTAAATCGGCTTGAAATAACCCAAAGTCCATCACCACTGAACCATCGCTGTTGACGCTGGTGAAATTTGGGCCGTCGGTATCTTCTATTTCTGCAGCACTAAACCCGCTGGCAGATAAAACTAAGAAATTTTCCTCGTCACTGTCAGAGTCGTCATTTGTACCGTCGTTTTCGGCATCACTTTCCTCGTCACCGGCGACAAATTCAGTGCCGTTAAAGAAATAAAATTCAAAACTTTGCTCGGTTCCATCAAAGTCTACATAACCATATTCAAAGAAAAGGCGTTCTTGCATGGTTTGCGAGTCGTGGTAAACATCAGATTCAAGAAAATAAACGCCGTCTGCCAATACTTCACCCATATTAGCGGCGGTGGCTTCATTAATGTCATCGGCTATTTCTATTTCTTCTAAAATGGTCTCCACATCCACATCGGTGACAGCCGCAATGGTATCGCTGTCGGCGATAGCATCAGGATCAAACGTGCCACCATCTTCAATGGCTTGTTCTACTTCATCAACAATGTCTTCAACGGCATCGGTGACTTTTGCAACGATTAAGTCAAATGCAGCGGCTGTATCTACCTCTACGTCAGAGTCGTCAACTGCACCGGTATTTTCTTGAATAATGGCCGCAGCAACTTGGGCTACCTTGTGCAGTTTTTCAAATTCCTCGGCAAACACTTCGCCAAAGTCATCAGTGGCGGCTGCTCCTGCTACATAATCCTGATCAAGGGGCAGAGAAGTGCCTAGCAAAGATTTTATGGCACTTTCTGCATCTTCTGTACTGACACCGCTTGTTTCAATTTCATTTTGAATCATGGTGGTTAATGGGCTAACAAAACCATATCCGGCTGGGGCGGTGATGGTATAAGCGGTTTCAATGGGGTTTTCTGGGTCATCCTGATCTATGGTGCCCACTACTATTTCAACCACAATGGGGTGGTTTGCATCACTTGGGCTGGCACTGATGCTGAAGTCGCCGTTTGGTCCTGTAGAGGCGCTGGGTTCGGTGGGGTCACATACTTTGTTTTCATTTATATCTAGGCAGGCTTTAGCTCCATATAAGTAGCCATCGGCTGCTTTTCCAGCTACGGTTTCAGTGGCGGAGGAGCCAACCACCTCATCGTCATCATCGTCACTTTCTAGATCTATGCAACCTGTCATGGCCATGGCCAAGGTTGGTGCTAGCCACCATTTTAATTCCATGAAGCTTTCCTTTTTTAATCCGTTCAATATTTATGCTCACTAAAGGTCTAGCCAATGAACGGTAAGGGGGCAAAAAATTAAAAAGGTTATTCAAATTGCATATAAAGCAGCTCGTAGCATAATAAAATGATTTAAGAACTTGTGAGAAATGAGCGGTTAGTGCCATGCGCAGTGCAGTGGATAGTCTATTGGGTTTTAAACTAAAGACGGCTGGCTGAATTAAGTAGCTAAAAATGGCTGGTAGATCAAACATAGCTAGCTTGTAAGGTGCCGGGCTTATATTAATCGAGCATTATATTTTTAGGTGGAGAGCCCGAATAACTTTTATGAGGAATTGGCTAGACTTAAATAGACCGTAAAAACCTCGTGATACATCAAGTGAGCCGCGAGGAATATTGTTATGAGAGTGAGTGGCGTTTTCTAAAGGAGGGGTGAAATTTGTATATGAGAATTTCATTAAAAGCATATATTGGCCTATTGGTTTTCTGCATGAGTCTATTGGGGTGGACTGAGCCGTTGCAAATTACCTATTTTCCGGCGCCTGAGTCTAAAGACGACACGCGCTTTGATTACGCCACGCAGCTATTGCGAATGGCCCTTAAGAAAACGGCAGCATCGGATGGCCCCTTCAAAATGAAGCCTGGGGGAAAAATGAATGTAGGGCGCGCATTTCAATTTCTTGAAGAGGGGAGAATTGTAAATGTGGGCTGGAGTAGCCCTACTCAGGAGCGAGAAGAGAAATTTATTCCCATTCTTATTCCAATTAACAAGGGATTATTAGGGTATCGTGTTTTTCTTATAAAGAAGAAAAACAGGGGGAAATTTTCGTCAATTAGTACCTTGCAAGAATTAAAAAAGTTGAAAGTAGGGCAGGGGCATGTATGGAACGACGTGAAAGTGTTCAAGGCCAATGATTTTAAGGTGGTCACTGGCCCTGATTATGAAGGATTATTTGAAATGTTATCGGCTGAAAGGTTCGACTATTTCTCTAGAGGGATTAATGAAGCGCCAAAGGAATATGAAGAGCGTAAAGATAAATTTCCTAGCCTATTTATCGAGCAGAGTATTCTGTTGTATTACCCTTGGCCTAAATATTTTTTTACTTCCAAAAAAACACCTGAATTAGCAGAGCGTATACAGCGTGGGCTACGGATAATGATTAAAGATGGCTCTTTCGAGCAGCACTTTTTGAAACACCATAAACAAGATATTGAAAGGGTTAACCTTAAAGATAGGAAATTGTTTAAAATTCATAACCCTTTGCTTCCGGCAACCGCCCCAGTTGATCAAAAAGAGTTATGGTTTGATCCATTCTTGTAAATTGTAGTGTGATTTAAGGTAAAGGAAAGTATGAAAAGTAACGATAGTTTTAGCATGTTTATGCTAGTTCTTTCTTTGGTTTTAGCTAGCATTATGGCCCAGGCCAATGATGAAACGCCGTATGTTCTGCATGCTGGGATCTATCCTCCTTTTGTTCAAATGGATAATAACGGCAGTACAGATGTTATTGTACAAAAAATATTTAAAGCGTCTGGCGTTACTGTTGAGGTGGTGCATTTTCCATTAAAAAGACTAGGGACACATTCTTTAGGCCGTGCTAAGAATCTCGGTATATATGCGCCAATATCATTGGGTCTTGCCTATGCAAAAAAAGAAGATTTACTGATCAGTAAGCCGTTCCAAATGGGTCGGTTTTTATTTTGGTATTTTAAACCAAATTTCAGAGAAAATATCGAGTGGAGTCAGTTTTCAGATTTAAAGGGATATCGAATTGCCACGCCGTTAGGTTCATTACTGACTCCGAAGTTAATTGAAGCAGGTTTGGAAGTGGATTTTGCCAACGACACAGATGCCCACATTAGAAAACTAGTGATGAATCGCGCTGACTTATCGCCATTGTTTTATTTGACTGCGCATAACTCTATTATGAAATATTACCCTAATAAGCTGCAAGATTTTGGCCACCTTAAAAAGCCCATCGCTTTTACTGAGTATTCATTGATACTAAATAAAGGGCATCATCAGGCAGAGGATATTATGAGGCACTATCATATTGGACTTGATAAAATAATTAAAAATGGAAGCTACTTACAATGGTTAGAGGAGTTGTATGGAAAAGGCGGTATCCCTAGGGAGTATCAAGATTTGATATTTAAAAAACTGAATTACAACCCTGATATTAATTACCAGTAACCCCTTCAAGCCTCTTGATAATATGCTGGATTTAGAATTAGAGAAAATTAAGGGCTTCATTAAGAAGCATTTGCTTTAATTTTATAAGAAATATAAGTTACAGAGTTACTTGACCACTACAAATGAAGGCTGTGTGGCTTCAATAGCGCTGTTCTTAAGAGCTGAATGCCTATTAATTAGGTTGTATTCTGTAATTGATTATTTATCTTCAACGTTAGTATTAAAGTGCGCGGATTCAACCTTGAAGTGCATCAAAGCCTAAGCTGCTAATGCAGCCATATGT
>CAJXRF010000095.1 GCA_913058575.1 uncultured Bermanella sp.
CGCGTAAATCAGCAGATTAATCTGCTAATGGCGGTACTGGTAAGCCCCTTTTCGCGTAGAGCTCTTCTACCAATTACGCGTAAATCAGCAGATTAATCTGCTAATGGCGGTACTGGTAAGCCCCTTTTCGCATAGAACTCTTCTACAAAGGCGGTAAATGTACCCTCTTCAAGAGACTTGCGCAAACCAGCCATAAGAGTTTGATAAAAGTGCAGGTTGTGGATGGTATTCAGGGTACAACCCAAAATTTCCTTACACTTATCAAGGTGATGTAAATAAGCACGGCTAAAGTTCTGACAGGTATAACAATCGCAAGCTGGGTCAGCTGGGCCTTTATCTGTTTTGTTGGCCGCATTACGCAGCTTTAAAACACCGGTATCTATGAATAAGTGACCGTTACGGGCATTACGGGTGGGCATCACACAATCGAACATATCTACGCCGCGACGCACACCTTCTACCAAGTCTTCAGGCTTACCCACCCCCATTAGGTAACGGGGCTTGTCTTCAGGCATTTTATGAGCGAGGTGATCTATGATGCGCACCATATCTTCTTTAGGTTCGCCCACCGACAAACCGCCAATGGCGTACCCATCAAAGCCAATATCGGTTAAGCCTTTAAGGCTTACATCACGCAAGTCTTCGTACATGCCACCCTGGATAATACCAAACAAGGCCGATGGGCTATCGCCGTGAGCATCTTTAGAGCGCTTGGCCCAACGCAGAGACATTTCCATACTGTCTTTGGCTTCGCGAACGGTGGCAGGGAAGGGCGTGCATTCATCAAAAATCATCACGATATCACTGCCTAAATCGCGCTGAATTTCCATGGAAATTTCAGGGGTTAGCTCTACTTTGTCGCCGTTAACTGGGCTGCGAAACGTCACACCGTGCTCGGTGATTTTACGCATTTTACCTAGGCTAAAGACTTGAAAACCGCCGCTGTCGGTAAGAATTGGCTTATTCCATTGCATGAATTCATGCAGGCCACCCAAGTCTTTAATGATTTTATTGCCAGGTCTTAGCCATAAATGAAATGTGTTACCTAGAATAATTTCGGCACCCAAATCTTTTACGTCACGGGGCAGCATGCCTTTAACGGTGCCATAGGTGCCCACTGGCATAAATGCAGGGGTTTGAATATCACCCCGAGGGAAACTCACCGTGCCACGACGGGCTTTACCGTCGGTGGTTTTTAAATCGAACTTCATAAAACTCATAGAGTACCTTTCACTAAAGCAGTGCTTTAACGTTAAAAACCCTATGTCACCTCGGGTTTTGCTTTGATGGATGTAAGTATGTCGAGCGCGTTAAAAACAGCTAGTCGACGCCTGCTTACAGTTTTTTAAATAATGAGCAGGGATCAATTTACCGATCATTGATCCCAAAGTGCCTCGGCAGCCATGTTTTTAGTCAAGAACATCGCATCGCCATAACTGAAGAATCGGTAGTCATTTGCCACTGCCTCATTATAGGCATTTAACACCGGCCCACGCCCAGCAAAGGCGCTGACTAGCATAATCAGTGTGGATTCGGGCAAATGAAAATTTGTCACCAGCGCATCAACACTTTTAAATTCGTAACCTGGGAAAATAAAAATACGTGTATCCCCAATAAAAGGGCGAATCTCTCCGTTGGGGTTTTCATTGGTCACCATGCTGGCGCTTTCTAAACTGCGCACACTGGTGGTGCCCACAGCCACTACGCGTTTACCGTTGGCACGAGTGGCATTAACCGCATCACAGGTAGCTTGATCTACCTCTAAATATTCGCTGTGCATTTCGTGGCTGTGTACGTCATCTACCTTAACTGGCTGAAAGGTGCCGGCTCCCACATGCAGGGTAACAAACGCCACATTTACACCCTTACTTTTAAGGGCGTTTAATAATTCATCATCAAAATGCAAACCAGCCGTAGGCGCTGCTACGGCACCTGGCGTTTTGTTGTAAACGGTTTGATAACGCTCGCGGTCGCTTAATTCATCTTCACGCTCCATGTAGGGAGGCAAAGGCATATGGCCCACGTCTTCAAGCCAATTCACAAGGTTAGTGCCTGTGGGTAACTTAAAGGTTAATTCAAATAACGCATCTTGGCGGCCAGTTATTTCTACTTCTAGCCCCTCTAAAAGAATCACGGCACCAGGCTTTGGACTGCGGCTGCTGCGAATATGGCTTAGGGCGGTATTGTCACCGGTAACTCGCTCAATAAGCGCTTCTAATTTACCGCCACTTTGCTTTTGGCCAAATAAACGAGCTGGAATCACTCGGGTATTATTGAACACCATTAAATCGCCGGCATTCACCAAATTTAATAAATCGGTAAATTGCTTATGGTCAGTTTTGCCGTCTCTGAGACACAATAAGCGGCTACTACTGCGTACTTCATTGGGGTAGCGAGCAATTAACTCATCTGGCAGTTCAAAGCTAAAATCACTGGTTTTCATTTAAAATCTCTATTGTGGCCAAGCTTGGGTAGCAAGCAATACATCACTATCACCTAACTGAAACCACGGCTTATTTGCTCGTTAAGACACATCCAAGACTCTGTAAACATTGTCTTAATCTTGGGCGCTCTTATTTTAGGCTCGCGATTATACGGCAAAATCCCATGGATACGCAGTAGTCAGCACCCACAACAAGCAATTATTCATGCCGCTGCTTGGCCGTTTTCCATAAGCCCTTGTTGTAACTGGATATTTTTCAGCCAAGCCATTGAATTACCCGATTAAATCGTTGACTTGCCAAACGGTGCTGGTATTATCCCCGCCACTTAATTCAGTCTAGGTACTGACCTTCTTAGCAAGGAAAAATTAAGTGGCACATCAGGTGGTACGACACCTTAAACATTTCGTAGCGATGCCAGTGTGGTGAAATTGGTATACACGACGGATTCAAAATCCGTTGCCGCAAGGCGTGGCGGTTCGAGTCCGCCCACTGGTACCATTTATTCTTCTATTTGATTGTTCCTTACATCAACTAGATACAGTCCATCCATGGACATAAAGAAGCCGATATCTAACGATATCGGCTTTTTTATTGCTATCAATAAAGACTGTTAACGCTCATCTCTAGCGAGTTAGCCTTCTTTAGCTATCCAGCTCATTTTTTAAATAATTGATTCTCTGTTTGCATTATTTGTCCATTCCATCAGGTATAATGCCGCCCGCAAATTACACCTAAAAGGACTTAAAATGCGTTCCATGATCTTAGGGCTTGCCCTCATTAGCCAAATATCCATGGCTGCCAACTTAGAAGATGTTATATATAAAACCGATGGATCGGTATTAAGAGGCACTTTAGTTGAACAAGACTTCACCAATGGCACTTATAAAATTCAGCTAAGTGGTGGCAGTGTTTTTAATGTAACCAAAGACCAGATAGAAAAAATTACCAAGGAAGCGCCTTTTAATAAAAGCCACCAAGCCGCTTCAGCTATTAATATTAATGTTGAAAACAACCCAAGCATTAACCAAGCACCCGTCATTGAACAACAGCCTGTGATCGAACAACAAGCCACCATGGATACCTACGCCGGTATCGAGCCTCAAAAATCAGAATTTGAGAATGTCTTTTATGTGGCTCTACTCGCTCACACTGTCACCATGCCTTCAGAGTACCAAGGCTATTCTTATTGGGATAATGAAGAATACGAAGATAAGCATCAATACAGCGGCCTTAAACTGTCTTATCAAAGAAATCACTCTGAGCATATTGCCGCCCACTACTCTATTCAATCGGCAGAACTTGATTCAATAGACACAGTAGATAGCGAAGACAGAATTGTTCATACACAATCGGAAGTTAACGATATTGATTACTTAGGTTTATCAGCTTCCGTTTTAGCCAGCACTAATCTACATCAAGGCTGGCAGTTTTTTGCAGGCTTAGGAATCTTTAATGATCGATATACTTTCGACAACTTTACCGATGATGTAACAGGTGCCAGTATTGATTTAGGTATGGGTTATTCTTGGCAAACCATTCAAGTCTCGTTAAATGCCAATGCTAAATTTTCAGAAGAATACGCAGATGATGTATCTGCTAGCAACGTAGCACTGGCTGTTGGCTTTAACTATTAATTATAAGGATTTATTAAATGCGTTTCTTTTTACTGACACTCATATTAGCAAGCTCTGTTAGCTTTGCCGCTAACCTTCAAGACGTTATTTATAAAAAGGATGGCTCTGTATTACGCGGAAACCTAATTGAACAGGATTTCACTAATGGCACCTATAAGATTCAATTAGCTGGTGGTAGTGTATTCAATATTAATAAAGATGAAATTGAAAAAATCACCAAGGAAGCGCCTTTCGATAGTGTTGCTGATTCACAATCAGGTATAAATATTAATGTTGAAAATAATCCTAGTATTAATCAAGCACCTGTTGTTACTCAAAAACCACAGGTGACACAAACGGCGCTTCAGCAAGCTTATAATTATTCGCCGAAAGAGAAACGTATTTACAAACACGTGTACAGCATCGGTAGCCTTGAAAAAACCATGATCGATGAATATGATTTCGGCTATAGCTACAGCGGATTTAATTTCAGCTATCAATACAATTTCAACAAAAACGTAGCTTTTTATGCAGAACACGGCCGCGCGAAACTAGATGAAAGAATAATTGATGGCGACCGTTATGATTCTAACAATGAAAATAATGAAAAATATCGCTCCACTCGCGTAGCCGCTCTACTATCTACCAATAATTACGAAGGCTGGCAGTTCTATACAGGTCTAGGCCTGTTTAGTGAAAAGTTCTCAACTGACTCAAGTAGTTTTTCTGCCACTGGTACCAGCATAATTTTAGGACTCGGTTATAGCTGGGAAAATCTACAAACACAACTTCGTGTAGGTATTGACGAAAGTAGCGACTACGATATTGACTACGGCCCAAGCTATTCAGGTACAACGGTTGGCATTCAACTTGGCTTAAACATTTAATTAAACGCGCATAATTTAAAATGACTAAAACCTCAAAACAAGACGACGCAATACAGGTCACCAACCCAGGCCCCTTCATACGCTTAGCTGCATTTATCTATGACGGTTTATTAGTACTGGGAATTTGGTTTGTCTTGGGCATTATTTTTGTGGCGGTAAATGGTGGTGAGCATGTAGCTCAACATAATCCATTTTTACCCAGTGCTATGTTTATTGTTTTGTTTTGGTTTAACGTTCATTTTTGGCGTCGTGGCGGTCAAACTTTAGGGATGCGCGCGTGGCGTTTACGATTAATCAATGACAATAAAGGTCCAATGACATTAATGCAGTGCTTAGTGCGTTTCTTAGTGTCCATTGGCTCAACCCTGATTTTATTCATGGGTTATTTTTGGGTGTGGTTCGATAAAGACGGGTTAAGCTGGCATGACCGTTATAGCAACACTCGAATTATTCGCGAACCGAAGAAAAAATAATATATCACACTGCTCTAGCTCTAGCGCCAAAGCTCTAGGGAATCCCCTTGAGCTTTCATTTTAAGGATTACTGATTGTTTTGAATGGCAGTCAGTAAACGCTTAATTTCTTTTTTACCTTCACCATCTTGCATCACCGCCAATGCTCGCCTTGCCATTTGTTCGGCCTGCGGTGGCTTACCTTGCACCCAAAATAAGTAACTCAAACGCACATACACACCAGAATCTCGGCTGGCAATTCGCTGAGCACGCTCTAAAAATATTTGGCATTTTTGCAATTCCATTTTAGTAAACGCTAAATCGGCATCTTGTAATAAATGCACCAACGCACCGCTACCCGAATAATGGTTATCACCCATCATTTGAAAGCCCACATTTTGATGGTACCAACTGGGCAATGAAGCCAACGAGGTATCTGCGGTTAAGCTATTGTCTTTTACAATTTGCCCAGCGCACCCAGCTAAGGTTAACGTTAAAAAAAATGCCATTAAAAATTTACGTTCAAACTCAATTCCAAAAGAATACTTCATTAATTAAACACCCTGCTCCACCAACTTTTTAATTCATTTTTCTGCGCACAACTACTGGTTTGAGTCGGCATATGGCCTTTAATAAAAGGCAGTTTTTCTACACCTTCACAATGTTCATCACTCAATGCATTGTGCTGAACATTCACCCATTGCTCTTCAATGTTTTCAGTTTCTAACGGATACAAGGGCTTCAAAGGTAAATCCTTAAAGGTTTGTGCCCATACCCGTAAGGCGCCGCTTGATCCTGTAATAGGCATAGATTTATTATCGTCTTGCCCAACCCATACCACCGCCAACTTATCTCCACTAAAGCCTGCAAACCAAGAATCGCGCTGACTATCACTGGTGCCTGTTTTACCGGCTAAATTTAGCGATGCATCAAATTGGCTATTTAAATATTTGGCGGTGCCTATTTTTACCACTTTTTGCATAATGTTTTGCAATAAATAAACAGGCTCTGTTTTCACCGCTTGTTTTACCTCATAACCATAACGACTCAGCAGTTCACCCTTAGCTGTAGTGACGGCTCGAATGGCTTTTAAAGGCGTTTGAAAACCAGAAGCGGCAATGGTTTGATACATTTGCGCCACATCAAAAGGATTCATTTCAAATGCCCCTAACACAATGGAAGGATAGGCAGGCAAGTTGCGCTCAACCCCTAAGTCTTTAAAAGTTTGCACCACGTTACTCAAACCCACATTTAACCCTAAACGGGCAGTGGCCTGATTTAAAGACCGTGCCATGGCTTGGTACAAGGGCACAACACCATGACTTTTTTTATCATAATTTTGCGGCTCCCATACTTGGCCACCACTGCCTGCAACTTTTATAGGGCCATCATCTAACGGACTTACCATATGATATCGATCCCCTCGCAATGCCGTTAAATAAACAGCCGGTTTAGCCAGTGAACCAATGGAGCGATTAGCATCTAAAGCTCGATTAAACCCAAAGTATCTGGGGTTTCTATCACCTACTACCGCCTCCACTTCACCACTTTGTGTAGACACCACCACCATGGCCCCTTGCAGTTTATTTTTTTCAATTTTGTAACCATTTTCTAACTGCGTTAAACGCTTTGAAACCGCTTGCTCGGCGCTGCGTTGAATGACGGGGTCCAAGCTTGTGTAAATGCGTAAGCCTTCACTGGTTAAATCGGTCTCAGCATATTCGCTGCGCAATTGGCGACGCACTAAATCTAAGTAAGCCGGGTACTCGACACGCTGATACTGACTGTATTGCACCACCCCTAGGCCGCGTTTTTTCCAAACCTTATTTTGATAATCTGTGACTAAGCCTTGTTCCAACATGACACCTAGCACCACATTACGACGTGCTAAAGCATTTTTAGGTTTTCGTTTTGGGTTATAAACACTGGGGCCCTTAACCATGCCCACTAACATAGCTATTTCCGGAGCGTTTAATTGGCTTATATGTTTGCCAAAATAAAACTGTGCACCCAAGCCAAAACCATGAATGGCACGACGACCACTTTGGCCGAGGTACACTTCATTTAAATAGGTTTCTAGTATTTCTTCTTTTGAATAATGAAACTCTACCAGCAAAGACATGAGCGCTTCAGTGACTTTACGCTTTAAAGAGCGCTCACGGGTCAGGTAAAAGTTCTTCACCAACTGCTGAGTCAGTGTAGAACCCCCTTGTACTAACCCGCCTTTTTGCATGTTCACCATCATGGCCCGCGCAATGCCTTTAAGGCTGACACCAAAGTGCTGGTAATAATCGCGATCTTCCACTGCCACCAAGGTATTAACCAAAAGCTCAGGCACTTCTGAAAGCTGTATTAATTGACGGTCTTCATTGTGTTTAGGGTAAATCCCACCAATGAGCAATGGCTCTAATCGGGCAATGTCCACAGGTTTGCCGTCAAGCCACAGCCCTGTAATTTCATCATCATTAAAACGAATATGAATGCGAGCGGCTTCCTCATCGCTGTCGTACAGTGAAAAGTAACGACGATAAATATCCATCTCGTTGCCATCTACCATGTATTGCCCTGGGGTCAAAACATTAGGCACGCGCTGATAACCAATTTGTTCTAGCTCTTGTATTAAATACTTGGGTTTTAACGATAAGCCTGGGTACATTTCTAACGGGCGCGCATACACTTTTGCCGGCAAAGCCCAACGCTTACCTTCAAATTTATCTCTTACTTTGGCATCGAGGTAAGCCATAACTACCGCCAACACCACCACGCCTACTATGGAGAGCTTAATGAGCCAACTAATGGCAATACGGAATTTAGAACGCTTTGCTTTTTTCATAAGGCCCAGTATACCCAACCTATTGCAGGAACTCATGAACTAGTCATAGCTTCCTAGTAAAGAGATCAGATTAGCCATCGCACCCACAATAAATCCTGCTAAACTGCGCAGCTAATCAATTTGAATCGACAAATAAAATAGAGGACAGTATGGCTAAGTATCAAGTTTACGGCATTGGTAACGCACTGGTTGATAAAGAGTTTGAAGTGAACGATGAATTCTTTGCTGAAAATGGCATTGAAAAAGGCATGATGACTTTAATTGAAGAAGATCAGCAGCAGCAACTTCTTAAAGTTTTAAAAAAGCAATTTGGCCTTAAAAAACGCGCCGGCGGCGGCTCTGCTGCCAACACTATTTTTGCCGCTCAATACCTAGGGGCCAAAACGTTTTATAGCTGTAATGTGGCCAACGATGAAACCGGCGACTTTTATGTACAAGATTTAACCAATGCCGGTATCGATACCAACTTAGGCCCTAACCGCGATGCTGGTGTAACCGGTAAATGCATGGTTATGGTAACGCCCGACGCCGAACGCACCATGAATACTTTTCTGGGCATTACCGCCAACCTTGGTCAAGAACAAATTAATGTTGATGCTCTTAAAGAAAGTGAATACGTTTACATTGAAGGCTATTTAGTCAGCAGCGACAGCGCGCGCTCTGCGGCCATTCAATGTAAAAAGCTAGCTGAAATGCACAGTGTTAAAACCGCCCTAACCTTTTCAGACCCTGCCATGGTTCAGTTTTTCAAAGACGGCCTAGTAGAGATGTTGGGAGATGGTGTGGATCTTTTATTCTGTAACGAAGAAGAAGCACTGGGTTTTGCAGGCACGGATGATTTTGAACAAGCCAAAACTTACTTAAAAACCATTGCTAAATCCTTTGCCATCACCCTTGGCTCCAAGGGCGCTGTATTATTTAACGGTGAACAAGAGATTTCTATTGAGCCTCATGCAGTGACGGCAGTAGATAGTAATGGTGCTGGGGATAACTTCGCAGGGGCCTTTATGTACGCCATTACCGCAGGGCACGATTGGAAAACCGCTGGGCAATTGGCCAGCAAAATAAGCTCTGAAGTAGTGTCTAAGTTTGGCCCAAGGCTAGACGCACAAGATTACCTTGATGTGAAAAAAGCCATTTTGTAAAAGCCTATAAACCTGTCTTAATTTTTTCTCCATATAAAAAGGCGAGCCCAATTAATCATTGGGCTCGCCTTTTTATATGGAGAAAGTATTTACGCTACAACACTAGCCTTTCTTTTTATTATGCTCATCAATTTTATCGGCAATACGGCTTAATTCTGGGCGGTGCTGGCGAATCTCATCTGTGCTGATGCCATCCACTTCATGGGGAAACACTAGCCAGTCGCTGCTTTCGTGGACAAAGTAATCTGGAATACGATCCGTTTGATTATTCTTAGGCTTGTAATAAGGCGTGGCAATACGAATCTCAGGAGTATTCTTTTTACAGGCACGGGTAATATCTAAAATAGTCTGATTGATGCTTAAACCGCTATCGTGCACATCATCTACAATTAGCAGGCTGTCTTCACTTTCAAGACGCTTAATCAAGTAAGTTAGGCCGTGTACTTTTACCTTTTTATCACGCTCGCCAATGGCACTGTATGACGAGGTTCGAATGGCAATATGGTCGGATGTAACATCAAACACATGCAGCAATTCTTGCACTGCTATGCCCACAGGTGCACCGCCACGCCATACACCCACAATGTAATTTGGGCGAAAGCCACTTTCATAGACTTTAATGGCCAACTCAAATGAGTCTTCTAGGAGTTGTTGTGCGCTGATATAAACCTTGTCCATCTTACTGCCTTTGTAAAAAATGAATGATAACCATATGCCTTACATCCCTTTAAGTCACAATTGAAACTTTAACGCTCACTAAGAAAGCAAAGCTGCCTTTCTTAGTATCTGACTTGAGGTAACGGCCTACCCTGCCCGTCTTAAAAGAATGGTGCCCCACCCTAAACAAAAAATGATAGGTATAAGGTTAGCCAATAATGGTCCAATTCCCATTAATAATCCCATGGGGCCAATCAAATCCACCACGATCTTATAGGCCAAGCCCACCAGTATGCCGCTAAATAAACGCTGACCCATGGTCACCGATCGAAGCGGCCCAAAGATAAAGGAGATTCCTAACAACACCAACGCCATGGTACTAAGGGGTTGCAGTATTTTTTTCCAAAAGGCTAATTTGAATTCACCGCCACCCAGTCCCTGCTCATCCAAGTACACGCCATATTTGTACAAGGTAGAAATAGCCATATCCGCCGGCTCTTGTGCCACAAATTTAAGGCGCTCTGGGGTGAGCTGGCTATTGAAAGTACCGGTTGGCTTTACTTCAGAAGTGGTTTGAAATTCATTGACACGAGTGGTGCGTACTTGCTCCATGGTCCACTGCTCGCGCTGATATAAAGCACGCTTAGCATAGGTCATAGATTGCAGCTCTTTATCGTCATTAAACTCATACAGGGTTAAACCATGTAATACACCGTTAGGCTCGATGGCGCTAAAGCGCATGTAGTTATTGCCTTCGCGATGCCAATGGCCTTTGCCATCGTTACTGGAGGCCACTGCCCGGCCAAGAGCGATGGTTCTAAAACTGGTGGTCATGCGCTCTAAATCAGGAACCAAGTATTCCCCCATGCCCAACCCCAAAATCATCATAAGAGAGGCTGCTTTTAAGGTACTGAAGGTAATACGATGGGTAGAAACACCTGCTGCTCGAATGGCAGTGAGCTCACTGTTGGTCGCCAAACCTCCTAACCCAGCCAAGCATCCTATTAGCGTAATCATGGGGATCATTTCATACATGCGGGCAGGGCTAGACAATGCCACGTAATACACAGCATCCCAAAATGTAAACGTAGTTTTTAAGTTATCCAGCTGGTTTAGCAGCGCAATTACCATGTCTAGCATGGTCAACACCAGCATCACGCCTAATATAGCGTTCAGCACTGAACTGCGAATATGAGCATCTATTTTACGCATGCTCAATCTCCTGATTATTTGCCGCTTTCAACAGTGCTGCTTTTTTACGACGGCGACTCTGCCATTTCCCCTCAAACATGGGGATATACATCAGCACCACCCCTAAACTTAAGAAAATGCCGTGCAGCCACCACAAGCCCATCCATTCAGGCGTGTTACCTTGCTCCATCCATTTTCGAGCAGTAATCAAGGTGGTGTAATACACCATGTAAATAATAATGGCCGGTAACATTTTGCGGTAACGCCCTTGGCGGGGTTTCACATGACTTAATGGAAAGGCCAATATCACAATAATGGGCACTAACAAAAATAGGCCGATGCGGTAATGCAAACGGGCCTTATGGGCACGATGCTTACTTTTAATTAACGCCGCGGTACTGATGGATTCTTGGCGGGCCTTCTTAGCGCCTTTACTTTCTTCAGCAATTTTTACGGCGTACGATTCAAACTCCATGGTTTGCAGTTCTTTTTGCCCTGCGCTTCCGGTAAAACGGCGACCATTGGTGAGCTCTAAAAAGCGACTACCGGTTTCAGGGTTCACATACTGGCGACCCGATTCCGCCAATAACAAGGTATCGCCATCGGCAATGAACACTTGCTGCATTTCTTTACGATCGGTAGACAAGGTTTCGGCATACGACACCTTGCCGCCTTTCTTGCCGATGGCGTTAAAGCGCCCTGGGGTGATAAACGAAAATTCACTTTCTTGTTGCTGTTCTTGGTAATAGGTATCGAGTTTGTCGGCGGCTGTAGGGGCCAGCCATAAACTTAAAAAACCAATTAGAATCATCATTACCATGACAGGCGCCATGGTAATGCGGAATATTTGTTTAGGGCCAAAACCGGTGGCATGCAACACCGTCATTTCATTTTCACTGTGCATGCGCCCATACACCAATAAAATGGAAATATAAAAACCCAAGGGTAAAATTAGCTGTAAGAAGCTGGGGCTATTATAAATGATGGTATAAAACACCGCCTCAGGCGGAATAATACCGGCCACGGCTTTATTCAAATGCACCACAAGGCGCGCACTGACCACGATAAGCATCAAGATACCTGTGATGACAAACGTAGACGTCAGCAACTCTTTTAAAAAATAACGAGTTAAAATCAACGAACCAATCCTTTTTAGCCAATTGTGTTGCGCTTACTGGTAATAATCGAAGCGGCTAACTGTGGAAAAATCGGCTTTTTCAAGTAGACTCAGCATTATCCATGAAAATCTTGTGAAGCACTACATGCATAAAAAATTGTGCTCACAACCTGATGGCTTCACCCTTCACTCGTAATATTAGTAATTCCAATATAAAAACAGATGGAGCTCAAATGCAATTCACCCTTACTCAGTCTAGCCTAGCCAATTATTCAGGCGAGGCCATTGTTGTCCCTGTTGCCAGTAAAGGGGCTCAGCCAGAGCAAACTCAAGCATTAGATAAAACCTTAAACGGATTCATTGCACAAATTTTAGACAAAAAAGATTTCAAAGCCAAAGCAGGCGATAGCTTATTGGTACTGCAAGCTAACGGTAGCCGCTTAATTTTAATGGGTGTAGGGGAATTACCTCTTAGCGAAAAAGATTTTATTAAAACCACACAGGCAGCGGCCAAAACCCTTAAAGGCAGTGCCGCCACACAAGCCATTATTGATATTAACAACCTAACACTTGCCAAACAGGATGCTAGCTGGGCCCATCAACAACTAGCGCAATCTTTCCAAGGCAGCCTTTACCATTTTGATGAATGCAAAAGCAAAAAAGCCAATGCTGAAGACACTTCCAACACCATTCAAACCCTAGAAGTAGTGGCTAGCGAGAAGCTGCAAGATGCCATTTGTTTTGGACAAGCCATCGCACAAGGCATGGCCTTCACTAAAAAATTATCAGATCTTCCCGCTAATGTAGTAACCCCATCATATTTAGCCGATGAAGCTGAAAAACTGGCCACTCTTAGCGACAAGCTCACCACTCACATTTTAGATGAAGACAAAATGGAAGAGCTGGGCATGGGCTCGTTCTTATCGGTATCTAAGGGCTCCATAGAACCAGGCAAGATTGTTTGCATGGAATACATGGGCGGCAAAAAAGGCGACAAACCACATGTATTAGTGGGTAAAGGCGTTACTTTTGATACTGGCGGTATCAGCTTGAAGCCGGGCGCTGGCATGGATGAAATGAAATACGACATGTGTGGCGCAGCATCTGTGCTGGGCACGGTGCTGGCCATGATTAAACTGGAATTACCGGTGAATTTCGTGGGCATATTGGCTGCCGCTGAAAACATGCCGTCAGGACATGCCAGCAAGCCAGGGGACATCGTTACCGCTATGAACGGCACCACCATTGAAATTCTAAACACCGATGCCGAAGGCCGTTTGGTGTTATGTGACGCGCTAACTTATGCCATTGATACTTATGAGCCGGCCTCTATTGTGGATATTGCCACATTAACCGGCGCTTGCATGATGGCCCTAGGCGGCGTGAACTCAGGTTTGTTCACCCAAAATGAAGACCTTGCCAGTGAATTAATGAGTGCCAGTGAATCAAGCCAAGACGCTGCATGGCGCTTGCCTTTACAAGATGAATACCAAGAGCTGCTAGACAGTAACTTTGCCGACATTGCCAATATTGGTGGGCGCTTGGCGGGTGCCACTACCGCCGCTTGTTTCTTGTCACGCTTTACTAAGGGTCAAAAGTGGGCGCACTTGGATATTGCCGGAACGGCTTGGAATAGTGGCGGCAAAAATAAAGGGGCCACTGGTCGTCCAGTACCGCTATTAGTGAACTACCTAGCCAATAAAGCTAAATAGCAAAAAATAAGGGCGGCCAGGTGGGTCGCCCGGAACCGCTTTTAGTGAACTACCTAACCAATAAAGCTAAATAGCAAAAAATAAGGGCGGCCAGGTGGGTCGCCCAGTACCACTATTGGTGAACTACTTAGCCAGTGAAAGCTAAATAGAAGTAAAACACTCCGTGGTTCTTTAACCAGCAAAAAGGGCGGCCTGTTCAGGCTGCCCTTTTACTTTACTAAACTATAAAACTTGGTTATTTCCCTTTTTTATTCTCATCCGGCATAGGCTTCACCTCAGGCTTCTCTGGTACGGTGATCACCACCCCACCACGACCATGTTTACCTTGATGGTAATAAATGCTGCAGGCCGTTAAAAAAGCTACCAGCGCAACAATGGTAATGACCCTCGCTTTTATATTCATCACATCCTCCAGCCGAATACCTTTAATTAGTTTAGGCCAAGGCGCATGCTTTATAAAATATCTTTTATTTTTTCAATAAACACCTTACCCACTTCTTTATAGCCTTTATTATTTAAATGAATAAAGTCGGCCCAATATTTAGGGTCTTGGCACATTTCACGAATATCTAGGTATTCATATTGAGTTAATGGCTTGCTGGTTTTTTGTTGGTAGCGCGTGGGCAAAGCTTGCATTTCATCATACAAGGCATTAATCATTTTTTTAATGAAAACTTGGCGCTCTGGGTGAACCGAAATACCCTCATTTTTAGGCCAGCCTTTTTCATCAAAGGTTTCATGTAAGCGTGCAGCACTAACAATGGTGTGAGTGCCTAAGTCGCTCACATCAATACCAATGGCCGCCAAAGGTTTTTTAATCCATTGAAGATTTAAGAACTTTAGTAAATACTCAATGAGTATTCCGGCGTCTTTTAAGTCAAACTCGGTGGTGGTACCACGACTTAAATGAATAGGATAAGCATAACTGTGACAAACAATCTGCGCCTTAGGGGCAAACTGATCTCGATATAAAATGGCTTCTAAGAAATGCTCTACTATATCCTCGGCGGCGCACTTAAGTTGCTCTTTTTCATAGGAGTCTTCGCAACTGGTTTGGTAATCCATAATTACGCCTTTGCGAGCCGCTTCCACCAAGTCATTGCCACCGGCGCTTAATAAAATACAATCTAGATGTTTAGCAATGGTGCGCTCTTGCAAGGCTTCATAAAGCGTATGGGAGGGAAACTTATCTTCGCCTACACCGCCTTTTTTATTGGGCTTTTTTGCCGACATTTCAGGGGCAGTATCGCCGCTGCGCTCTAAGCGCAAAAACAAGCCATCTAATTTATCATCGCGGCTCACGTAATCGATGATGTTGGTTTTACTGTCCATGCCAAAGTTTTTTAGGCCGGTGGTGTAACGCAACAACACACCCAATACATCGGTCAGGCTTTTAAGGGGAAAATCAAACCACGAGTCCCCTTCACTTATAATAATGGGTTTCTTCTTTACCCCAGGCCACCAACTGGGCAAGTATTTATTTTGCCATTTATTGCGAGCCACTAACTTAGTGTATTTTTTTATATCGCGACTGTAATCAATGTCGGCAGAGGGCATGACGTTTCCTTAAAATAGCGCAACAATAAGCATGTGAATTTTAGCCAAATATACTAACGGATTTAAGCCATTTGGGGCATAGCAATTAACAAATCGGCACAAAATAACTGATGACACACTGATCCTACTTGAGCATTGGAAGAGTGTTAGACAAAGCATATCTAGTGAATAATGAGCCTAATCCCTATACTATGGACGCACTTACACCTATCGCCAATAAATAAAGACTTCATGACCAGCATAGACTTTTACATACTGGGGCAAACTCAGCACCTAGATCGCTTTCGATTTGTTTGTAATCTCGTTAGCAAGGTTTATGGGGAAGGGCGCAACATTTATATCCACACCCAAAACGAAGACGACGCCAAACAATTAGATATATTGTTATGGGAATATAAAGACGAAGCTTTTTTGCCCCACAATATGATTGGCGACCCCGAATTACCTGAATCACAAATTCAAATTGGCTTTCAAGATCACCCAGATCATCACAGTGATGTGCTCATTAATTTAAGCGACCCTATTCCTGGATTTTTCAGCCGTTTTGCCAGAGTACTCGAAGTGGTGATTCAAGATGAAACCGTACTTGAACAAACCCGTAAACATTATAAGTTTTATAAAGATCGCGGCTATGAAGTCACCTATCGAGATTTACGCGGTTAACTCGTTAATAAGTAACCGAGCAAAACAAAATAACACTTTAGTAAGTTGAATGTTTTATAAGCACTTACTAACCACATCACATATAAAGGCTTAACCACATTATTCTTGTGAGCCACCTACGTCATTCAGCTGTTGTTCAGTTACAATTGTTACACTCACTTCATTTACCATCTCAACGGAATACCCCATGTATCGAATAACCCTCTACGGGATTTTATTGCTCATGACTGCGTGTGCTCGCTTAGACCATGTGCAAATTAGCGACATAGACCAAAGCCAAGGAAACCTTAAACCTATTTCCGTTAAGGTGAGTGAATTTGCCATAGAGCTTGCCGTGATTGCCGACGTGGGTTCACGCTTAGCCACTAATCACAATACGCAAAACTCTCTAAAAGAAATTCGCGATATTTTAGCCCTCATAAATATGGGGCCACGAACCGGCAACCCGGTTTTTAACGACAACTACGCCGAAAACGTACTGGAACAACTGTATGCACAGTGCCCAACAGGCAACATCACCGGCTTACGCAGTACTCGTGAAGCCACCAACTATGGTGCGGTCAGTGGTGAAATTGTTCGCCTAAACGCTTTTTGTATTATTTAAGGAATATGTTCATGTCTCGTTTTTTAATTGCTTTAGTTACCCTTGTGACCTTGTCCGGTTGTGTCAGCCTTAATTCAGTTTCGTTAACGCAAGTGCCCAATGATAGAGAAAACCTTATTAGCAGTACCGCCCATGATTGGTTATTTTTAGGTTTTACAAGCCAGAATGATTTTGTAGATGAAGCCGTAAACGGTTTGAAAGATCAATGCAAGGGCGGCAAGCTAACTGGCATTTTAACTAAACACCAAACCACCGCTTATGTTTTAGTTTTCAAGCGTGAAATCATTGCCAGCGGTTACTGCAGCAAAGCATAGGGCCTGAACATGGACATAAGTATGAAAAAGTTATTATTGCCGTTATTAGCCTTATCGGCGCTCACTCTGATGGGCTGTACACACAGTATTCACATGGTGCACACCGACGGCTTTGACGGCCAGATGCCAACTGCCTCAAAAGCCAAATACATAGAAGCGCGCAGCGAGCAGAATGTGGTTTTATGGTTTGCGGATGACACCGACTATGTGGAGGAAGCTAAAGATAAATTGGTTAAGCAATGTGATGGGGATATTCGTGCGGTGAGCACGCAGTATTCTACCTCCCATGGTTTTTTACATTGGACCAATAAAATATTGATGAAAGGGGTTTGTGTTTCTTCTTAGGTTTTTTATAGAAGAAAAGCGATAAGCCAATAAAAAAGCCTGCTATTGCAGGCTTTTTTATTTTTACTCTTCTTCCTCTTCACCGGTTAGCGCTGTGTGAGTAATAGTTAGATTACCTTCATAGTCAACTGAAGAGCTTTCAAAATAAAAGGTTAAATAATGGCTAAGGTCAAAGAAATGAGCGCTTATGCCATCGCCGTCATCATCTTCTTGAGCTGTTACTGAAACATCTTCATAAGAAATATTCGAGTATTGCTTTTCAGTATCCTCATCATCAGAATCATAATCAGAGGTGGAAAACGGATGCTCATCTGCAATAACCATACTGGCATCATAACGCTCCACTTGATACAAGCCTTCAGTGGTATCGTAAGAGCCCACCCACTGTGCAAAACAAGTCAACTTATCATTGGATGGGCTTGAACCTGTTTTAGAAAACTCAGTAGTACCAAAACTAAAATCCGTTAACTCACTTACCTTAATCATTTTAAAGGTATTGGTTTCAACTGAGTCGCCATCATTGAAGGTGAAGACACTATCAATCTCATTAGAATCGGTCAGAGTACCTGACGTAGGATAGTCATCTTCAGCAGATAGCAGCTCTTCATCTCCGTCGCTATTCTCTCGAGATGAATCAAATGTAACTGTATCACCCGTACCAATAGTTAATGGCTCAAATCCACCACGATTATAAGATTGCTCTAGGGTGCCTGTATCAAAGCAATTTGCATATTCATATGCATCGTCTTCACCCTTCACCACAAAATAAATCAGAGCCACCTGATCGCCAAATTTGGCATCGCCACCTTTGTCCCGCGCAAATGTACCTGTGCCAGCCGCCACCCAAAGTCCAGCCAAGCTTGTACTGGTCTCTAGCTTGGTGTAATTGCTGATATCAAATGCTTCAATATCCACAATGTCATCAAGATCAATGATGTCATCGTCATTCTCTGGATCGCCATCACAGCCCGCCAGCAGTAAGGATGTAGCCAGCAACGTGATTAAAGGAATAAAACGGTATTTCGTGCTCATAAAATGATGCCTGTAGATTAACGCTATAACTGGCGACAGTTTATCCAATTCGTATTCATCACACAAACTAGACACATTTTAGCGGCTGCTGAATTAGTCGCTCCACCAGCCTAAACGGTACTGATTTAAAGTAGATTGAAATATGACCTGCATTTTGCAATTAAGTGCCCCGTACCTCTAGGGACTTTACATTGGTAAAGGTATCTAACCAAGAACGACGCAGCAATTTTGTAAGTAAGGAACTTAGAAGCACATCAATAAGAAGGAAGCTCTATTTCAATATCTCCGCTAATTTCTCTGCCCATGTCGGAAGCACTAAAAGTTATACTATGAGAAAAGCTTGATTCGTAATTTATGGTAAAGTCTGTATCGCTGCTATTGACACTAGAAAAGTCCTGTCCTTGTACAAACATATTCACTACCGCATCAACGGTATTCTGCTCCCACTCTGACATGGAAACTTGATACTCACCATCTACACCAACAACATAATCGACTTCATAATATATTCCATCAATTTCTCTATTTTCATATATTATCCGTCGGCTTATTTGAGTAAAGCAGTACGCATCATCCGATATAAACCTGTCTCCAGAAATAGTGGTGTCCACCCTACCAATTGATTTCACATCATCACTGATTTTAACCATCTGAAATCGCTCATGACCAAACTCACTATAATCTCCGATTGGAGTACCCTCCAATTGGTAATCCGTTTTTCTTTCGCCTAAAAAACTTTTATTATTTGTAAAAGTCCCTTCAATCCCTTCTAGGGAAGTCACACCCCCCTCCTCAATTTGAATATCATAAAAATAGGAATGGCAAGAAGCCTTTTGATATGAAGAGCCATCTAAAGAGCGAATGACAAAATACTCTTTGGAAGAGTACTTTTCATAAGCATCCAAAATGTCACTTGAATAATTTATTTCTCCCTTACCCACCGACACCCAAGTTCCCACCAACGAATCAGAGCTAACGTTACGCCCTCTATAATCACCCAGCGAATAGGGCTCAATTTTACCAGAATTGGAAGAACTTCCATCACAAGCTAACGATAAGACTGCGATTAAGATTAGGTAAGTGCTTTTCAAAAAAGTATTCATAAACAATATTCTAATTTTTGGGTTTTAACGAAATTTAATTGTAGAAATCACTAAATAATGAGGTCATTCCAATGGAAGCTGGATATTAATATCGCCTTGGTATAGAAAAGAATTGTCATCTACAGTGGAAAAAGTAACTTCATGAGAAAAATTGGTTTCTACATCCACATTAAAATTCCCAGAATAAAAATTATTCAAAAAATGGTAATCATGAGGATAAATCAAGGTACGGGTAATGCCTCCCGAATATTTTCTTAACGACACTGAAACAGGGTAATCTTGCATTCCTGCGAAATATTCCTCATTGGAATACGCCTCATCTGGTCCCTCTAGATTGGCTTCATTTACTTGATAAAAACAATCAACACTTAACGAAATATTGCTATACGGGACACCTGTCAGATTAACCACTCCAAATTTTTCAACGCTACCACTGATTTTTATCATTTCAAATTCTTGAAACTCAGAATAAGTAACATCATTGGAAACAATCTCGTGACTTTCTGAAAATATAAACTTTTGGTTATCAATGTTAGTGCCTGTCATGCCACTAAAAGAAATTTCATCAGCGCTTTGTATTATTGTGTCATCCATTCCATCACAGGATGCCTTTGAATAACCCTCATCGGTTTCCGTAATCACAAAATATTGCTTATTCGAATAACTAATTTCCGTATATTGGGTATTGGGTGAATATCCATCGAGAATCTTTTGCCCCGTACTCACCGACACCCAAGTTCCCGTCAATGAATCAGAATTAATGTTACGCGCTCTATAGTCATCCAGCGAATAAATCTCGACGTTATCGTAATCAGTGGAGCTACCGCCACAAGCACTAAGTAAGACAGCATTCAGTATTAGCGCAAGAAAAAGGGAAGCTTTCATTAGCTATTATCCTTAATTATCCATGTCGTTTTTTGACGAGGGGCAGTCTAATTAAGCAGACCCTTATACACAAGTACCAAAGGCCTTACTTTCATATGCGTAGATGATCATGCTAAGCCACTTGCTCAGCCGCACCTTAGGCCCCGTAATACATAGCGCTTCATACGGTGAATTGACCCACCATTACGCCCTACTATCCCCCCTCAATAACCGCTATAATCACCGCCATTTTTCAGCTTAATCTTTGGTGCATAACTACCATGGCA
>CAJXRF010000096.1 GCA_913058575.1 uncultured Bermanella sp.
TAAAACACAATATCACCCCACACCCATTAAAAAGCCAGAAGCAAAGGCTTGGTACTCTGCACTGTTTGAATAACCGGTTTATGAAAAAGCAACTCACTTTTGTCGCAACGTTTCTTTTTTAAAAAGAAGCGTTGTAAATTACCGGCATGTTATATTTCCATTTATCCCATACCGGCTGGTGGGTAATCAGCTCTGACATAAAGTTGGCCACGTTAATTCGACTTGATTGACCCGCATCAAAAATGGCACTGCGCGTAGGAGATGGGTGAATAGTGTATTCGCTCACGGAAGCTGCGTCAGTGAGGCTGTCAGGGCGCACCGCAGCCCATTCAATTATGTTTTGATGGGGCCCAAAGTTTTTTTGTAAATAGGCCGCCGCTATCTCGTTGTCGGCATGGGGTGGCAATAAGTTTCTGATAAGCCCAACCACCACCGCTTGTGCTGGGGAGATGGTCTCATTGGCCTGCGCATTTTTATTGCCTGTGGTGTTCATTAAAATAAATTTGACGGGTTTTGCTGGCGCTGTTTGCTCAATGGCGTGGCATAAGCGTTGTACCGCGTGGGTGACTAATCGCCTAGGGTGCCCAAACATGCCTTTAAAGGTTAGGTTGTGACCAAGGCATGAAGCCACGGCATCACAATTCTCAACCTGCGCTAGCAATTCAGCATCGCTCATTTCCAATAAACTGGCTTGCGTGATGGTTAAGCGATCATTTTTCCTAATTAAATCTGCAAGACTGTCCATAGAGCGCACAATGACTTTTACCTGCTCTCCCTGATTAAGCAATTGCTCTATTAGTAAACGGCCCGTTGCACCGCTGGCACCCACAATAAGAGTCGTCATATAGCTGGTCTCCAATTAATCATTTATTAGCTGATTCAATGGTCACCACTATACATATACAATAATAGGATATAAATTGACCATAAATGCAATATAGGTATGCATATTTGTATGAACTGGAAGCCAATACAATTTGACTGGAACCACGCGAGGGCATTTTTAGTGACCGCAGAAGAGGGGACGTTATCGGCTGCCGCCAAGGCGTTAGGCATGACGCAGCCCACCTTAAGTCGCCAAGTGGCAGCCCTTGAAGCCGAAATGGGCATTACCCTATTTGAGCGGGTGGCTCAGCGTTTGGTGTTAACCCATAGCGGCATGGAATTATTAGAACATGCTCGTTCTATGAGCAGCGCTGCTCAGCAGTTTTCATTAACCGCAGCGGGACAATCTCAACAAATTGAAGGCTCGGTGGTGATATCGGTAGGAGAGCTAGATGCGGTATTTCGCTTGCCTAAAATGGTGGCGAAATTACGAAAAGAAGAGCCGGGCATTGAAATAGAAGTGGTGGTTACCAATGAGGCCAGCGACCTTAAACGCCGAGAAGCAGATATTGCCATTCGCAACTTTCGCCCCACCCAACCTGACTTAATCGCTAAAAAACTCGGTGAAGAAACCATTTGGCTTTATGGTACCCAAGACTACTTGGCACACATACCAGCAAAGTCAGACCCAGCTAAATTCACGGATATTCAAGTTATTGGTTTTAAGCAAAGTAACGGGGTTTCTGAGGTGCTTAATCAGCAGGGTTGGCATTTGTCGGAACAGAATTTTCGATTAATTACGTCTTTTCAAATGTTGCAGCTGGAACTGTGCAAAGAAGGCTTAGGAGTGATTTTCTTTCCTGAAGACTTAGCCAGGAAAGAGCCAAAACTGGTGCGGGCATTTGAGCACCTAGGGCCAGCCATTCAATTGCCGGTTTGGCTGGTTTGTCATCAAGAGCTTCATACTAGCCTTAGAGTACGTCGAGTGTTTGATTTTATTGTAGATGAACTGTCTCAAAATGGATGAAGTGGCTGGCGGCGTATTTAAAATAGTTGAGCACCTTTAAAGAAGATGAATATGAGGGCGCGCAACCACACAGCAACTATATTAAAATAGAGCCATCATGCCATTATCACTGTTAAATTTAGATCTATGAAACTTAAATTATTTCAAGTAGATGCCTTTGCACAACAAGTCTTTTCCGGCAACCCTGCGGCCGTGTGCCCAATGGATGAATGGCCAAGTGATCAATTGCTGCAACAAATTGCCCAAGAAAACAACCTATCAGAAACGGCTTTTTTTGTGCCGTTTAAAAATGGCTTTAAGCTGCGCTGGTTCACCCCATTAGAAGAAGTGGATTTGTGTGGCCATGCCACTCTAGCCACTGCCCATGTGTTGTTTAATCACTTGGGGCACTTGTTAACCAATAATCGCAATATTACTTTTTACAGTAACAGTGGTGAATTACAGGTGTATCAAACCCCGCAAGGCATGTGCATGGATTTCCCAGCCGTGTCCAGTAAAGCGGTTGAGGCTTCCAGTGATTTATTGCATGGCTTAAAAGGCATTACCCCCAAACAAATATTGGCTGGCAGTGATTACTTGGTGGTATTAGAAAATGAGCAACAGCTAATGGAAATTCAGCCTGATTTTTTTCATTGGCTTAACCTTGACCTAAGGGGCGTTATTTTAACGGCAAAAGGCATAGATTTCGATTTTGTCAGCCGCTGCTTCTTTCCTAAACTTGGGGTGAATGAAGACCCGGTTACCGGTTCAGCCCATTGTCAACTGGTTCCTTTTTGGAGTGAACAATTGAACAAAAAGTTGTTCAATGCCTTGCAAGCCTCTACGCGTGGCGGCCAATTAACGTGTGAATTAAAAGGCGAAAGAATATTAATAACAGGCCATTGTGTCGATTACCTAATAGGGGAAATACATGTTTAACCCTATAGGCTCAGGTGTTTCATTTTTAACGAGTTATTCAATATTATGAAAGAATGCAACTCTTGTGGTAAGTGCTGCATTAAATACAGCAACGGAGATTTATCAGCTGAGCCTGCGGAGATTGATTATTGGGACAATTATCGCCCAGATATTTTTCAATATGTACATAAGGGTAAAATTTGGATGGATCCAAAAACTGGCCAGCAATTAAGCCTGTGCCCATTTTTAAAAAAAGAACCCAATCAAAACCGCTACAGCTGTGATATTTATTACGATCGCCCTGATGATTGCAAACTTTACCCCAGTAATATTTCAGAAATGATTCGCGATGAATGTGAAATGATAGAAGCAAAGGATTTAAAAGACTCAGTAAAAGCTCAAAAAGATTTAGATATGATCATGACTGACAGTCGATAATCCAATATTTTTTACTAAAGGATTCGAACTCATTAGGCCGGCTAATTTTAGGCAGGGTATCCCCTAGTATGGGGGGATAACATTAGACGACAATAGTAACGAGAGGTGTTGTTTATTGGTACGTCACTTTATTCCTTATATCGTTAGCTATGTATAGGCGCATTTTAGATAGTCATTAGTCATAGCTTTTAAATATGTTTATAGTCATTAGTCATAGCTTTTAAATATGTTTAAGAGGGGGGCAAATATAGAGATTTCCTCTCTGAAATCTTCTATTTGAGCTATAATATTTGAACTAAGCTCAATGTAAGTAATCTATTGCAGAGCCACATTTTTTCATGCTGGGCCATAATTCAAAATATGTCGTATATATTGTTGCCTTGGTAATAATATACACATTATCTGCACGACTGGGTCTAATGCTGGCCTTTGACCAAGATAATACCAGTCCAGTTTGGCCACCCACAGGCATCGCTATCGCAGCTCTACTTTTTTTTGGTAAGAGGCTTTGGCCTGGTATATTCATTGGTGCTTTGTTAATTAATTGGTATATCGGTTCCGCTGCGCCATTGGCATTTGCCATTGCAACGGGCAATACTTTAGAGGCGGTAGTGGCCGCTTATCTTATTACCCGTTACGCAAGCCCTTTTCCGTTTTTCAAAGTCCGTGAAGCTGTGCTTTTTCTCGTTATTTTATGCGTGGCTACCATGATTAGTGCCAGCGTAGGTGTGGGCAGCCTCTATGTGGTTGGTATGGTTAACAATGATGCTTTAGCGTCTCTGTGGAATACTTGGTGGCTGGGAGATTTAGTAGGGGGTTTGGTTTTTACACCCTTTTTGTTAACTTGGTATCGCCTCCCTAAAGAAGCTTATTCGAGGGCGCAACTAATTGAAGGCGGTTTTCTTCTCTCTATTGTCATATTGGTTCTTTACCTAGTCTTTTTCAATCGTTTATTGACTCCTTTTGATCACCAATTACTGGTTTTTACTTTACTTCCCATATTGGCATGGTCAGCGTTACGCTTTCATCTGCATGGTGCCTATTTAATGATTTTACTTATGTCCAGCGGGGCGATCATCGGCAGTCTAAATGGCTATGGGCCTTTTGTATTGTCAACAGAGAATGAATCCTTACTGATATTGCAGGCCTCTGTGGGAACTGCCATGGTCACGGTGTTACTATTGATAGCCACCCAAGCCGAACGATTTTCTGCTAATAGAGAGCTCAAACAGATTCAATCTAATCTTGAATTCATAGTGTCCAAGAGAACGAGTCAGTTAATAGATTCCAATGAACAACTCAAAACTGAAATTCAACATCAAACTGAATTAACCCAGGCCATCCAGAGATTACTTAGTGTGCTTTCGGATATAACCAATAAAGATTTTTTTGTTCGCTGTTCAGAAAATTTAGCGCTAGCGTTTAAAACGCAATTTGCCATGATCGGCACATTTTCTAATCAAGATAAAAGTGCCATTAAAACATTGGCTGTTTGGAATGGTCATGCAACAGTGGATAATTTTACTTATGATCTTAAAGGCACGCCTTGCGAAGATGTTATTAGTCATGCCATAGAAATGGTTTCAGAAAAAGCAGCCGAACACTATCCCCGAGATGAAATGCTGCTATTAATGGGGATAGATAGCTATTTTGGAGCGCCAATAATAACAACTGATGGAGAAACAGTTGGAATTATAGCGGTTATGGATACACAGGCCATGCAGATTAAAAGCTGGTTGAAACCTTTGTTAGGATTGTTTGCAAATAGTATTGCATTGGAATTGCAGCGTCGTGCAGTAATCGATGAATTAGAGTTGGCGGCCAGCGTTTTTAGAGAGTCAACCGAAGCTATTATTATTTGTGATGCACAAGCAAAGATTATTCGTGTTAACCCCGCGTTTATTAAACTGAGTGGATATTCTTTGGCCGAAGTGGTGGGTAAAAAACCCAATTTGTGGAGGTCGGGGAAACAGAGCGCTGATTTTTATGAAGGCTTGTGGAAATCGTTAAAGGAGCAGGGCCTCTGGCAAGGGGAGATTATTAATAAACGTAAAAACGATGAATTATATTGTTCTTGGCAAATTATTAAATCTGTAAAAAATGACCAAGGCATTGTACAGCAATACATAAGCATTATTAATGATATTAGTGAGAAAAAACGCACAGAAGAAAAGATATATAATCTTGCTCACAACGACATCATAACTCAGCTTCCAAATCGAGTGTCTTTTCACAAGCACCTAGAAAGTGCAATGACGAATGTACTTAGTTCTGGTGGCAGATTGGCTGTAATGTTCATTGATCTAGATAATTTTAAATTGATTAATGATACGTCAGGTCACCCTGTTGGCGATAAATTACTTCGCCAAGTAGCGCTAAGAATTAAAGATACCATAGGTTCAAACAATATGGTTTCTAGATTTGGTGGCGATGAATTTACAGTGGTCTTGCCTCAGGTGAAATCCATAGAAAGTGTTTCTGACTTAGCACAGAAAATACTGGATTCTTTAGTTGCCCCTTTTACTTTGACCACTGATGTGAATAATCGTACTAGTTGCGAAGTGACGACAAGCGCCAGTATCGGCATAGGTATTTATCCTGACAATGCAACTCAAGTCTCTACCCTACTGAGTTGTGCAGATAACGCAATGTATCGCGCCAAAGAAAAAGGCCGAAGTGGTTTTGAATTTTATACGGATCAGATGCACATAGATGCACAAAACCTAGTAGAGTTAGAACGGGATTTACGAAATGCATTAAAAAATAAGGAGTTTGAACTTTATTATCAACCCCAATTCCATTTGAGCAGTATAGAACCATCAGGGGTTGAAGCCTTACTTCGTTGGCATCACCCAAGCAAGGGTTTGATTTCCCCAGATAAATTTATTCCCATTGCCGAATCATCGGGTTTAATTATACCAATTGGAGAATGGGTTATTAACGAGGCTTGCCAGCAACTTCAACAATGGCAGGGTGCGGGTTTGAATAAGTTTACTATGGCAATTAATTTATCGGCAAGGCAGATTTTTCAAAAAGAGTTGTTAGTGGTGATAGAGCATGCCATCAACAAGTTCTCAATCCAAGCATCTGATTTAGAGTTTGAAATTACAGAAAGTATAATGATGAAAAATATCGAAGGAGTCATAGAAACACTGCATGAAATTAGAGATTTCGGGCCTCAGCTGTCAATAGATGATTTTGGTACAGGCTACTCTTCTTTGTCCTATTTAAAACGTTTTCCACTTAATAAATTGAAAATTGATAAATCCTTTGTGCAGGGGTTACCTGAAGATGCTGACGACGTGGCCATTGTTGCTGCGATCATTGCGGTGGCCCACGCTCTTAATCTCAGTGTTATAGCTGAAGGGGTTGAGACACCGGAGCAGTTAGCTTTTCTAAAGAAAAATTTATGTGACGAATTCCAAGGGTATTTATTTAGCAAACCCCTACCTGCGGTGGATATAACAGAGCGGTATTTTAGCAGTTGAGTGCTTTAATTTAATCTATTGATATGATGCTAGGTTTTTTACAATATTTACCTTTAAATTAAGGCTGTTAGGTCTTTTAAATACTGTGTTTATTATTTTAAGGCGCACGAATTTAATTTCTAAGTGCGACCGTTCTTGCGTCGCCATTTTTGAAAATGAACGGTTCGTCATCTTGGCTGCCTTTTAAAATCCTAAGGCTTACGTGGACGATTATTGATGGAGTCAATAGCCTAGCCAATATCTTACTGTATGAGTGATCTAAAATATTTTCAGTTAAATCCTTCAATAGCTTGATCCATATCAAGGGACTGATGTGAGCTAACGCAATGTTTAGCTAGCTCCCCATTGTTTGCACAATTAATTTATAGGCTAATGATACCTTCCCAGTGATTAAGGCCTTCCATGAAAAACTCTCTGCTACCCTTCACCCTAATTTTAATGGTCACGGCTTGCGGTGGCAGTGATCAATCCAGTGAACCTGAAACAGTAAACACCGATACTTCAAACGATGGGAGCAGCAGTACAACGCTCACTTACAAGGTGGTGGATACCCAGCAAAGCCACTGTTATTCATCCGATACGGGGACTACCACATCGTGTATAGGTTTGGGGTTCGATGCCGACTACGCAGGATATGAGCCCAGTTACACCATCAGTGACGATGGATTAATGGTCACTGATAATGTTACCCAGCTGGTATGGACCCAAAGCACTGACATAAACCAAGATGGCGTGGTGAACTACGATGATAAGCGCTATCAAGCTGAGGCGGTGAGCTATTGTGAAAGTTTAAGTTTGTCAGGCAGAACGGATTGGCGCTTACCCAATATTAAGCAAGCCTATTCACTCATTTTATTCAGCGGCAAAGACGCAAGCAACTACCAAGGCACCGATACTTCTGGGCTAACGTTATTTTTAGATGATGTGTTTGATCGTGCCTTTGGGGATTTAAGTGCCACTCAAACCAGTAATGGCTTTACCCCGCAAGAAGGCGTAGACCGCATCATTGATGGCCAATACGCTTCCACTTCCTTGTATGTATCAACCACCATGCAAGCTGATGCCACCATGTTTGGAGTGAATTATGTAGATGGGCGCATTAAAGGTTACCCCTTAGAAAGCAAGGAGTTTTATGTGCGCTGTGTGGCGGGTAATGAAGCGTATGGTGTAAATGATTTTGTCGACAATAACGATGCTACCGTGACGGATAATGCCAGCGGTCTAATGTGGCAACAAGATGATAGCGTATCCAGTGATTGGGACGATGCCATTGAACAATGTGAAAACGACAACACCGCATCCTACACAGATTGGCGTTTACCCAACATAAAAGAGCTGCAAAGTTTAGTGGATTACACTCGCTCACCCGATACCGATAACAGCGCTGCCATCAACCCCATTTTTAATGGCACCTCCTTTAATAATGAAGAAGGTGAATTAGACTGGGGCTATTACTGGGCGTCTACTACTCATGTAGATAATGACGATAACGCCAGTAATGCCACTTATGTTTCTTTTGGCAGGGCACTGGGCTATATGAACAGCACAATATTAGATGTTCACGGCGCAGGGTCACAACGCAGTAACGACAAATTAAATGTTTCTACCGAGCCGGGTGCTGGTTCAGCCATCGATGCCAATAACGCCTTTTATTATAAAGGCCCACAAGGGGATATTTTACGTATTGAAAATTTAATTCGTTGTGTACGTGATCTTTAATTTTTTATAAAAATTTAATAAATAAAAATATTCCAGCACATGCTGGAATATTTTTATCAGGCTTACTCAATCCTTTTTGGTGGCGATGCTAGCCCGGGCAATGATGGCAGAGCAATCAATGTCGGTGGGTAAATTACCATACAGGTGATGATCTTGATTAGACAGGCGTGACACACAAAAGGCGTTGGCGATGAGCGTGTTTTGTGATGTCAGTAAAATACTGGCTTGTAATGCCAGCGCCATGTGCGCAGTAAGAGAACGGGCCCTAAACTCAAGTTGATGGGTGTTCTCTAATTCTTTAGATAATTTGACCAGGAACTCATCAAATAGCGGATGCTTGCCTTTGGCTAAGGCTAGCTCATCCATAAAGGCTTTTTTTATTTTGTCGTTACTAAAAAAAGAGTTAACCGCATCCAGTGCCTGCACATTACCGCTGCCTTCCCAAATGGCATTAATAGGGGCTTCACGATACAAACGAGGCATCATATGGCCTTCCATGGCACCGCTGCCACCAATGCATTCCATGGCTTCATAAGCATGGCCGGCCACCCGTTTACAAATCCAATACTTGCCAAGGGCCGTGCCCAGACGAATGAAGTATTGCACCTCTTTATTGTTTTCTACTTCATCTAAAGCGCGGGCCATTCTAAAGGCATAAGCGGTGGCCGCTTCGCTTTCAATCACTAAGTCTGCCAGTACATTTTGCATGAGCGGTTGCATGGATAATTTTTTACCAAAGGCAAAGCGATTTTGGCAGTGATGAATGGCTTGCACCACCGCTTGTCGCATACCTGCGGCACTGCCATGAATGCAGTCAAAGCGGTTATAGGCAATGGCTTTTAATATGGTGTTTAAGCCCTTGCCTTCTTCACCAATCAGCCAACCCATGGCACCGCGTAATTCCACTTCGGCGGTGGCATTGGCAATGTTGCCCATTTTATTTTTTAAGCGCTGAATTTCAAACAGATTTTTAGTGCCGTCTTCTTTCCATCTTGGCACTAAAAAACACGATAGGCCTTTATCGGTTTTAGCAAGCATCGTAAACGCGTCGCTCATGCAGCCTGATACAAAAAATTTGTGGCCAATTAATTCATATGCTTGCCCGCTGCCACTTTGTCCAATTGCGCGAGCCTGAGTTGAATTTTGATAAACATCACTGCCTCCTTGTTTTTCTGTGACCGCCATGCCCAAGGTGGCCCCGCGTTTTTGCTCAACCGGTAAATTACGTGGGTCGTAATGTGCATTGGTAATGAGTGGCAACCACTTATTGGCAAGTTCAGGATAGTCACGAAGTAAGGGGACTGAAGCATAGGTCATGGTGACAGGGCAGCAATGGGAGGCTTCTACTTGGTTCATCATGTAACCTTTGGCGGCCCTTAAAACATGGGCGCCGGGCTTGGGGTCATTCCAAGGTTGGGCATGCAATCCGTATTGGCGGCTTAGGGTATGTAAAGCGTGATAAGCAGGGTGAAATTCAACTTCGTCGATGCGGTGTCCTAAATGATCGTGAGACTTAAAACGGGGCGGATTTTCATTGGCTTCAAACCCTAATTTTATGGTATCTGGGCTCCCTAATACTTGGCCACATTCTTTGAGCGTGTCTTCACTCCAACCGGCTCCTTCACGTCTAACGGCTTCTTGCAAGGCAATGTCGGAGGTATAGGCATTGTAGTTTTCAAGAACAGGGGGTTGATTCTCCACTTGATGCGTGTGGCCAGCCGTGAGCGTTGCGGTTGTCATGTGTCACCCTTTTTAAGAATTGTTATTTTGTCCTTCAGTGTCGGCTTTAACCTTTAACGGCTCAATTACCTAATTTCTCAAATGTAGTGGCCAGAATGTTTGAATATAAAGAGGTGCCTTAAGTATTAGTCATGAATTCTTAATGCCACTTGGGTCTATGCGGCATGAGGGATAGAGCACAGCTTTACTATAATTAATGGGCTGTGTCTGGATGAGGCAGTTAAATGAAATTAACGGCCACATGGCACGATGAACGAGAATTGGCTGCCACCGATGCGCAATCGCAAAGAATAAAGTTAGCCAGTAACTGGTTGTGGTTTGCGAAATTCAGTATTCAACATGAAAAGAATTTACAAAGCTTTTTACAAATTAAAAACCCAACGGATAAAGAATACAGCTCCCCTTCACTGGGTGCTGCGCTAACCGATGGTGTGGCCAATAGAGGGCGAGAGTATTTACTGGGCATTATTTGGGCGTTTTAAGCGTTGGGCTGTTGGATGCTTTAATGGTGACAAGGTTGTGATGAAAAGGAAACGATCGTGTTATTGGTGAATGACAGTGATGAAACCATATCCAGTTATATTAGAGGTGCTTAGAGAATGTAGGAAAAAATTTACCAGAAAATAGGGCACATCAATGCGGAAAAGGTTTTATAGAGTCCAATGATTGAGGAATAAGTTAAAGTCACCCTTGGCGCGATTCAGTCGTGTTGACGCTTAGCAGTAAGGCTAAGAACATCCCTCATCACCTAGAAACTGGCGGGTGTGCATTCTTACACTATACTTAAAAAACCTTTTTTCCCATTAATAATATGGCTGAAATATGAAAGCAGTCAAAGGAGTTTAGAACATGGTCACTAAGCTATTAAAAAGGGTGTGCCGAGTGTTTTTGCCGGTTTTTATGTTAACCCTGCCTTTCACCAGCAGTGTCAGTATTGCCAGTGAAATGGCTGATTCTGGCAGCGAGTTGACAACCCTGTACCGTGCCGCTAGAAAGGTAATTTCCAAAAACCAAGCCCTTATTAACGAGAAACGTAGCGGAAAAAAATTAACCGCCGATTATGTTTTAGAGGATGCCCTTAAGAATTTTAAAGCGGCCACAGGAAAGGACTTGGATATGAGCAATGACCCCATGGGGGGCAAGAAAGCCATGTTAGATGCTGTGCGTTCGGTAATGAATGACGCTCAAGATTTAATAAATGATGCGGATGTGGGGTTTAAAGGTTTTCTTCCAGCTATTTTTGCCCGTCAAGTGGGAACGGCCTTTGGTAAAAATACCGCCGGAAAAGTCACCATCAAACTCACGGCGCCTAAAAAATACGTTCGTAACCGTGCCAATCGTCCTGATAAGTGGGAAAAGTCAGTTATATCCGGCAAGTTTGCCAAGGCAGACTATGAAAAAGGTAAGCCTTTTTACGAAGACGCGGCGGTGAAAGGTAAAGCAGCATTTCGTTATATATTGCCTGAATATTATTCAGAGTCTTGCTTAAGTTGCCACGGCACACCCAAAGGCAGCTTGGATATTACAGGTGGTAAAAAAGAAGGGGGTGTACTGGGCGAACTGGGTGGTGCCATTAGTTTAACCATTTATAAATAGGAAACGTATTGGTCTTTAGGGGTGATAGTTGTTGGCAATTAAAGATTGCAATGCCCCTACCTTCACTATTTTTCCTAAATTTGGGTTATATATATGAAAAAAATTAGCGTCTTACTTATCAGCTTAATTACCGCGAGTTTCATGCCTGGATTGGTTTTGGCAAAAAATATTGTCAGTGATTTTATGGCAGGAGAAGCCTCGGGCAGTTTTCGGTTGCGCTTTGAAAATGCCGATGCCGATGACGGGGTGAAAGACAGCGCCCAAGCGCTCACATTAAGAACTCGTTTGGCCTATCAAACCAAAGGCATGAACGGCATCAGTGCGCATATTGAATTTGAAGATGTTCAAGCTTTGTTAGGCATCAATGATTATTTTGATAAGGGTGTGATCAGCAATGGCAAAACAGGTTATGACACCATTGCCGATCCGGAAATGACAGAAGTTAACGAATCCTATTTAAAATATATGTCCGCTACCTTAGAGGTGAAACTGGGTAAACAACGCATTGTTTATGACAATATGCGCTTTGTAGGGCATGTGGGCTGGCGACAAGATGATCAAACATTTGATGCCTTACAAGCCACCTTTAAAGCAGGAGATGCGCAGTTATCTGCCGCCTATATCGATCAAGTAAATGGCATCTTTGGTGACTATCATAAAATCGATAAAAGTGATGTCTTGATCAATGCCAGTTATAAAATGGGCATGATGGGCAAGCTCACCGGTTATGCCTATGTATTGGATAATAAGGATGCCGATGCTCAGTCGGATACCTTTGGTGCGCGCTTTAAGGGTAAGGCCGGTATGTTTAATTATACTGCTGAGTTTGCCACGCAAAGTAGTGAAACCACTGCCTCAGATAATGACGCTACCTATATGCTAGTGGAAGGGGGCGCCAGCATGGCGGGTGTGAATGGTGCCCTTGGGGTAGAGATTCTCGGCAGTGATGATGGCACTTATGGATTTAGCACTGATCTGGCCACTAAGCATGCTTTTAATGGTTGGGCGGATGTGTTTTTAGCCACGCCCAGTTCTGGCTTACAAGATACCTATGTCAAACTAGGCACTAAGATGGCGGGCATGAAACTGCTGGGAGTTTACCATTCTTTTAGTGCCGATGATGATAGTGTCACAGGGGTTGACGACCTGGGTAGCGAGCTGGATTTACTGGCGGTTAAAAAAATGGAAAACGGTATGACAGTGGGATTTAAGTATGCCGCATTCAGTGCCGGTGATAGTGGTGTAGATGTGAATAAAATGTGGCTGTGGACTCAAGTGAGTTTTTAAATTTTCTTGGCAAGCACTTATATTTTTAAGTGCTTGCCAAGAAAAGCTACTTGCTAATAAACAGCGGCCACTTTCAAGCTAAACTGGATGTTAAGCGATTGTCACTGACAACTATGCTTGCTTGGGATCAGCTGTATCTGGCTTACGGGTATTTACTTTAATAAATGGCGAACCTGTCATGTTTACACTTTCCCTTTTTAGAATGTCTATTTTGGCGATTTTATTCGGGGCACTCACTTCCTGCTTACTCATGCCAGTACAACAAGGTAATCCAGTAGCCTGTGCGGTATTATCGGATCAATATCAAGCCCCTCAGTTTTTATCTCAAACCTGTTTGTATAAAGACATGGACTCTTTTGATATTTCTAATCAATTGCATAAATTCACCCCAAATTTTCAATTATGGAGTGATGGCGCCCATAAAAGCCGCTGGGTGTATTTACCTGTTAATACCCGCATAAATACCGATGACCCTGATAGGTGGGCTTTTCCAAAAGGCACACAGTTTTTTAAAGAGTTTCGCAAAAAAATCATTCTGGCTTCAGGAATGGAGCGAGAAATTAAGGTGGAGACTCGTCATTTAATTAAAATGAAAGAGGGGGAAGGGATTGATGCTTGGTCTTTAGTGAGCTACGCGTGGCAAAAGGATCAGCAAGATGCGCAACTTTTACTAAAAGGGGCCAGTCATGTACTGGGCACCAATCATACTATTCCCAGCCAAGAAGATTGCGTTACCTGCCATAAAGGCAACCGCGACATTATTCTGGGCTTTGATGCCATTCAATTAAGTGATGCACAGGGCAATAATAGTTTTGGTCATGGCCCAAGTCGTGGACATAACGAATGGACATTGAAAACCTTATTAGATGAAAGGCGCTTAACTCAGTCGTTAGCGCAACCGGTTTTACCGGGTAACCCTTTGCAGCAAAAAGTATTAGGATATTTTCATGCTAACTGTGGTAACTGCCATAACCCCATAGGGCACGCTGCCGAACAGGAAGCCGGACACCTTAAGCTGCGCCATGAGTTAGCATTTAATAAGGTGAATGATACTCACGTATATAAGACAGCCGTTAACCAAGTGACTCAAAACTTCACTCTGGTGCCTTATATTGTCATGGGCGCCAAGCACGAGGAAATGGCTTTATTTAATAGCGCCATGTTTGTGCGCATTAACAGTCTTGATGAAGAGTACCGCATGCCCATGTTGGGGCGTGAAACAGTGGATTATGACGCGGTTGAGTTAATCCATAAATGGATGTTGAGTTTACCCACCCCCGAAGAGCACGATTTTGGGTTTAATAAAACTCAATTAAAAAGTGAAAATAAACCGATGCACAGTCAGCTTGAGCCATTGGAGTTTAATCATAAATCGGGCTTACAAGTAAATGTAGAGTTTAATCAGCTGCAAGATGTGCCAGAGGTAATGATCTTATATTGGACAGAAGATAACAGCTTACAAGGAAAGCCCATCATGGATCACCTTGATGGGGACTTTACTGAAAAGCTTATTGTCGGCAACAAAGGCAGTACCATGAGTTTACGTAACTCAGATGAAGTGGGGCATACTATTTATGTTAAGGATAAGCGCCGTGACATTAAGTGGCAATTAAACTACATGCCCCCAGGATCGGCCTTTGAAAAAGACATATTTTGGGAGGAGGATATTTTTGTTGAAATGCGCTGCCGCTTACACCTTTATATGAGTGCATGGGTGGGTTCCATTAGCAGTCGTTTTTATAAAATAGTCGAATTCAAAAAAGACCTGCGTCAATTTCAAATTGAAATGACAGATTTCCCTGAAAGCTTCCAAAATTTAAAAATATGGATGCCCAAACTACACAGTATTGAAACCCAAATTTCCATAGGCGAGCAACAAAAATTTAGCTTGAAAATGGGGGCTGAGACTAAAGGTTCCTTAAGCCTTAAACGACTTTCACAATAAACAATATTTTACCCGCACAGGGTACTTTTACGTGAGATTCATAGATGCTGCTTATTCAATTTAGACCTATGCGAGTTAAGGGTTCTAGTCAAACAGAAATATAAAAACACAGAGGGTTCTGTGGTTTATATGCCGTAAGGATATATTTCAAACCCTAATCTATACTGATTAAATAATGCCTATTATTTAGGCTGTAAATAAAAGGTGCCTACCCAATATTAGTGACTAAATTATGGGGAGTGGCTGAGGTGATTTATGTTAAAGCACATGAAAATTTCCACCAAATTGGTAGCGGGCAGTTTATTATTTTCCTCCTTGGTGGCGGTGGCTTTTATTTTCATATTGGTGGCGATTAACAGCACTTCTGTCATTAGTCTAGAACAGCGCGAGCATGTTGAACACCAGGTGGAGGCCATTCACAAACAGGAAGCCTTATTAGCCGCCCAGCAAAAGGAACTGCAAAAACTGGCCCTAGCCAATAAGATAAGTGAAGAGGTGCGTGAACTAAGAGCTTGGTTATTAGACTTATCTTTAAGCTGGTTAAATGAAGCGGAAGACGAGGCCAATGAATCTTTAGAGAGGCTCAATGCCTTGCTGGATAAACTGGCTGAGCATGATGAAGCCCAAGCGAAAATACTACGAAGTAAAAATCAAGAACTTTACGACATTATGCTAGAAGCGGTGGATATTTACGTGGACGAAAATAGAGTTCAGGGTAACTCTTTGGTGGCAAAAGGGAGAGTATTGGCCGCACAAATTGATCAACTGGTCATAAGCCTTCAGCAAAAAAGTGCCAATGAGTTTGAAGATATTAATCAAAAAGCCACCCAAGCGGGATTAGTCGTGACAGAATCGGCCGGCAAGGTGAAGCAGGCTGCTAATGTGGTGGTGGCAGGCAATGCCACATTACTGCAAGTGGTGATATTGGTGCTGGTGGTATTTGTATTATTAAGTGGCCTGTACAGTTTCATTATGCGCCGTGAGGTGTGCAACCCCATTGAACGTTTGCGCAGTACCGTAGAAAAAATTCATGAGCACTCGGATTTAACCGCTCGTTTTGAAGTGCGCACCCATGATGAAATTGGCTTAACCGGAATCGCCTTTAACGCCATGATGGAGCAATTTTCTGAAATTGTTTTACAGGTAAATGTGGCTTGCCACAATTTAGATAAAGCTATTTCAAGTTTAGCCAGCCTTATGACGCAAGCTAAAAATGGAGTCATTTCTCAACAAGCGGCCACCGATCAGGTGGCAACGGCCATTAACGAAATGGCCGCCACGGTACAAGAAGTAGCGAGTCATACTCAACAGGCAACGGACTCGACTTCAGGGGCTAGAGAAGCGGTAAAGGATGGTAGAGGTGTGGTGAATACCTCAGTAAGCAGTACTTTGGGTCTTTCAGATATGATTAATAAAGCCAATGAGGTGATTTCGCGAGTGGAAAAAGACACCAATGCTATAGGTTCTGTATTGGATGTTATTCGAGGTATTTCAGAACAAACAAACTTGCTGGCGTTAAATGCAGCAATCGAAGCCGCCCGTGCGGGTGAGTCGGGCCGTGGCTTTGCCGTGGTGGCCGATGAAGTTCGTACTCTTGCCCAACGCACCCAAGAATCCACTGAAGAAATTAATACCATGATTCAAAATTTACAAAGCGGCAGTCAGCAAGCTGTGTCGTTAATGGCAAAGGGCAATGAAGACGCGAGATTAGCCGCCGAGCAAGCCACTAAGGCTGGTGAATCGTTGCAGGTAATCGATAATAAAGTAGAAGAAATTAATGATTTAAATTTACAGATCGCCACGTCCGCTGAAGAGCAGTCTGCTGTGGCAGATGAAATCAATCGTAATGTCGTGAGCATCAGCGACAGCTGTGTGACCACCACAGAAGCAGTAGAGCAAACCACCACCGCCAGTGAAAACTTGTTGAAGTTATCAAGCCAACTAGCGGGTTTGGTGAAGCAATTTAAAGTTCATGACGATTCAATAAAGCAGCAATAGTTTGATGCACCCAGCCATAAAGGGCGCCGAAAAAACGAGGTTATAAAAGCACACTTGGTTGTGTGAAAACCCTAATTTTTAAAAAGCCTAAACCTCTTCTTTGCTTGGCGCCATACAACAATCCTTCATTAGAAACTCAATTAAACCCTCTAGGGTTTCGTATATGGGAATGCAATAGAGTGTGGTGCCCTGTCTATGTTGGTGAATCAGGCCGGCCGTCACTAGGGCGGACACATGGTGAGAGAGGGTAGAGTTTGGAATATCTAGAGTTTGTTTAAGTTCGCCTACCGGTAAGCCATTGGGCCCTGCCTTTACTAGGGCGCGAAAAATGCTTAGGCGTGAAGGGTGTCCTAGTTCTTTAAAGGCTTTTGCCACCAGCTCTGTATTCATATGTTTAATTCAGTCATAGCGTAGTTTGTATTTCGATATTACCAGAAATACATTGACCAAAGCCATCTCATATTCTATATTTCGATAAATCTAGAAATATAGAATAAAGGTAGGTTTTAAAAATGAGTTCACAATTTTTAAGCGCACTTCAAGAAGCGGCCAATATGTTCGCCTTCTTGGCAATTGAGCTCACATTGTTGTTTTTAGGGGTGAGTTATCTGGTGGGGGTATTACAGGAATACATTCCCCCACAAAAAATTCAAAATATACTGGCCTCTAAAAATGGCAAAGGTTATGTGTGGGCGGCCTTTTTAGGGGCCATTACGCCGTTTTGTTCGTGTTCAACCATTCCTTTTTTAAAAGGTTTATTAAGGGCCAATGCGGGGTTTGGCACCATGATGGTCTTTTTATTTTCTAGCCCGTTATTAAACCCCATCATCATTGGGCTATTTGTGGTGACGTTTGGAGTCGGTGTTGCTGTTTACTATTTTTCTTTGGCTTTAGTGGTGTCTGTGGCGGCGGGCTTTATATTGGAAAGGTTGGGGTTTGAACGCTTTGTGAAGGCACAGGCTTATGTTGTGCCTTCAGCTAATTCTTGTGGAGAAAATAAAATCGTATTGCCGCCTATCAATAAATGGCAAAAAATTTGGCAGAGCACTTGGGCAGACTTTCGTGGTGCTTTGCCATTTTTGCTAATTGGCATTTCTTTAGGCTCCATGATTTACGGTTTTATGCCTAGCGAATTTATTAGTCAATATGCCAGCCAAGATAATGCCTTTGCTATTCCTGTGGCTGCTGTAATTGGGATTCCCTTATATATTCGAGCTGAAGCTGTCATTCCTCTGAGTGCCGCGTTACTTGATAAAGGCATGGACTTAGGAGCAATTATGGCACTGATTATTGGCAGTGCCGGTGCGAGCCTAACAGAAGTTATTCTTTTGAAATCGCTTTTTAAGAATCAAATGATCATCGCCTTTTTAGTGGTGGTATTAAGCATGGCGATTCTGTCAGGGGTCATTCTGAATGCAGTTTCATGATGGCAAAGGGAAGTGTTTTATAAATTAACAGTGCACAGGTTGGTTATTTGGAGTTAAATACCCCTCTAAAAATAATGACTATTTTATAATTTAGAGCCTTTCATGAAGTTATTTGTATTTTATTTATCGTGCTTTTTCGCTTTTGTGGCTGGGCATATGCTTAACTACAGTGCCATCATGTATAGCTTAGCCGCATTTGACTCTTCATTATTGGCAGGCTTAGCTTATGGCTTTTGTTTTGGTACCCCTATAATTTTTGGGTGGCTGGCAGGTGCTTATATTGATCGTTACTCTGCTAAAAAAGTTTTATTGCTGGCACAGACTTTTTTTATATTAGGCGCTGTGGGAATGTATTGGGCCATGAGCTTTAAAGCAGAGTCAGCCATATTTTTATTTTTAGTTTCTAGCTTAAGTGTCGGCATTGCTTGGGGGTTTGTGGCCCCCGCACGCTTGGCATCATTGGGTCAATATGTTGAAGATCATAAGCTCCCCCAAGCCACCATTCATTATAATTTATTGGTCATGATCGGTTTTGGCTTAGCGCCCATAATTTTAACCGTGACGGTTGAAGCATTTGGCTGGACTTTTGTGGCGCTCACCAGTTTTATTTTATTTGTGGTTTCCAGCATCTTATTAATCAATGCTCCTAATCAGCATACTCGCACTAGCCATAACCACTTGTTACACGAGTGGCGGCAATGCTTTGCTGAAATCAAACAAACCCCTGTGATTGCTCAATTACTATTTGCGGCCATGATTGGCTACCTTTTAATGGGCCCCATGCAGGTCATTTTGCCTCAAGTGGCAGAGAAGCAATTGGGATTAAATAACCTAGAAAAAGGCCAGTATCTGGGCTTAATTGCTGCTTCACTCATTCTGGGGGGCATTGCCGCCATGAGGTTTAAGAGTCGTATTGCCATTGGGCCGGGCATTACCGTCATGTTGATGTTGTGTGGCTTGGGGCTGGGATTAATTGGTTACATCACCAGCGTGTGGCTTAGTTGTGTGGTGCTGGTGGTGTCAACGACTCTGGCGGGCATCGTGGTGAGTTTAATTATGGCAGGCTTACAACTTCATACACCGCCTGTCATTCGTGGGCGGGTAATGAGTATTTATACCATCATTTCACAAGCCGTTTCTGCCATGGCAGGGCTGGCGGCTGGAGCGATTGCCCAAGGCAGTAGTGTACCCATTAGCTTGTATGTTATCGCGGGCTTATTTTTATCTTTGGCCCTGTGGCTACACATGAAAGGGCTGGCTCTTAAGGCATTTTTGCGTTTTTAAAAACAGGGTTTTTATCCATTAAATGCTAAGCCGAGTTATTCCTAGGTTACCACTAGCGCTGGCAATAAATTTCAATATCTAGAGTTTAATCGTTTTAACCCTAGATATTCCCTCCTTATATTTGGCCCGCTATTATTAACCGTCGTATTAAAGAATTTCGTGTCACTAATCTCGTGCTTAAATCTTAAGATGGGGAGTTAAGTATTAAGTGTGGGGTTAGAATTGTTTTACCCTTTAAAACAGCGTTACTAATCGCCTAGCAACTCGCTGTCTCAAATATTTAAGGCAGCTGCGGCTCATTATTAACGTGGGTAGCGCAGTAAAACTATTTGGCTGTCTAACATTTTTTATTTTAAGGGGTGTATTAAGGCGTTACTTGGGGGCTAAGCCCATGTCATCAAGGCGCATCAAAATT
>CAJXRF010000097.1 GCA_913058575.1 uncultured Bermanella sp.
GTTATGGATACAACACGACAAAGAACAAAACCAATCTCTTAAACACGCTCCTGAATTTTACCAGTAGTGATAATTAAGCAGCACTAAAAAAGGCGCTCACCATAATTGATGAGCGCCTTTTTTAGTTTATTAAATTAAAAATTTTATTTACCGATACAGAAACTGCCAAATATTTTCCCCAGTAAATCATCACTGCTGAATTCACCGGTTATTTCATTTAGTGAATTTTGCGCCATTCGTAAATCTTCAGCCAACAATTCACCAGCAGACGCGCCTAGTAATTGATCTAATCCATTATCTAAAAAATTAGATGCTTGAGTAAGTGCTTCTATATGACGACGCCTTGCGATAAAGCCGCCTTCACTGGTTGAGTTATATCCCATAATGGTTTTTAAATGTTCGCGTAATTCTTGAATGCCAGCCCCTTCTTTTTCACCATCTAAGGTAGAAAGGCGCACCACAGGGCTAGGTTGATTTTTTTGGCTGTCAGGCTCACTAAAACCTGCGGCTTCATGAGTTAAATCCACCTTGTTTCGAACTACCGTAATACGTTCTGGATGCGGCAGCTTATCAACAAATTCGGCCCATATATCGTGAGGATCAAGAGACTGAGTTTCAGTACTGTCCACCACCAACAGCACTCTATCTGCTTGTTTTATTTCATCCCATGCGCGCTCAATACCAATACGTTCTACTTCACCTGGCGCATCTCTTAGGCCTGCGGTATCAATAATATGAAGTGGCATGCCATCAATATGAATATGTTCGCGCAATACGTCTCGGGTGGTGCCTGCAATATGGGTAACAATGGCGGTTTCACGTCCCGCCAAGGCATTTAATAAACTGGATTTACCCGCATTAGGTCGCCCAGCTATAACCACATTCATGCCTTCGCGTAACAGCGTGCCTTGATTGGCTTCTTGCATCACTTGCGCAAGGTTGCTCATTACCGCATGTAAATCTTTTTCTACTTTGCCATCGCTTAAGAAATCAATTTCTTCTTCAGGGAAATCAATGGAGGCTTCCACGTAGATGCGTAAGGCAATTAAGCTGTCTACAAGCTCGTGTACGCGTTTACTAAAGGCACCTTGCAATGAACGTACTGCACAGCGAGCTGCTTGCTCTGATGCGCTGTCTATTAGATCGGCAATGGCTTCGGCTTGGGTAAGATCCATTTTGTCGTTTAAAAAAGCACGCTCGCTGAATTCCCCAGGCCTTGCTGCTCTAGCACCCAACGCCATGACTCGCTTTAAAATAAAATCTAATACCACAGGCCCACCATGGCCCTGTAGCTCAAATACATCTTCGCCCGTAAAGGAATTAGGGGCGGCAAAAAACAAAGCTAAACCTTCATCAAGTGACTGTTGGTTTTCATCTTTAAAAGGGCAGTAATGGGCATAACGCACTTTAGGCTCAAAACCTAACATGGCCAAAGCAATGTCTTTGGCCTTAGGCCCAGACACTCTCACGATGCCTACACCACCACGACCGGGCGCCGTGGCAATTGCCGCTATGGTGTCTGTGTGTAATTGACCTAAATCCATGGGGCATATTTACCTGTTAGTCATTAAGTTTTGATTTTACAGTAAGAGAAGATTGAAACAAAAATTCTGTATGTAAATGCATGATGCGTATACACCCTACAACAACGCCGCTCTTTGCCATCCTCGGTAATTGCATCCTGCATTACTCTAATACATAACATCCATGTGACTAATGGCACCGCGTCATACCGTACATCCTGTAAGCATAAAAAAGGCTGCGAAAGCAGCCTTTTAAGAAAACAAAGTAGAAAGCTATTTAAGCTTTATCTTTGTCTTCATTTTCAATTTGCTTAGTAATGATGTACTGCTGAGTGATAGACAGTATGTTGTTCACAACCCAGTAAAGTACTAAACCAGCAGGGAAGAATAAGAAGAATACCGTGAAAATAATAGGCATTAACTTCATCACTTTCGCTTGCATAGGATCAGCGGGTGCTGGGTTTAATTGCATCTGAATAAACATGGATGCACCCATTATTAACGGCAGAATAAAGAATGGATCTTTGATCGATAAATCTTCAATCCACAACATGAATGGCGCCTGACGCAATTCAACAGATTCCATCAATACCCAATACAAGGCAATAAACACAGGCATTTGAACTAGGATAGGCAAGCAGCCGCCCAATGGGTTAATTTTTTCTTTCTTATACAAGCCCATCATTTCTTGGCTTAATTTCTGGCGATCTTCACCAAATTGCTCACGTAGTGCAGTTAGCTTAGGGGCAACACGACGCATGTTCGCCATAGAACGGTAGCTCTTAGCAGACAAGGGTAAAAAGAAGGCTTTAACAATGACGGTAAGGAAAATGATCGACCAACCCCAGTTACCCACAAACGAGTAAATGGTAGTAAGAAGCCAGAATAAAGGCTGTGCCACCCACCACAACATGCCGTAGTCGATAGTAAGGTCTAGGTTTTCAGCTATTTCAGATAATTTTTCCTGATCTTTAGGGCCTAAGTACAAGCCAGTAAAGGTAGACCCTTGAGTGCCAGCTTCTACCACTAACGCATCATCATAATAACCAGAAATGTAATGACCACCGGCTTTACGAACATTGTAAGTATGAGCAGCATCCGTACTTGGAACCCATGCGCTTAAGAAATAGTGCTGTAAGAACGCAACCCAACCACCAGTAACCTTTTCTTTAAATGCGCCTTCATCCATGTCGTCAAAATCAATTTTGAAATAACGCTCAGCAGGGCGAGTTACCGCCGCACCAAGGTATGAATTCATACCCATAGATTCCATTTGAGAAGGGTCGCTGCTTTGATCCCGCTTAAATTGCGCATAAAAGTTAGCCTGCCAAGACTGCTGACTGCGGTTATCCACCTCATAACCTAACTGAACAAGGTAATCATTACGCTTAAACTTATAGACCTTGTTTATTAATACGCCGTCTTGTTGGATTGACAGCTTAACCACTAACTCATCTTGACCGTCAGACATTTCATATTTGCTTTGCTCAGAACTGAATAAAGCACGGCCTTTTTTATCGATGCCGTTTTTGCCCACAAGGCCAGACTGCGCCACGTAAGTGCGCATGCTGCTTTGTTCAAGTAATACAAATGGAACGTCTTTCGCTTCAATAGACTGTGGATATTTTTTAAAGGACGCATAAACAATGTCGCCCCCTTGTGGATCGATGCGTAAGTTCAAAACATCTGTCTGTACTTCAATCCACTGAGTGCTGGGTGTTGATTCAGCGGATACTTGTGGTACGTCTTCAGACATGACAGGAGCATCTTCGTTGCCAGAAGTCCGCGCTGCAATGCTAGGCACGCTTGATGGGGAGAATTGCTGAACAGGCTCTACTGATGAAGCAACAGGGATATTGTTGTAATCGTCACTCCATTTCAGCACCAGCATATAAGACACTATTGCTATGCCTAACAGAATGATCGCTCTTCTTGCATCCATCTTGAATTAGCTCTTTTTAGGTAATGTTTTGTCAGGAACCGGGTCGTATCCATGGGTACCCCAAGGATGACAACGACCAATGCGTTTTATACTTAGCCATAAGCCCTGTATAGGACCGTGAATCTGCAAGGCATCGAGGGTGTATTCTGAACAAGTAGGGAAGTGTCGGCAACGACTAGGTATCAAAGGGCTGAGACCATAGCGATAAAATCGAACCGGTAACGCGATTAAATGGCCTGCGAAGGTAAAATCAGGCTTTGCGTTGTTTTGATCTGGAACGGTTGCCATTTGGTTTTTGCCTTAACCGTGTCCAAAGTTGATCTACCATGCGTCTAAGCTCAGTTTTATCTAAGTCCTTTGCACCGCCTCGCGACAGTATGACACAATCAAGATTTTCTAATTCGGACTGGTGATGACGAAAACTCTCGCGAACGATACGTTTAATCTCATTGCGATCAACCGCTCGTTTAGCGTGCTTCTTCGCCACAACTAAACCCATTCGAGCAAATCCTAGTTCATTGGGTCGAGCCAATATTAAAATTTGCTTGGTTTGGGCTTTGGCGTCTGCTCGATCGAATACCCGTCGATAATCCCCTGGGGTCAGTAGCCTAACCTGGCGAGGGAATATCAAATCGGACATTGATTATGCAGAAAGCTTAGAGCGGCCTTTGGCACGACGACGAGCTAGAATTTGACGACCGCTTTTGGTTGCCATACGAGCACGAAAACCGTGGCTGCGCTTACGTTTTAGATTGCTTGGTTGAAAAGTACGTTTCATGACCCGTTACTCGAAATTTGTGAACAATAAAATTTAGGGAGCGGATTGTATTGAAAACATCCAATACTTTCAATGAATCTTTCAGTCAATTCACTTTTTTCTGATAACGGCTTTTAAGATTATTATATTAAATATATATATTGATATTAATGTTATTTCTTATGTTAGTTATTATTATATAGGAAGGCTATTTCTGTTGATAACCCTTTAAAAGCCTTTATATATAAGGCTTTAGCGCATTTATAACCTTTGTATTTAACGTCAGTAAGCTTGGTAAAAGGGTCTAATAACATGGGTACAAGTGGGTTGGTTATACACAAGGGTTATTAAGGGTGAGCTTATTCACATTTCCATCCCAGTTATACACATAGGTAATTCACAGGTTTTAGCTCCATTTATCTGTGGATAACATTTGTAAGATAGGTACAATAGCCAACCGATTATGATGGAGTTGCGTGCCGTGCTGGCATTGTGGGATGAATGTGTAAGGTGTCTACAAGATGAATTACCTGCGCAACAGTTTAATACATGGATACGACCACTGCGGGCGAATGAGTCTGAGCAGGGTTTAGTAGTGTCTGCACCTAATCGTTTTGTTAAAGATTGGGTAAAAGATAAGTTCTTGAATCGAATTGAATCCTTATTGTCTGAATTAAATGGCGGTCAGCTGCTTTCTTGTGAGTTAGAAATAGGCGGCAAATCCAATACTCCTGCCTTTATTAGTCAATCACATACCAATAAAGCCCCAATTAAGGCTGAGAAGCCCAGAGCTGCGTCACCAAGGCCAAGAGTTAATGCGCCTATTATTCAGGAAGAACTAGCTGCGATTGAGCCAGCACCAAAAGAACCTGCCAGAAACAACCATGCCGTAATAACACCACAACGACAGATGGCTAAAAATGAGCCTCGTAAGGTTCAGGTTGAAGGCAGTATTCAGCATCAAAGTGGGCTTAATAAGCGCTTTACCTTTGATACCTTTGTAGAAGGTAAGTCTAACCAGTTAGCCCATGCAGCAGCTCAGCAAATAGCTCAAAACCCAGGTGGATCTTATAACCCACTCTTTATATACGGTGGCGTTGGCTTGGGTAAAACTCACCTTATGTTGGCGGTGGGTAATCAAATTCAAAAACAAAACCCCAATGCAAAAGTGGTTTATTTGCATTCAGAGCGTTTTGTAGCAGACATGGTAAAAGCCCTACAGTTAAATGCCATTAACGAATTTAAACGTTATTACCGCTCGGTTGATGCTCTATTAATAGATGACATACAATTTTTTGCCGGTAAAGAACGTTCTCAAGAAGAATTTTTCCACACCTTTAATGCCTTACTAGAAGGCGGCCAGCAAATGATTTTAACTTGCGACCGTTATCCTCGTGAAATCAAAGGCCTTGAAGATCGTTTAAAAAGCCGCTTTGGTTGGGGATTAACGGTTGCCGTGGAGCCACCCGAGCTTGAAACCCGCGTGGCGATATTAATGAAGAAGGCCGAAGAAGAGGGAATAGACTTACCTCATGAAGCCGCTTTCTTTGTGGCACAAAAGATTCGATCTAACGTTCGTGAGTTAGAAGGGGCTTTGAAACGTGTGATTGCCAATGCGGCGTTTACCGGTTCTAAGATTACCCTACCTTTTATAAAAGAAAGCCTAAAAGACCTATTGGCATTGCAAGACAAGCAGGTCAGTATTGATAATATTCAACGCTTTGTTGCCGAATATTACAAAATAAAAATGTCTGATATGACATCTAAGCGCCGTACTCGATCTATTGCAAGGCCCCGTCAGGTGGCTATGGCGCTTAGTAAAGAATTAACCAACCATAGTTTGCCTGAAATAGGCAGTGCCTTTGGTGGCCGAGATCACACCACTATTTTGCACGGTTGCAGAAAAGTGAAAGAGTTACGCGAAACCAATGCAGACATTCGCGAAGACTATAAGAACCTACTAAGATCACTCACCAGTTAAGTTATCTGGTTTGTGCAAATAATATAAAAACTAATGCGGTTAACGACCTGTTAAGAGTGGAAAAGGTATGAAATTCACCATCACCAGAGAAGCCCTGTTAAAGCCACTACAGTTGGTTGCAGGCGTTGTAGAACGCCGTCAAACCTTGCCAGTGCTTTCTAACGTTCTACTGGAAGTAAAAGGCAATAAGCTATCGTTAACCGGTACCGACCTTGAAGTTGAAATGGTCGGTCGTACTGATTTATTAGAGCCGGGTGTTGACGGTGAAATTACAGTGCCTGCTAAAAAGTTAATGGATATCTGTAAATCTTTACCTGATCAGTCTACGTTGGCTATATCCATTGATGACCATCGCGTGTTGTTGCAAGCGGGTCGCAGTAAATTTGTTTTATCTAGCCTGCCTGCTAATGAATTCCCTAACGTAGATGACATTGAGGCAAACGTGAGCATTAACTTGCCACAGGCTCAGTTGCGTCGTGTTATTGATCGAACTGCATTTGCCATGGCTCAACAAGATGTACGCTATTACCTAAACGGTTTATTATTAGAAGTTAAAAGTGATTCGTTACGTGCAGTGGCCACTGATGGTCATCGCTTAGCCACTTGTGGCATTAGTACTGAACTAGACATAGATAGTAAGACACAAGTGATTGTGCCGCGTAAGGCCGTATTAGAATTGGCTAAGTTGATGACAGACCCTGAAGAAAACGTGGCTTTGTCGTTAAGCAATAATCACATACGTGCCCAAGTAGGGGATTTTACCTTCACCTCTAAATTGGTTGACGGTAAATTTCCAGATTATGAGCGTGTTATTCCTCGTAACGGTAATCGCACCTTGTTGGCGGATCGCCAATCATTGCGTCAGGTGTTTGCTCGTACTGCTATTTTATCTAACGAAAAGTACCGCGGTGTACGCTTGTTGCTGGATGATAATACGCTGCAAGTGGTGGCTAATAACCCTGAGCAAGAGCAAGCAGAAGAGAGTGTAGGTGTAGATTTCCAAGGTGAAGCTTTGGAAATTGGCTTTAATGTCAGTTACTTACAAGATGTACTATCTGTTCTTGATGGCGACGACATGAAAATGACTCTTGGTGATGCTAACTCCAGTGCCATCATGGAAGAAGTTGAAGACGGTGATAGCTTGTATGTTGTTATGCCGATGCGTCTATAGGGCGTATTAGGCTTAAATCGTGGCCATCGATTATTTAATGCTTCAAGGGATGCGTAATTTAGCATCCCTTTCTTTTTCCCCTAGCCCTCAAATAAATCTTATTTATGGTGCTAATGGCAGCGGCAAAACCAGTTTACTGGAATCTATTCATTTTCTTGCCTACTGCAAATCCTTTCGTACCCATAAATCAAAATTCCTTGTTCAGCATGGTCAAGATAGCTTAACGGCATTTTGTAAATTGCCGGGCCAACAATTAGGAATAGAGCGATCTCTTAAAGGGGAACGTAGAATTAAGCTCAATGGACAGTGGCTTAATAATGCTGCCCAATTAGCGTCATTACTGCCTGTTCAGTTGCTTGACCCCACCATGTTTAAGTTATTAGAAGGTAGCCCTCAATTTAGGCGAGAATATCTTGATTGGGGGGTGTTCCACGTGGAACACGATTTCATCTCCATATGGAGGCAATTTAAAATTGCCCATAAAACTCGTAATGCTTTGTTAAAACAAGGCTCTAAATCGAGTGTTGCCATCAGTGAAACAGAGCGTCAAATTTGGCATGAAAGTCTTGCCAAGTTAGCCAATCAAATCACGGTAATGCGTAAAACCTACTTAACTGAACTGAAGCCCATATTTGATGATTATATGTCCCGCCTTAACTCCAGTGTGGAGGTAAGTATGGCGTTCTATCAAGGGTGGGGGAAAGATAAAGATTACCTCCAATTGTTGAATGAGGGCTGGTTTAGTGACCTTAAGCAGGGTTTTACACAACAGGGCCCACAACGAGCTGATCTACGTCTTAAAGTGAATGGAATGCCTGCTGTAGAGGTATTGTCTCGTGGGCAGCAGAAAATGGTGGTATGTGCCCTTAAATTGGCACAGGCAAAACTTTACCAACAAGCGACTAAAAAGCCCTGTATCTTCTTAGTAGACGATTTAGCAGCAGAGTTGGATATTAACCATAGAAAAGCTTTATGTAGCCTGCTAGAAGAATTAGAATGTCAGGTCTTTGTTACCGCTGTTGAGGCCGCTCAAATCGCGGATTGCTGGTCACCATTAAGCAATGTTAAAAAGTTCCACGTGGAACACGGAAACCTAATCCCAGAATAAAAAGACAAGCAAATATGTCTGCCAGGAGTTTGTAATTCATGAGCACTGAAGAAACTACGTATGACTCTTCCAGTATTAAAGTTCTTAAAGGACTTGATGCTGTAAGAAAGCGCCCGGGCATGTACATTGGCGACACGGACGATGGCTCAGGTTTACACCACATGGTTTTCGAAGTGGTGGATAATTCCATCGATGAAGCCCTTGCCGGTCACTGTTCTGAAATTAAGATTATCATCCACCCAGATGAATCCATAAGTGTGAGCGATAATGGCCGTGGTATTCCCACCGACGTTCACGAAGAAGAAGGTGTTTCAGCAGCCGAAGTGATCATGACGGTACTGCACGCTGGTGGTAAGTTTGATGACAACAGCTACAAAGTATCGGGCGGTTTGCACGGTGTAGGTGTTTCGGTAGTAAATGCCTTATCAGACAAATTGAAAATGACCATTCGTCGTGCCGGTAAAATTTGGGAACAAAGCTATTCTATGGGCGTGCCTGACGCACCTATGGCTACCGTTGGTGATACCGAAACCACGGGTACCACCATTCATTTCCATGCGTCCCCTGACACCTTTACCAATATTCACTATAACTACGACCAATTAGCCAAACGTATTCGTGAACTGAGCTTCTTGAACTCGGGCGTGCGCATAGTATTAAAAGATGAGCGTTCAGATCGTGAAGATGTCTTTGAATTTGAAGGGGGTCTTAAGTCGTTTGTTGAATACTTGAATACCAATAAAACCCCTGTTAACGATATTTTTTACTTTCAGCTAGATGGCGACACTCGTGAAGACGGTATTGGTGTTGAAGTGGCTATGCAGTGGAACGACAGTTTCAGCGAAAACATCTTTTGTTTTACCAATAATATCCCTCAGCGAGATGGCGGGGCGCACTTAGCGGGCTTCCGTGGTGCGCTAACTCGTACACTGAATAACTACATTGAACGTGAAGGTCTGGCTAAAAAAGCCAAGATCAGCACCACGGGTGACGATGCTCGTGAAGGCTTAACGGCCATTGTTTCTGTGAAAGTACCTGACCCTAAGTTCAGCTCACAAACTAAAGACAAGCTCGTATCGTCTGAAGTGAAAACTGCCGTAGAGCAAGAGATGGCGCGCTTATTCAGTGACTTCCTAGTGGAACAGCCACAACAAGCCAAAGAGATTGTTGGCAAGATGCTAGATGCAGCGCGAGCGCGAGAAGCTGCCCGTAAAGCCCGCGACATGACTCGCCGTAAAGGTGCGTTAGATGTAGCAGGCTTGCCTGGTAAATTGGCTGATTGCCAAGAGAAAGACCCTGCGTTATCTGAAATTTACTTAGTGGAAGGGGACTCGGCCGGTGGATCTGCCAAACAGGGCCGAGACCGCCGCACACAAGCTATCTTGCCCCTTAAAGGTAAAATCTTAAACGTTGAAAAAGCCCGATTTGATAAAATGCTGTCTTCGGTTGAAGTGGGCACTTTAATTAAAGCCTTGGGTTGTGGTATTGGCCGTGAAGAATTTAATGTAGAAAAGCTGCGTTATCACAGCATCATCATCATGACCGATGCCGATGTGGATGGATCGCACATCCGTACTTTGCTGCTGACTTTCTTCTTCCGTCAAATGCATGAAATCATTGAGCGCGGTCATATCTTTATTGCCCAGCCACCTCTTTATAAAATTAAGCGTGGCAAGCATGAGCAATATATTAAGGATGATGAAGCGTTAGACTTATACCTAACCACTACTGCATTAGACGGTGCTGCCTTGTTTGTGAATCCTGAAGCGCCAAGTATTGGTGGTGAAAATCTTGAGCAGCTAGTGAATGAGTATCGCAAAGTAATGGCTAGCATTAGCCGTTTATCTCGTGTTTACCCCACTTCTGCCCTTAAAGAAATGATCTACACACCTAAGCTAAATGTTGACGATTTGAAAGATGAAGCCAAGGTTCAAGCTTGGTGTGATCAATTACAAACCCGTTTTGATGACACCAAAAACAAAGATAGCCAGTTATCGATTGAAGTGGTTGAGGACACCGAACGCCATTTGTTCGTGCCTGACGTGAAAGTGATTAATCACAGTATCCCAACTGATTACATACTTTCTCATGAGTTCTTTGATTCGCCTGTTTATCAAAGCATTTGTGCATTAGGGGCTCATTTAGAAGGCCTATTGGAAGAGGGTGCCTTCATTCAGCGTGGTGAGCGTAAATCAGAACAAAATAGCTTTGAGGGGGTGTTGGCTTGGTTAATGAACGAAGCCCGCCGTGGATACAGCATACAGCGCTACAAAGGGCTAGGTGAGATGAACCCTGAGCAACTATGGGAAACCACCATGGACCCAGGTGCTCGCCGTATGCTGCGTGTGACCATTGAAGATGCGGTAGCCGCAGACCAGATGTTCACCACACTTATGGGTGATGACGTTGAGCCTAGACGTGAGTTTATCGAGAAAAATGCTTTGTTGGTTGATAACTTAGACTTCTAAGCCAGCTTCAATTAAGTAAAAATAAAAGACCCTGCTTATGCGGGGTTTTTTATGCCCAAGGAAGAGCTGTATCCTAAAATTTTAGTATTAATAATTTAGGGTATGAACAGGATATAAAGAATGGCGCGATAGTATGGATGGTAAGGAGCGGTATTTATCTGGATAGTGATTAGGTTTATTGCTCTTAGAGCTTATGAAGATCCTCCTTCCATTTTGAGTGACGTTAGCCTATAAAATTATAATGTCGCCAAATATTTAAAAGTACTTCTATAAAAGTGAATGCTCATGTCAGAAATTAAATTTTCAAAACCTGAAAAAGATATATTGATTAATAAGCTACAGCAATATTTTGAACGAGAATTGAATCAGGATATAGGTCAGTTTGATGCTGATTTTTTATTGGATTTTTTCTCTAAAGAAATGGGTGGGTACTTTTACAATAAAGGTTTAGAGGATGCACAAAAAGTATTAGCGGAGAAAGTAGAACAAATAAATGATGCGATTTATGAAATAGAAAAGCCAACGAGTTTTGTGCGTTAGCTTTTCTATTTATATTTAAAAGCTAATTTATATATTGGGAAAAGGTTACAAACGCAGAAGTGTTATTAAGGTTTAAATTGTTTATATCTTCATATTGAGTATGCTTAATTTCAAAGTTGAGATGTTTATCATTACCTTGAGCCAAACTTACACCAAGACCTAAATAGGTTAAATCCTGATAATTATTTATAGCATTTATAGTTACTTTAGCTCTACCTAATCCAAGCCTGATAAAACCAGAAAATTTTTGAAGTGGACTTGTTATTAAGCGAAAGCCATGTCCTACGGCACGGGAAGAAATTTCTGTCGTACTATCTTTAGTTTTCACATTTGATGAATGGTTATAATTTAGCTCATACCATAGGTGAGAACTATTAAATAACTCACCACCAGCTAAAAGTTTATAAGATAGTGGAGTATCTGTATTATCAATATTGGCCACATCATCCGAGGAATAGACTGTAGAGCCAATTCCTATTTCAGCATAATTTTTCTTTTCTGCATGAGATAAAAAAGGCATGCCTATTAGGCAAGTGGAAAATAAAGCTATATTAATTAAGTTCACGGTATAATTCCTTATATAAAAAATCCCTTACTAACTATGAATATTACATTACTTTACACCTTAAAAGAATGAAAATTAATCCAGTAGTTCTTTAGTAAACGCTTTTAAATCCGAATAAATAGGAACGCTTTCTAAACCGCTATCTTTATCCAAAGTGCGCTGTCCCTTACCGGTTAACACCAAAACAGGCTTTAAACCTGCCGCTTGTCCTGCTTGTAAGTCACGCAGCGAATCTCCCACCATGTAACAATCTTTAGCGCTCACGTTTAAGGCTTTTTCAATTTGATGTATTAAGCCAGGTAAAGGCTTTCTGCAGTCGCATTTGTCTTCCGAGACATGAGGGCAGTAAGCTATATAGTTAATGTCCGCCCCTGCATTTTTTGCCAGCTTATTCATCTTTTGGTGCATGGCATTTAAGGTATCAACCGTAAAATACCCGCGAGCGATACCAGATTGATTGGTGGCAATGGCAATTTTATAGCCTGCTTTGGTGAGCATAGCCATGGCTTCCATGGAGCCTTCCAGAGGAATCCATTCATCAACGGTCTTTATGTAGTTATCACTATCCTGATTAATAACACCGTCTCGATCCAATATAATTAACTTGTTGGTGTGTGACATGTTTTATCCTGGTGGCTAGGGTGAAGTTAATAGGAGGCAAAATAAAAGGGAGCACATGCTCCCTTTTATTTAGTTATCGTTAATAAAAGAGGGGGATTAAAGAAGAGAAATATCCGCCACTTTTAAGAACAGGTTACGTAGTTGGTTTAATAAAGCTAAACGGTTTTGTTTAATGGCTTCATCGTCGGCCATTACCATTACGTTATCAAAGAAGTTATCAATACTGCCACGCAAACTGGCTAAAGAAAGCAAGTACTCTTCATAGGCGCCTTTATCAAACAATGGCGCCACTTCCTTAGCTTTTACCAATAACTCTTTAGACAGAACCGTTTCAGCTTCTTCCTGCAATAACGCTTCATTTACGACAGGTTCATCCATGTGCGCATTATTCTTAGCAAGAATATTGGAGACACGCTTATTGGCAGCGGCCAGTGCAGAAGCACTGTCTAGTTTGTAAAACGCATTTACCGCTTGTACGCGCAGGTTAATATCTTTTGGCTGGCTGATGCCTTTGGCGCGAACCGCTTGGAATACTACAGCTGGAATGTTTTCGTCTTGATACCAAGCGCTAAAACGATCCAACATGTATTCGGTTAACTTAGACTTAGTTTCCGCTTTTAATTCAGTAGACCAGTTATTATCAATGGCCCAGTCAATTAAGTCAGACAAATCTAGGTTTAATTCTTTCTCAACTAATAAGCGTAAAACACCCACCGATGCACGACGCAGTGCATAAGGATCTTTACCACCTGTTGGGATTTGGCCAATACCAAACAAACCCACCAAGCTGTCTAAGCGATCTGCTAGAGCCAAAGCTAAGCCTGTAACGCTGGAAGGCAATTCATCACCAGAGAAAGCTGGCATGTATTGCTCTTTCATGGCGGAACATACATCGCTGTGCTCGCCGTCGTGTTGCGCGTAATAAGAACCCGCCAAACCTTGTAGGTCGGTGAATTCATAAACCATGTCGCTTAACAAATCAGTCTTACATAATTTTGCTGCGCGTTCGGCCAGTTTTACATCGCCGCCAATAGCACCAGAAATTTTAGCGGTTAAGTTCATTAAGCGCGCTGACTTATCTTTTAGGGTGCCTAATTTTTGTACCCATAAAACCGTGTCTAGTTTTTCAAAGCGGCTTTCTAAAGTGCTCTTGCGATCGGTATCCCAAAAGAACTTGGCATCGGCTAATCGAGGGCGAATGACTTTTTCATTGCCTTCAATGACTTGCTGAGGGTCTTTAGACTCGATATTACAAATGGTGATGAAGTTAGGCATTAAATTGCCACTTTTATCTTCCACGTGAAAATATTTTTGATGCTCTTTCATGGATGAGATAAGGGCTTCAGAGGGCACCGTTAAAAACAGTTCATCAAATTTACCTGCCAGAGCCGTTGGCCATTCGTTTAGTGATGTCACTTCATCCAGTAAATCTTCATCAATGACGGCAACGCCACCCAGTTGTTCACCTTGCGCTTGAACTTGGCTGCGAATCATTTCTTTACGCTCGCTGTAATCAGCCAGTACCTTGCCTTGATCTTTTAATGTGCCTTCATAGGCGGCTGGGCTGGTAATGGCAATTTCACGGTTGGCGTGAAAGCGATGACCCTTAGTGAAGTAGTTAGACTTAATGCCCAAAATGTCTGCTTCAATTACTTTGTTATCAAGCAGCATTAAAATCCAATGAACAGGGCGTACAAATTCAATGCGACTAGAACCCCAACGCATGCGTTTTGCGATGGGCAATTGCGCCAAAGATTCGCTAACGGCTACGGGTAGTTCAGCACTGGCATTGGCACCTTCAAGTTCTTGTGCGTAATAAAGGCGCTCACCTTTTTCATCTGTGATGCGACCCACTTGCTCAAAATCAATGCCATTGGCTCGGGCAAAACCTTGGGCCGCTTTAGTTGGGTTGCCATCTTTATCAAAAGCCACGTTGGCGTATGGGCCTAACTTTTCAACTTTGCTGGCGGCCCCTATGGTTTGTAAGCCATGAATACGCAAAGCCAAACGACGAGGGGCAGCAAATAACTGACTGCTTTCAAATTTTAATTCTTTGGCATTTAGGTGGCTTTCAATGCCCTTTTGAAATGCGCTAGCAAGATTTTTAAGCGCTTTAGGAGGCAGTTCTTCAGTACCGATTTCAACTAGAAAATCTTTAGTTTCCATTACAGTGCTCATTACTTGGCTCCTTTCTTGGCAGCTTTAGCGGCCTTTTTGGCGGCAGCCGCTTCAACGGCTTTTTCTTCAGCGGCAGCTAATGCCAGTACTTCTTCACGTAAGCCTTCAGGGGCCAATGGAAATTTAAGTGCGCGACGACTTTCGAAATAGGCCTGAGCAACGCTTCTAGATAAAGTCCGTACACGCAAGATGTAGCCTTGACGTTCGGTCACTGAAATAGCGTGGCGGGCATCGAGCATATTAAAGGCGTGAGACGCTTTTAGTACTTTCTCGTAAGCAGGCAAAGGCAAACCTGCTTCAATTAGGCGTGCGCAGTCTTTTTCGTGTTGATCAAAAGCTTGGAATAAAAAGTCTACATCGGCGTGTTCAAAGTTATAGGCCGATTGCTCTACTTCATTTTGATGGAATACATCGCCATAGGTAACTTTAGATCCGTCAGGGCCGTAGCACCAAACTAAGTCGAAAATGCTATCGACTTCTTGCAAGTACATGGCAATACGCTCTAGGCCATAGGTGATTTCACCGGTTACTGGGTAGCATTCAAGCCCGCCCACTTGTTGGAAATAAGTAAACTGAGTGACTTCCATGCCGTTAAGCCATACTTCCCAACCTAAACCCCAAGCACCTAAAGTTGGAGATTCCCAGTTGTCTTCTACAAAGCGTACATCGTGAATATCGGTATCAATGCCGATCATTTTAAGGCTTTGCAGGTATTTATCTTGAATATCAATAGGGGATGGCTTCATGGCCACTTGGAATTGATAATAATGTTGTAAGCGGTTCGGGTTTTCACCGTAACGGCCATCGGTAGGACGGCGGCAAGGCTGAACGTACGCGGCGTTCCATGTTTCTGGGCCAATGGCACGCAAGAACGTAGATGTGTGGAATGTCCCCGCGCCCACTTCCATGTCGATAGGCTGGTTAATCACACAGCCATTTTGTGCCCAAAAATTTTGCAAGGCAGCAATCAGCCCTTGAAAGGTTTTTACGTCGTATGTTTGATCTGCCACGGTGGCCGCCAATTATTATATGTTTAAAGTATTCGAAAGCGCCCGATTATACGGCCCTGAACAGAAGCTGACCAGTGGCCAAGGGCTCAATAACGGGGCTAAGGGGTGTGTATGAATCGCTTTTGCAGGTTTCAGTGAGTTCTTGGTGGTTATGGGAAGATCAGTTGAACGCAGGCGCCTGTGTCGGGGTTATTTTTAATGTGAATACTGCCGTGTTGATCGTTGCGTTTATGAGCCTGGATTGCTTGTTGAATTAAATACAACCCTAAGCCACTTTTTCCTCCTTGAATGGTAAAGGTGCTTTCAAATAACTGCTTTTCTTGAAAGCCAGGCCCATCATCTTGGATATTAATTAACCAGTGTCCGTCAGGGAATTCTTCAATTGAGACATTAATATGAATAGCGCCCACCTGTTTGGCATTCATAAAACTATTGTGTATGGCAATCTCCAGTAATTGCTCGTCGTAAAATCCATTAAAGTCAGGGTCCACTTCATGGGTAATCATCAATCCATGGGAGTGGTTAAATTCGTGAATAATGGGCGTGAGCGTGTCTAGTAACCAGTGTTCATCTTCAGTGGGGGTGAAGGCTTGGTTTTGAATTTTAAGAATAGAGAGAATTTCTAGTAGTTTATGGTTGAGTAGCTGGCTGTGTTGCTGAACATTTGCCATGAAACCATGAAACTGAGGGGCTTCTTTAATGGCATTGTTTAAGTCTTCTTGGGCATTTAACAGCGCTTGCATTTGGTTCTTAATATCGTGTAACTCGGCACTGAGTAATGTGTTGTAGTCGAATGCCATAGAAAACCTTTCCTGTTTAGCCTTTTATACTGAACGCTTTAATCGCGCCTGAGCTTTTTTTAATTGTTGCCAGCGACTATAGCGCTCATCTGTGGTGGCCAATTCTCCTAAGCGACTAAATAACTCATCCACTTCATTGACCATGCTTCGCGTGGGTTCTCTTTGGTCCATAAAAGTAACCTTGGCTTGAATGGCATTTACGAGCACAGTATGGCCAGCTTCCTTGTAGGTAGTGGCCTTGTCGAATAATTCAATGGCTTGGGATAGTTGGCCTCGCTCAAAGAAGCTAATGGCTTGATCGTTAATTTCTGTGGTGTATTCGCGTACCACCATTTCGCTAATTTCATTCTTGGTGCGTTCTAATTCGCGAAGTTCTGCTTTTGTTAGGTCTTTACGGGTACCTAAAGAGCCTAATAAATCTTGGGCTTTGGCGTGTTGTTTAGTGGCTAAAAACACATCTGCCATTGATAATTGCAAAGCACCGCTGGGCTCATTGATATCTGCCAGTAAAATTTCGGCTTTATCGGCCGCGGCTTTAGCATCAGCCGTTTTCCCTAGATTAGAGTAAGTGGTGCTTTCAATAATGGTGGCTTCGCATACATAGTCGTTATTGTCTTTATAAAGCGTGCGGGCTTCGTCTACGGCTTTGAGGGCTTCCTGGCTACCTGCCCGACTGTCTTTGGTATTCGTTGGACTGATTTTATGTTGCAGGCTTTTGGCGAATAATAAATAATTTTTAACAGACCGGTAGCAACTATGACGAGCGAGTTTCACCGACATTTTAAAGGCACTCTCGGCTACGGAAAAATCTTTGTTGGCGTAGGCAATGCGACCTAATTCCATTTGTCTTAATACTTGCTTAGGCGAAACCTTAACGGCTTGCATGAGTGTATTTTGGGCATTTTTGAGCTTTTTTTTCTTCAGATGAATCTTGCACAGTAGGTCGTAACATTGCACGTATTTAGGGTGTTCATGAATTGTATGATTAAGCACTTTTTCGGCTGCATCCAGTTCATCTAAATTAAATAAGCAAGTGGCCTTACCCAATAATGCCCAATTTATTTCTCTCTCTTTAAGGATTTCCTGGTAAAGAGAAAGAGCTTGTTTGTATTCCTTTAAGGCCATTAAGGTGCGGCCCTTTATGCGCTCTATTCGTATCTTGAGTCTTGGTTGCTTTTCAATGAGCGCATCACAAAGCGGCAACACCTTACGACGTTCTTGGCGGTCAATGGATTCGTTAATGGGCCTTAATTGCTCTTTAATATTCAAAATACGGGTGAGGCGCTGACGCATCACATCAATGGTGAAGGGCTTGGTAATGTAGTCGTCTGGCTCGTATTCAATGGCCCCCATGACCATATCCATGGCGTTTTCGCCGGTGAGCATAACAAAGGTGCAGGTGGCTTTTATTTGCCTAGTAAACCGCGCTTCTTCTAATATTTGCTGACCATCTCGGCCACGGCCTAGGTTGTAATCGCTAATGATGAGATCGTAGTTATTATTGAATATGTATTCGGTGGCTTCGTCTCCATCCATGGCCATATCTACGTGGTCAGCCCCTAAAATGACCAGCATTTTCTTCATGGCGCTGCGTGATTCCACCAAGTCATCTATGGCAAGAATACGCTTTTTAGCTAACATGGATTCCAATTGCGACATGATCAGTCCTATTTTCTTATTTTAAGCATAGCAACAGCTGACTAATTCGCGATTTGCTGGCGAAATCTCTCAAAATAAGGCAATGTGCGCCCTTTTTTGAGCCTAGAATAGTAGTAATGGATATTAAATCAGCAGTGTCTTTGGGGGTTATTCACAGTCTCAGCTTATTAAGCCTGCCAGTGGCTAGGGTGCTGGGAAGTGGTTTAGGACGCTTTTTAGCTTTCAGTAATAGTAAAATGTATCAGGTTAGCCTTAAAAACATTGAATTGTGCATTTCCTGAAATGCTGCCGGAATTACAACGCCGCTTGGCTCTTCAAAGCGTTCAACAGACTTGTAAAACCATTACTGAAACCGGCCTTGCATGGGCTGGAACCCAAGATAAATTTCAACGTAATGCTCGCCAAATTGTCAGTGTTAAGAATGCACACTTATTTGAAGAGGCGGTGACCAATGGCAAGGGAGTATTGTTGCTGAGCATGCACTTGGGTAACTGGGAATGGCTAACCAGTTATTTACCCCAGCGCTGTGAGCTTATGGGGCTTTATAAAATGGCTAAAATGCCCGGTCTTGAAAAAGCCATGCTAAAAGCAAGACTAAGTTGTGGTGTTCAATTGGTGTCGAGCAATCGGGAAGGGGTGGAAACTTTTATTCAGCATTATGTGGATAAAAAGGCCTGTATCATTGTGCCTGACCAAGAGCCTTCTAATAAATCAGGGGTGTGGTCAGAGTTCTTTGGCGTACCTGCGCTTACCCCTAAATTTATTCACGCTTTAATCCACAAGAACCCAGAAGGGATCGTATTAAATAGCTATATGAAGCGTGTAGCGGGTGGTTTTGAAATGGTATTTGAAGCGGTAGAGCCTGATATTTATAGTGACGATATACAGGTTTCAACCCGCGCCATGAATGTGGGGTTTGAGAAATGCATTCGCCAAGTGCCTAGTCAGTATCAGTGGGAATATAAACGCTTTAAAAAGAATAAAGAGGGGTTTTATAAAGGGTTGTAATTGGAAAAGGCGCTCTGTTTGAGCGCCGCGCAGTCTAGGTGCCGCATCATTGGTGGCAAATACCTAATGACATCATTGACGCCAAAATGTGGGAGTGAACAAAACCAATAAGGTGAATATTTCCAAGCGTCCTAATAACATGGCAAAGCTTAAAACCCATTTTGCAAAATCGGTGATCTCTCCATAGTGCGCTGCCACTTCACCTAAACCTGGTCCTAGGTTATTCATGCAAGCGCCCACTGCTGAAAATGCCGAAACAAAGTCAAGGCCAGTGGCCAGCAGCAGTATGGTCATAATCATGTACAGCATTAGGTAAACGCTAAAAAATCCCCATACCGCTTCTACAATTCTGTCTTCTACTGGGCGGCCGCCCACTCGAATGGGAATGACTGCATTGGGGTGAATAAGACGTTTTAACTCTCGGCTACCTTGCTTGTAAATTAACAACACTCGTATGACTTTCAAGCCGCCTCCAGTACTGCCAGCACAACCGCCCATGAAGGCTAAAAAGAACAATAAAAAAGGTAAAAAGGCTGGCCATAATGAAAAGTCAGCAGTGGCAAATCCGGTAGTCGTGGCGATGCTGACCAATTCAAATAGTCCAAATCTCAGTGCTTCATCCGCTTCATAGCTGTGGCTATTTATTAGAGTGAATACCGTAATGACTCCCACTATTAGCAGCATTCCTAATAGGGTTTTGACTTCGGCATCGGCAAAATAGTGGGTGACAGATCGAAACCGCCAAGTATAAAAA
>CAJXRF010000098.1 GCA_913058575.1 uncultured Bermanella sp.
TCTACTTCTACTTCTACTTCTACTTCTACTTCTACTTCTACTTCTACTTCTACTTCTACTTTTACTTCTACTTTAATTTCATCAGCTCAATATTTTCCACGAATAAATTAATGCTAACATGGTAAGTTTTTATTCATGCCCATTACTGGTTCACTAATTGCAATGTCATTGTATGGCAATAAAAATGATGCGAAGCGTCTTATTAAAAGCACAATGAAAGTGCGAAATATGAAAGAGCATCAAATTAGGGCACGAGAATGAATAAAGCAATGCAATTCATTGATGAGTTGATTCAACAGCAGGCACTGCCTTTAGAATATAAAGCACTGGTGGAGGATTACTTGTGGCCATTGGTTCAAGATATGGCAATGGTTTATAACAGACGCACCAAAACCGAATTAGCCAATAAAAATACCTCGCCTTGGTTGGTGGGCTTGCAGGGTACTCAAGGCAGTGGCAAAAGTACTGTTTGTTTATTTGTTAAGGCCTTGCTAGAAAAATGTTTTGATTTAAATGTTGTTATCTTATCCATTGATGATTTTTATAAAACCCACCAAGAGCGCGTGGCGCTTTCAAAAAAAATCCACCCTCTTCTTATTACTCGTGGTGTGCCAGGAACCCATGATGTTGATCTTGCTATGGAAACTTTAAATAAGCTTTCGAATTTAGTTGATGGTCAATTTTGTTCTGTCCCTAGCTTTAGTAAAATTCTCGATGATAGATCCAAGGAAAATGATTGGCCTGTTATTACCAACAAGGTTGATGTGATTTTATTCGAGGGCTGGTGCATGGGTATTCCCCATCAAACAAACACCCAATTAAATAAACCAGTGAACAAACTTGAAAAAAACGAAGATAGCAATGCCCTGTGGCGACTATTTGTAAATGATAATTTGAAAAAAGACTATAAGGGTTTATTTGTCAAGCTAGATGATTTAATTGTCTTGCAGGCCCCTAACTTCAATTGTGTCTACCAGTGGCGATTATTGCAGGAGACAAAATTAACCAGACAGGTTGGAGAACTGGAAAGCGTTTCAAAAACGCGTATACAAACTCCAAAACAAATTGAACGCTTTATATCTCATTACGAACGTCTAACTCGTCATGCTCTTAATGTATTACCAGAAAAGGCTAGTTGGATAATAGAGCTAGACGATGAACACAACATGACATCATTAATCCGAAATAAAAATAAAGTAAGGCTGGAATAAATGTTTGAACAGTGTGTCATTTTTACAGATTTAGACGGCACCTTACTTAATCATTATGATTATTCATGGGAGCCAGCATGCAAAGCCCTAGCCGAAGCTAAAAGACACGATATCCCCGTCGTTATTAATACCAGTAAAACTCGTGCCGAAGTCAATACTCTATTAACTCGCCTCTCTTTGAATAAACAGCCCTTTGTAGTAGAGAATGGGTCTGCCATCATATTTCCAGATATTAGCAGCGAATTGCTTGGTAAGATTCAAAATCAGCCGCAATATCAATTAATAGATGATCAGCATGTTTGGGTGTTTGGCGAAAGTAGAGCATCACTGTGCAATTGGCTTATTAATATTAAAAATGAAGATGGCTACTTGTTGGAAAGCTATCAAGATTGGTCAACCGAAACGATCATTAGCAAAACAGGCTTAACTGAGAGTCAGGCTCTAGAGTCTCAGAAAAAAGAGTTCAGTGAACCCTTTCAATGGTTTGATACCGGTGAAAAACTATCTGAATTTATACTCAAAGCACAATCCCAAGGTTATTCAGTTTTGAAAGGTGGACGCTTTTTTCACCTACAAGGTGTTGTTACCAAAGCCTGTGCTTTAGATTTTTTTAGCACCCATAAAGACGTACTATTTCCCAGTGCAGATATCCTCAAATTAATTGCCTTGGGCGACAATCAAAATGATGTCGACATGCTTAACCGCGCTGATCTGGCCATTTGTATTAAATCACCTGTCAATGAATTTCCAAATGTGAGCAATTCGCAGGTTACCTACAGTCATCAATTTGGCCCGCAAGGCTGGAATGAAGAAGTACTCAATTTAATAAAACGCCTAGAAATTTACTATCCAAATAATTAATCAATGATATAAGGGTTCACATGGCTGATTTTTATCAGAACGGCATTATCACAACACTGCATAACTTAAACCAACGACCATTAGAAGATATGGAGGCTGAGTTAAGAGCATTCTCTAAGATTCGCCCCATGACGCTTGTGCTGCCATCTTTGTATTCAGAATTAGAAGGAGCCGCGTTGCCGAATATTGTTAACGAATTAAGTAAGGTTGATTACTTAAATGAAATTATCATTGGTTTAGATCGCGCAACAGAAGAAGAATACATAAAAGCACTCGAATTTTTTAAACCACTTAATCAAAAATTTAAAGTATTGTGGAATGATGGACCAAGGTTAAGGGCAATAGATAAGCGCTTAATGGAAGAAGGACTTGCGCCTATGGAAGCGGGTAAAGGCCGAAACGTTTGGTATTGCTTGGGTCATGTATTGGCTTCTGGAAATTCACAATCAGTGGCGCTGCATGATTGTGATATTTTAACTTACGATCGAAGTTTGTTGGCTCGTTTAATCTATCCTGTGGCCAATCCAAGTTTTAATTATGAATTCTGTAAAGGCTTTTACGCTCGTGTGGCCAGCGGAAAAATTCATGGGCGAGTGAGTCGATTATTAGTGACGCCTTTAATTCGTGCCTTGAAAAAAACCTTAGGTAATAACCCATACCTTGATTACATCGACAGCTTCCGTTATCCGTTGGCGGGTGAGTTTTCATTTCGTACCGATGTGATTAACGATATTCGAATTCCAAGTGATTGGGGATTAGAAATTGGTGTATTGTCTGAAGTTAATCGAAATTACGCCAATAATCGTTTATGCCAAGCTGATATTGCCGAAACCTATGATCATAAACACCAAGATTTATCCCCCGAAGACGCTGAAAAAGGGCTAAGTAAGATGTCTGTGGATATTTCCAAAGCTTTGTTTCGAAAACTTGCCACTAATGGCGTGGTGTTTAATACCGAAACATTTCGATCCATTAAGGCGACGTATTTTAGAATCGCTTTGGACTTTGTGGAAACCTATAATAATGATGCCATCATGAATGGTTTGAAATTAGATATTCACGCCGAAGAAAAAGCCATTGAAATGTTTGCAAGGAATATTTTATCAGCAGGTCAAAATTTCTTAGAAAACCCCATGGAAAAACCCTTCATGCCAAGCTGGAACCGTGTCACCAGTGCCATGCCTGATGTTTTGACAGAAATACATCAAGCGGTGGAAGATGATATGAAAGAATATTTGTAATCAGTAAAGCGATTGAATTAGGGCTGTCCCATGAAATATAAACTTAATGATGCATTAAAATTGAAAGTGATGTCCCATTTAACGGTCATTTACCCTAATGAAAATGTAGACGTATTAGCCGGTGAGCTCATTCATTTAATGAAGTTAGATGAAGATTGCGTAAAAGCCAATAGTCATCATAACCGTTGGGATGAAACCGATATTTGGATGATTGCTTATGGTGACAGCATACAATCACCCAACTGTATGCCTTTGCAGTCTTTGTTTCATTTTGCACGTCGTCATTTATCCGGTTTAATTAATGGTGTGCATATATTGCCTTTTTTTCCATACAGTTCGGATGATGGTTTCTCGGTGATTAACTTCTCACAAGTAAATGAAAGTTTAGGTACATGGCAGGATATCGAAGCCATTTCCAAAGAGTTTCATTTAATGGGGGATTTGGTGGTTAATCATTGTTCCAGTCGTAGTTTGTGGTTTGAAAACTACAAACAATGTAAGCATCCAGGGAAAGACTACTTTATTACGGTTGATGATGACTTTGATGTATCACAAGTGGTGCGTCCCAGAACCTCTGCACTTTTGCGAACAGTAGAAACGTTTGAAGGTAAGAAAAAAGTGTGGTGTACCTTTAGCCATGATCAAGTGGATCTTAATTACCAAAATCCGCAGCTGTTATGGGAAATGATCAAGACCATCAAGTTGTACTTAGATAATGGCGTCAGAATATTCCGCTTAGATGCCGTAGCTTTTTTATGGAAGAAAAGTGGTACCCCCAGTATCCATTTAAAACAAACCCATGAAATGGTCAGGCTGTTTAGAACTTTGATTGAACATCACAGTGAAGACGCCATTATCATTACCGAGACCAATGTGCCCAACACCGAAAATTTATCCTACCTAGGTAACGCTAATGAAGCCCATGCGGTGTATAACTTTTCATTGCCACCGCTTTTATTACAAGCGCTTAATAGTGGCAACTGCCAGCATTTGAAACAATGGCTTGTGACCATGCCCCCTTCTCAAATGGGCACCTTTTATTTTAATTTTATCGCCTCCCATGACGGCATTGGTTTGCGCCCCGCTGAAGGGTTACTGGATCAAAGCGAAATTAATGAGTTGGCAAACTGCATGAAAGAGTTTGGAGGGCGTATTTCCTGGCGGACCAGCGACGACGGACAAGACAAACCCTATGAAATTAACATTACTTTATTTGATGCACTTCAAGGCACAAACAAAGGCCCTGATCGGTGGCAAATCGCGCGATTCATGTGTGCTCATGGTGTGATGTTGGCGTTAGAAGGTGTGCCTGCCATTTATATACACAGTTTTTTGGGCACTCAAAATTATTATCAAGGGGTTGAACACACTAACCATAATCGAACCATTAATCGCTTTAAATGGAACGAACACGAGTTAGAAGCATTATTGGCAGCAGACAACCATCATTCTGTTGTTTTCAATAAAATGAAACAGCTTCTGTCAATTAGGCGTAAAGAAAGCAGCTTTCATCCTAATGCGGAGCAATTTGTTTTACATATTAATGATGAATTATTCGGATTCTGGCGTCAGAGCATCGATCGTAAAGATAAAGTATTTTGTATCTTTAATGTGACGAATCAAGTGCAGCCCTTGGATTTGACCTGTTTGAACCTGCCACACGATGGCACATGGCAGGATCTTGTCTCTAATACACGTTACCAAGACATCTATGAAACGGTAAAACTAAAACCTTATCAATTTGTGTGGCTAAAAGTGAATGTGTAGCCATTTTTAACAGATGAACTTGTGGGCTTATCCCGCCTCTCTTTAAGCCCATAAAAGCCAACTATACTGAAGGAGGATAAGCTGTTTAGGCATCAAATGTAGGCATGGAGGCTAGGGCTTGGTACGTTGGGTAGGGCTTTTGGCTTGGCTGCTATGCGGTGCAATACATGGCAAGGAAGTCTTGCAGGTTAGTGTGAGTCATCATCAGAGCACCGCTCAGGCTTTTGACGGCATTGAGGGCCTAGAGGTGTCCCAATGGGAAACCGAGCTGGTGGTGCCTCTAGCGTTGCGTGCTACTTCGGCTGGCTTATGGCTACAAGGGCTGCAGTTTACTGAAAATCGGCTTACTTTAAGTGGCAGCACCGATACCACCCGGCGCCTGTATCGGTTTTCCTTGCCGTTAGAATATCACCCCAAAAAGCATGGTCGCTGGCAATATTATTGGCACCTAGAGCCAGCCTATTACAGCGATGAAACCCTCATCGATGAAAAGCGCTTCTTATTGGAATACCAGTTCATTTCTCGGTATAGCATGGGTCACTCCGTCAACTGGGTGGCGGGTCTTCGTCAAGACAGTCGATTTGCATCCAAGCAGCTCTATCCTGTATTTGGTTTAGAGTCTCGCCCTAATAAAAAATGGCTGCACCATTGGGTATTTCCTGATGTCTATAGTGAGGTCAATTTTAAACGCCACCACTTTGCTCAAGCCTTTGTGCGCCCCAGTGGGGGCTATTGGCCCATCACTCAAGCCGATGGCAGCAGTGCTGCTGTGGGCATGACTAACTGGCTGTTTGGGGTGTCGTTGCGTAAAAAAACCAAATCCCCCTTTTTTGTGCGACTGGAAGTGGGCACCAAGCTCATGGGGCGGGCAAGTGTGGCGGGATCTGATGGGGATTTAGGCAGTGCCTACTTTTTCATGTTAAGCCTAGAAACCGACATTTCGGCCAATCAATAGCTTACCAGCAGGAATACGGTCATTAAAGTGCCCATCATGAGCCCGTGACGGCACACCAATAAATATCAGGTGACAAAGGCATTAGGGCCTTAAACGCTTTTGTGGCAAAATGAGCGCCGATTTATTTGTCACACTTTTTACACTAAGAAGGCCCCATGGATTTTATTAAGAACAACTGGGAAATCCCCCTGTTTATCTTGTTTGCAGTGCTGTGTGTGGCATTTGCCGATGTGGACCTTTGGCTCACGTCGCAGTTTTGGCATGAGCAAAATGGCTTTTACCTGAATGATCAGTCTTGGGTGCAGTTTGTGTATGTGGTGTTTCGTTATATGCCGGTGCCGGTGATCTTATTGCTAATACTGGCCCTTATTGCTCCCTGGTTTATTAAGTCTTTTGAGGGCACCCGTAAAAAATCAACCTTCTTATTACTGGTGTTGCTTATTGGCCCAGGTTTAATTGTTCACCCCATATTAAAAGATAACTGGGACAGGCCGCGCCCTAGAGACGTACAAGAATTTAATGGTCAGCGCGAATTCAAACCGGCTTTCATCATGAGTGAACAAGAAGGAAAAAATCAAAGTTTTGCCAGTGGCCACGGTGCCATGGGATTTTACTTTATGGTTTTTGCTTGGATATTTCGCAAACGTCGTTATTTGGCTTTTGGTTTGTTGGTGGGCACGGTGGTGAGTGCTGGGCGAATCGTACAAGGGGGGCATTTCTTAAGTGATGTTTTAACCTCAGCGTTCATTGTCTATTTTACCTGCAGAGTAATGTCTTACTACCTTTTAGGTTATGCCAATATCCGCAAAGAGAAGTCGGTCAGTAAAAGTGTATTGTGAGCTTTTATTTACATTGGTTATAAAAAGGCAGAGTTGAAATAGCAGTAGAGTCATTACGCTGTGTGTCGTAAATGTAATGAAATATATCTAAAAAAGGCCATTGTTACCCAAGTGTTATTAAGGGATAACAGCGGCTTTTTTTGGTTTGAAAACTTACAAAACACCTCATAAAGCACTACATCTCTTTACATTTCACTGTATTTATTCAAGTTCCCCAAGGCTAATGTGATAACAGGTTCACAAAAAAGAGGGCGGCCTATGTTACACAATGTTGATGACCACGATTGTTACATGCACCACCTAATGGCTATGTCACAGCGTTATGATATTTCAATCAGCGATGATGTGCGTAACCAACAGGGTGCCGTCCTTGTGCCTAAGGGGGGTAAGTTTGACTTTAACCTTGCCGAAAAAATTGCTCATCATCAACTTGAGCAACCACTTGAGAATTATGTGTACGTACATCATCCTCTGAATGCCCAGCAGCTGGTGGCTTTTTATAAAGCAATTTTTAAAAAGCATAAAAACTTTGCCATGTTTAATCAGCGCTGGCAGCTTGATGAATTACTGTTAAGTGGCTGCCAATATCTAGAAGAGTTTCCCATCGTTCAGCAAAAAATGACGGTGCTTAAAGTACAGATGCCTCATTTATTTCAGCAGTCTCTGTTTTGCGGCTATGTGAGTATGGCCATTGCTAAGCAAATGGGGGCCAGTCTTATGGATTGCAAACTGGTGTTTTTGGCGGGTCTTATTCACGATATAGGCATCTTGCATTTAGATTCAGAATTGCTCGAGCAAAAGGGTGAATACACCCCAGAGCAATGGCGCGCCATGCACAGTCATACGGTTATTGCCCATAAAATACTCAATCGCATTGAAGAGCTGCCTTGGAAAGTTTCTATGGCGGTACTAGAGCATCATGAACGCTTTGATGGTTCAGGATACCCATATGCTAAGCAAGGCAGAACTCTTGGCATGATGGGGCAAATAATTGGCATGGCAGATACCTGTTTGGCGCTTTATAAAAGAGACCTTGCTCATAAGGAGTTAGGCTTCGATGCTTTAGTGCCAGTGTTGCAATTAAACCCAGACATTTATTGCCGTAAAGTTTTTAAAGCCACAGTAGAATTAATTAGGGGGATTGCCTGGCCGGTAAAGCGGGTATACAGCGATGAAAACATGCCCGGTGTGATTAGTCGCTTAATGCTTGATAACGAAGGCATTCATCACGATTACACCGTGATTTATAGTCTCGTGACCAGCATACGCCCTCACTTGCCTAATAATAAAAAGGCCATCATGTTAAATAATATGGCCAATCGCATACATAAGTGTTTGTTAAGTTCGGGCATTTTGCAAAGTGAGCATAATGATTGGATGATGTTGCCAGAAAAAGGCCACCTTCAGGAAGACTACCTTGCCATTGAGCGACTAGAAATTATGTATAACGAAATAAAGTGGCAAATTAAGCAATTAAATAAACTGATATTCTTGCTGTGGGAAAAACATCAGTTTAAACAGCCTGCATTGAATAAGATCGTTAAGAACGGTTTGTTTCAAATTATTCAATACCATAAACAACAAAGTATTGCGGTAGTGCATTAGAATTACCGACTAAGCCTAGGCTAACGAGAAAATATCTCATTGGTCTAGGCTTTTTTATGCCTGTCAATATAAGTGGTTTAATTTTCAATGTGTTTTTTCTGTCTTTGCTTTTAATTTAACTCATCAACTTTATTCAGAAACTCTTAAACCAAATTCCGCTACGTAATTAAAATAATACTTTTAAATAACTGAAATATTTAAGTAAAGAAGCTGAGTGTTGTAAACATAATTGTCTTTTTTGTGGCGCTGTTAACGGTGTGTTATGGCGGGTAACAAAAGATACAAAGCCTGATTTTCATTACATTTTTACTGTGAATTGAGTACAAGGCATTACAAATTAGGCTTTTTATCGAACGCCATCACAGTTAATCTGATAACAGGTTCACAAAAAGAGGTTGCTAATATGTTACAAGATGCTGAAAGCCAAGTGTGTTATGTGCAGCACCTAATGAATATGTCACAACGCTTTAGTATTACCATTAGCGATAATGTGTGTAATAGACAAGGGGCTGTTTTAATTCCAAAGGGTGAGCACTTAGATGACAACCTAGTTGAAAAAATATCTCATCATCAACTTGAGAAGCCTCTTGAAAATTGTGTGTACCTACATGACCAATTGAGCGCACAGCAATTAATGTCGTTTTATAATATTATTTTTTCAAAGCATAATAATTTTTCGTTATTTCATAAGAATAGCGATCTGGAAGAAGCTTTGATGGCAGGCTGTGAATACTATGAGAAATTCCCCTTAATTAAACAAAAAATGACCGTGCTTAAAATTCAGATGCCACAGCGCTTTAAGCAATCATTATTTTGTGCTTATTTTAGTTTGGCCATTGCTCAAAAAATGAATGACGAAAATATAAATTTAGCTGAAGTGTTTTTAGCCGGTCTCATCCATAACATTGGCATGTTGCACATGGATACTCGTGTGTTAACAGAAAAAGGTGACTACAACGCTCAGCAATGGCACACCATGCATAGCCACGTCAGCATAGCCCATGAAATATTACAGCAAGTGCCTTCACTTCCTAACGATGTGGCCACAGCAGTTTTGGAACACCATGAACGTTTTGATGGGTCAGGTTATCCCTTTGCAACAAAAGGCCCTAACCTTGGCTTAATGGGGCAAGTGGTTGGCATGGCCGATACCTGCTTATCTCTTTACAAAAGGGATTTGTCCAGTCATAAACTGGGCTTTGATGCCCTGTTGCCGGTATTGAATTTAAATAAGAATTTATTTAACCCTTTAGTGTTTAACGCCATTGAATCCATCATTAACGACATTGACTGGAGTGTGCAACGAATTTGCGCAAACGAGGATATGCCCACGTTAATCAGTGGCATCATGTTGGATAACGAATGCATTCGTTTTGACTACGCCATGATAGAAAAATTAATTGAATGCATTCGCCCACACTTATTTTTTAACAGCGAAGCCAGAATGCTGAACAATATGTTTAATCGTTTGCAGTGCAGTTTGATCTCATCGGGTATTTTAAAAAATGAACATATCGAATGGATGGTGATCAGTTTCGGCGCACAACAAAATGAAGACTACCTTGTGATTGAACGCTTACCCATTACCTATAATGAAATTAAATGGCAGATCGCTCAGCTTAAACATTTGTTCCGTTTAATGTGTGAAAAGCATCAATTAAAAAGCAGCCAATTTGAAAGCACGGTGAATAATGGCTTATGGGAAATGGAGCAATATGAGAAACAGCATACATTGCCTGCCATTCACTAAGGCTCTGGTGCGTTACATGCAAATAAGCGTATAGGCTAGGGTCTGCGAAAGTGGCCGCAGACCTGTTAAACTGTCGCCAATTTTAGACGATCACTCTTTTTTGGCACTGTTTATGGCACTTCAATATAAAATTGTACCGGTAACCCCGTTTGAGCAAAACTGCAGCATCATTTGGTGCGATGAAACCCGCGAAGCGGCGGTAGTTGATCCTGGTGGTGATTTACCCCACATTCATAGGGCCATAGATGAGCTTGGCGTCACTTTAAAGGCTATTTGGTTGACCCATGGGCATATTGATCATGTGGGTGGTACAGGTGAGCTGGCGCAGCAGCAAAACCTACCTATTATAGGCCCTCACAAAGAAGAGCAGTTTTGGCTAGATATGCTGCCTCAGCAAAGTGCCATGTTCGGTTTCCCCCCCTCTAAAACCTTCAGCCCTTCAACCTGGTTAGAAGAAGGGGACACCATTGAGATAGGCAAGCAATCATTAAGTGTATTGCACTGCCCTGGGCACACACCAGGTCACGTGGTGTTTTACAGTGAAGCAGCCAAATTAGTGGTGGTAGGAGACGTATTGTTTAATGGGGGAATTGGTCGCACCGATTTTCCTAAAGGGGATCACCAGACTTTGCTTAATGCCATTAAAGATAAGTTATTTACTTTGCCAGAAGAAACGGCATTTATACCAGGTCACGGTCCCATGTCGACCATAGGACACGAAAAGAAAACCAATCCGTTTGTTAAGATGTATGGTTAGGGTTTGGAGTATATATTTAATGGATATTAGGATGATAAGGATGTCGCTTTGCTGCCAGACCTGAAAATTTCAATGAGTAGTGCCTTGAATAGGGCTGAGTGTATATCTAGGTTGGATAATAATTTATGCCAATGGAGCCCTCATCTAGGTAATAAGAGAAAAGTCTTCATGGGAGAGAGGTTCGGCGACGAATTCAAATTTAGCCAAGCCCGGCAACTTGGTAATTCCTTTCAGCCTATTGCTACTGGCCGATTTGAAGAGGAGGCAGGTAGAACTAATATAGTAATTTCCTTTCGTATGCACGCTATGGTAATGCTGTTTTTGTCTATCTTTGTCGGTTTTTTGTTTTTAATGTTCATTAATCTATTACTCGAACTGCATATTGGAGCTTTGTTCATCATTTTCTTTTTGTTAGCGCCATTAGGACTCATTTATATTGGGTTTTATCTGCAGATTCCGAAATTTAGAAATAGAATTGCTCATATATTAGAAGGACACTGAAAATATTGGCTACCAGTGAGTTCATAAGCAAGTTGAGTTAGTTATTGGGGGTGGTGGATAAGGAATTCCTTTTCGTAGACCTTAATTAGATTGTTGCAGATATTAGAACCCTATAAATTGCGTCCTGCATTTATAGGATACCGTACATCCTGTACGTAAAAAATCCCCAAAGGTGGCGACCAATGGGGACGAAGGGACTATGAACTGCTAACCCACATAATGTTTAGCAGTTGATTCCATCCTATCCCAGTTGCCTGCAAAGAAGTGTTAAGCAATAGTAAAGACTGAGTAAATACTGTGTAAGTTGCATTTTGTTTTATAAGGGTCATGATAAAAAATCCTTTATTAACGAACTTTTTGATTTAACGCCCATGAGCAATCAAACACTGAACTTAACAAGCAATCTTTACCAATACCTCTTAGACACCAGCTCTCGCGAATCAGATTTGTTAAAAAAGCTGCGTCTAGAAACCGCAAAAGACCCCATGGCCCGTATGCAAATCTCTCCTGAGCAAGGCCAATTTATGGGGCTGCTAACTCAATTAATCGGTGCGCGTAATATTATCGAAATTGGCACTTTCACCGGTTACAGCGCCATCTGTATGGCGCAAAATATCATAAAGCCAGGCAAGATTGTGTGTTGTGATGTAAGCCGTGAATGGACTGATGTGGCCCAAAAATATTGGCACCTTGCAGGGGTGAGCGAGCTATGTGATTTAAAATTAGCCCCTGCCATGGATACCCTCAAAGACTTACTTCAGTCAGGTAATGCTCGCAGTTTTGATATGGCATTTATTGATGCCGATAAAGAAAATTATGATCAGTATTATGAAGCATGCTTACGCTTGATGCGCCCAGGTGGGCTGATTTTAATCGACAATACCCTATGGTCAGGGCGGGTGTGTGATGTTTCTGTCAATGATATGGATACTCAGGCTATCCGTGCATTAAATCTAAAACTGAAAAATGATAAGCGCATTACCCTAAGCCATCTACCCATTGCAGATGGGTTAACCTTGTGCCTAAAACACTAGCCGGTATTGTATGTCTACTGGATGATAAAAGGCGTTTAGCCCAAATGCACACTTTGACGTTATAGATGGCCCAGCTATGCTTTAAAGGCCTCTAAGGGGACGAGTATGCTTAAAACATTGCTTTGGGCGGCCTTTATATTTTTGGGTGTGACCATCAATACCTATGCTCGTCCGTTTACCATACTTGCCACTCAGTCACCGCCCTTTAAATATCTCGACCAGCAACACCAGCCCGCTGGCCTACATGTAGATATTTGGAGAATTATCCTTTTAGAGTTGGATGTGCCTTATGACTTTAAATTTGTTGGGTGGGGCAGTAAGCGTGTTAAAACTGAAATAGAAAAAGGCAATGCTGAGTTGCATTTCAGCCTTTCTAAATCTAAATCTCGTTATAAACTTTATATTTACCCTGAAGAATCTTATCACTCACAGCAATACAGCTTTTTCATTCGTGCTAAAGACAAGGGTATTATTCAATATCAATCATTGGCAGATTTGCAAGGCTTAATGGTGGGGGCCACAGAAAGTTATACTTATACAAAGGCCTTTTGGGAAGCTGGCCTTAATCTAGACCTGACCACTAATAATTCTTTGCATATTAATAAGCTTTTAAAAGGGCGAATTGATGTGGCTCTATTAAAAAAGCACGCTTCTTTATACGAATTAAATCGCCTTGGTCATCAAAAAGATGTGGTTATTCTACCCAAACCTTTAATCAATAAAAAAACCTATGCGGCTTTTTCAAAAGCATCAAAGCAAAAAGATAAGCAATATGTCATTAAAAACTACGACAGAATTATTCGCCGTTTAAAAACAGAGGGCATCATAGAAGCGCTTTATATTAAATACTTCCAGCAACCTTAATTCATTTAGTCAAGCCAGATTAAACTTTAATAAGCGCAGGCTCTTTCAGAATGCCCCTAATATTAAAGGTAATTTGTTGAGTTAGAAAATCTTTAAATTCAATGTCTAAATTATCGTAAAACCCATCAATCAATAACGACGCAATGCCGTGCACATTGGCCCAGCAACACTTGGCTAAATAGTGGGGGTCTTTATCCACTAGTAACCCTGATTCCACGCCAATTACCGCCTGATTTAAAACCACCTGAAAAGACGCCATGCTGGACTCCATTAAATCTGGGTGCTGGCAGCGATTTTCTATTTTACTGCCAAACATAAGCTTGTATTGCTCAGGGTGATTCATGGCAAATTCCACATAGGCTACCCCCACTGCAATAAGATTATCTAGGCAAAGTTTATGGTGGGCAGCGGCTTGTTGTTCCATGGCCAGCTTGGCAAAGCCTGCTCGAGCCAATGACACCAATAAGCGGGTTTTGTCTTTAAAGTGGCGGTAGGGAGCCGTTTGTGAAACACCAATATCACGAGCTAGGGCCCGTAAACTCAGCTTCTCGACTCCATCTTGCTTAATTCGAATCAAAGCTGCGCTCATTAAAGCACTGGGAACATCACCGTGGTGGTACTGGCTATTTTTGTCCAAAGTCATGACGAATTGGGCCTTAGTGTTGACACTGCTAACATATGAAACTAGGATGTAATCAGTGTAAACATCCTTGTATCAGATTAACTCAAACAGGGTGTGTGTTCAACAAATGGGAGAATGACATGTGGCAAACCTTGGCTAACCAGCATGCTAATTGGCTTAATACGACTAAAAGAGCGTTAAAAATTGCGATGATTGGCTTAGTAAGCACCCATGTTTTGGCCAATGATCCATTAACCACGCCCCCCACAAACCAGCCGAACACGGTGCCTTCTATTATTGAGGTGCCTGTGAGCGTTATGCCTGTGCATTTTGAAGCGTCCGCTAAGAAGGTGGTAGCCAGTGGATCAATTCGCCCTATTTCAGAGCAAATGTTGGCCTTTAAAACCTCAGGCATTATCGACAAAGTGTGGGTGAAAGAAGGCCAAACCGTTAAAAAAGGAGACCTATTGGCCTCTTTGCTATTGGAGGAAATAGACGCGCAAGTGGCTAAAGCCAATGCCGTGTTAGATGACGCTAGTCGCCAGTTAGAGCGTATTACTGAGCTTAAAGGCCGCCAATTGGCCTCCGATGAAAGGGGACGCCAAGCTCAAACAGCCGTTCAAATCGCCACTTCCGATTTAGCCATTGCAAAATTTAACCGACAATACGCCGTGATTCGTGCCCCCGCTGATGGCCGCGTATTAACCCGTCACATAGAAAATCATGAGTTGATTCAAGCGGGTCAAAAAGCGTTTGTTTTTGCCGACCTTAAGCAAGGTTGGAGTGTGCGCTTGTCTGTTGCCGATGTGGACGTGGTGAAACTTAAGTTAAAGGATCCTGCCAGCATTCAAATGGATGCTTACCCAGGACAGGTGTTTAGTGGTTATATTCGAGAAATTGCCGGTCGCAGCGATGCACGCTCGCAAACCTTTGAAGTGGATGTGCTGCTCAATGAAGCCCCTCGCCTGTATTCAGGTTTAATTGCCCATACCCAAATTACTCCATCTTTCACTCAGTCTTTGGCAAAGGTGCCCATGACTTCTCTTATTGAAGCCAATGGCACTCACGCCCGCATTTACGTACTAGATGAGCAAGGTAAGGCGGTATTGCAAAATATCAACATCGCTTATTTAAACGGCGCTTATGCCATGGTGTCGGCTGGAGTAGAAGAGGGCGAGAAAATCGTGGTGCAAGGTGGGCCGTTTATCTTAGATGGCTCGGCCATTGCGGTGATGAACACCTTGAGGATCACCCCCATGAAAGACAGCCACAATTTAACGCCGGCTCAATAAGCCCACTAAAATAGGAGATTGAATATGCAGTTACCTGTTTTGGCCATTCGCAATCACCAGCTAACTTGGTTGATGAGCATTATTTTAGTGTTACTGGGTGTGGTGTCTTACTTAACCATGCCCCGCGCTGAAGACCCTCAATTAGATTTCCCCATGGTCAGTGTGACGGTCGTGAACCCCGGCACGATTCCAGCCGACATGGAGTCCCTCATTGCCGATCCTATTGAAGAAACCATTAACGAGCTTGAAGATTTAAAAGTGGTGAAAACCAATATTGAAGATGGTCTTGTGCGTGTGCAGGTTGAGTTTTTGTATGGCTCAGACGCCGATGAAAAATATGACGACGTGCAAGGGGCAGTTAATGCCCTCCGGGATGACTTACCACAGGGCATTGTTAAATTTGATGTCACCAAGATATCCCCCAATGGCGTGGGCATCGTTCAATTAGCACTAAGCAGCAGCACAGGTGATTTTTCCAGCTTACGTCAATACAGTGAAAAACTAGAAAACCGATTAGAAAAAGTACCCGGCGTTAAATTAGTCGACATAGAAGCCATGGCCAGCATGGAAGTTCAAATTTTAGTGCAGCCTGCTAAATTACATGCATTGGGTTTGGGTCTAGAGCAAGTACAAAATGCAGTGAACAGCGCCGCCTTAAATGTTCCCGGTGGTCACGTGCATGCGGGGCAGCGCCGCTTTAGCGTGCTCACCAGTGGCGATTTTAAAAACCTCACCGAAATAGAAAATACTGTGGTGGCATCTAATAATGGTCAGCCTATTTATTTGCGTAACATCGCCACCGTTTCTATTAGTGATGGCTTACCTAGTTACCGTGGTTTTTATAAAAATCAAACCAGTGTGTTTATTTCCGTGGTGCAGCGCCCCGGCAGTAATATTTTTAATGTGACTGAAAATATTCATAAAGTAATTGATGAATTTACACCTCAATTGCCTAAGCAATTAACCTTGCATGTGATTAATGATCAAAGCATCAGTGTTGATAAACGGGTCAGTGGATTTTTCTCAAACCTTATTCAAGGGTTAGTGTTAGTGGCAGTGGCCACGGTTTTAGTATTGGGCCGAGGTCCTAGCATCGTGGTGGTCATGGCCATTCCTGTGTCTATTTTTATTGCCATTGGTTGGTTAGATTTAAGCGGTTTTGCTCTGCAGCAAATGAGCATAGTGGGTTTAGTAATTGCATTAGGGTTGCTGGTGGATAATGCCATCGTGGTGGCTGAAAACGTATTACGGTTGCGCCGCAAAGGCTTGAGTGCCAAGCAAGCCGCCGAGCAAGGCAGTTCACAAGTGGGCATGGCCATCGTCAGTGGCACCTTAACGACTGTTTTATCGTTTGTGCCCATGCTGCTTATGCAAAATGGTTCGGGCAGTTTCATTCGTTCTATGCCCGTGACGGTGGTATTAACCTTGTTAGCTTCTTTGTTAGTGGCGCTGACGCTAACACCTTTATTGGCCAGCCTTATGAACAAGGGCGCCATGAAGCAAACCCGTATTCAAAAGAAATTAGATATCTTAGCTTCAGGTAAATACAGTCAACGACTTTCTTGGGCTTTGAGTCATCCGAAAAAAATAATGGCCATAGCACTCGCTACTTTTATGTTGGCGTTTGCCTTGTTTCCTTTTATTGGGGTGAGTTTATTTCCAAAAGCGGAAAAGCCCATGGTACTGATCAATTTAGAATTGCCAGAAGGGGCAAGCTTTGCGCAAACCCAAGCGCGCGCCCTACAAATGGAAAAGGTCGTGGCAGCACAACCTTTAGTTAATGATGTGGTGGTGAACGTGGGCCGAGGTAATCCGCGTATTTATTATAATGTTTCCCCTAGTCGTCAAACTCCAAATTTTGCCCAACTTTTAGTGAAACTCAATGCCAGTAAACTCAGTGTGGTAGAGCCCTTTGTTGAAGACATGCGCCAGCAATTAAATCAGTATCCGGGGGTGCGTATATTCATTAAAGAGTTTAACCAAGGGCCCCCAGCAGAAGCGCCTATCTCCATTCGGGTGATTGGCGAAGACTGGATTAACATTCGTCAAGGTGCTGCTCTAGTAGAAAGTATCGTGCGTGATAACCCTGGTACGGTGAACACCGATAACCCCATTGGCAAACATAAAATCGATGTGAAGCTAAACATTAATCGCGACAAAGCCGCTATGCTGGGTTTGCCTATTAATCAAATTGATCAAAACATTCGTGCGGCGCTGGTGGGTCTGCCCATGGGCACATACAAAGACGATAAGGGCGATGAATTTAATATTATTTTAAAATCATCAGAGTCTGCTCAACCTGAGTTCAAGGCCTTTGATACCCTAATGATTCACGCTCCAAGTGGGGTGATGGTGCCTCTTAAGCAGGTGGCACAGGTGAATTTATCTACCAGTATGCCAAGGTATCAGCATCACAATATGGAGCGAACCGCTCGTATTACTGCCGATATTCGTGGGGGCTACAATAACGCTGAAGTCACACAGGCAATCGAAGAAAAATTAGCCCTGTTAAATCTGCCAAAAGGTGTGCGTATTTCAGTAGGGGGTGAAAAGGAAAATCGTAAAGAAAGTTTTGGTGGCATGGCCAAAGCATTAATTATTGCCATGCTGGGTATCTTTGCAGTATTGGTGATGCAGTTCCGTTCATTTAAACAACCCCTTATTGTATTTAGCGCCATTCCATTTGCCGCCACAGGTGCGTTCTTTGGATTATTTGTCACAGGCTATACATTTTCGTTTACCGCATTTGTAGGCTTAACGTCTTTGGTGGGGATTGTGGTGAACAATGCCATTATCTTAATTGACTACGCCAACCAAAAGCACATTCAAGGGCAGAGCCTTCGTGATGCTATTTTAGAAAGTGCGCAAACCCGTATGACCCCCATTTTATTAACCACCACTACCACCATTGCAGGGTTATTACCGTTAACCTTAAGTGGCTCGGCCATGTGGGTACCCATGGGGGCGGCCATTATTGGTGGCTTGCTTGTTTCCACATTATTAACCTTGTTTGTGGTGCCTGTTCTGTATTTAATCTTCACCGATGAAAAAGTGGAAAGCCAAGAGATAATAGAAAGTGCAGCCCTGTAAATGAGCCGTGTCAGTGGCCAGAGCTGTTATGCTGTGAGCAGGCAATACTAGGAAAAGTTGAGTGAGTGAATTACAAAAAATGCTGGCGGGACAAACTTTTATTAGCAGTGACCTTGAGCTTAGGTTACTGCGTGAAAAAGCCCGTCTGGCTTGCGGTAAATATAATGCCCACCCTAGCAAAGGCAATTTTAAACACGTAAGTCGTTTGTTTAATCAGCTGGGCAGCGCCGTGATTGAACCGGGTTTTCAGTGTGATTATGGTGGCCATATAAATATTGGCCAAAATTTTTACGCGAATTTTAATTGTGTCTTGCTCGATAGCGCATTTATTAATATTGGCGATGATGTTTTATTGGGCCCTGGTGTGCATATTTACACGGTGGATCATCCAAGAGATAGCGATGCGAGACGCGCTGGTGGCTGTTTTGCTAAAGATGTCACCATTGGCAATGGCGTGTGGATTGGTGGTGGTGCAAAAATATTACCAGGCATTAGCATAGGGGATAATGCCATCATAGGGGCCAATGCAGTTGTGACTCGCGATGTAATAGAAGCAGAACGCTATTTTTAACAATCCCATTGAATGATAAAAGTAAGCAGCAACCCCCCCCCAATAAAATTATAATATTCTTGATAAATTGAGATTTGTATTTCACATCCGTGTGAGAATTAAACCCTAGTGATTACAATAAAATGCTATTGATTTTTTAGAAGACGTTTTTCTGTTTCTATAGGTATAAAAACCTGATGCCTGTGTCGTGGCACACTAATACAGAATTATCAGTCGGCGGTAATGGGTTATTGAATTTTGATGATGCTATGCCCTTTGCTATTCCAAAAAATAGCTTAAAAAAGGTGTGGAATCATATCGCGCGTTTTAGAGGGTGCTCGGTACAGGTTAATATCGCACAAATTGCCTATGACGCCGCTATCACCACAGAATCAGGTCTTCGCATCAGTGATCAAGTAGACATGTATAACAGTGCGCCCAATAAATACAATTGGAAACTGGTGGGCAAACAAGAAATGTATATTCCTTACAGCGCTTACAAAATGGTAGATGCCAAAGTGTCTTATGACGATATCGTCAAGCCAAATCATGCGAATCAGAATTTTAGCCGTTATGAATTACATAGAGTTTGGAAAGTTGAAGGCACATTAAAAGAAGGTGAGTGTCACATTTAT
>CAJXRF010000099.1 GCA_913058575.1 uncultured Bermanella sp.
AAACCACAATCCAATTATATTTTAGCAGTATCTTTCCCGTGCAAGCACGGTCCCACAAAAAGAAAAAAGCCCCAAGCGAATAAACACCTGAGGCCAAAGAGGGCGTATAGAACCCCACAAATACTGCAGCAGGATTCTAGAGTTTGCTTTTAAATTTAATCTCTAAACTACGTCGCTCTTTGCCATCCATGGCACCGCGACATACAGTTCGTCGTGAACCTAAAAGTTAGATGGTCGCCGCAAGGCGCGTACCCTGATCAATAGCACGCTTAGCATCAAGCTCAGCCGCCACATCAGCACCACCAATTAGGTGATGAGGCTTGTTAAGGCCATCCACCAGCTCACGCAATGGATCTTGACCAGCACAGATAACCACGTTATCCACATCCAGCACTTCAGAGTTACCATTAACGGTAATGTGAAGACCTTGGTCATCAACCTTGTCGTAAGTACAACCAGGCATCATGTTAACGCCTTTGTTGATAAGGCCGGCGCGGTGAATCCAACCAGTGGTCTTACCTAGCTTGGCACCTACTTTAGATTTTTTACGTTGCAACAAGAACACTTCACGTGGGGACGCCGGCACTTGTGCGGCGACCCCTTCAATACCACCACGGGCTTGCATGGTCATATCAACGCCCCACTCTTTCATGAAGGCTTCAATGTTTTGGCTTGTGGCCTCACCTTCGTGAGATAGATATTCCGATACATCAAAACCAATACCGCCGGCACCGATTACCGCCACTTTCTTACCCACTTGTTTCTTATCTTTTAATACGTCTAGGTAGTTCAAGACTTTGGCGTGACCAATGCCTTCGATTTCTGGCAAGCGTGGCGCGATGCCTGTGGCTAAAACCACTTCGTCGTATGCGCCGTTGTTTAGATCGTCCGCCGATACGCGAGTGTCCAGCTTCAAGTTCACGCCGGTTAGTTCAATTTGCTTTCCGAAGTAGCGGATAGTTTCGAAGAACTCTTCTTTACCAGGCACTTGTTTGGCAACGTTGAACTGGCCACCAATTTCAGAGGCCCCATCATATAATGTTACATCGTGACCACGACCGGCAGCCGTTGTCGCGAATGCCAAGCCAGCAGGGCCTGCACCAATCACCGCTAGCTTTTTCTTAGCGGTAGAATCTTTAATGATGATTTCTGTTTCGTAACAAGCACGTGGGTTAACCAAGCAGCTGGTCATTTTTCCGCTGAATACGTGGTCAAGACAGGCTTGGTTACAACCGATACAGGTATTGATTTCTTCGCTCTTGCCTTGTGCCGCTTTATTTACAAAGTCAGGGTCGGCAAGAAATGGACGGGCCATAGATACCATGTCGGCATCGCCTCGCTCTAATACTTCTTCGGCAACTTCTGGGGTGTTAATGCGGTTAGAAGTAATTAACGGAATGCTTAATTCTTTTTTGAATTTCGCCGTTACCCAGGTAAAGGCAGCACGAGGCACTTTGGTGGCAATGGTCGGTACACGGGCTTCGTGCCAACCAATGCCTGTGTTAATAATTGTGGCACCGGCTTTTTCAATGGCTTTACCTAGTAGCACCACTTCGTCAAAGGTGCTGCCGCCTTCTACAAGATCTAGCATAGACAAACGGTAAATGATGATGAACTTCTCGCCCACCGCTTCACGAGTGCGACGCACTACTTCTACAGCAAAGCGCATGCGGTTTTCGTATTCGCCACCCCATTCGTCGTCGCGCTGGTTGGTGCGTTTTACTAGAAACTGGTTAATCAGGTAGCCTTCCGAACCCATAATCTCAACGCCGTCGTAGCCACCTACTTGTGCGTAAACGGCCATTTGTACGATGTCGTTAATTTGCTTTTCAATGCCGTCTTCATCCAGCGCTTTAGGCTTGAACGGGTTAATAGGCGCTTGAATAGCAGAAGGGGCGACGGAATTAGGGTTAAACGCGTAACGACCAGTGCTGAGTATTTGCATACAGATCTTGCCGTCTTCGGCGTGTACTGCATCGGTAATGACTTTGTGCTTAAGAGCATCTTCGTCACTTTGAATGAGGTTGGTGTGGGCATGAGTGGCTGTTTCAGCATTGGCGCCAAAACCACCTGTTACGATAAGGCCAACCCCACCGCGAGCACGTTCGGAAAAGAAAGCAGCCATGCGGCCCATGCCTTCTTTGTGTTCTTCAAGACCTGTGTGCATTGAACCCATTAATACGCGGTTCTTTAGGGTAGTGAAGCCAAGATCTAATGGCTCAAGCATTTTTGGAAATTGTGCGGTGGCTGTTGTCATAATTATGCAATCTCTCATCTGTGCGTTTGGCTTCTGGGGCCAAATCGCGGGTGTTTATAAGTCGAGGGGGATTATCAGCGCTTAAAAGATTGGCGTCGTTATCATTTGATAACGGAATATAAGGTATTTATGCCTAATACTATAAAAGACACCATATAAATGCGCTTTCCCCGCGATGGCGGCGTCTTCAATCACTCATAAGAAGATGTATTGAGCGCAGCAAAGACAAAGCAAAAATAGGCGAAAACGCGCAATTTAGTTTACTAAATGAGCATTTTCATCGTGCCCTATGGGTATGGGTTTCTTTTTAACGCCCTCTATTTTTAGTAGAAAGTGCAAGCTCAATAATCGTGCAGAAATAACAATAGGATTAAACATGGCCGACAACAACTCACAATACACCGCGCCACTAAAAGACATGGCCTTTTTGATGAACGAAATGGCGCAAACACCGGCCCATCAAGAAGACCTTTTATTTATATTGGATCAGGCCGCCAATTTTGCCCAAAAAGAGTTGGCGCCTATTAATCAGGAAGGCGACACCATAGGCTGTACCCTAAAAGACGGCCAAGTGAGCCTGCCCCCTAGCATGAAAGCAGCCTTGGTTAGTTATGCACAGGCTGGTTGGATGGGGGTGTCCATGCCAGAAGAGTTTGGTGGCCAAGCTTTACCTGAAACTCTGGCCAGCTGTGTGGGTGAAATTTTAACCTCCGCCAACCATGCCTTTAGCATGACCCCAGCCCTGACCATGTCCGCTTGTCGCGCCATTATGGCCTATGGCAGTAATGAATTAAAAAGCACTTATTTACCCAAGATGGTGGCAGGCCTTTGGACTGGCACTATGTGCATGACCGAAAGCCACTGTGGTTCAGACTTGGGGCTTGTGCGCACCTCGGCGGTGGAAGATGGACCAGGGCAATACAAAATTAAAGGCAATAAGATTTTTATCTCGGCCGGCTCGCAGGACGCCACCGACAACATTATTCATTTGGTGTTGGCCCGTTTAAAAGACAGCCCTAAAGGCATTAAGGGGTTGTCGTTATTTTTAGTGCCCGCCAAATTACAAGACGCCAATGGCAACTGGAACCAAGATAACAACGTAAGCTGCATTGGCATTGAAGAGAAAATGGGCATTCACGCCAACCCCACTTGTTCCATGAGCTTTGAAGGCAGTACCGGTTTTATTGTGGGGGAAGTGAACCAAGGCATTAATGCCATGTTCGCCATGATGAACGAAATGCGTTTAGGCACCGCCGGACAGGGCATTGGTTTGTGCGAACACAGCTTTCAAAAAAGCCTAGGCTACGCATTAGAGCGTACACAAATGCGTTCATTAAGTGGTGTGAAAGCCAAAGACAAAGAGGCCGACCCACTAGTAGTGCACCCTGATGTGCGCCGTATGCTGTTAACCCAAAAAGTATTTGCCCAAGGAGGCCGTGCCTTAGGGCAGTTTTGTGCGCAGTTATTAGAACAAAGTCACCAAGGAGACATCAGCAAAGAAGACCAACAGCTTTTGGATATGTTGACGCCCATTGCCAAAGGCTTTTGTACAGAAGTGGGCTTAGAAAGCGCAAGCCATGCCATTCAAATTCACGGTGGCCATGGCTTTATAAAGGAAACTGGCGCTGAGCAATTATACCGTGATGGCCGTATCGCCACGCTTTATGAAGGTACCACGGGTATTCAGGCTTTGGATTTATTAGGGCGTAAAGTGTTGGGCACTCAAGGCAAAAGCCTTATGAGCTTTACCAAATTAATGCATAAATTGTGTAAAGAAAATTTAGGCAACGAAGCCCAGCAGGACTTGTTAAGTGTGTTGGCTAAGTATTCAAAAGAATGGCCAGAGCTCACCATGAAAATTGGTGGTAAAGCCATGAAAAACCCAGATGAAGCCGGTGCCGCCAGCTTTGATTTCTTAATGTACTCAGGCTATGTCACCCTGGCTTATTTTTGGGCCAAGATGGCCATTACTGCTCAAGCGTTATTGGACGGTGACATTCAACCACAAGATGGCAATTTAGATAGAGAGTTTTTAGAAGCCAAGGTATTAAACGCACGCTTTTATTTTGAGCGTATTTTACCAAGAGCGTTAGGACACAAGAGCAGCATGTTGGCAGGCATGAGCAGCTTAATGGATATTTCAGAAAATCAGTTGCAGGCTTAAACCTGTACCTTTAAAAATAACAACGCCCTGTGTCGCCTAGTGCTTCATGGGGGCATTATTAAATGCCTGCTGTTCAACGAATGGCTACTTTACCGAGCCATATAGCTCTTCAATAATTCTTTAAATTTTGGGGTTTTCTTAAAGTCTTTTAAAAACATCGCAAAGCGATCTGCAAATGCTTGGGAGCTGCGTTTTTTACTCCAAATAAAATAAAGCGGATTGCGGGCAATAACAAATTCAGGCACCACTTGAATATTATCTTGTAAATTATTGCGTTTTAAATACCACAAGCTATTGTCTTTTTCGCCTGTTATATATTTTACTTTTCCCATAAATAACATTTGATAATTTAACGAATCACTTGCGTTACGCATTAACAATACATTATTGGCTTTTGTGCCCGCTAAAAAATCAGGGGAATAAATATAGTTTTTAACGACCCCGATAGAAAGCCCCGCCAAATCGCTGTACTTCTTTATGGGAGTGCCTTGTGATTTTCTGGAAAGTAAAACCCACTCAGACTCGTAGAGCACTTCGTTAGAAAAATACGCAAAACTGCGCCTATTTTCATCTTCGGCTGCCAAAAATGAGCCGTGTACTTTTCCTTCTTTTACCTTTGATAATACTGAGTCAAAGGGCTCTAGGGTTAGTGTAAAAGGAATGCCCATTTCCCCCATCACCGCACTAAACACATCACTGGCAAATCCTGACACTTGATTATTTTTATTTAAATAATGATATGGAGGCCATTCATCTACTAATATATCCATGGGCGCTTGGGCCCATGAGGGGGAATGAAAAACCGTACATAACACCAGCAGTAAAGCAGCCTGTTTGAAACCACTGTAAGCTGGCTGTAATTTATGGAGGCGATAAATAATCATCTATAGGGCCAGTCTCAAAATGTTCCACTGCATTGCCACCCTTATCCTGTACTCGGCTTAAAGCGTGGTTCGCTTGTTTAATCATGCTTTCAAAATCGTCTTGCGTCTTGCCAATCATGGCCACTCCAAGGCTCACGGTGATATGAAAGTGTTTACCATTATGCTCGATGGGAGTATCGGCCACTTCTAAACGCAGACGCTCGGCAAGAAAACCCACTTCCTTTTGATCGGTTCTGGGCATTAGAAGGATAAATTCTTCAGCTCCAAAGCGAGCAATTAAATCTACCCCTCGCACCATTCTTTTAAAAAGATCGGCCACGCATAGCAGCACATAATCACCACACGCATGGCCATAGTATTCGTTCACTTTTTTAAAGTGATCAATGTCTATCATAACAATGGCCATAACTTGTTTTTGTTGGCGAGCATTCACGTATTCGTTCCAGCCCCGTTCAAAGAAATAACGGCGGTTATATAATCCAGTAATGGGGTCAATGGTGGAGATCTTTTCAAGCTTGTCATCCATCTTCTTGAGTTTAATGGCGTACTTAATCACCCGAGATAAAATGTTGCCGATGATTTCATCCTTGCATAAATACTCTTGAGCCCCCTGCTGAATAGCCTGATCGCCCATGGCAGCGTTTTCCATATTAATGAGCGCCACAATCGGTAAACGATTGGTGAGGTTACGCATATGACTCACCGTTTTTAGCCCCACTGAATCGGGCAGGCTTAAATCTAACAATATGGCATCTATGCTGCTGGACAATAAATAGGCTTGGGCTTCATATAGGGTGGCGCAATGTAATAAATCATATTGAGTGCCGTTTACATCGCTTAACTGTCTGGAGATGGTTTCGAAATCATCAGGGTTATTGTCGACCACCAGCACGCTTAATTTCGACATTTGGGCCATCATTTACTCCCTTATTTAATGCATCAGGGCATCAAATAGACTATCGAAATGGTTTATTTAGCAGGAACTAACATAACCAAAAGTAATAAGAATGGCATGTTCCTACACTTTAAAATCCAACCCTTTAACTATAGCAGTTCTCTCGAATTTGACCGTTTCTACCCTATTTGAAATTTAGGGCATTTCATACAGACAACTTTATTGACTAGTTCATGTGAACAATAATTGGTTTTTTACTGACTTTGGGCATTTTTCAACCAGGTAATGCCCTGAAATGTCACACCGTTCACATGATGGTGTAGATAATTCCCACCTTACTGGTTAAAATGCGCCCGCCTTTATTGGCACGTCATCACATTTACACATTAAAGGAGTAGAGCATATCGTTTACATTTTCTCGCCAACTCATACTTACTCTTAGTTTTATGGTGATTTTTCCAAGCTGGGCTTGGGCTAATGCTAAAGAAGAGCCGGTTATCGTTTTAGGATCTGGCCTTAGCGGCTTAAGCGCTGCTTATGAATTACAAAAGGCTGGCGTAAAGGTAACGGTATTGTCTCAAGACAGCGCGCTTGGTATCCCGGAATACAGTTTTAACGATAACTTTATCAATGCCACTGAAGTGCCTGTCAAACCCCATGCATTTCACAGCCAGGTGCACGGCTACTTAGCGCTATTTTCACTGCAACAAGACAATAGCCCTGTTGAAGCGAAAGATGCCACCCTAACCCCTGCAGATATAACCGATACCGTAAAAGGTCACTATTATTTAAATGGTAAATTGGTCGGCTTTCATGACTTGGCCAATATATTTGCCCAACAGATTAGCCCTGATTATGAAAAATTTTGGCAAGCCTTTGCAAAGCTAAATAAAAGAGCAGTGGCCAGATTAGAAGCAAAAATAAAACAAGATCATCTAGCTGAGCAGCCTTATTCATTATTATATGAAAATAGATTAAATACCCCTATGACCAGCCAAACATGGTTAAGCCAGCTAGACCTTCATCCGGCAGCCTACTTACTGGCAAAGCATCATTTTGAAGCAATTTATGGCCAGTTAGATTCGCTTAGCGCCCTATCGTTGGCCCAGCAGCAAAAAACACACAATCATTTACAAGACCGCCGCGGGCAAGTCATGCGCACCATGGGCGGTGATGCCTTTTTGGCTAATACCGTCATCAAGCAATTAACTGGTCCGGTCTTATTGCAGCAAATTATTTCTAACGTTGAACACAGTGACAGCGGTGTTGTCGTGAAAACCCAAGACAAAGTATTTTCTGCAGGGCAATTATTGGTCACATCTGCTTTGCCTAAACTGGGGGAACTTAATTTTAACCCAGCGTTATCAAATAAACTCTTATCTTCAGCCCAGCGTTTAAATTATGGTGCCTACAACAAGGTGGTATTGGAATACCACCAAGATTTCTTAAGCAAGCTAAATACCCAAGGCCAAGCCTTGCCCATGGGGTTTAAACAACAAGACTCCAAAACTGAAAGCCCACTAACTCACTCATTAGTGTCGTTTAGCTCTGGTAACCTTATTGAAGGACAAGTGTACGATACCCAAGCACACCTAATTGCCGTTAAACGAGCGCAATTGGAAAGCATCTACCCAAATAGCGCCCAATATTTCTTAAAGGCCAGTGTTGAAGCTTGGCACCGTGAACCGTGGCCTGGAGGTGAATACATTACCGACAGCAGCCATGCGTTAGATTTGTACTGGAACCAATTTAAAAATGGCCCAAGTAATGTGTACTTTGCTAGCAGCCAATTTAATAACCCGCAACCTGGGTCTCAAGAAGGAGCCTTAAAGGCAGGCCAGCAAGTGGCTTTAAAAATGCTTGAGGCAAGCTTTATTAAACAATCCCCCAAGCAGCTAGCCATTGGCTTTTAATATCAACGGCCTTTTACATCAATACTAACAACGCTAACCCTGCGTAGCGTGACATTAACGTTACTGCCAACTTCTTGCATCGTCATAAATAAGTATCCTTCTCAGGCTTTATAGAAAGACCTGAGACTGCATGACCTACCTCCCTTTTAAAGAACATCATCACTCACCTATTGGTATATCGCTCTGGATTCCCTTAGCCATTACTTGGCTTCGCAGTGAGCTAACATTAGAGTTTTATGATTGTTCCGGAAGCTTTCTAACAACAGGCAGGAAAACTGAACTTAATGGTCTCTTGATATTTCCAACAAACTTAAGAGTCAGCAGGGAAAATTAGATTTTCAAAAAAGGAGAAGTCAAGCGCGTGGAGGCGCGCCTGATTTTGAAACCTTTAAACCCTAGAGGTAGTAAGACCCAGTTCGGTTAATTCATTAAAAAGGATTTCAATTTCTTTAGAGACCGCATCTCTTTGTTCTTGATGCATGGTGGCTTTGCTGTTCACCTCTCTCAACGCCAAGATGGAGTTAATTGGGTGACCTTTAACATCGACCTTTACACCAGCCCACGAGTATTTTTTAGCACGTTGGCGAATCATAGTGATCGACTTTATTTGCCTTTCATACACTTCGTTACACATTTTATTATGTGAAATCTTATCATGGGGTCGACTGCTTCTTTCAAGACTGTCATAAAACTTACGATTTGAAATCGCACAGTTATCTTTCCACAATACGATTTTGCCTAAGCGAATAGCGGCATCATATTTTATGCCACTTTCCAAATTAAGCGCATTAATTAAACTCAAGATAATAGTTTCTAAGCGAGCGGCTCGCTTTTTTCCGACTCTTCGTTCGGTAAAATTATCATTGTAAAAGTCAACAAGGTTCGCCAACTCAAGTTCTTTATTATTAAGAGAATCTGCAATTGCCATCATTTTTTATCCTCACACGCCTTCTATATCTGAAATAATCCCAACATTATTTATTACACCACCGCTTCCATTTATTTAAATTACATACTGCAGGCACTTACATGCCAAATTCCATTGGTACCATCGTAGCGTATTATCTAAGACAAATTGGAGCTCCCCCTCCATAGACTTACTACTATCGTGCAGCTTAATCTTATATCTGTCTTAAACACCTAGAACTATACTATACAGATAAGTTCAAATAAAACATACCGATCTGTATACATTTGGAATTTTTACATCTATGATAAATCTACTTTGAAATATGGACTTTTCAAAGAAGGGTGCACAATCTACCTCGGGACGGGGAAGAAAGGGATGAAGATAGGAAAAGTATTATGGACAATGCATCAAGGAGGAATAAACACGGAAGGCGTGTCAGGGATGACACTGTAAAGTTAGCTTTGACAATACTTCGCCATTGCCAAAACTAATGATTTGCTTAGCGAATCCTTTTATTAACTCCTGAATAAAAGGATTCGCTGTTTACGTTTTCAAATTTCTTAACTTACCGCTTCTTCTCTAGCTTCAGTTTTCTTAGAATGTTCAATTAATTGATGATTCCAAAACTCATCCCACAAATCGCAATAGCTAAGGCATAGCGACGTGATGCTTTCATAATTTTCTTTGGTACATGCCTGAGCTAATGCAGCCCATAAATCATCTTCATGATCATCATCAGCACCATCGGTATCAGCATCGGTAGTGGTGCCGTGCACACGATAATAGCCTTTGGTGACATCTTGATTTAAATGAGCGACTGATTTTCTTAAAGGCGGGCTAAACAAGATGACTTGTTCTTCAGCAACTGCCAATAAAGCCACAATGCTGGCGTAGTCGTTAAAAGTATTTTCTAGAAACGCGCGAACTTGCTTAGAGATATCACTTGATTTATGTTCATTTCGGTCTTGCGCGGAAATGCCCAGTTCGCTCAGTAATTTTTCATACAAAACATAGTGTGAATATTCATGGTGACCTTTGTAATAGCCGATCTCGCTCACCCCAGGGGTGTAACCAAATTCATCTAGAATATTAAGGGTTAATAGCACACGAGGTGCCATTTTTTCACCAGGAGCCAATCTAGGTTCTAACTGACGAGTTTGAAATTGAGCCATTAACAAAGCATCTGTGAAAATTTGCACAATAGCATGACGATATTCTAAATGAATTTTTTCAACTTGCTCGTGTCCGAATTTACCATCGGATAAAGCTTCAATTATTTTATTATTACCAAGAGAATGTGACTTAATCTTCTCTTTTAATGAACTAACAAATTCAGCATTTTCATTCCAAGTGTTAGTGGGTAAACTGGCTGCCATCGCTTGTAGGGCTTGGCTTCTTGGGTCTTCAATATTTATTTGTGACACGTTGATCTCATCCATGTTACTGATAGTACCCTACTTCTGCGGATATCATGGTTCAATCTATTAAGCCTATGATATGCTTCAGTTAGGAAGTTAATTAAGCAAGTATATAAATATACAGACTTGTATGTACAAATATATTACGTCCGACGTCCAATTGCGTCAACAAATATAATAACCAGGTATTAGTCATTGAATTTAAAAAAGAAATCTATCCTAGATGCGGCTACATCGCTGTTTTCTAAAAACGGCTACCATGCCGTGGGTGTAGATAGCATTGTCGCCAAATCAAATGTTGCTAAAATGACATTCTATAAGCACTACCCCTCTAAAGAATTCCTTATTGAAAGCGTATTAACACAACGAGATTTAGACTTACGCGTCAGTATCCAAGCGGCTCTTGAAAAGCGACGTACTCCAAAAACCAAAATCAAGGCCATTTTTGAATGGTACGAAGAATGGTTTGCCACTGAAGAGTTTCACGGCTGCATGTTCATTAAAGCTTCGGAAGAATTTCCCGAAATAGACGTGAAAATTAGAGAAATATCTCAAACCCATAAAGAATGGGTAGAGTCACTGATCGCGGGGCTTTTAAAGGAATGCGGCATCAAGTCTCACGGAGATTTAGCCGTTCATATTTTAACCGTACTAGATGGTTTAACGGTTCGATCTAACCTGTTTAAGGAAGGGGCAAAACACCACGTAAAATCGGCGTGGCGCTATGTCAGCAACATGATTGAAGCTGAATCCCTACACTAAATATACATTTAAAAAGAGCACTTATAATAATAATAAGCTCATTTTAAATTGCATTTATTACACAGTGATTAAAATATATTCAGCTATATATTGCGCTAATATAGCTTTAAAGATAATTAAGCAGCAAGCTAACTCACTGCTTAAAATTCAACCAACTTTATTTCACAGCATCCAAAGCTTGCTCCACGTCGGCAATAATATCGGCAATATTTTCAATACCCACCGAAATACGAATCAAGTCTTCACTCACACCCGCAGCCGCCAGCTCTTCGCTGTTTAATTGGCGATGCGTTGTGGAAGCAGGATGACAAGCTAACGATTTCGCATCACCAATGTTTACCAAGCGTAAAATCATTAATAGTGCATCAATGAATTGACCACCAGCGGTAACAGCATCGGTTTCTTTAGTGGCTTTAATGCCAAAGCTAATAATGCCAGATGCCTTGCCACCCGTGATGCGCTTGCACACATCTTGATACGGGCTAGTTGGCAGCGCCGCATAATTTACCCAAGACACTTTAGGGTGGTTAGATAAGTAGTCGGCGAGTTTCTCTGTGTTTTCACAATGACGCTCCATGCGCAAACCCAGTGTTTCAAGACCCTGCATAATTTGAAATGCACTGTGCGGTGACAAGGCGGCGCCGGTATTACGTAAAGGTACCACACGGCATCGGCCAATATAGGCAGCGTCTCCAAAATCACGGGTATACACCACACCGTGATAAGACGGATCTGGTTCGTTCATCATGGCAAAACGCTCTTTATTGGCTTCCCAATCAAACTTACCTGAATCCACAATCATGCCGCCAATGGTCGTACCATGGCCGCCGATGTACTTGGTTAAAGAATGAATAACAATATCGGCCCCCATTTCAATTGGGCGACACAAAAATGGTGTGGCCACGGTATTGTCCACCATTAATGGAATGCCGTGTTTTTTAGCAATAGCAGCCAGTTTTTCAATATCTACAACATTACCCGCTGGGTTACCGATGGATTCACAAAAAATAGCGCGGGTATTTTCATCAATGGCATTTTCAAAGCCGTCAAAGTCATCGCTGCTGACCATGCGTACTTCAATGCCCTGACGAGGAAAAGAATGAGCAAATAAATTATAAGTACCACCATAAAGCTGGCTAGTACTCACAATGTTTGTGCCCACTTCACAAATGGCTTGAATAGCATAGGTAATGGCAGCCATTCCCGATGCTACTGCAAGACCACCAATCCCCCCTTCCATTGCGGCAACACGTTGCTCTAACACATCGCAGGTTGGGTTCATGATGCGAGAATAAATATTACCAGGCACTTTTAAATCAAAAAGATCGGCACCATGCTGAGTATTATCAAAGGTATAAGAGGTGGTTTGGTAAATAGGAACCGCAGCTGCCTTAGTGGTGCTTTCCGATTCGTATCCGTGGTGAAGGGCAAGAGATTCCAGTTTCATGTAATTTCACTTTTTTAGGCTGTATCGTTACAGCTCATTTTTATATTTTCTTTTATCACTAGGGCCAAAATTAGTTTAATCATAAAAGAAAGCCGTTAAACGAATAGAATCATAACGCATCTGGCTTTTCTCTCACAAGCGCTGAATATTAGCCTTACCAGCCATTAAACAACCCCCTAAAGCAAAAGATCTGTAGGGGGTTAATGAATGCTAATGTTGAATCTAATTAGTTAGCGCCTTATTTTCCTTTTTATTTATCAGGCTATTTAAATAGCTACTTATATTTAATCGCCCCAGCCACTAAACAAATGATCAATCCAAGAAAAGCAAATTGCGACAAATGTAATGGCTCTAACAACAACCAAGCACTAAATAGCAAAGTGAAAAATGGCTGTAATAATTGTATTTGCCCTATGGTGCCAGCACCCGCCTCGCTCATGGCGGTATATAAAAATCGAAAGCCCCACCATTGACTCACCAGCGCTAAATACAAAATGCACACCCAAGCGTTTAAATCACTGCTCGTTTCATAAGCTACATTGCTCACACCTACCTCATTCAATAAATCGGGGCTGACAAATGCAGACGTCACCGCCAGTTCTTGATAACCGTAAAAGCCAAATACCACTGCACTTAACGGTAAGTATAAAACCAGCATCCAACAAATGGTGGGCCAGCCCCCTAATGTTTTAGCCGCACGGGTGCCCGCTGCGTAGCCCATGCCCCCTAACAATAATGTGGCCAGTGCCAATAAAAATAAATTAACCAGCTCCCCTTCGCCTTGTGGCAATACTGCCGCTTGAGATTGGCTAAAATATAAAATTAATACCCCAGCCCCCAGCAAAGCACATAACCAAAAACCCAATCGGTAACGCTCGCCTAATAGCACTACGGCCATTAAAGAGGTAGCCAAAGGCAGCCCCGCTAAAATAATGCCCATATTGGCCGCGCTCACACTACTAAGAGTGAGCGACAGTAAATACGGAAATGCCACCACCACTCCTAGCCCACTAAGCAATAACCATAAACATTCCTTGAAACTTGGAAATGCCCAACCATGCCAAGCCACCACCAATAAACACAAGGCTCCAGCGATAAACCCGCGACTGGCTGCAATAAATTCAGCGCTGAAAGCCTCCATGGCCAGCTTAGTCATGGGGACCGTTAAGCTAAATAACACCACAGCCAGTAGCCCTTGCAACATGGCACCGGTCTGTTGGAATTGGAATGTACGCCCCAATGGGCTGGTCACTTGTAGCATGGTCTTGCCCTTATGTTTAACGAATTAAAATGAGTGAAGGTAAATAACAAGGGCTACTTTAAAGGGATCCAACTGTACTGGGCAGACTCAGCTACGCTTTGGGTTACCTATACAGTTTGATCAAAATATCAACTGTACTGCTCTTTTATCCACAAACTGCACCCCTAGATAGACAAATATGCTATTTCAGAGCAATACAGTTAAGGAGTATCATTCAGTGAGAATCGAAAACATCTGAAGAGTGTCATGGCTAAACCCAACCAACACCCAGCAGCACTGCCCATAAAACAGCTGGCTATTAATCAAAGCGCCTTAGTGGAAGGCCACCTTTATGAAGTGATTGCTCAAGAGCTAAGCCAAGACATTGAACAGGGCCTTTATAAAGTTGGCCAAAAAGTCCCCAGTGTTCGTAAGCTCAGCAGCAAACGCGGGGTAAGTATTAGTACAGTGAATCAAGCTTACTCCTTGTTAGAAGACCGCGGCATCATTCAAGCTAAGCCCCAGTCAGGCTACTTTGTTAAACGCTCCCCTAAAGAAAGCGCACCACTGCCACCTATATCTATAGGAGATGCCCCCACCAATATCACTAAAGGGCACCTTATTAAGCAGATTCTGGCCAGTTGTCAGTTGCCCAGCACCGTCAATTTTGGCGCCGCTATTCCCGATGAGGCTTTATTACCGGTAAGGTCGATGCAAACCCATTTACAAAAGCTCACCCGTTTTAATGCCAGTGATGTTTTTAACTACCAGTTCTCTCCTGGGTACGAGCCATTGCGTCAGCAAATTGCCCAGCGCATGCGCAATTCAGGGGTGCGTTGCCATCATGACGAAGTGGTGATTACTCAAGGCTGTACCGAAGCACTTAATTTATGCTTAAGAGCCAATACTCGTCGTGGTGATACCATTGCTGTTGAGTCCCCTTGTTATTATGGCTTCTTACAAATTGCCGAAGTACTGGGTTTAAAGGTCATAGAAATCCCCACCGACCCCAATGCGGGCATGAGCATTGAAGCCCTTAAATTGGCACTGCAAGAGTGGGAAATTAAACTGGTATTGCTTAATACGCGTTTCTCAAACCCCACTGGCAGCACCTTATCTAAAAGCAAACAACAGCAGTTAGTAGAGCTCATTAACCAGCATAAAATTAAAGCCATAGAAGATGACATTTACGGCGAGCTGGGATATGACAATCAAAACCAAACCGTATTAAAAACCTTCGATACACAAGGGCGTGTATTGTATTGCAGCTCTTTCACTAAAACCGTAGCGCCGGGTTTAAGAGTGGGTTGGTGTATTCCAGGGGAAAGTTTAGAGCAGGTTATTAATTTGCAAACGTTTAACACCTTAGCCGTGGCCAGTTTACCGCAATGCGCCATGGCCTCTTTTTTACAAAATGGTCATTACGATAAACACCTAAGGCAATTGCAACGCCATGCCCGAGAAAATTGTGCATTTTTTATCAACTCTATTATGGCAAGCTTTCCAGAAGGAACACGGTTATCTCAACCCAGTGGTGGCTTTGTATTGTGGGTATGCTTACCCGAAAAAGTCAGCGCTTTAGACGTGCAATACCAAGCGCAAAAAAATGACATGGCCATCATGCCCGGAAGTGTATGCTCTAACACCAATCATTTTGATCATTACATTCGAATTAACTACGCCATGCCATGGAACGATAAAGTAAAGAGTGCCATTGAAGTGTTAGGGGAAATTGTTTGTAAGTTATCAAACAATATTAAATAAGCATTACTTTGAATCGCTCATTTCATATCCGTGTTAGTCAGGCCGTTTTATGCAACGACAAAACAAGACCGGCTATTGAAGTGCCACTAAATATTTTAAATATAACTAATACCCTAAAAAATATTAAGCCGTTATCCCCAACATAGACATAGTGGTATCCACCACGCTGGCCATTTCTTTGGCACTGACATTTTTACGCGAAGACACTCTTAAACCTTGGTTTAAGGTCATGATCATTTTGGCAAGGTATTGTGCTGAATGGGTGTTATCTAATTGTCCAAGCTGTTGGGCCAATTCAAAACAATGTTGAAACTTTTTTTCCACTTCCCCTAAACGCCGTGCTGCATGTTTCGATAACTCAGCATCTACATCGGCCAGCTCTAGAATTGAATTCACCATCATGCAGCCTCTGGCTAAACGGGTGGCGGTACTGCGACTCACCGAGACCATAAAAAATTCACGCACCGCCAATAAGGGCTTTTTTTCATTAAAGGCATGGTCAATCAGGGCGTTATTACGCTGGGAGAATAAATCTAACGCTTCAATGAATAAGCGGCGCTTATCACCAAAGGTGGCATATAAACTACTGCGGCCAATTTTCATGGCCTCCAAAAGTTGATGCAGAGATGTGGCGGAATAACCTTGGCGCCAAAACAAGTGCATGGCACTGGCCAGGGCTTCATCTCGGTTAAATTCAAGTGTTCGCGCCACGGTACATCCTTTACAAGCATTAAGACAAGCCGAAGATTATATCAAACTTATCACCAAATGCCCCGTGGGCTTTATGGTCCCACCGAGCCAATGGCAACTGCTAAACCCGCAAAAACGAAGCTGCTATTATGTTTTATACATTAACAACAATTTTTCCCACCTGTTGGTTTGATTCCATATACTCATGCGCTAATTGAATGTCATTAAAATCAAACTCCCTATCAATGACAGGCAATAATTTTTGCTGTTCAAACAAAGGCAAAAGGTACTCTTTCGCTTCACTAAGGTATTGAGCATTTTGGGTTATTTCAAAAACAGTATAACCCTGAATCACCAACCCTTTTGCCAGAGCCGTAAATAAAGGAAATGGAGTCGCTTCGCTATCCAGTGCACCATATTCAATGATACGCCCAGCCTGTGCAGATGCTTGTGCTAACTGATTAACAATAGGCCCACCAATTGGGTCAAACACCAATTCAGCCCCCTTACCGGAAGTAGCCTTTAGTACTTCTGCCACCAAATCTTGAGTATTCGTTTGAATCACAATGTCGGCACCCTGTTCACGTAACAACTGTGCTTTTGCTTCTCCGCGACTGGTGGCAATAACCCTAGCGCCTATGCTTTTGGCAATTTGAATAGCGGCAATCCCCACACTGCTACTGGCAGCGGTAATTAACACATATTGGTCTTTTTTCAATTGCCCGTGATGAACCAAAGCGCCGTAAGCGGTAATGTATTGCATCCAAATGGCACTGCCTTGTTGCATACTAAAAGCATTGGGAATCTTGGCAACCGCTTCTGCTGGCACAATAGCATGTTCACCATACACACCAAATTGCCCCATTGAAAAAGCCGGCAAAGTGCTTACTCTGTCTCCCACCTTAATGCCACTTACGCCTGTGCCTACCGCTTCAACAATGCCCGCCGCTTCATAACCTAATCGAGATGGTAACTCTGGCACCTCTAAATACGCGCCATTGCGAAACATCACTTCAGCTCGATTCAAACCAATGGCCTGCACTTTAATACGCACCTGTTGATTATCGGGTGCCGGTAACAAAACCTCTTCAATTTTTAATACACTGGCATCACCGGTTTGGTGAAAACGTACCGTGCGTGAATTTAACATTCCCATTTACTGCTCCTATTTAATATTCTATTTAAAAACTGTTAAGCGAACTAAATCATCTAGCCCACAAGATGAAACTGACTAACCATGCCCAATTCACGCACCGGAATAATGTCTTGATAAGCCTTTGAGTGATACCAGTTCACCGCACTGTCACGATCAGGAAATTGAATCACCACCTTAGTGCTGAAAGCCCTGTCGCCGTGCAATGCTTCAATGGGCCCCTTGGCCAAAAACTCGCCGCCAAAGGGCAATAAGGTAGGAGCCGCTAGCGTGCTGTAGGCGCTCAGTTTTTCTTTATCGGTGGGGGTTAGATCTACAACAATCAGTGCGCTCATGGCTGAATTCTCTCTATTGGACAATTTAAATAACGCCATCTGGGCGTTGATTAAGTTGACTCATCATAAGAAAACAGTGATATTGAAACAATAGCCATAAATTAAACTGATTGTTTAAAAAAATGAACAATATAAAAAGACTACCAGCCCTACTGATTTTTGCCGAAGTGGCCAACCAGCAGTCCTTCACACTTGCCGCTAAGCAACTGGGCATGAGTAAATCGGCCCTCAGTCAGCAACTTAAGCGCCTAGAGGAAGATATTGGCCAGCAGCTACTCTCGCGCCATACCCGTGGCATGTCGCTAACCGCCGCAGGGGAAAAATTATTAGGCCGTTGTGAATTACTGCGTGATCAGGTTGATCTGGCCATTGAGGAATTAGATACCAGTAAGGAAACCCCTAGCGGTACCTTTGCCATTACCATTCCTCACTCTTGTGAAAAAGATGTGGTGATTCCGGCACTTAGCCAGCTTTGTCAGGAATTCCCCCTTATTGAGCCCAACATACAAGTCACCGATACCGCCCAAGACTTAATACAAAATAATTTGGATGTGGCCATTTATGCAGGAGAACTTAGCGACAGCCATTACCGAGCCTTGCCCATGGGTAATGCCAGTGAAATTTTTTGTGCCACCCCGGCCTACGTGCAAAAACATGGAATGCCCACCCAAACTTCACACTTACAAGATCATCAAGTGATTGCCACTTCTTGGCAAAAAAGCCCATTTACGCTTTACAACAATCCTGACTTCAGCGAAAAGATATCCATTGATCTCAATTTTTTTGCCAACACCAATACCCAACCCTGTGCGCTGGAAATGGTGCTTCACAATATGGGCATTGCCATGTTTCCCGAATTTACCATTCAAAAGCCAATGGCTAATGGGCAACTGGTGAGAGTGCTACCCAAGTTTCATGGCAGGCAATGGCCGTTTTATATGGTGCATCGTTTTCAGGGAGAAAAACCTGTTCACATCACGCGTTTTTACCACTTGGTGAAACACTTTTTTGCCAAGGCTAATGC
>CAJXRF010000100.1 GCA_913058575.1 uncultured Bermanella sp.
TTCACATCACGCGTTTTTACCACTTGGTGAAACACTTTTTTGCCAAGGCTAATGCTCGAAGTTAACGACAGTGCCAAACAAAATTATTCATCACTCTTTAGTGATGCATCATTTTAATGGTAAATATTTTGAAGGTAATAGAAGAAAAAATAATGCGATACTGTTAAGTCCACGTGAATTTAAACGAAACACTTTCCAGCCTTCAGCTGCCCTAATATAAGCTGAAATTGAAGCTTGCGTTAGTTAGATATTTCTAGCGCTGCTATCACCTCGAAAACTCTTTTCTGTAGTGACAAAGGGCACACTAGAATTTGCTTAATTATCGATCATTATCACTTATTAGTTAACCCGCGCCACTTTAAAATAAATCGATCGTTTATTATCCAACCTACTTACCCACTACCTATTTTTATCTCTTAAAGATTTAAAACTCCCATGACTAAGATCAACAAAATCATTCAAAACAAAAATCCTCATATATACAAACACCCAATATATGGTAATTTTAAAACAACAAAACACAACATATAGTGAATCTTTTACCTTTATGGCCTTAAAGGATGTTTATTCACTTTATAGGCAAGCTTGGCCATCACGCCTAATTCATTTAATAACTCAGGGAAAATAGAAATGAGTGACCACACTTTGGACGCATCAAGCCAACAACAAAAACAAGATGCGCAACCTAAGCCGATTCCTTTACAACTGGCTTCCATGGATATTTGGGACAGTAAATACCGCTTGAAGGATGCCCAAGGCAATGCCCTAGATGCCGACATACAGGCCAGCTTTAAACGAGTGGCAAAAGCCTTAAGCGAAGTAGAGAAAGACAAAAAAACACAACTAAAGTGGTTACCTAAATTTGAATGGGCCCTAGAAAATGGCGCCATACCTGCCGGGCGAATTATCAGTAACGCCGGTGCGCAAGATCACAAACCCGCCACCTCTACCATTAACTGTACGGTGTCGGGAATTTTAGAAGATTCCATGAGCGATATATTAAGTAAAGTTCAGGAAGCGGGCTTAACGCTAAAAGCGGGTTGCGGCATTGGTTATGAATTTTCTACCCTGCGCCCAAAAGACGCCTTTGTGAATGGCGCTGGCGCCTATACATCTGGCCCCATGTCATTCATGGATATTTACGACAAGATGTGTTTTACCGTGTCTTCCGCAGGCGGGCGCCGTGGGGCACAAATGGCCACCTTTGATGTATCTCACCCGGACGTTTTAGACTTTATAAAAGCCAAGCGTGAAGATGGTCGCCTACGCCAATTTAATTTATCTCTTTTAATTACCGATGAATTTATGCAAGCGGTGAAAGATAAAGCACCATGGCCACTGGTATTTCCCATTGGGCTAAAGCAGCAGCAAAGAGAGCAGCTTGATCTTGATGACTCATCAAAAGTGATCTGGAAAGACTGGCCTATTCATACCGATTACATCACCAACGAAAAAGGTTTAGTGGCGTGCAAAGTTTATAAAACCATTGCTGCACAAAAATTATGGAACCTCATTATGAGCTCCACTTATGACTTTGCCGAGCCAGGTTTTATTTTAATAGACAAGGTTAACCAGATGAACAACAACTGGTTTTGCGAAAACCTTCGCGCCACGAACCCCTGTGGCGAGCAACCCCTACCAGCCTATGGCAGCTGTTTATTGGGTTCCATTAATCTTACTCATTTCGTTGAAGAGCCTTTTACCCAGAATGCCAAATTCAATTGGAAAAAATACAACAAGGTGGTGAGTATTTTCACGCGCATGCTCGACAACGTTGTCGAAATAAATGGCTTACCATTAGCAGGACAAAAAGACGAAATTAAACGCAAGCGTCGCCACGGTATGGGTTATTTAGGCTTAGGTTCAACCATTACCATGTTAGGCATGCGCTATGGCCATGAGGATTCATTGGCCTTTACCCAAGAGGTCACACGACAAATGGCGTTAACCGGCTGGCAACAGGGTTTAGCATTAGCCAAAGAAAAAGGTTGCGCCCCCATCATGGAGGAGCAATTTACTTTAAGCGCACAACACTTACGCCAGCGCCCACAATTAGTAAAAGATGGCTATAAAGAGGGGGACAAATTACCGGGTAAATTACTGCACGCAAAATATAGCCACTACATGCAGAAGATTGCCTCGCAAGACCCAGACCTCGTTCACCAGCTTGCTCAGCACGGTGCGCGCTTCACTCACCATAGCTCGATTGCCCCCACTGGCACGATCAGCTTATCCATTGCCAATAATGCCAGTAACGGCATTGAGCCCAGTTTTGCTCATCATTATTCTCGCAACATCATTAAGCCTGGTAAAAAAACCAAGGAAAAAGTCGATGTATTTTCCTTTGAACTGTTGGCTTACCGGTCCCTTATTAATGAACAGGCCATGCCATTTTCAAAGGATGAAAATAAACTGCCCGACTATTTTGTGTGCAGCGATGACATTAGCCCAAAACAACACGTAGACATTCAAGCGGCGGCGCAACAGTGGATAGACTCCTCTATTTCCAAAACTGCTAATGTCCCCAGTGACTTCCCATTTGAAGACTTTAAAAATATTTATCAATACGGCTACGAGCAAGCCTTAAAAGGTTGCACCACCTTTCGCTTTAACCCCGAAGCCTTTCAAGGGGTATTAGTAAAAGAAGATGATTTAGAAAATACACTTTACAAATTCACTCTTGAAGATGGTGAAGTGGTTGAACTAAAGGGCAATGAAACAGTGGAATACGATGGCGAGCAACACACAGCCGCCAACCTTTACGATGCATTAAAAGAAGGCTATTACGGAAAGCTATGACATTTACTTTTCCTGAAATAACGGGCCTAAACCAAAGCATTTAAATTAAAATCGGAATATTCACATGAACATAAAAATCACTAAAAATATTGTGGCCTATGAAGTGGCCAAACAAGGCTCTGATCAAGAAGCTAGCCAGCCTAAAAAAGAGCCAGTTGTTGATATAGAACACATGCATGAAAATGTGCAGCGCCCAGAATTATTAATGGGCTCTACTTATAAAATAAAAACCCCCAATTCAGAGCATGCTTTATATGTGACCATTAACGATATTATTTTAAATCCGGGTAGCGTACATGAACTACGGCGCCCTTTTGAAATGTTTATTAATTCAAAAAATATGGATCAATTTCAATGGATAGTAGCGCTTACCCGAGTGGCCTCGGCGGTATTTAGAAAAGGCGGCGATGTAACCTTTTTAGCCGAAGAATTAAAAGCCGTGTTTGATCCTCACGGTGGCTATTTTAAACGGGGCGGAAAGTTCATGCCTTCGGTGGTGGCTGAAATTGGTGATGCCTTAGAGAAACATTTTACGATGATAGGGCTATTAAAAAAGCCTGACATTCCAGCCCACCAACAAAGCATCTTAGATGAAAAACGTGCTCAATTTGATGCGGCCAACAGTGCAAATAAAAAGGCACAGTCAACCGGAAGCGAGGATGATTTAGCCTTTCCAGAAGAAGCTCAACTTTGTAATAAATGCCACACTAAAGCCGCCATACTAATGGATGGCTGTTTAACGTGTTTAAGTTGTGGGGATTCTAAGTGTGGCTAAGCTAGCTATCACTTAAAGTAGTATGTGTAGGTGACCAAAATAGAAAAGAGACTTTATTAAAGTCTCTTTTCTATTAGTTTTTTCAGCCTTGTTGTCAGTAATGAGTCAACCTCAACCTCCCCATGGCTGGGTATCAAGATAGTAGGCCTATCTTTATCCAGTTGCTTTAATACCCAGTGTTTAAACGATGTTTTTTCATCTAACAGCAGCCACTTTATAAACTGACTGATCTTTAAGCCAGGCGCTGCCCCCAATATTTTTTGCAAAATACGAGCGATAGGCTTTCTTGAAACACGGTCATAATTTAAAAAGCTATCACAGGTGATCCATAAGCTATTTCCATCTTCATTCCTCTTCGAAACCCATACGTCACCACCACGATGTCCAGGAGGAATAAGAATATCATAGCCCACTGGAAGGTCGGGCTTCTCGCACTCAAGCGCCAGTATATTACAAAAACCCTTTCGCTCTAGTCTTCTTTTAGCTTTTCTACTGGCATAAAGTTTTGATTCAGGAAATGTATCTAACCAGGCATTAACGCCATATAGTGAAAAGAATTAGGGAAAACAATGCTAATCTTGGTCTCTTCCTTGTTCCACTCTTCACGCCAGTTATCCAGCATATTCTTTCCTGGACTAATCAAAACCCAGTGATTTTCAGACGACCTTATAGCCACTGAATTTGAGATAAAGTTTGGAACAAGGTATTGCCCATAATAAACCTCTGGGTATTCCTTAAGTTGGAACCAAGTATGTTTTTTCATAATGACTTATCTTCGCTGTTTTTACTGTAAAGGTGCTTTATTTTAAGCTCTTAATATTCAGGAATGTAACGCTAAGAATGCTTACTCCCAAACCACACCTCTTACTTCCGAGTTCCTGTCCAAAATATGTCTATAATTTTCAAATAATTCATTCCTTTTTATCTTAAGCGTCGGTGTCATAAAATAATCCCCTGGCACCCATTCATCTTTCACAACAATTAGGCTATTAATAGTCTCATGAGATTTAAGGCCTTCATTCACTTTTTGGTAAGTGGAAAAAAGATCATTACTAAGCTCATCTTTGGGCATTGATCGAGCGCTCTCAGATAAAACAACCAAAGCCATGGGCTGTGGCATACCAAGCCCAACCACACAAACCTGTTCAATACTGGTATTCTCAGAGAGCATTTCTTCAATAATGGTTGGTGTGATAAATTCACCTTTCGAAGTTTTAAATGTATCCTTAATCCGCCCCGTTATTTTCAAAAATCCGTCTTCACATATCTCGCCGGCGTCCCCAGTATGATAAAAATCAAGATGATCAATCACTTCATATGTTTTTTCTTTATCAAGATAATAACCTTTCATAATGGCTGGGCTTCGAAACAGAATTTCACCTTCATCCGATATTTTCATCTCCCCCCCCAACCTGTTAGTGCCTACTGTGCCAAAGCGTATATCTTCTTTTTTATTAAATGTCCCATAGGCAAGGTTTTCTGTCATTCCGTAAAGCTCTTGTATATTAATTCCCAAGCGCCTAAAAAAGATCATGACTGATTCTGGTAATGGTGCAGCACCGGATATAAAGTCTTTTACCTTTTCCAATCCTAATTCACGGCGTATTTTGCGTTTAACAAACCACCCTAATATAGGAACCCTAAGAATGTTTATTAACGTCTCTTGAGGAATTTTTTCCAATACCTTCATTTGAAGTTTTACCCAAATACGAGGCACCGCTCCAAATACAGTCGGTTTGATATGTTTAATATCGTTGGCAAACGTATCGAGCGACTCAACAAAAGAAACCGTACAGCCAGCATAAATACTCGAAAACTCCACCAGAACACGCTCAGCCACATGGGCCAGAGGTAAAAACGAGAGAAATCGATCGTTTTGGTTTAAATTAGTTTCTTTGACATTATTGCTAGAAACAAAAGATATGGCTCGATAACTATGTTGAACACCCTTTGGATACCCTGTAGTTCCCGATGTGTAAACAATAGTAAAAATACTCTCTAGCTCAGGACGACACGGCTCCATTATAGGACTGTATTTTTTTACTACGTCATCCCATTTTAGTTGGGCTTCGACGCCATCATAATTAAAGCCAATTGTTGTAATGCTGTCAGAAAGATCATTTATCACTTCAGGTAGATTATCTAACTTACCTAGAAATAGGACAGATGCCTCGGAATGCTCTAACACGTGCAGCATTGATTCTTTGGATTGCATAGGGAACAAAGGAACACTGATGGCGCCCGCCATCATGATGGCAAGATCGGCTATTATCCATTCAGCGCAATTCTTCGATAAAATGGCCACACGCCCCCCTTTTTTCACACCCAGGCTTTGTAGTGCCGAAGCCACCCGACGAGCCGTGTCTGCCACTTCTCTCCATGTATACTCATGCCATTCACCATTGCATGGCTGTCGTAAATAGCAGCCATGGGGGTCCAGATTTTCCCAACGGTACAAATAGTCAAGCGGTGTTTGCATTGGCTCTAACATAGAGTAACCTATTGTTTTTAAGGAATATTAATTTCTTGATCGTGGTATTTGAGAGAAAAATATTAGCGGATATAGGGAATGCTTACTTTGGTATATAGTGTCTTTTAATTGCTTGAACACGACATATCGGTTGCGCCGCCTACAAAACCCAGAATAAACTCAAGCTTCAGTTAGTGCCCCCATTTAAAACGATCTTTTGGATACATACAGTGATAGCAGAGCAATAGGTTTCATCGGCACTGATAAATTTAGTATTAGATAGCCTAGAAAAGGCTGGATTGGATACAGATTTACTTATTAAGCAAAGCGGTATCGGCCATGAAAAACTTGATGATCCAGATGCCTCAATTTCAATTGATGACCTGACTTGCTTATGGCACAAAGCCGCTCAGCTATCTAAAAATCCGGCCATTGGGCTCATGCTAGGGAAACAACCTAACCTTAGCCTCACATTCCCTATGGGTCTGAATTTGCTGCTCAGTAAAAATATCGGTGAAGCAATGCATCGCTTAATTGGATTGCAAGAGGCGGCTGGATTTGCTTTTCATGCTAGGTTACAGCCCTATGAATCAGGCCTTAAGATTATTTTCGACCGCCATAAAGGTAATATACCTCATCCCGTGCAGGGTTTTGACGCATCCCTTGCCTTCTCTATATTTATCATTCGCTTTGCCACCAATATTGATGTGTTACCCAAGTATGTGAGCTTCGTACATCCCGAACCCACTGACCGAACGCCTTATGATGAAATATTTAAATGCCAATTAAAGTTTGATCAGCCCGAATACGCTATTTTTATAAGCAACAAAGATCTGCTTATTCCTTCTTTGCTATCAGGTGGCCTAGAAAATCTCGGCAATGTACCAGCAATTTCTACCAGTAAAAAAAATGAATTTCCGGAAATAGTAAGAAGCTTTATTAAACAAGAACTGGCTCAAGGGGAACCAAGTCTAAAGGCAGTGGCAGCGCACCTTAACTTAGGCTCTAGAACGCTACAAAGACGATTAAAGCAGGATGATTGGACATACACCACATTACTGGATGATACTCGGAAACTAATGGCCGATTTTCTATTACTAGAATCGTCGGTTTCATTGAAACAAATTACGTATGAGTTGGGTTTCTCAGACCACAGTAATTTTTATCATGCGTTTAAGCGCTGGCATAATTGCGCGCCGGGTGAGTATAGAGATTCAAAGAAAAGCTAGTTAACCCCATATTTTTCTTAATCATTCAGCTTGGTCACTTTATAAGTGACTTGGTTTTATGCTCTGACTTACTTATTTGTCGCAATTAACAGATAAATATTAACTGTAAAGTATCCTCAATAACTTTCAGCTACTAGGGGTCTTTTAAATTAAGTAGTTATAAATCGTTACTAAAGCGGATTTACATAGCCTATATCAATATTATCCTGAACTCGTTCCCATACTTGCAAATACGCTTCTTCTTAATTCATAACAGATTCATAAATACGTTGCGGAACCTGTTCGCGAGCATCCTGAATGTGATCATGGTGTAAATCAATTATCCGATACTTGCTGCTTGTCAAATACAAAACCAAACTCAGAGTATGCAGTGTATATCACCATCAATGATATTATTTAAAACTCAGGTAGCGCACATTCATTACGTCGCGATTTTTAAATGTTTATTAATTAAAAAATGGATCAATTTCAATGAATAGTAGAGCTTACTCCAGTGGCCTCGGTGATATTTAGAAAAGACAAAAACTACGCTCCCTGAAGATAATTTAGCCTTTCCAGAAGAAGCTCAACTTTGTAATAAATGCCACACTAAGGCGGCCATATTAATGGATGGTTGTTTAACGTGTTTAAGTAATGGGGATTCTAAGTGTGGGTAAAACCAGAACATAACGATCAGTGGGAATAAAATCGCTACTAGCCTGTATTGACTCTATTAATAAATAGATAAATGCAGGCTAGTAGCGAATCGTTATTTTATAAAAACAACTCTAAATCCTGCTCAACCGGCAAATCAAATGCGGTTTGTAAATCGCTATTAATATTCAAGAAGCGACGCAATGATCTATGGATATGGTGCTGACTTAATTCTAAGCCGTTTTCATCCGCTTGAAAGTTATTAGTATTCACTTTTAACAGGTTACATTCAGCATCGGTTAATTGAAGTAAACCATTACCATTTTTATTGGATGGGCTAATTAAAATAGCCGAGCCTATGCCGTAATCGTCCTTGCCTTCGCTTTCATCATTATAAAATGGCGTGCGCGTCCATTCTGAACAAAGGTAAACCGTCATGCGATCGGCTATGCCATGACGCTCTGCTTCTGCGTATAAGGTCTCCACGCCATCTAGCATTTTGCCTAGGTTACTGGTTTGGTATTTATCATTATTAGAGTGAGTATCAAAGCCACCCACCTCTAAATTGGCGGCTGCGGTTAAACCCGAAGCAAACGCCGCTGCCACAAATTCAGCTTGACCATTAATGCCATTTTGTAAACCAGCCGCAGGTAAAAAAGTATCCAGTGCAGACAAACTGGCGTCGCCGTTTACCGCATTAAACAATCTCCCCATGGCACCACGACGAACCACGGCCCCTTCATTTGCCAGCAAGGCATCTTGACGAGCGGTACGATAATTTTTAAAAACATCGTAGGCTGCATCTGAATGCACCATGTTTGGATTTATGAAATCACTTACTTTGGTTTTGCTGTCAATTTTAGACACCGGCACCAAATTACGAGTGGCACTATTACCACCAAAGCTCACATAACTGGTAGAGGAATCTGCAAAATGGCTGGCAGCAAACAGCGCGCCAATAGATGGCAGGCCATTCATATTGCCACTGCCCGCCGAATTAATACTGTGACCCGATGACAAGGCTTCAAAGCCATTGATGATGGTCATGTTGTTATAATGTTTATCAAAAAAGGTTTTATTTTTAGCGCCCAAACCGTTTTCTTCAAAGCCCACTAAGTTTGGCGCGTATTTAAAGTTGCCCGCTGTTCCTATGTCAGATGTTTGATAGGTATTCACCGGTCCATTGCCATCACTGCGATTAGCATTGCCCTTAGGGTCACAAAAGGCCGTGGTGTCCCAACCGCCTTCCGCGTAAATGGTCACAAAAAATTGATCAGGACGAGTAGCAGCGTGGGCCTTGCTTAAACCAATAGGTGCACTGCAGGCCAAACCACTTACCGATAATAATTGTAAAAAATCTCTGCGTTTCATAATCTGGCCTTATTATTCGTATAGGAACTGGAAATCACTAGCGAGGTACACCACCAAAAGATTCCATGAACGTTCGATATAATTGTTATCTGAATTATTGACTCGACCATTATCGGTATAGCAATTCAAAGAAGACGATGCATCGTTATCATTCATGCCGGCCACCTGAACATCTTTCAACAAGTTATAGGCTTGATTAACTTGCTCATCATCTTCGTTTACTTGCTGGCCCCACATACGCCACATCAGTTTTTGTATGGCGGCACGAATGTTATTTTCATGACTGGCATCACTAGGTAAGTCATTTAAGGTAAGGTCGGTAAAATACAAACGTTCGTCATTATCACGCTGGAAGTCATAGTTCACCACATCACAGGCCATTTTATTGGCATAGGTTTCTTGCATGGCGGTCATGAAACCATTGGGTTCCAGTAGGCGCTCAGTCACAAGGTCATAATCGATGCCGCCGTATAAAATTTTATTTGAAGTAATGCCAGAAAATTCTCCTTCTCCCATCACTAACAAATACTTACGGGTTAGCATTTCAGGAGACAAAATACGCACTGCACCAATTTTGTCGGCCACTATTTCGGTAACACCGGTAACACTTTCTGGGGCGTAATAAGGGCTTTTGATTATGGTTTTAATCAAAGATTTAAGGTTGTAACCACTATTAATAAAAGCCGTTTTCCAAACGCTTAATAAAGATTGTTGCACCTCAAATAACGCCACATCTTCTTCAATAATGGCTTCCACATCACGCAACATTTTTTGCCCAGTTAAACCTTCAGCAATACGCTTTACTGTGGCTTCTGCAAAACTAGGATCGTTAGCCACACGCTGTGCTAAAAGCTGTATAGGGTCTTCACTGGCTTCTGGGTCAAATACTTCGTCGGTGGCGGCAAAGCCTGCTGGTTTCATTTCGCCTTTATCGGAATACCAGGTATTGGGTATTTTATAAACGCCTTTATCATTAAAGTTTTGGAAAGAAGACGAAACGGGATCCATAATGTTATGGCAACCGCTGCAAGTGGGGTTATCTATCACCTCTGTCAGTGAAGAAGATGTGGCCATAGGGCGCTGGCCTGGTATAGAAAACAAGTTAAAATTCAAGAAGTGGTCAAATACTAGGTACGAGCGATGACGGTTACGGTTAACATTATTGGTATCCGATTCATCAAGAAAAAGTCGTGTGGTTAAAGCGCCCGCATGAGGAAGACCTGCAATCTTTACCGCTTTTAAGTCGTAAGGATCATCGGTTAACAAATCCTGATTGGGAAACTCTGATTCAGTCCATTTATCAAAAGATAAGTCATCGTACACACCAAACACATGAGCCGAGTATGGATTCACCACGGTATAATCGGCTGTTAGAAATTCAGTAAACGGGCGATCGTTCTCAACCACATAACGCATCAATAAAAATATTTCATCATTAAAGGCGTCATAGCTAAGGGTTTTTGCGTACTTGCTTTCATCGTCGGTGAAGTTTTTGTACCACTCTTTGTCATAGCCGTCTTGATCGGCATCTTTAGGGCCTAGCAATAACATGTCGTTGTAAATTTCTTTTAAGCGATCGTAAAAAGCATTTTCAACCATAACGTTATCTAGCACTGAATCTAGGCCATTTAATCCGTTATCTTCAATGGTTTTTAATTCTTGATCTGTTGGTAATCGGCCTGCCAAAGACATGCTGGCTTTATACAAAACATTGCTTAATGGCTTTTGAGTAATCACTAGTCCAGAAGATTCACCTTCTGTTTCACATTCTTGAGTATCATTTTGCAAAGAGAAAATATAAGTGGCGGTGTCGTAAGCACAGCTACCAGGCGCATCACCTACACATAAGCTCGGATCACTGGGCATATTGTCATTAATATATTTAGCAAGGCCCACTACATCCGTTAGGCTTTCCATTAGGTTACCGGTAACCAAGCGGTTTAAATTCGTTGCATTAGCGATGGCCCCTTGGTTGGTTTCACCGTGGCAATTTGCGCAGGTGGTTTGCTTCCAAAAATCTTTACCTGTGATGGCATTACAGGCTTCTCCTTCCGCTGCCTCTGCTGCCGCCGCCGCCGCTGCCTCCGCTGCTGCCTTTGCATCTGCCGCTGCTTGTGCGGCTGCTTCTGCTTCTGCCAAAGCTGCTGCTTGTGCGGCTGCCTCTGCTTCTGCCAAAGCCTTAGCATCTGCCGCTGCTTGTGCTGCGGCTTCTGCTTCTTCTTGTGCTGCTGCAGCGGCTGCCTCTGCCGCCTTTGCATCTGCCGCTGCTTGTGCTGCGGCCTCTGCCGCGGCTTCTGCCAGCGCCATTGCCTCTGCTGCCGCTGCTTCATCAGCCAAAGCTGCTGCCTCAGCCAAAGCCTCAGCCTCAGCCGCTGCTGCTGCCGCGGCTTCTAATAATGCTTCAGCTTCTGCCATTGCCTCAGCCTCTGCTGCTGCCGTTTCCTCTGCCATTTCCTCCGCCGCTGCTGCTGCATCTTCTGTCTCAGTGGGAGCATCATTACTGATCATCACATTTGAAAAAGTCACATTAACCAGCTCACCTTCATTACTAGGATGAGGACTGGTGGCTAGCCCTAGGTAAATTTGAGCATTCATTTCAATGTTTCTTGAAGCCACCCACATCCACTGGATGCCATCAGAAGATTGATAAGCGTTTAGCAAATTATTATTACGTTCTAACTTAAGCCAAATGGGTGCTGTGATCGTGCCGGGGTTTTCCCCTGGAGAAAAACTGGTTGTACCACCACTATTTTCACGCCACTGAAAGGCTAAACCGTTGGCTTGCCCTCCTGTTAAAAATAAACTGGCATGCTTGGCGTTTTCTTCTAACCCGTCACGAATCATCACCCCGGTTTTAGACCAACCACTGGTGTTATTGAAAGATAAAACTTTGGCCGTAATGCTACCGTTACCTTCTAAAGGCTGATTAACAAAGAAAAAATCGTCGCTTGTTCCCCAAATATCGCCACCTGAGGCTGTAACAGAGTAAATACCTGTATTGGTATCGGTTGAAAGGTTACTTGAATTAGATGTTTCGCTGCTACTCACTTGCTTTGCTGACAAGCCAGGTAAAATACTGCCTGGTGTTGCTGGATCGTCATTAGGAATATTCGTATCTGGCTGCGCAGAAGATTCACATTGTGAAACACTCTGGGCGCTTTCTGGAGATAAAAATTGTGCAATTTTGGCAGCGCAATCAGCATCGCACATGGCTGGTTCAGCCATGGGCATACGCTCTACTGTAGCGTTAATAAAGCGATTAAAATCAACTTCTACTTTTAAAGCCGTCGCTATTTTAGTGCCTTCGTTGTTCGCACCATGACAACTGGCACATTGCTGTTGATATTGTGTCTCCCCTTGTAGCACCTGTTCTTCAATCAGGCTTTTTGCTTGTGCTTGATTATCAACACACTGCTGTACATCATATTTTTCAGCTGTCGTGGTATCTAGCTCACCATACTCTGGCATACAGGCAGCAAGGGCCATACTAGAAAACAGTAAAAATATTTTTCCCAGTTCTCGACCGAACTTATATTTCAAGAGTGTCAATATCATAATTATTCCGCAGCAATGAACCTCTGTAGGGTTCTTGAAGCGGCGATTATTGTTTTAATAGAAATAATTTTCTGAGCGTTAAGTACCACCAAATGTAACAAGTCTTTACATTGTAAGTGGTATTTACTCAGGTTGTGATGAGGTTAAAGGTGGTTGTGTGTGCTATCTCACAGAATCTAAGCGGTTGAATTTTGATCTTTCGAACCATTGGAAAATTGTTTGTATACTCGATCACACTTCAAGCACTTAATGAAAATATCATTTAAATCTTTCAAAAATAAAACAACTCGAAAGTTTTACCATTTTACATTAGGGCACCTATATCAATTGATTACTTTCTCTGCGTGACCCCAAGCGTATAGTGGCAAGGCTTGCGGTGACGTAAAATAGTGGTTCCATTTTCTAGCAGTGCAACGCCGACAGTATGTGCTTGGGGTCGCGCCCTTCGGGGCTTTACGCCTTGTCCAGACTCGGCGTTGGTCTTCCTTGAAAGGCAATAAGCATTTCTTCCTTGCCCGCCTTGATTCTGAACAAGGCGTAAAGCCAGAGGCGCAAGCTATTAATAGAGGTGCCCATTAATAACTAAAAGCTTATCGGTAAATTAAGAAATCCCCAGCAACTTAAAAGTTACTGGGGATTTTTAATGTCAACTGCGCTTAATATTAGTTACTTAATGGATCAACATAACTGGTGTTCGTATTGGCTTCGGCACGTTCCCACATTTGCAAATAGGCTTCGGCTGAATTCATCACCGATTCATAAATACGCTGCGGGGCTTGCTCACGAATGTCTTGTACGTGATCGGCCACTAAACCGTAATGGGCAATACCATCGGTATTCAAATCAAATACTCGGTTACCCGATACTTGCTTATCAAATACAAAACCAAACTCAGAGGTATAAGGGTACTCTAGCGGGTTAGTGCCGCTATCATCACGAGGGCCTGCTTGCCCACCCAAACCACTCATGTCGGTACCAAAACCCACACCATCCAAATAAGGAGTTTGTTCGGTAATGTCTAGGAAGCGTGAAATTCCGTTCACTATGCCATTGGCATTGGAGTTATAAGGCGAGCTATAACCCCCCGCTTCAATTAGGCGCTTAGTATTATTATGAACTTGGCCATTCTTACCGTCGCGCATCCAACTGTGGGAGGTAATCACGCCGCTGTAGTTTCGGCCTTCTACAATATCCATGGTGGCCGTGGCGGTGTAGTTACTCATATGATCAAGTTCAATCAACATGCCTTTATCTATCATACGGTTTACTAAATACACACCTAAATCAGTAATGCCGTGCTGATTACAGTGTTCAATACTTTCGTCATAAGCCGGGTTTAAATTAGCCGCATCTAAAATGCCTTTTAGAACCGGCACCTGCCCAATTAAAGGGAAGCCTGAAGTAAAGTGTCCGCCATGAGTTTCATGGTTACATTCTTCGGTTTCAAAGAAACGACCCGATGCTAACCATTGCCCCAAGTTAATTAAGCCGTCTTCTACCGCTGAACCTGCCAACTTATTATCAAATTTATGAGATGGGTAAATGGTGCGCACACCCAAACCATACAGTTCATTTAACTGAGCCTCTATTGTGTCAAACGTACAACTGTCTTTTAAACCACAGTTAAAGGTTTCAGATGCTTCTACGCCCATCAATACGGCCATCTGGCCATTAGCAATGACCTGGCGGGCTTGCGAAGGAGACGTCACCAATTGGAAGAAACCTTTTCCTGGACCACCCGATTGCGCATCAATGTAAGCTTGCATTTCTTGTAATCGTTTTGCCTGTAAACGAATGCTGTCCATGGTGTTACAGCTATTAGGGTTTATCCAACTGGCTGGGTTGACTGTTTTTTGCACGTTACACAAGACTTCGTTTTCAACTAAATCTGTCACCATTAAACGTAAACCTGAAAGATAAGCTCGTTCGATCCACTTATAGTAATAACCCATGTGGCTCATTTGTTTGTGATTTGGCCACCATGGAAATTCAGGCCAACCACGGGTGTCGTAGCGCATATTTGGGTCTTCAAAAGTATAAAGATTACCAATTAAATCCAGCGAGCCGTTTGGCCCATGAATATTTTTACTGTCTTGTAAGGCCTCTTCCACACCCCAACGGTGAAACGGTTTACCGGCCATCATTTTTCCGCCCATAAATTCGTAACTGGTAATATGGGTGTGGGAATCTACGAAGCCTCGTACCGGTTCATTTACATTGCCTTTAAGGGCATTTACATTAGCCGCCACGTTGGTGGTGACTTCGGGGAAATCTGTGCAATTAGATTGAGGTATTAATTTAAACTCATTTTCACTGTTAAAATTAAATGGGTTTAACAAATCAAAAAAGTACATGGTGCCTTTGTTGGTGCGGTGGCGTACTTTCATATTAAGCGCTGTGGCATGAAGGCTATAGCGGTCGCCGCCTTCCTTATTTAAGGTCCACTCTGCAAATTCACCCGCGTATTTTCCCGCACTGATTTCAGCCGGTAGATGACTGGCAAAATAACGGCCGTTTACATCGGTTAATAAATATTTGCCAAATGAAGTAGGTTTCATAAAAAATTTTGTGGCGCTGTCTTTAGCAATGTTTTCAAAACGATAGCTCCAGCCATCATCTACCACTCCCCCTTGGTTAAAGCGTTTCATGTAATTGCCATTTTCCGGCGATTGCACCGCGTAACAGCCCTGTGCTAAACCGTTTACATCTCCACTATAGCCTGTGGCTTGCGGTTGCCCTTGAGGTTCATCTGGTTTACTGGACATAGCATGTACTGTGGCGCTAGCCAGAACCGAACAAGCCAAAAACCCATTGATGGCGAGTCTATATTTCATAGTCATCTCTTATTATTGTGTTTAGGAATGCAAAGCAGGAAATCGGCTTAATATCTTAGCGGATTAACAATCAAGTAATAGTTGATGAAATGCATTCCCCACAGGTGAGATTTGGCCAAAGAGAAGGGGGAATTCTTCAAAGACAACAGATTGGCGGATCTATACCCATAACATGATACAAATGCGCCACTAAGTAGCCCTGCAAAATTAGAGGCTATTCTAGTTTTCTAAAATAGAGAGCAACAATAAAACGCCAATCATCAGTGCCACCATAAAAAAGAGCTGACCAAGTTTACCTCCCGCCTGTTTTTCGAGCTCAATTTTTTCTTTGAATACATTCAATTCAAATTCACTGCTGATGTCTTTGCAATGGGGGCAATCATCTTCGTCCTCAGCAGAGTGAAGTCCGCAGCGATCACACGCTTTGGTAGATTTTGGCTTTGAAAAGGCCTTGGCTAATAAACCTAAAATGTCCATGTACTGCCTAACGTCAGGTGGATATATGCCCTTTTATTTTAACACCGATCCCTGACGATGGCCTGAAAAATAACTCGCCCTAATTAGACCCACCCAACATAGTCACCTTACTTGACTAAATATAGTCTATATAGTTTACTAAAGAGGTATACAACAGAGACACACTAATGAAAGCCATAGGAGTCAGTATCATGAGTTTAGTCGCCGCAACCAGCAGTTATGCCAATAATCAGTTGGTCAGTGATTCAGTCATGGCAGTATTAGAGCAATATACGCAAGGCACTGAACACTCAGATATAAACGTACTAGAAAAAGCTTTTCATAAAGACTTTCGGGTAGTGGCCATCACCCCTGATGGCTTAAGAGTGATTAATCGCGAAGATTACCTAGCCCTTATTAAAGCCAAGAAAATTGGGGGTAATAAGCGAGCGCTTTCACTTAAAAAGGCCATTGAAAATGAAAACATAATTCAAGTTAGCCTGACGCTCACAGGGGAAAAAGCCATTTTTCATGATCATTTAGATTTGATAAAAGAGGACTCTGGCTGGCAAATTCTACATAATAGCACCCAAATGAAGACCCTAGATTAAGGCCAAGAAATGTCGCAGTTGTTGTCCAAGGTGCGTGATGTGCACCTTGGAAGAATGTTATTAAAATTAGAACGCCACTTCACCCGCCAGGTTTTAGATAAATTGGCCGCCGATGGTATTAAAGACATTACCCTGCGCCATTTTGTCATCATTCCTTATATTGACCACAAAGGCATTCGCGCGGTGGATATTGCTCATCAAGCGGGCATTACAAAGCAAGCGGTCAGTAAGCTAGTGGATGAACTGGTACAAAAAGGTTATCTAGCATTAATACCCGACCCAACCGACGGCAGAGCTTTTTTAATTTTAATGAGTGAAAAGGGAAATGAGTTTTTAAAGCTCACCCTAAAATACACCCAACAAGTCGAAGCACAGTGGTCCAGTCAGGTGGGTGAAGACGACTTTAAAACCATGAAGGCGGCCATGACCACCCTGCTCAACAATCAAGCCAATGATTAATCTTCTAAACTATTAAGTATGCTCCACATTCAAGTGACGCTCCTATTAATACAATCTACCTTTAGGTAACCACCAACTGGTATCTGGATGAGGGGTGTCTGGCGGCAGATTTGGGTTATCTAATACAAAAAAACGTCTATTAGATAATTGGGCACGATCGATCAAAGCTTTATGAAATTTTAAAAATAATGCCTTAAATGAACCATCTTGCAATGCGATTTCTAAACCCTGTGTAATTCTCTGGGCCAGGGGCGTATTTTGTTTTTGAACATGAAAGTAAACTGGGTATGGATAATAAAGTGCCATAGACGGCTCTACGATTAATCTTGGGTAGTTATTTTGTTTGTTTTCTATTTCAAGCCAAGCCTCATTTATACCGCGAGGAAAATAATCAAAGCGACCTTTAGATAACATGCCAAACAAAGTTTCATACTTAACGCTGCCAATAACAGGCAATTGATTACTGGTTAATATCGCCATGTCTGCCCACTGACTACCAAACCCCGCCACCATTGTATCTTTAAGTTCCTGCAAAGATTGAATATTGGAGAACTTACCTTCATTCAAATCTTTAATTAAAAATACCCGATAACCCAAAATACCGCGCAGTATTGGAATTTTAATCGATAAAAAATCTTTTTCACGATCCCTATTAGAAGCTAAAAAGGCAATATTCACCCCTTTGTTTTTCTTTAATATATGAAGACCACGCTGCTGAGTAACCACCTCATTGAAAGGCACTAGGATGTAAGGGCCGTGACTTTTTAGGGTTTTTTCCATGGCCAAGGATAGTAAGGCAATGCGGTAATCATAGCGTTGATCGGTTTGAAAAAACTGAAGTTCCGTTAGGGCATGACTCTGAGTTGCCAAAAATAGGAAAACAATGAATAAGCCAACTGAATTTTTATAAGCGTTTGTTATATGTCGTGACTCTATCATGCCATTTCTCAGACTTCTCACAGAACAATAAGCACTCTATATAACATAGCTCAAACCCCTAATAACTCTATCTGGAAGCTCGTTAATGGTTTC
>CAJXRF010000101.1 GCA_913058575.1 uncultured Bermanella sp.
TATTAACGCTCAATACCCTTGCTAAAAGTGACTGCCCTTTTTAAACGTAATTTAGCGTTTTTCAAAAATAAGGCCAGCAATGCTGGCCTTATTTTTATGCAACAAATCAATCACCGCTAGGCTTTTGCTTGCGCTTCTTCTTTAGCCTTTGCCTTAGTGTCAGACTTAGCATCAGACTTGGCTTCTGCTTTCGCTTCAGCCTTTTTATCTTCTTTTTCAGGCTTACCTGGTTTAGTAAGCAGCTGAGCACGAATTTGATCTTCCACTTCTTTAAATATTTCAGGGTTCTCTAGTAAAAACTTACAAGCATTGGCCTTACCCTGGCCAATTTTATCACCCTTGTATGCGTACCAAGCACCAGCCTTATCAACCAAACCAAGCTTCACACCTAAATCAATTAATTCAGCTGATAAGTTAATGCCTTCATTGTAAACAATTTGGAATTCAGCCTGTTTGAACGGAGGCGCCACTTTGTTTTTAACCACTTTAACGCGGGTTTCATTACCAATGACTTCGTCGCCATTTTTAACGGCACCAGTACGGCGTATATCCAAACGCACAGAAGAGTAAAACTTCAATGCATTACCACCTGTGGTGGTTTCAGGATTACCAAACATCACACCAATTTTCATACGAATTTGGTTAATGAAAATCACTAAGCAATTAGCATTTTTTACATTGGCCGTTAATTTACGCAGCGCCTGAGACATTAAGCGAGCCTGAAGACCCACGTGGTGATCCCCCATGTCTCCTTCAATTTCTGCTTTAGGGGTCAGTGCTGCAACGGAATCCACCACCACGATATCCACTGCGCCAGAGCGTACTAGGCTATCGACAATTTCTAAACCTTGCTCGCCGGTATCTGGCTGGCTCACCAGTAGCTCATCTAAGTTAACCCCTAAACGCTCCGCGTATAGTGGGTCTAGGGCATGCTCGGCATCAACGATGGCAACGTTTTTACCTTGCTTCTGAGCTTGAGCTAAAACCGATAAACACAAGGTAGTTTTACCAGAAGATTCAGGACCGTAAATTTCAACAATACGTCCATAAGGTAAACCGCCAATGCCTAAAGCAACATCAAGGCCCAATGAACCGGTTGAAACCGAAGGAATGGCTTCCACTGGTTGATCGCCCATTTTCATGATGGCGCCTTTACCAAATTGGCGCTCAATTTGGCCAAGTGCTGCGTCTAGAGCTTTTTGACGATTTTGATCCATGCTTATCACCTGTTTATCTGCGGTTTTACCCAAGGGTAATTTTAAATTACTGTAAATATATCCAGTATTAAAGCATATAGAATTTTTTTGGCAATGGCTTTTTTAAAGACTTTTAAGGCAATGTGAAAAAGGGCTTTGGATCTTATCAAGAATAAATTGATCGAATTTTAAACACACAGTGGATAAGTCGGGACTTACAGGGATGTAAGCCCTAAATTTCGGGCACCTCAGCTGCTAAGGCCCCCTTTAAAATGGCAACATTAAAATATTCGCCGTTTAAATTGTGTTTAGTAAATCGTTTGATTATGAAATGCATAAGCGGCTTTAAAGGCTGGTAATTGAAACTTCTTCAAACCTAGCTCTTCAATATCAGCCTGAATGGGGTTGCGCTTAATTTGCTCTTTCATGGTGGTATTTGAAATGGTCGATACCGGCATATTAAGCAACTGTATGGCCGCTTCCAACTTGAAACTGGTGGCACTGCCCGCCAGCTTACCCTTTTGGTCACGCTCAATAATCACCACTTCGTTCACTTTGTAGTCTTCCATTAGCTTTTCAAAATCGTCTTGAAAAGTACGGATATTATCAGTAGGCATAGAAGACGAGACCGTAAACAAGCGCAAGCGACATTCGGCTACGTTAAACGCCCCTTTATCATGGGTTAATAAACAGATGATGGCTTCGCCACCTTTTAACTCAACGCCACAAACTCGCATGTGCAAACCCTTAATTTAATTCTGGCGCAATTATAGCTGGTAATGCCTAAAATGAGGACACCATGATGGGCATTTATTTACAGGACTCTTACTGCGCTTAGTCTCCATTAAAGGCAACGCTGCTCTTCTTTAGCCTGTAATCCACTTACAAAATCCGCCAGCTGCTGCCACCCCACTTGAGCGGCTTCAATGTCTAGCTCTAATAAGGTCGCGCCCAATTCATCCATTGAGCTGTCTTCTAGGCTTTTAAGGGCACTATTGTATTTCTGTTTAAGCATTTCCCATGCGTCAATTACCAAGGAATAAATAGACCGAGTATTAAGATGGCTGTTTTTAAGGTCCCTAAAGGTGTGGCTCAGCATCAGAAGTCTCATAGCCTGTGCCTGCTCCTTAGACAAGTGTGCATTTAAACCAGTGAGTTTACGCCTTAGCTCACTAACATGATCACTCATGTTCACTTGCGTCATGGGGCCTAACAACCACATGCGCTTTAACTTATTCTGGCCGTTTGATATTTCATGCTGCACACCGCTCACCTTACCTTGCAGGGTTTCTGGGCTTGTTAAGTGCGCTTTTTGGACTTGCTTTATTTCAACACTTTCACAGGGAAGCAATGCTTGATCTGCTTGTAATAATTCATTAAAACTATCGAGTTCTAGGCGAATTTTCTTTTGCTGTGTTAGCTGCTCTTCTATCTCGGTAAGAAGGTAGGCGATTCTTTTAGTGACCTTAGTTTTTTGAATTTGGGTGGCCGGCCCATGCCCATTTTTTAAAATGATCTTGTTTAATTTAATTAAGGAGGCACTTTTGCTTTCAAATTTTTTAGAGAATGATTTCACCACCTCAGGAAAGCTCAAGGTTACCTCAGGCATAAGGGTATTAAGCCAAACATCGGCGTGGCGTTTAACCCGCTCTATGGATGTTTGTAATGGCTGGGCTAGTTCGTGATTAAGCAGTACAGGGTTAATGTCTAAAGCGCGAATGGTCAATGCATAATGAGTAATGGCAGAAACACTGTCTAGGCTTCCGCTCATAATGAGTTTGGTATGATCAATATCTGGCCCAAGTTTGTTTTCATAGCCCATTACAGCCCCCTGGAATGAATCGTTAAGCTATATTTTTTGGGCCAATAGACAGTACTCACGAATGTCTTGCCACGTTTGATTATCCTTAATTAGGTTAGACCGAAAACCAGAGGCCGCAAATACACTGTCATTCTTCGATAAGAGCGTTAATTGCTCACTGTAATAGGCATCACGATTTTCAAGCCATTCAAGGGTTTTTAACACACACGGAGATTGCGATTGTGACAATTTCATTTCAGCTTGATAAGCGTGAATAACCGCCTGAATGGAATGATTTTTACTGCGAAAACGGGTCACAAAGCTAAAAAGTGTCTCCAGCGTTTCATCGCCTAATGTCATGTTGCCATTTTGAGTAATCACTTCGCTAATTCGATGCGAAAGCGCATCCACCGTATTGGCAATATTGATGCTTTCTTGAAAAATTCGTAACCACAAGGTGCTATTGGTCGAGGTCTCTTTTACAAGCTTTAAAAATGTCAGCATAGATTCTTGAGTCAATGGCCTATTCATCTAAACAGACTAACCAAGCTAGGCAGCCCTGTACACCCATAACGTGTACGGACCTTTATCGCGACAATCCACAACCCGGCTCACTTTTGTTAACTTGATCGATATTAGTAGGCTTTCTAAAGTAGAAAATTTAATACACGCCGATTAATGCAACAGATTGTTTTAGTCATTAAAGTTAAAAACGGTTGCGCGATCATATAGTATGTGGGATTCATTCACACGGACTGTATCATGAAATTCACCACCTTATTCAGCGTTGCTTGTTTGGGCTTACTGGGCGGCTGTGAGCTTGACTCAAGTAATAGCCATAACTCCACTGATTATAAAAAAAACCTGATTGGTACATGGCGCTCGGTGCACCCTGAGCAAGAAAAATACTTAGTGATTAGCCGCAATAATTTTCAAGAGTTAAATAAAAATCAATATCTAGACTGCTTAGCATCACAGGGAGACAATTCATTTGAGGCCAAAGCACGCACTCTTACTTTTGAAAAAAATGGCCCCGAAATCGAAGGCTATGAATTAACCGAGAATAAGCTAACCCTGCTTGATAAAAACTCAGTTAGCACTCAATTTGAAAGATTCAGCGAGGCACTCCCTACCACTTGCAGTGCCCCTGACCTCCAAGAAAGGTGGGTATCAGCTGGTGATGACATCCCTTACTATTTAGAGTTTTCAACTGGGAAATATAATCCTTACAGAATACTTGAAGATTATGCCTGCTCCACTTCCCTGCCTTTCACTTACCATGCTCATAACAATAAATTTTTTATGTCTAATCTCCATGAAACTTGGAAAGGTAGCTACACAGTTGAAGGGGAGCAATTAACCCTAAACTGGCACGAAGCAGAATTTTTTAACGGCGAAATTCAAGCCCTTGATTTACAACACATCTACAATATTGAAAACCAGCCAATCAATTTTTGCAGTGACCCGTCTTTAACTAAAATAATAGAATCAAAAATAGGCTTTAAACATTTACCTGACCTATTAGAGAACTATGTACCAAGCACCATAGATGAAAAATTGTATTTTACAGTATCAATTTTATTTGACATGGATAGCGACGGTACGCGATCAAGCGGAGACTTAAATTTTTTACTCCATTACGAATACTCAAATAAAATGTTCCAATCCTCATGGCAGGCACTGGGTGCAAAGGTTCTCATCACCCAACGGTTAAGTCCCACAAGCTATCTACAAGCTGAAGTAACGGACCTCAATATAAAAATTGAAGAAAATAGCTTAACACTAAGCGCTGATGCAGCTAATTTTAAATTACTCAATAACATCAACACAGGCACACCTATTAATGTAAGTGTTCATGCTCAATTTGATGATCAAACTCAAGGTGATAGCTTTCCTAACAATATATCTGGTAACAATAACGAGCAATACACCACTGGAATAGACAGTAGCTATTTAGAAGATTACATTGATGATGTGTCAATATCTGATAGTTGGGACATTACGCCTCTAGTGGATATACACAGCGTAGAAATATCTATTATCGAATAACAACGCCTCTGAAATACTTAACAGTCGCTGTCTAAAAGAAGCGGCTCAATCTACTTATTTCCCAAACTACACATTTCCCCCATATTTATTGGCTAGACTTATTCATTACCTAAGTAGCAATGAAAATAAACAACAATTAAGGGGTGGAATCACATGAGAATGTATCAAGCATTTCTAATTTCTTGTGTGGCTTTCGCCACACTTGCAGCCTGTGGCGGAAGCAGCAGCTCAAGTGGCAGTAGCAATACTGCCCCGGTGGCCGCCGCTGGCAGTGACAACACCGCCACCACCAGCGTGCAATTTACCCTAGATGGCTCAGGCAGTAGCGACGCTGACAACGACACCTTAAGTTATGTATGGAGCATTTCCACCGCCCCCACCGACAGCAGTGCCACATTAAGCTCAACCTCCATTGCTCAGCCAACTTTTACCCCAGATGTGGATGGCACCTATGTTTTTTCATTAATCGTAAACGATGGTACGGTTAATAGCTCAGCCGATACCGTTTCCATCACAGCCACCAGCACCACAAGCGATGCCTTTTCTATATACAGCGATGCCTTTAAAGACACCGGCAGCGACTACTTTAATATCCCCATTAATTACACTTGTGATGGCGCCCCAGCGGGCAGTGCCACTGTGGGAGGGATTTCGCCGCAAATCTCTTGGCTTAATATTCATGATGATGCGGCTTCATTAGCCTTAGTGATGCACACCAATGATGACGCCAGCACGCCGATATTCACGGTGTTTAATATCCCAACCTCTGTATCTACCCTGCCAGAAGGAGACTTTTCAGTGGGCACCGCCGCAAGCGGTGACATGGATGCAGCAGATATTAGCGCCGCCGGTGATACCCCTTATGCAGCCCCCTGTGCGGATGGCTCCGGCATTGAAACCCTATACACTTTCACCCTGTATGCCCTTTCCAGTGAATTATCATTAACTGCTGCTGCCACTCAGGCCCAAGTTATAGAAGCCGCACAAGCGGTTAGCCTTGAATCCAGCAGCTTAATTACCCAGCGCATCCGCTTTGATGCCACCGCCATTGCTAATGACGACCATGTGCCTGTCGCCGTGCCCTCAACCTGTGCTGAAAAAAGTGCCCACTTTAATGAGTACTCTCGTGTGCATGACACTATTGAATGCGACACCAGCAATAATCAAATGGACATTATTTCCCACATTGCCAGCGGTTTAAAAACCCCGCTTGATGCACAACAAATACAAGTGGGCATACAACGCTGGATAGGCCGTTTATCCCTGCCTAGCCAAACAGGCCACTCTATTGCCATTGAGCCCACCTTTTTAACTGGCGTGAACAATAATTTAGCCTGTGATGGGGTAGCAACTCTGGGCATCACGGTAGATGGCCAAGTGATTCTTCCCTACTACAAGCAAGGGGGCGACGGTGGCAGCAGCTCAGATTGTGGCCCTACCGATGGCACCGATTACTCTGACCGCGACACCGTTGTATTAGGCGAAGTAGATCAATGTTACGGCCACTCACCAAATGGCGAGGGTTATCACATGCACGGCGCACCTGTGTGTTTAATGGATGTTCATAACCCAAGCAAACCCATTGCCTACATGACCGACGGCATTCCTTTGTACTATGGCCAAGGGGGCGGCACCATTACGAGCACTACTCACGCCGTGGCCGCAGAAAGTAATGGTCACTTTGTTACCGATCTAAACTACGGCGGCGGGTTGTATGAACATTTAGACTATCGTCCTAGCGATGTTATTGATGGCAGCAACCCACTGAACGAATGCAACGCCTACGACATTAATGGTGATGGCACCACATCGGGCTATGTGTACTACACCAGTAAAGATGCCCCTTATACCATTGGTTGCTACATGGGCGAGCCCCTTACCAATGCAGGTAACCCAGGTTCTGAAAATACCCGCTTAGTAAGCGAGCGCGAGGGCTTCAATGGTCAAGACTTAGGAGAGGCAATGGAAGGCGAGGTGATACTCAATACCACCGCCACCTTTAATGACAAAAGCTACAACATGACAGAGTTTGTGGTGAGCGATACCAGCCTTTCTTTTTTAGAGGCCGGTGCCAATGCACAAATGTTATGGCGCGTATTAGATTCGTCTGATGCGGCATACAATGCCAGCACCACCTGTTTTGAATTTAGATACCGCAAAGATAAAACCGTCACCGACAGTGACGAAACCGAAACCATTTGCAGCGAGGCCAGTGTGCCCGCCACCACACTAAACTTTAGCCCGTTTGATTCGGTAAGCTCCACCACTACCAGTACAAGCCAATCCTTTAAACTGGAAGCCTGGTCTGATAACTGGTTTGCCGCTTACTCTGGCGAAACTCTCATTGTTGAAGACTCGGTTTCCATCACCACCGAGCGCTCCTTCAACGCCGAAACCGCTACCTTTACCGACACTTACCCCATAACACTGAACGTTATTATGAAAGACTTTAAAGAAAACGACACGGGCCTTGAATACATTGGCGAGAACAACCAACAAATGGGTGATGGCGGTTTTATTGCTCAAATTACCGACACCGATTCTAACCAAGTAATTGCGGTATCCAATAGCGACTGGAAGTGCGACGTGATTCATGAAGCACCCCTGGATACCAGTTGTGAAAATGAATCTAACCCAGTTGCAGGTGTGGCCCCTTGTACGTTCACCAGTGAAGATGAACCCAGTGATTGGAAAGATACCGATTACAACGACAGCGCATGGAGCAATGCTAGTGAATACTCTGAAGCTGATGTGAGCCCTAAAGATGGTTACGATGAAATCAGCTGGGATAGCAACGCCCAACTTATTTGGGGCCCCGACTTAGAAACCAACAACACACTTTTATGCCGAATCACCATAGCAGCGCCGTAGAAGCGATTAAATAACGAGCCTAATAATTGAGGCTAATGTTAGAGCCAAATAAAAGCCATGGAAGGCATAATTTTAATAAGAATTATCATGAGTGTTATTATGTTCAATGGAAAAATAAGTTTTATCGTGGCGGTTTTTCTCACCGCCATGACCCTGTCAATTAACAGTTACAGTCATGGCATAAGCTCGGCCACCGCTAAAATATCTGCAAGGCCCGCAGGCGTTGTGGAAATCAGTGTACAGTTTAATTTTATCGATTTACTCAACCACAACTCCCACGATTATTCCTTGCCAGTGATTGCCGCGCTTTCAGAAAAGGAATTTGGATTGCTATACAATGAAGTCATTAAACTGTTTAAGAATAACTTAAAAATAAAAAAGGGCTCAAAAACACTGCCCCCCAACATGCGCTTACCCACGCAAGCACAAATGTTTAGTTTAATTAAAACTGAATTTATAGAATCAAAAATCACCCACAAAAAACCTTATACTTTCAGTGACAGGCGTTTTTATCAAGTCATGAATTTTGATGTGCGCTTAGGCAACACACAAGATTTAGCGCAGTTATCGGTTGTCTTTCCAAAGGAGCTGGGGGATGTGTATGTGACCTACACGCAATCTAACAACCAAGAAATTCATCGCGGTGAAGTTTGGCGATATAAAGCGCTGTAATTTATTTAAAGTATTCAGAAAATTCATCAAATACTTATGAGTCGTGAACCTCCGAAGATGTGACTTCATACCCCTAAATGAATTTGTGTGCGTTATCAACCGTGACGTGATTTTTATACCCAAAGTAAACTTCATTGTTCTTTTTTGTCCAGCGAGCACCTGTATCCTTCTGTACCCCTACATTCGAATTTTCGATAAGCCTATCTGGTATTTTTCCGGCTTTTATTTGCTTATTCTCATTATTTTTATTTCTCTGCTTAGGAGTATCAACGAAACTGGCATCGATAATTTGTCCCTTCTTGGCTTTATAACCTTAATCATCGAGCTGATAGTTAAAGTCATTAAATAACTCTTTAATTAAATTGAGCTTGATGAGGTGTTCCCTGAATAACCATATTGTCTTGGCGTCTAGAATTCTGTCTAATGGGGTAAACCTTAAAAAGCGACAGAATGAATAACGCCCCCTTATTTGATACTCGGTTTGATCATCTAAAATATTGTATAAATGCTGAAGCACCAGCACTTCAAAGATGGTAACCACATCAAAAGGCTTTCGACCCCCATTACTTTTACGATCTTTCACACGAATTCTATTAAACGTATCTCGGAAGTTTTCCCAATCGATTAAACTTTTTAAGCTAACCAACGGATCGTTCTCATCCAGTTCCTTGAAACGATCTGATAATTCGAAAAATCCTAGCTGGGACATGTTCTTTTCTCATGAGTCGATTGTTGGGTGATTTGTATCATGTAGTGGCAATTTTTAGAGATGCCTCGATAGCTAGGGTAGAGAATGCACTAAGATCGGTTAGCGCAGAACCATAAGTCGTCTTAATCAAAAGCCGTGCTGCCATGATTCAATTATTTAACAGCACGGCTATCAGTCAGGTTTTAAAGCTCAGGGCGCTCCCCTCTATTCACCAAGGCCTGATAAATTCGGTCTGGGTAATCGCCAATAATACTGTCTACCCCTAAGTCTAATGCCCGTTCAATATCATCCATGTCATTCACGGTCCATACATCGGCGCGCACGCCTTTTTTATGGAAAAAATTAATGTAAGGCTGAGTAATAATGGCATAAGGAATTTGAGCTACTTCAAACTTAGGTTTATAAGCCCAACTAAACCCTGTGCTCCACGCCACGCTGGCCACTACTAGCTCGCTAATGGTGGCACTGGTTTTCACATCCCCATCGCTCACATCACGAAAATGATTCATGGCCTTGGTATGCTGGCTGGCCACCACGATATTGTTTTGCATATCACGCGCTTCAATTAGCGCCCATAGTTTTTCTGAAAGCGCTTCATCATTGGCTTTTATTTCAATGTTAAATTTTTCATGGGGAAAGTAATCAAATAACTCGTTAAGGGTTAATAAACTCATACCTAAGCCACGAAACGGGAAACTGGCGCCATTGTCTTCACTGAACTCATGGCCCGCATCCAAGCCCTTAATTTGCGACAGTGTTAAATCTTTAATTTTGTCATCAACGCCCACATTAGCTTTTAAATCGGCATCATGATTAATAATCATGTATTGATCTTTCGACAAATGAATATCCAGCTCTAATTGATCAGCCCCTTGATCTAAAGCTTTTTGAAATGCCAGCCAAGTGCCTTCAGGGTACTGACCAGACGCCCCGCGATGGGCAAGAATTTCAGTGGCTTGTACTTGAACCTGAAAAAGCGCCAGTAAAGCCCCAGATAACAAACAATGGGTGAGGTATTTTTTAATCATGAAAATATCCTTTATTATTAGGGTTTAAAGATTTAACTAAATGCCTAACTAGCCAGTGAAATTAGCCGTTAAATAAATAGTGAAACCAATCATCAATCTAATACTTGCCTCTAATTAATCAGACCATTTAAGCTATATGCGTCTTATAAGCGTGAATGGTCTGATAAAACATTTAAATTAGATTAATGACCATAGCAGAGGGTTTTTAATTTATAGAGGTGATATCCAGTCAATTTTATTTTTTGCATGGGCAGACAAATATTAAGTGATATGCTTAAAATCATTTCGCTGAGCGTCTTTTCACACCCCACCTATATTTTTAATAAAGCTTGCTACAGCACATTCATTGAAATATTTAATTGTCATAAATTTGGTGTATTACAGACATTAATAGTCATTGTTTATTCACAAATGCCTGCCAAGATAAGCTGGCGCCGCAGGCGCCACTTTATTTACCCACAGTAAAGTGACTTACAATAAAATTATTCACAATAATAAGTATAAAATGATTAAACAACATATAGCATTGGCACTTGGTTTCACCTTGTGCTCGTTTAGCCACAGCTTTAATTCTGAAGAACATAAATTAATCACCGACCGAGGTGTACAAAATTTATTGATTCCCGAAGCTCTAAAAAATACTCTACCTGTGGGCATTAGTACCGATACTGCAGCGGGAAGTGATTATTTAAATTTTTTAAAAGACGCCAAAAATTTAGCGGTAGGGTTTGACTCAAACGACATAACTGAATACGACCCCTACCAACAACAGGTGCAAGACAACTGCTATTGGACTAGCTTCGGGCAATCAGACTTTAATAAATACATTCATATCCCCTATTTAGCCCATGTGCCCGACACCCAGCTTACCGTCGCCACCAAAATGGCCGATACCGCATTACCATTTACCCTAGGTGAATTATCTGCTTTGTACGGTGACTACCGCCGTACCAGTTATTGCAGTGGCGCCGGTGAATGTTATTTAAGCAATACCGATACACCCAATATGACCTTTAGCCGCGGCAATGTATTTAATACCGACTACTACTGCCCGTTAGACATGAATGCCGATACATACTTACGCTATATAGGCTCTGGGGTTGTGCCCCCTTATGGCAGCTTTGGCAATACCATTTCAAACACCGCGAATCCTAACGAATATTATGAAGCCGCCTGGTGGGGCGACGAAATGCTGCGTGTGGCCAATGTAAATGATTGGCACTTTTCCAATGCCGCCGTGGCGTGGTATGTGGGTGCACACCGAATGGCGTTATATTATGTAGGCCTTGCCCAAACCGACCCCAATTATTGGGTGAATGCCCTGCACCATGAAGCCAATGCCTTACACAGCCTAGTGGACCTATTTGCCTTTGGCCATGTGGTCACCAATCGCGGTGAGTCGTCCCACGGCATGATAAAAAATAAATCCCTTGAAAATCATGATGCCTATGTGTGGATGGAACAAATTATCAGCATGGGCGGTGGCCAAAGGGCCAATAACGGTAAGGTAAATTTAGTGAGTAATTTGCCTGCCATCTCCGATATCTCAACTAACCCAAGAAATGATTACATGGCCAGTGATCGCGGCACTTGGTTATTTTGGGCAAACAAAGAAATGCAATTACACGAAGATCATAACGAAAAAGGGGCGCTGGTTAAAAACTTAAGAGGCGATGTGTTCAATGTATCGGGAGATGGTGATTTAAATAACCTAAGCGATGAAGACCAACTGGTTATTTCAGAGGCCGTACAGGCTTCGGTACAGTCATTAATTAATGCCTATGAAACCTTACAGCTTAATCAAGCAGACACAGTGCAAACCATAGGGGCAGTTGGCTCTGATTTATTTGCCGCATTAACCTATCTACCCATGTATATCGAATCGGACCCTGACAATTATTTTACAGGCCGATTTGCCCGTTATGCAAAAGCCATAGATGAAATATCCGGTACCAATCTATTAAACGATGACTGGGCAAACTGCACGATTGCTTATTTATATGGGGATAACGACAGCCCAAATAGTCAGGCTGGCCTGTGTACGATTTTTTAAGCGGCAGGGTTTGTAAATTAACATGAAAGCCTAAACAAAGAGCTGTATTGGTAGGGCTTAACATTGCCCACTCGTCATCCCGCCATCTAGGGTACCTCTATTAATAGAGGCGCCCTTGAGTGCTCTTCCATCATTTATTTATTAGGCAGTTGCCGCACAAACCAAGCATACGCCTGTGGGAAATCTCCACTGTCTAGTAGGTGATATAATTTAAAAATTTGGGTACCTAGCAAGGGTTTAAAGGATTCATTTTTTAAAGCATTTGAAAACATCTTTGATAATTTTTTATTCTTTTTTTGTATTCGAAGCAGCTGCTCGCTGGCCTGAATTGAATCGCCAGTTTGGTGATAGGCATAAGCCAACAAGTAGACCGATATCATGGTGTGTTTTGTTGTTGCCTCTAACAGCTCAATTGTTTTTTGCGCTTGGTCCAATTCAAAGTAAAGTATACACAAGGCTTCTACGGCCCATGGTAACTCTTGAGGGTCTAGTGCCAATGCTTCTTGTAAATACTCAACAGTGTCCTGCTCGGTCCCTTCGTATTCATTAATATACAAATAATAGTCCTGGCATAACCGCCAAAAATTTTTGTTGGCTTTGAAGCGCTCTGGCAATGTCATGCCCTTGGGCACGCTCTGTATCACATTCTGGATCGCCCTATGGCTAAAATGCTGATAAGCCAGTTGTATTTTACTTAAAATACTTAGTTTATTGGTATCTTCTTCATCATCGTCTTCGATGGGGGTGGGCGCTTGCGCTATATAACTGGATATCTGCTCTAATACATCGATGTTATTCAATAATTCAGGTTGGCAACACAGGTAATCTACCCAGGCTTTGTTTGAAATATTCCACCTTAAGTCATTAAGGTCGTCGAAGGAGATATCATGGGAATACACACTCAGCACCTCTTGTGTGTTTTCTTCAAACAGGCTCATCCATATTTTAAAGGGCTTTTTAAGATCTTTTTTTAGGTTTAACTTGGCCTCGTTACCCGTCAGGGTTAAATCATAATTCAACTGACCCACTTCACTTGAAAAGGCGTTTGCTAATCGCAGTGCGTTTTCCTGTACCTCACTACTTATTTCAGGAACCATAGAGTCAAACAGTTCATCATCATAACTTTCAAGCTCTTGAAGATAACCATCAAAAATTGCCTTACCCGATTTCACCACCTGACCTAAAAATTCAAGAGGGGGGTAATCGTCGCCATATTTTTTAGTTAACCTGGCTTGCCAAAACTTGGCTCTGGATTTAATTTCAGCATCATCTGCCACCATGCCTAAAATACTTAATTCGGCCATGGGCAGCTCGGCCTGGTCAGGATCTGAGCGGAATGCCTGCTGCAATTCATATTTCGCGGCTTCGTCATCTCCTTGCTGACCGGCTATCATGGCTAAACGCTGGTGAGCAATAGACTGAATGCTATTTGCATGGTTTAGCGCGCTTAACTGCTTCATTAAATCAATGCGCACAGAGTTTTGCCCGCTCTCAAACAAAGCATCTAATAAATAGGAAATAAAATCCTGATGTTCGTTCCGAATTTTAGACAGGGGCTTAATACAGCTAAGGCCAATATCTGCCACCTGCTGGAAGTGGTCGAACTCTAAGGCATAAGGAAAATACTCGGTGGCGGCCTTTATATTCCAATTAGGTTTATTGGCCAGCTCAATAAAATCATCGTCGCTCAAACCCGATAGCGCCTGATTAAAAATCACTAGGGGGCTAGGAATTGGAAAATCGAGCATGGCGCTGCAACATTTTTTGGTTTTTTTACCCGAGCCGCATAAACAAGCATCATTTCGACCCGGAAGCTTTACCCCTTTAAAAGAAAATTGGTTAGCCGACTTGGGCAAACATTCAAACAAAACCGGCAGCACCACATATAAGGGGTGTTGGCTTATATCACCCTCAACTTCATGGGCCAAATGAACAAACATGGCTTCTCTAAATTGTGCTAAGTCTTCATGCAGTAAACATTGACCCAGTTGTTCTAGTAAAAATTCAGATAGCTCGTCAATCATATATTACCCTAAAGCTTAAGGTGGACGGTTTCGTTGGCTCGGCGCGAAATTATACAGGATTGTTTTTTAATGGGTAGGTAGGAGGCTAGGCTTGCGCTTGTGAAGTTTGATAACGGCAGTTTTACCGAGCTGGGCTCGTGTGTTTGCTTTAACGTTGTTTTGCCAGTTAAAGGGCTCTAGCGCCCTCACTAAGAATAGTCTTTTTTGAAATTGTCCCCAGATGTCCCCATTTCCTCCTTTATATTGCAACGGTCCTTTTGAAGCAGCTAGCGAGCTGTATTAAAAGGCCATTTCGATCATAAATGGAGATAACCATGTCTGAAAAGAAAAAACCCATGACACCAGCCGCTGCTGCACGTATTCAGTCGGCCAATGCAAAGCAAAATGGAGGGGCGACCACTAAAGGTTCCTTTCCAGCAAAAGCACAAGCGGCTGCTGATAAGAATACCAACCAAGGGGAATAGCATGCCTGATACTTCAGATATGTCACAAGACGAGCTAGACACTTGGTCTGATATTAATAACCCAAACAACGACGCGGATATGGACGATTGGGCCGATTCGCACAACCCAAACAATGACGATTATATAGGAGATAAATAATGGCTAAAGGATCAGCGCCTCGTCCACCAAACGGACCAAGTACTACGGGTAAACCATCAGGTGGTGGGCGAGGAAATAACTCACCAAAATAACTAGCATGTGAAAAGGGCTGCCAATTGGAAGCCCTTTTTAGTGTTACTGTAAAAAATCAAAAGAAGACCGTAGCGATTTTTCAAACTCAAGATCCCTAAATATATTCTTTTTTCTAGACAATCGAATTTTGTTAGATGATTTAAATTCTGGCTGCTTTTCTAAAATATCTAGCATCACATTAAATTCGAATAGCGCCATTGATTTTCGGCTGAATCGCTTGCGATATGCTTCAGCGAGTTTTTTAATCTCTACCTCTGTTAAATTATATTCTTCCGCTGCTGCTATTTCACAGAATCGTCTAACGGAAATATTAATATCCTTTAAGTCATTTAAGAAGCGCTGAATCTTTTCCACTGATGCACGTTCTTCACTCATATATCAGCACTCTTTTGAAGCCATTCTAACTTCTTGAGAGAAAGCCTCTAAAACTTCGTCAGGCTCATTTCTTTTTCTAGTAACACCTAGTGTATTAACCGCTTTTCGAATGGCGCAAGAGCAGGCTTCAATTCTTTCTAAGTATCTACCCACATCAACCATGCCAGAGCGACTGCTTAAACACGCATCCATCAGCTTATACTCAGCGGCATAGGGTAAACGCGTATCTTCAACGCTATTTTCAAGCGTAATACCACCTATGGCACCTGCTACCAGTAAATACGCCGCCGATGCTTTTAGTAGTTTATTGCGTTTAAAAATCATTCCTTTAAATGACTCTTCGCAACCTGAACACTGAACACCATTTTCTGTTTTAACTTTGGTATTGACTTTACATGCAGGGCAAACAAGCTCTAAATGATCTTTAGCTAATTTTTTAAACATTAGATTTCCGTATCTTTTATATACTTTAAGTGAGCTTAAATTAAATCAAAACTGGCAAAGTTATTAATTCCAGTGAAGCGAAGAGTATGCTCCTCTAAAACCACCCACCCTTCCGGTGCGCTTCAAGAAACGTCTTATCAGGAGAATATTTATAAGGCAGGCTAATCACCTGCCCTTCCTTTTTAACAAAATATTCATTGACACTTTCGCTGGTGTAATAATCTTTTACATTGTTAGCCAGTACCAAACGGTAGTCATCGTCTAGGCTTATGAGTTTTTGATCAAAGGCAGCGTCGTAGGTGGCAGACAGATATAAACCATTGCTTGGGTCTAGCCGTTTACTCACATCGCCACTCCACGGAATAATATGGCTGGCGCGGTTTACTTGAGGGATATTTAAACCAGTGATGCAACATTTATCACTGTAGATATCCCTTAACATGCGCCTGAAGGTATTTTGATTTAAGCGGGTTTTAACACTGCGAATAACGTCTTCACCTTCAGCCCCTTTTAAACCCTCTATTATCATGTCGATATTCTGCGGGGTGGTGTCTAACTGGCCAGTAAGTTCAGCAGCGCTTCCTTTATGATTCTTAAAAATATCAAATAGATCGTTTTCTTGATTCGCCTCACATAAGAACTTTACGTAATTTGAAAGTGCTGCGCTGCAATACCCTTTGAGTAAATAACTTGTAGGAACCCCCGCGCTTAACCATTCACTGGCTGTGCCCTTGCGTTGTTCTATAGCAATCAATTCTTTTAAATCATTAATGCGCGCAAGCGATGTGACATGCCAAATATCTATACAGTCGTCAAAACCAAAAGATTGAATGCATAACATTTCACTTAGCAGGTCTAAGGCACGAATATAAGAGCTAGCCTTGCCACTGCCCACCACATTGGTTTCTAAAACGTAATTTGAATATCTGTTTTTAAATGAATCATTCACATCTTTAATTCCTGACGAAAAACCGCCCTAAACTGGTACGCTTACCTAAATCCACACCTTTATACAGATTTGTCTATCAATTAACCATGACCCTTGTGTGGAATTTACTGTTCTTAACAATGAATATTGATTTAACACAGGACTATCTAATAGACCAAAACCAAAAAGCCGCTCATTAAGCGGCTTTTAAATTCCTCACACTTAACATTTCAAGCAAGTTTACTGCTTATACACCTCATGAATCCTCAACTCACTATCCAACACACTGGCATGCTGGGGTGAGACATTTTCAATGCTGTAACCCAACACAAATTTATCCCAGCTCACATTATCTTCTACCTTATAAGGCTTCAGGCCATCTATTAGCCAAACCGAGCCTGTGGCATCTTGCCCAACGTACACCAGTAAATGTCCTTCATTGCTGATGACCTGCGTCGATTTTTCAAATAAAACCCGTACTTCACTGCGCGTTTCAAATAACTCCATCACCTCATTGGCATCCAACGCTTGCTCCCCCACCCGTAAATAAGTCAGCATCCCGTAATCTTCACTAACCGTTAGACCGGCGACCAATTGAGTTAAATCGCCACCCACCCAGTCAGGGATAAACTGTTCAAGCGGACTCATATCAAAGGCTTGGGTGGTGGGTACACCATCAACAGTAAAACTTAGCTGCTTCACTGCGTTTTCTTTGGTGTAAAACAAGTATTGGTTGTCATTATTATCCTGCCAAACGGTGGTGGCGGATACATTACCTAGGTTATCTGTAAAGTGGTCTTGGCTGGCAGTAAAGGTATATTCAATAAGTACATTATTGGCATCATCGTAACCCACTGCAAAATTATGGTTATCGTATTTAAACATGGGATTGTGGGTGACCTTTGTGAATGAAGCCGACAAGGGTTTAGCCAATAACACATCGTTCATACCCGCTAGCTCCGTTTTTAAAATGCGCCCTAACAAAATAGCGGTTTCATCGTCTTTAGGGCGTAAATACCATTGAAGGTTATCGCCACCATCAATAAAGCCACTTAAAGCCATGTAATTAGAATGATCTAATGCGGTTTTCCATTCACCCTCATTCTCACCTTCAGCCTCATGATAGTATTGAACCGTATAACCCCCATCGCCTATTTCATTGTCGACTAGGGCATAAGCC
>CAJXRF010000102.1 GCA_913058575.1 uncultured Bermanella sp.
AGCCTCCCTTCAAATCACACATCGTCCGATACGACCAAAGCCATTTATTGCAATTCTTAATGCCATTTATTTCTCTTTAGTGATGACTAAAATTATTGCTGAATTTATTATCAGCAATATATATTAAATTCATTTTGAAAATTGCGCTCATAGATAGCCTCCCTTCAAATCACACATCGTCCGATACGACCAAAGCCATTTATTGCAATTTTTAGTGCCATTTATTTCTCTTTAGTTGGTGCTGATTTTTTTGTCAGCCAAACATACAAAAGCTCTCTAGATTTAAAATCTTAGAGAGCTTAGGAAAACGTAATGAGCGAAACTTAGGCAAGGCAAAAATCAATTTTAGTGAGGCGCATAGCAGAGCTATGTAACGAACTAAAAGTGATTTTTAACGACGCATAAGTAAGCGCAATAGTTTTCTTATAAAACAGATTCTACTGCGGCGACTACCTTCTCAGTCGTAAAACCAAAGTGCTTCATAAGATCGCTAATGGGAGCTGATTCACCAAAGGTGTCCATGCCCACAACCGCACCATTTAAGCCAACAAACTTGTACCAGTAATCTTTATGAGCCGCTTCTACCGCTACACGAGCAGCGATGGCGCTTGGCAATACCGATTCAATATAAGCAGAATCTTGCTTAACAAACTCTTCAGCACAAGGCATAGAAACTACGCGAACCGCAGTGCCCTTAGCTTCAAGTTTTTTCGCTGCATCCATGGCCAAACCAATTTCAGAACCGGTGGCAATTAGAATAGCCTGTGGGTTTGCTACGTCTTTTAATACGTAACCCCCTTTGGCAATGTTGGCCACTTGATCGCTGTTACGCTCTTGATGTGGCAAAGCTTGGCGAGAGAATATAAGAGCGGTTGGACCGTCTTTACGCTCAATGGCTGACTTCCAAGAAACCGCTGATTCAACTGAATCACATGGACGCCATGCATTTAAGTTTGGTGTAGTACGTAAGCTGGTTAGCTGCTCAACCGGTTGGTGAGTCGGACCGTCTTCACCCAAACCGATAGAATCGTGAGTGTAAACGTGAATGGCTTGTTGCTTCATAAGTGCGGCCATGCGCAACGCGTTACGGGCGTATTCCATGAACATTAGGAAAGTCGCACCGTAAGATACAAAGCCTTTGTGCAAAGCGATACCGTTCATAATGGCGCTCATGCCAAACTCACGTACGCCGTAAAACATGTAGTTACCAGAAGCATCGTTAGCGCTTACGCCTTGTGCTTCAGGCCAAAGTGTTAAGTTAGAGCCTGCAAGATCCGCAGAGCCGCCTAAAATCTCAGGCATGGCAGGGGCGAACTTTTTAATGGTGTTTTGTGAAGCTTTACGGCTAGCAATGGTTTCGCCTTTTTCCTGACACTCATTAATGTAAGCATCCATCATTGAGCTGAAGTCTTCAGGTAAGTCACCGTTGATACGACGCTTGTATTCGGCGGCTTCACTAGGGAAGGCTGCTTCATAGGCTGCAAACTTATCATTCCAAGCGGCTTGGGCATTTTGGCCTTTTTGCTTAGCATCCCAACCAGAGTAGACATCGGCAGGCACTTCAAAAGATCCGTGCTCCCAACCTAAACGGGCTTTGGTTAGAGCGATTTCATCATCACCTAGTGGTGCACCGTGGCAATCTTCTTTGCCTTCTTTGTTTGGTGAGCCAAAACCAATAATAGTTTTACAGCAAATTAGCGTTGGCTGATCTGGGTTGGCTTTAGCGGTTTCAATGGCTTGCTGAATTTCTAGGGCGTTGTGGCCGTCTACTTTAGGAATAACCTGCCAGCCGTAAGATTGGAAACGCTGCACAGTGTCGTCTGTGAACCAGCCTTCTACTTCGCCATCAATCGAGATGCCGTTATCGTCATAAAATGCGATGAGCTTACCTAGGCCCAAGGTACCGGCTAGTGAACACGCTTCGTGGCTAATGCCTTCCATCATGCAGCCGTCACCCATGAACACGTAGGTGTTGTGATCAACGATGTCGTGGTTAGGCTTGTTAAACTGAGCTGCCAATACTTTTTCGGCAATGGCCATGCCCACGCCGTTAGCAATACCCTGCCCCAATGGGCCAGTAGTAGTTTCAACACCTGGTGCGTAACCGTATTCTGGGTGACCTGGAGTTTTAGAGTGCATTTGACGGAAACCTTTTAGGTCGTCAATGCTTAGGTCGTAACCAGTAAGATGTAACAAAGAATAAATAAGCATGGAGCCATGGCCGTTAGACAGTACAAAACGGTCACGGTCGCTCCATTCAGGATCTGTTGGGTTGTGCTGCATGTGGTCATTCCACAGCACTTCAGCGATGTCCGCCATGCCCATAGGGGCACCTGGGTGGCCGGATTTGGCTTTTTGCACAGCATCCATACTTAAAGCACGAATAGCATTGGCCAGTTGGCGACGATCTGTCATGAATGACTCCTGAACTAGGATATTTTAAGTAAGCCTTCTCGATTAAGAGGGGCTGTTACTTAGCACGAAAAATTTAGGGGGCATATTATCGCTGAGAACTGCCTATTCGGCAATCAATCTGAAGAAGTGAGCAAGAGAAAACAAGCTATATTCTGGTGGGCACCATACATGTCAAGCCAATAGTGCCCAGCTAAGCCCTATGTAGCCTGTGCATAAGTTAAAGGTCGGCTAAAGTAAAATCCCCCCAGTAAAAGTATTGCTGTACGAACAATTAACGGTTTCACCGGAGAAACTATAGCTATAGCTGCCAATACTGGTGCCAGTTACGTGGCCATCGTCTGGGTTTATGGTAAAACGAGTCTCACCTTGACCCTGCCCTTCGCCTTCAGTGTAAGACGTGTCTTTTATTAGAGTGTTACCTGACACACTGTCAAAACTTACTTTATCTAGGCCGTTGATGTCTGATGCATAACCTTGGGTAAAATTGAATAAAGAGTCTACGAACCCTAGTGCTTCAGATGTTTCCCCATTACAAGTTTCACTGCCCGTTAATAATAGCTCGACATAGTATTCATTACTGGCCAACCCCAGCGAAGCGCGGTTGCCTTCGACAATTTTAAGCTCAAAGCTGCCCCCTTCTAGCCAAGACACCATGCTGATGACGTAGGCTTGATTGGCCTGTGCATAAAATACAATGCCTTCATTGGAGTTATCCCCAAGACTGAATTTGGTTAATTGTGAGCTACTTACGCTTATGTCTAGGTCTTGCGCTGTGCCCGTTAACACTAAGGCCACCAGTGTGTTGTCTGTGGGGGTATAGTTGAAATCTACGTTGGTTTCAGAGCCAATCTCCCCCAGTAAACGCGAATTAATAACCACCACATCTTCATGCTGCGCCGCTATATCTGTAATGGGGGGCTCTTGCTCGATACCGCGAACTCCCTCACCCAAAGTAATATCTAATGTAGCTTGAGAGTTACTTGATGAACCACCACAGGCCACCAACACAGGTAAAAATAGAATTAACAATAGCACTTTCATAAATTTCACAGCCCCTTTACCGTTTCACCTCAGCCCCTTAATAACTTTAGCTTAAAAGCCAACACTCATAATAAAACTGCCGACATTCATCACTGTCGAGCATGGCAATTTATGTTAATTTACTGTTTTTATCTGGGATGATGGATATGTCGAAATTTACACTTGGTTGGCTTTTCCTGGCTTGCCTTACCACCAGCGTTCACGCCCAAAGTGAATATGAGGCGTATTTACAGCAAAACACCCTAGACATGAAGGCCGCTCAACAAGAGTTCAAAAACTATTTAGACGAAAACGACAAAGCCTTTATTGGCTTTTTAAAAATGCAGTGGCAGGAAGTTGAAGTAAAAAAACCTGTGGTTCGCGACGTCAAGCCAAAACCCAGTGCCTTGCCAGTTGCCCCTATTGTTAAGGCCCCAATTCAGAAGCCTGACGACAGCTCTGCGAGTAATATTAAACCGATTGTTATAAAACCCATTTCAATAAAACCTATTGCTGGCTCGAACCCCAGTGCCGAACCCACTGTAAAACCTGTTGAACCTGCCCCGGTTGCCGTTTTAATACCTGAAGATAAAAAAGCACAAACTGTTACCTTTAGTTATTTTTCACACTCAGTTGAAATTACTGAGAATAAAAAACTTAAACAGCGCTTAGTAGGAAAAGTTAACAACAAAGCCATTGCTAACTATTTCACTGCACTTGCAAAACAAGCCCACAAAGACACCATTAAAGAATTAAAACAAAAAGCCAAACAGTTAAAGCTAAATGACTGGGGCACCGCGCAACTGTTTAACCAGTATGTAAAAGCACTTGGGGTTAATCACCATAACGAGCAGCAGCTTACCACTTGGTTTCTACTCACTAAGGCTGGCTACAACGCACGCATCGCATTTAATCAAAATGCATTTTTATTATTACCCAGCCAGCAAGCATTATATGGGGTAACTTACTTCACCTTAAAAGGCACACGATTCTACGCTTTAGACCTAGGTGGGAAACCAGTTAGCGTGGGTAAAGCCTTTACCTATTCTGGCAACCACGGTGCAGGCTTAGCCATAATGGATTTTAAACAAGCCAATAAAATGTTGCCCTCTGATAAAACAGAACAAAGAGAATTCGATTTCGCCTATCAGGGCAAACAATATTCTTTAACATTAGATTACGATTTAGGCTTAGTGAATTACAGTAACACCATTCCACAAATGGACATTGAAAATTACGCCAATGAAGGATTGCCCAGCAGCACCGCTTTCCAGTTGCTTACTCAATTAAAACCTATCGTAGAAGGACAAACAGAAGTAGAAGCGGTGAATCGATTAATGCGTTTTGTACAAACAGGATTTGCCTATAAAACCGATGAAGAACAGTTTAATAACGAAAACTACTTATTTCCCATTGAAACACTTCACTACCCATATTCTGATTGTGAAGACAGGGCAGCGTTGTTTGCATGGTTAACTAAAACGCTATTAAAGTTAGACGTGGTGTTGCTGGATTACCCAGGTCATGTGGCAGCGGCCGTTGCTTTTAATGAGCCAGTGAAGGGGGACGCGTATCAGTTTAAGGGCAAACGTTATTCCGTGACGGACCCTACTTATATTAATTCTACTGTGGGCATGAGCATGCCGCAGTTAAGAAATAGTCAGCCTGAGATTGTTAGGTTTTAATTAACCAAATTAATAAGGCGCTCTAATGCGCCTTATTTAATACAGATAAAATAAACCTAATTTAAAATCCACCCGCCGGCAAATTTGGAAATGCCTGCAAGCTATGCTGCGTACTCGTGGCCTCTTGATAGAGAGCTTTTTCGGGTTGGAACGCCACCATGCCCGAAATGGCCACACCCAACACCCCCATAAAGAACAATAACCCCATAATATTCTTCTTATCCATTTTGCTTCTCCTGCCATCATCCCTGTTGAAATATTGACCAATCTCGCACTATTAATAAATCACAATCACTAACCATGCCACATAATCTATATCGGCCCCGCCAGCGCTTTCTTAATAGCCCTTTGTCTTTAGGTGGCTATTTCAATATATTTTGAAATAGCCTTGCGATTAGCCAGATTCGCTGCTACATTTCATCAAATGCCGAATACCGATATCTCTCTTACTCTCAAAGCCAGCAGCGACCCCATAAGGTTGCAAGTGCTACAGCTATTAAAGCGAGATTCGCTGGCGGCCAATGAACTGGCGTTGGTATTGGATATCAAGCAGTCGGCATTGAGCCATCATTTAAAAATCATGACTCAGGCCGATTGGGTAAGCACACGTCGCGAAGGCAGCACTCTGTTTTACCGTCGCCATATAAGTGGTGACTTGGCCATTGCCAGAATTCAACGCAGCATTTTACAAGCGTTAGACGTAAATGAATTAGTAGCCGATGCGCAAGTCAGTTTGAATGCCATTCGCCACGCACGCCAACAAATTAGTGCGGCTTTTTTTGAAAGCCATGTGGGTGAATTAGATTCGGTCACTGACCGCATCGCCGGCTACAAACATTATAGCGATGCCATTCAAGAAGCCTTAAAAACCAGCCTTTTGAAAAACCGCCAATCGGCATTGGAGATTGGCCCTGGTGATGGTGGCTTCTTGCCTTTTTTAAGTGGCGAGTTTAAACAAGTTTTCGCACTGGACATTAGCGATTCCATGCTAGAGCTGGCAAAAGAACAAGTTCAAGATTTAGATAACATTGAATTTATACACGGCGATATTAAAGGCGCTTTAAAAGCCGGTATTCAAAGTGACTTTGTGGCCTTGAATATGGTGCTGCACCACATTGCTTCCCCTGCGGACTTTTTAGCTCAGTGCTGGCAGTTGCTAAATGAAGATGGCGCATTACTGATTACCGATTTATGCACCCACCAACAAGATTGGGTGCGTGAATCTTGCGGCGATTTCTGGATGGGGTTCGAGCCAGATGAATTATTGTCATGGGCACAAGACATTGGTTTTGTGCCACAAGAACCCATTTTAGTGGGCCTTAAAAACGGCTTTCAAATACAGATACATTTTTTCAAAAAAACAACGACACAAGCGTCTACGCTTAAGTCTTTAAATTAATATCATTATAGGAAATAAGAATGAGCGAATATTCTATTTTTACTTCTGAGTCCGTATCCGAAGGCCACCCAGATAAAGTAGCCGATCAGATTTCTGATGCGGTGCTAGATGCCATCATTGCCCGTGACCCCCACGCCCGTGTGGCCGTGGAGACCATGGTTAAAACAGGCATGGCCATTGTGGCAGGTGAGCTGACTACATCCTGCTATGTTGACCTTGAAGACATTGTTCGTGATGTAATTGTGGGCATTGGCTATGATAATTCTGAAATTGGTTTTGATGGCGCCACTTGTGCTGTTTTAAACGGCATTGGTAAACAATCACCAGATATTAACCAAGGGGTTGACCGCGCTAAACCAGAAGATCAAGGGGCTGGCGATCAAGGTTTAATGTTCGGTTATGCCACCAATGAAACACCCAGTTTAATGCCTGCCCCTGTGTATTACTCTCACCTACTTGTACAGCGCCAAGCCGAGCTTCGTAAAAACGGCACGCTTCCTTGGTTGCGCCCTGATGCTAAATCTCAGGTAACGATTAATTACGAAGGGGACAACCCAAAAATTGATGCGGTAGTATTGTCTACTCAGCATGACCCAAGTATCTCTTTAGAAGATTTGCGTGAAGCGGTATTGGAAAATATTATTAAGCCAGTATTACCTAGCGAGTGGTTACACGCTGACACCCTTTACCACATAAACCCAACCGGCAATTTTGTGATTGGCGGCCCTGTGGGCGATGCGGGTTTAACGGGCCGTAAAATTATTGTGGATACCTACGGCGGCATGGCTCGTCATGGTGGTGGTGCTTTCTCTGGTAAAGACCCTTCAAAAGTAGACCGTTCCGCGGCTTACATGGGCCGTTATGTGGCAAAGAATATCGTGGCGGCTGAACTGGCTGAGCGCTGTGAAATTCAAGTGTCTTACGCCATTGGTGTAGCACAACCTACTTCTATTTCGGTAAACACCTTTGGCACTGGTAAATTAACAGACATTGAATTGGCTAAAGTGATTCGTACTGTATTTGATTTGCGCCCATACGCCATTCAAAACCAGCTAGAATTGTTAAACCCTATGTACCAGATTACAGCCGCCTACGGTCACTTCGGTCGTGAGCCATACGAAACAACGTATGAATACTCCGATCGCGGTGAGAAGAAATCTAAAACCTTTACTGCTTTCACTTGGGAGAAAACAGATAAAGTTGATGCATTAAAAGAAGCTGCGGCACTTTAAGCATTTCGTTACATTTTAATTAATATTCATAAATGCATGCTGATCATGCATTTACAAAAAAGGATCACAGTATGAGCTTTTCAGATTACAAAGTAGCAGCAACCACTGCCGAAGCATTTGAACTAGACGCCCAATGGGGACGTAAAGAGATCGACATCGCTGAAGGCGAAATGCCTGCGCTAATGGCGTTGCGTACTAAATACAAAGCGGCGCAGCCTTTAGCGGGTGCAAAGATCATGGGTTGTATTCACATGACCATTCAAACCGCCGTGTTAATTGAAACACTTGTGGATCTTGGCGCTGAAGTTCGTTGGTCAAGCTGTAACATTTTCTCTACTCAAGATCACGCAGCGGCAGCCATTGCAGCAGCTGGTGTACCTGTATTTGCTTGGAAAGGCGAAACTGAAGAAGAATTTTTATGGTGTATTGAGCAAACAATTCTTGCTGAAACTGGCTCTGATAAAGTGTGGGATGCCAACATCATTCTTGATGACGGCGGCGATTTAACTGAAATGGTTCACAACAAATTCCCACAAATGCTGGCCGCCATTAACGGTATTTCTGAAGAGACCACCACAGGTGTTCACCGTTTATTAGAAATGATGGAAAAAGGCGAACTTAAAGTTCCAGCCATCAACGTAAACGATGCGGTGACTAAATCTAAAAATGATAACAAGTACGGCTGTCGTCATTCTTTGAACGATGCCATCAAGCGTGGTACTGACCATTTGCTAGCCGGTAAAAAAGCATTGGTTATTGGTTACGGCGATGTGGGTAAAGGTTCTGCCCAGTCTCTTAATCAGGAAGGCATGATTGTTCGCGTAACTGAAATTGACCCAATATGTGCTATGCAAGCCTGCATGGACGGCTTTGAAGTGGTTTCACCTTTCATCGATGGCATCAACACCGGGTCTATTGATTGCATTAACACTGAATTGCTGTCTAAAACTGACTTGATCGTTACCACAACAGGTAACGCTAACGTATGTGATAAAAACATGCTGCAAGCGCTTAAGTCTCGCGCTGTAGTTTGTAATATCGGTCACTTCGATAATGAAATTGACACAGCATATATGCGTGAAAACTGGGAGTGGCAAGAAATTAAGCCACAGGTTCACAAAATTGTGCGTGATGCTAGCACCAATGATCACCTGATTCTTCTTTCTGAAGGTCGATTGGTTAACCTAGGTAATGCCACTGGCCACCCAAGCCGTATTATGGATGGCTCTTTTGCTAACCAAGTTTTAGCACAAATGTATTTATGGGATGCCAAGTTCGCAGATCTTTCAGAGAGCGAAAAAGCTGAAAATATTTACGTTAAAGTATTGCCTAAGAAGCTTGATGAAGAAGTAGCCGCCGACATGGTAGCGGGTTTTGGTGGTGTCTTAACCCAACTAACCCAAGAGCAAGCCGATTACATCAATGTACCGGTTGAAGGTCCTTACAAGCCTGAGTCTTACAAGTACTAAGACTTTGACTGAAAAGCTTAAGCAGGAGAATACCTGCCTAAGCTTTCAGCTATTTGTTGAATTCCCAAACTGAAGTACTAAAATGGTGCTCAGTTAATATATTAATCGAGGTCCCAAATGGACAACTTCCGTTTAAGTTTTGAATTCTTCCCCACCAAAACGGAAGAAGGCACCAAAAAGCTTTATAACACCCGTGACAAGCTAGCCGAGTTAAACCCCGATTTCTTTTCGGTAACCTATGGTGCCGGTGGTTCTACCCGCAATAACACCATAGACATCGTTAACGGCTTAAACCAAAAAGGCATTTCAACTGCCCCACACCTATCGTGTGTTGGTGAAAGTCGCGACAACATTAAAGAATTATTAAACCACTATGCACAAAATGACGTTGACCGTATTGTGGCATTACGTGGCGACTTACCTTCAGGTATGGCCACCAGTTCGGGTGAATTAAAATACGCCAACGAATTGGTTGAGCTAATTAAAAAGGAACACGGCGACCGCTTTCATTTAGAAGTAGCTGCGTATCCTGAAATGCACCCTCAGGCCAATAACTATGAAGATGATTTATTAAACTTCAAACGTAAAGTTGATGCTGGTGCTGACAGTGCCATTACACAATATTTTTTCAATATTGATAGCTACCTATACTTTGTTGACCGTTGTTTAGACATGGGCATTGAAACCCCTATCGTGCCGGGCATCATGCCTATTACCAATTACACAAAGCTTGCACGCTTCTCTGATGCATGTGGTGCTGAGATCCCTCGTTGGATTCGTAAGCAGTTAGAAGCTTATGGTGATGACAATGAAAGCATCATGAAATTTGGTGAAGAAGTGATGACGCTAATGTGTGAAGACTTAGTAGAAAATGGCGTACCAGGCTTGCACTTTTACACGTTGAACCAAGCTGATCCTTGCCTTAATATTTGGAAAAACCTTAACCTTTGGTAAGACTAATGGCAGGTGCGAGCACGCATCTGCCACTCTCCTTCTTGTTATAAAATTCAATTTTCAGAGAAGCTCAATGCGCCAGCCTGTTCGTGTTGAATTAAAAGCCCATAAAAAATACTATTGGTGTGAATGTGGTCGCAGTAAGCAGCAGCCTTTCTGCGATGGCAGCCATAAAGGCACGCCATACCAGCCTAAAGAGTTCGCTGTAGATAAAGACGAGACCAAGTTTTTATGTGCCTGCAAAGATACCCACAAAGCTCCATTCTGTGATGGCTCTCATTCTCGATAGTGAATTAAGTAATTAGCTTATGCGTATACCAAGAATATTCACCCCTCAATCTTTAATTGAATTGTCCAGCATCGAACTAGACGAAGCGGCAGCTAATCATGTTTCACGAGTGCTTCGTATGGGCGCGGGCCGAAAATTATTTCTTTTTAATGGCCAAGAGCAGTGTCACTTTGAAGGTGAAATTTTAAGTGCTCAGCGTAAAAACGTTAGCGTTAAAATAACCAAACGTATTCCCACCGCTTTAGAGTCACCACTGCATATTCATTTAGGCCAGGCTATCTCGAAAGGAGATCGCATGGAATTTACCATTCAAAAATCGGTAGAGCTGGGCGTAAATGAAATAACACCACTGTGGACTAAACATGTGGACGTAAAGCTGAACCCTGAACGCCTAGAGAAAAAACTAAACCAATGGCAGCAGATTGCTATCGCCGCCTGTGAGCAAAGTGGCCGTGACATTGTTCCCATTATTCATGCGCCACAAGAGTTAACCTCGTGGCTGAACACGATTAAAGCACAAGAGAAGTGGGTGCTAGACCCAAGAGGGTTAAAACAAGAATCGCTACATGCAGCAATTGAATCGGCATGTTTATTAATTGGGCCCGAGGGAGGCTTAAGCGAGGAGGAAGTGCAACTGGCTTGTGACTGTAAGTTTAACGCGAAGTTAATAGGGCCAAGAGTACTGAGAACAGAAACAGCTGCATTAACAGCCATTAGTTTATTACAAAGCCAATGGGGGGATTTTTAATTACCCCATTGGCTTTATAGTATTAATTTACTGCCAATTAATACTCAGTAGTTCTTCTTCAATTACATCAAGATCGGGCACGATAGCGTGACCCGTTTCAAGCGTCACCGCCATTTTTTGACCTTTAATAAGGCTGGTATTTAGATTTTCTTGAATGGCTGGTTTTTCTAGTTTCACCAAACTTGGAATACCCTGTACTACCATGCCAAAGAACCTTAATACGCCTTTGTCTCCGTTTGGCGCATTAATCACTGCAATACGAATTTCCTGACTCATTACCCCGGACTTCTGTCCGCAATAGCCTTCATAAGAGATAATAGGAATTAAAGTCCCTCGCCACTCTATTTTTCCTAACACCCATTCAGGTAAATTTTCACCATCAATGGGTTTTTGAAAAGCGATGATTTCAGCCACTGTAACGTTAGGCAGAATTAAGCGGCTACCTTGTACTGGAATGACCAAGCAAGGCAGAACATCGGTTTGTTCATTGGTATTGGCTATTTGTTGCATGATGGCCTCCTACTTATTATTTATTAACAGCTTAATTGCTGTGTATTCATTTCTTTGGTTTGAATATATTTCACCAGGTGCTTGGCCATTTCTTGAGGCGATGCGGTGAAATTTACCGCTCCTGTTTTACGACAGGAGTCAGGCATGGCAGAACTTGCACAGGTTTCCGAGCTTTGTGCCCAAATTTGCAAATCATCTATGTTGGATGCTTGCTTTAAGCTTTGCAGTGCCTCGGCACCATCATTACCCATTCCACTGAATATAATTGAACCTGATCCAGGAAAACCTTTTTGAACATTTAAAATTAGTTGATCAACCGATGGGCCATAAGGGCCGGGCCAAGCATTATCCAACACTTTTACAAAGCCAGATTCAAATTGCACTTCGTGATCCGCTGGCACAATCAATACTTCGCCATTGCGTAATTCCATACCTTGCTCGGCCACTGATAAGTTAAATTGAGCATGTCGCGCTAACACTTGGGCTAATACCGGTACAAACTGCGCATCAATATGCTGGCCGTATACAAAGGCTACCGGTAAACCCTTAGGCAATGCGTCTAAGAATTCTTTAACCGCTTCAGGCCCTCCCAGAGAGCTACCTAAGGTAAAGACGTACTTAGCCTTACTGCCAGTATCAGCAGATACATTGTCTGGCAAAGAATATTTTTCAGATACAGCAGGAGCTTGTTCAATAAGACTGAGACTGGCTTGGGTGTTGTTAGCTTGAATAATATCAACACTGAGCATTTGCTTTAATTTAGCATACAAACGCTTTTCCCATTTAGGGTAGTCAGCTGCCTGTTTACTAGGAGCCGCTTCAAACCCCAGAAGCACGGGTTGCTCGATATCACAAAAGCTATCAAGCAGACTGTCGTCATCACGAAGGTCGACCAGCCAAGCTGACACTTGCTGATCCATGCCCTTTTCATGAAGCGATTGTGGGCTTAAACACACTACCTCACAGCCAAAGTCTTCCATGGCGCTTCGTAATCTATGCTGTTGCAAAGAATCCTCAGCCACCACTGCTAACTTCAATGTAGTGGTTTCAGTCACTACCTGAGCCAACTATTTTATCAATGGCTGCCAGTAATTTTTCTTCTTGGAAAGGTTTACCCATGTAATCTGTAACCCCTATGGCCATGGCTCTTTGCTTATGTTTATCCCCGGTTCGCGAGGTAATCATAATAATAGGCACATCTTTTAGTTTTGAATCGTGACGCATTTGCGTGGCCACTTCAAAACCATCCATTCGCGGCATTTCAATATCTAAAAGCATCACATCTGGGCGGTAATCTTGCAAAATTTCCATGGCATCCACACCATCTTTAGCGGTGCGAACTTCAATGCCATTTCGCTCGAGTAAACGAGTAGTAACCTTACGTACCGTTACCGAGTCATCCACTACCAAAATAGAAGTTACTTTGTCTTCAACAACTGCTTGTTGAATTTGAACTTCTTCTTGATGCACAAGTGCAGCATGCTGTTGATATTCTAAACTGTGGATATGACGCATCATATTCGGTAAATCTAGAATGATTACGACACTACCATCCCCAAGAATAGTACCGCCAGACACACCTACCACTGAGCTAAATTGTGGCCCAAGAGTTTTTACTACAATTTCTCGAGAGCCCATAAGAGCATCCACTTGAATCGCAGCAGGTTGAGAACCACGAACTAGCACAACGGGCAATGCCACATCATCGTCGGCTAATTTTGGTTGGTTTTCATGTCGTAAAAGCTGCCCCAAGTATTTAATTGGGTAATCTCGTCCAGCGTACTGATAAACCGGATTTTCTTGCTGGTATAGCTCTCTTAGACTTGCAGAGCTTACTCGTACAATACCTTCGATACTGTTAAGCGGAATAGCAAATAGCGCTTCACCCACTTTAGACATCAAGGCTCGGTTAACCGACACGGTAAACGGTAAGCGAATGGTAAATTCAGTGCCCACTTGGGCTTCTGAACTGATAATAATGTTACCACCCACCTGCTTGATTTCGCTGTTAACAACATCCATGCCCACACCGCGACCAGATATTTGCGTTACTTTTTCAGCGGTACTAAAACCAGCTTGTAATATAAATTGCAGTGCATCTTGATCCGTAATGTCGGCAGCTGGCGATAACAACCCTCTATCAATTGCCTTTTTACGTACGGCATCAAGGTTAATACCAGCACCATCATCGGCGAGCTTCAATACCACGTCACCGCCATCTCGGAATAAGCTCAGAGTAATACTGCCCACTTCGGGTTTGCCGATCTCTTGGCGCTTTTGAGTTGACTCTAAACCGTGATCCACCGCGTTTCTTAACATGTGTTCAAGTGGTGAAATAAGGCGCTCTAGAACGCTTCTATCCATTTCACCTTCGGCATTATTAACCTGTAATTCAACTTGCTTACCAAGGTCTTGGCTAATTTGACGAACGATACGACGCAACCTAGGCACCAAGCGGCTAAACGGTACCATGCGGGTTTTCATCAAACCTTCTTGAAGCTCTGTATTCACTCGCGATTGTTGCAGTAGCAAGGTTTCAGCATCGCGAGTTTTATCTAACAGCGTGCCTTTTAGATCCATCAAATCCGACGCCGACTCCACCAAGGAACGAGACAACTGTTGAAGTTGGCTATAGCGGTCCATTTCTAGAGGATCGAAATCTTCGTAGTTTGGCCCTTGGCGCTCTTGGCGGAATAAAACCTGTGCTTCGGTTTCAATATCTAGTCGACGCAACTGATCTTTAAGTCGATCAAGCGTGGCATCCATTTCTTCAAGAGTGAATGAGAAGTCAGTAACTTGATTTTCTAAACGACCACGTGAAATTGATGTTTCACCGGCTAAGTTTACCAAGCCATCAAGCAGGTCAGCTGAGACCTTAATCATTTCTTGAGGTTGATTGCGTTTAGGCGCTTCTTCTTTTGCGACAGCTGGCTTTAATGCTTCAGCTGCTGCTCGTAGAGGCACAACATTGCTTGCTGGTACTGTCTCGGGCAATGATTCGTTAGCGGCTTTTTGCTCTGAACTAGCTGGTGCTTCTGCTTCAGTCTCGTCTGCTTTGCCTTCTTCTGTCACAAGAACAGGTTGTATAGGCGTAGCAGATGGACCTGACGCAATGGCTCCTTGGCCACCTTCTTTTAACCACACATGTACGTTATCAATACGGCCCGCAATTAAATCGTACTGCTGATGCAGTGATTGGAATAAACCATCATCTGCCATTTCGTTATTAATTAGACGGCGTTGCAGTTCGCTTTCCATATTATGAGAAAGGTCACCAATTTCAGTTAAGCCAGCCATAAATGCACCACCTTTTAAGGTATGCAATACACGCTGAATGGCTTCGTTATGCTGAGCGTTTTCTGGTTCAGCTTGCCAATTTAGTATGCAACTGTCTAAATCTTCCATGAGCTCTTCGGCTTCATCCATGAAGATTTCAGCCACTTCAGCGTCGGCTTCATTTGCCATATCAGCAACAGAAACGCTTTCAGGTTGATCAAGTGATACTTCATTTGAAGTGTCAGTATCTTCATCAAGAAGCAATTGTTCATCAGACTCAGGTAGCTCTAAAGACTCACCGGCTATAAATAGTTGAATAGCGGTTATCAGTTCAGGTGCAGCTTTAGTTCCCTGGCCTTCTTTTAAGCTCTGTACCATAGACGCTAGCCGGTCATGGCACAGTAAAGATAAGTCAAATAACTCATCACTTGTGGCAAGACGGCCCTGACTTAATCCATCGTAGACATGTTCTAGCTCATGAATTAAATCACCAATTGAATTAATCTCAGCCATTCGTGCACCACCCTTAAAGGTATGCAGGTCACGCTGTAATTCTGCTACTTGCAGTAGATTTTCTTTATCTTTTTTCCATTCACCTAAAGATTCGTTAATGGAGCTAATAAGCTCTTGAGCTTCTTCAAGGAAAATTCCCAATAGTTCAGAATCAATATCAGGTTGCACTGAAAGATCTTCATCTAGCTCAATATCAGGAAGATTTAACTCTACTGTTTCGTCTTCTAGGTCTTCTTCTAAACTTTCTAACTCATCTATGGGGTTTTCTATTGGCTCGATTGCTTCACTATCAAGTGTGTTCACTTCTACCGTCTCTGGGTCAGTGACATCTAGCTCAATAGCATCAGCTAGGAGGTCTATTGCTTCAAAATCAAGCTCTACACCCTCATCGATACCCTCTGATTGAAGTTCAGATTCGAAAGCATCTAATTCAATCATATCGGAAAGCGGGTCGGCGGCTTCTGAATCAAACGCATCCAACTCAAGAATTTCCTCAGAGACTTCAGGTAAGGCACTTTCTAGTTCAGAATCAAATACATCTAAATCTAGGGTGTCTGTTGCGATCTCTTGAGAATCATTTAATTCCAAGTCTTCTTTAGGAGACTCAAGCCCCACCAAATCTAGACTCTCATCTAGGTCAGGCGTTTGTATTTGAATCTCTTCGAAATTATCAAGTTCTAGGTCATCAACAGGTAACTCTAAAGAGCCCACCTCAGATAAATTAATTTCTTCAATTTCATTTTCAAAAGCGTCTAGTTCTAAAGACTCTTCTTGTAAAGTAAACTCATCTGAACCCGACTCATTTTCTGGCTCTTCATTGAGGTCAAGTTCGATAATATCTAAATCGATACTACTACCAGCATCGGATTCAGTAGATGGATAGCCTTCGCGCATGAGCTGAGAGATAAGCGAGCTTGCATGATCGATAGTTTGACTGGCCGCCACCATATCCATCATGTTTAACAAGCCTTCATGGCCATCCTCAATAACATTAATAAATTCGTTATTTGAAGATAAGTTTTCATTAATAATGTTCTGATAAGCATTTTGTAATGCTTGGCATAATGCTACCACCGGCAGCAAATCGGCCATTTGCGCGCCCTTCTCTAGGGTTTGCACTTCGTTAATAATGGAATGAATTAAGGCTATATCTTCTGGATCTTTTTGCCAGTGCTCAAAAATACTTTCAACATCTAATAAAATATCCATGCCTTCAGATAAGAAGACCGTCAATACCTGAGGATCAACATTATTGTTGCCACTGGTACCCAGGCGTTGATGAAAATCATCAATTAACTGTTTCGAAAGACGTTCAATATCTGCTGTTAGATCTTCACTGCCAGAAATTTTCGCAAACGGTGTGGAATCTAACTGATTAAATCCTTCGTCGACTAAATCTTTACCGCGAATGAATAGATGTACAATTTCTGCAGAAGTTTCAATGTGATAAGCACACAAAACTTTCGAGAAGTTCTCTAAAATGGCAGCAATTTCAGCGATGGGCTCAATATGAGCCATATGAGCACTACCTTTGAGGGTATGCAAAGCGCGCTGCAAGTTATCTGAAATGGGAGTTTGATAATCACTTTGCTGAGAATCTTCAATAAACGCTTCAAGGACGCTGAGATGAGATTCAATTTCTGAACTGAATACTGCCAGCAAGGCAGGATCCAAAGTGACATCTGCTTCTGCTTCTGCTTCTAACGAAGAATCCGATGAATTCTGAGTGCTCTCAAGCTTACCGTCACTCCAAACAGGCACCTCTTTGCCATCAACAATAGCATTTGCATAATCTTGAATAGCTGCAATATCAACTTCGCATGGTTGGCGGGTTTCAAATGCTTTAATCAAAGCTGGAATACATTCCACCATATGATCAACAATATCTAAAAATGCTTGATTTAGATCGATTGTGTGATCAATAAGGCGATTAAACATATTCTCAATCGCCCAGGCAGTTTCACCAATTTCCTGAGCGCCCACCATGCGACCACTGCCTTTAAGGGTATGAAATGCCCGTCGGGTAGTCGTTAATGCATCTGAATCTTGAGTATTTTCTTTATATACGGGCCAATATTCTTCAATTGTTTCTAATACTTCTTGAGCTTCCTCTAGAAATATTTCAATAATCTCATCATCAATTAGATCATCGTCATCTTCCAGCTCAAGCGCTGGTGAAGAAGATAATGACTGATCCAATGGCTCTTCAATATCTAATGCATTATCTAAAGCATCGGATGCGACTGATTCATCAATATCTTGGTCAGCAATACTACCTAATTCGGCAATTGATTCACTTAGATCATTATTCAGTTTTTGTGCTGAAACTTGCTCTGCATTTTCTTCAACTGCTTCAACTGCTTCAACTGCTTCAACTGCTTCAACTGCTTCAACTGC
>CAJXRF010000103.1 GCA_913058575.1 uncultured Bermanella sp.
TCATGCGTATTTTAATCGTCGAAGATGATGTTGAACTGTCGGCTTCCATAGCTGAGTTTTTAGAGTTACAAAATGCAGAATGTGATTTTGCCTACCATGGTTTGGCGGGCGTTGAGTTGGCAGCCAATGCCAAATACGACGTTATTTTATTGGATTTAATGCTCCCCAAATTGGATGGCTTTGATGTGTGTACAGAGCTTCGCCAGCGCGGCTGCACCACGCCTATATTGATGTTAACGGCTATGAGTACCACCGAAGACCAATTAACAGGCTTTCGTGCTGGGGTAGATGATTTTGTGGTGAAGCCTTGTCCAATGCCGCTGCTATGGGCCCGTGTCACAGCACTTCAACGGCGCTCCTTGAACCAGCAAGCCTTGCAGCAATTGGGTCCCTTGGAAGTGGATGTGGAATCAAGAACTCTAACCCGAGATGCTCAGCCTATCGTGTTAACGCCTACCGAGTGGCGCATTCTGGAAGTATTACTGCGCAACAGCCCTAAGGTGGTTTCTCGTACCGACATTGAAGACAGTGTTTGGCCAGATCAAGAACCTGATCCAGGGCGCTTAAATGTCCACCTACATGCCTTAAGAAAAGCCATAGATAAACCCTTTAGTTACCCACTAATCAAAACCATTACTGGCCTAGGCTTATGTATTTCAACCGACAAAGCGCAACAAAGCGAAAATAATGACAATTAAAACGGTGCCTAACTTTCCCATTAAAACTCTGTCCCAGCAATTGCGCTGGCAAACCTTAATGGTTGGCATTGTGTTTAGTATCGCGATTTTATTGAGTTTGAGCCTGTTGGCCATTCGCACCATGGATTTCGCCTCAGACAGCTTTATTAGGCTGGAAGCCCACAACCTGCTTGAGCAATTAACGCGCTACCCTGAAATGACATTGCCATCCGACGAGGATTATCAAGTCTATCGTCATTGGCAGAAAATCCCCCAAGAGGTAAAGCAGGTATTTCCTCAAGCGCAGATTGAAATAAATGAGGTGCATGAAAAGGAAATTACCGATAAGGACGGACAAGTTAAATATTTTACTCTGCTGCACTATCACAATGATAAAGGCGCTTCGATTTTCATTATTTATATTAATGACGTTGAAGAAATTGACGATGTGTTTGAACTGATTGTAAACAACATGTTAGTAGATGCCATTTGGCTAATCGTAATGATTTTCGCAGGTTTGTTTTTGTTTGTTTATTGGATATTAAAGCGCACTAACGAGCCCATGGTGTTGCTTAGTGAATGGGCCAAGCGCTTGAAAGACAATGACCAGCTTAATCGAGATGATTTCCCCATTGCCGAATTAAATGATTTAGCGGCACAATTAAAATCTGGGGTTGATCGCATTACTGAATATAACCTTAGAGAGCAGCAATTTTTAAAACATGCCAGCCATGAAATGCGCACCCCCTTGGCCACCATTCAAGCCTGCCTAGATACTCTAGACTTTAAACTAAATGGCTCAGAACGCACCACAGTTCAACGGGCCTTAAAGGCCAGCTTAAACATGAATCGCTTATCATCTGCTTTATTGTGGTTGGCAAGAGAGTCTGAAAAACCCATTGAGAAAACCCATGTAAACCTAGAGAAATTCTGTCATCAGCAGGTAGCAGAGCATCAGTACTTAATCACCAATCGCGGTGTTGAAATTCAGTGTGATCTTGATGTGAAGTTAATGCTTATAGAAGAAGACTTATTACTCATTGTGTTTGCCAATTTGCTGCGTAATGCCTGTCAGTTTACCAGTGAGGGCGTAATTCACATTCAGGTAAATGCCCAGTCTTTGAGCATTCGAAACCCAATTGACACAAATCGAAATGAAAGCTCATCCAGCTATCAAAGCTTTGGTTTAGGCCTGCAATTGGTCGAACGAATTTGTAAAAAACTCAATTGGCAATTTAGTTTTATGGAAGGCGAGGATTACGTTCAAGTGAGTGTTGACTGGCTAAGGGCGTAAACAGCTTTCACCTTCTGATTGAAATCTCCTTAAGAGTATCTTAATACCCCTTCTATTAAGGTGTTGACCTGCATTGATTCACGGTGAACACCCATGCGTAACCTCGTTAAACGTGCAAAATTCCTACTGATCTCAATGGCATTCTTAGTACTAGTGTTAATAGTAATAGACGAGCCGCTAGAGGCGAATTCGGTGGGTGTGGGCATTGCCCCTGCTTTGCCTAGAGTCAGCTATATAGAGGTGACTGCGGGTGAGCATCGCAGTGAATTGTCACTCTATGGTGAGCTGGCGCCCCGATGGGATGTGACCATTAAAGCGCAAGTCAATGGTGAGGTGGTTAAGCTCTCGCCAAGCTTTGAAGCGGGCGCCGCACTGGTTAAAAACACCAGGCTAATGAGCATTGAAGACAGCCAGTATCAAGCTGAATTAACCTCTGCTGAATGGGTGTTGGCGCAATCTCGCTTGCAATTAAGGCAGGCTCAGGAAAAGACGGCCTTGGCTAAGAAAGATTGGCTGCAATCTGGCATCAATCAAGCCCCTTCAGACTTGGCGTTATTTGAGCCGCAGTTAATATTGGCAAAACAAAATGTGAAAGCATCTGAGCGCCAGCTTAAAGTGGCCCAACGTAATCTGTCTTATACCCAGGTTCAAACGCCTTTCAGCGGCGTGGTGACAGAGCGTTTTGTGGGCTTGGGGCAGTTGGTATTTGCAGGTGACCCCATAGTGCGCTTGATGGACGACCAACACCTGCAGTTATCGGTATCACTCAATGATCAGCAGTGGGCAAATCTGCCTGAGCACTGGCAGGGGCAAACTGTGCCTCTTTACACCACTAACGAGCAGTATCTGGGTAAGGCCAAAATCGCCCGTGGCGGCCACCGAGTAGACAGCGAAACCCGTCAGCATAAGTTGTTTTTAGAGGTAAACACCAAACACTTGGCAGCTGCCATTCCGGGAAAATTTGTGCGGGTAAAAATAGCAGGAAAAATTCAGCCCCATTGTTTAAGTGTGCCTGAAGCTGCGTTAACCCGTGAAGGTTTGGTTTGGTTTATTGATGCCCAAAATACCTTGCGATCCTTTGCCCCCAAACATGTCACCCATGTAGGTGAGCAGGTGTTGATTTCCCCGCCGGATAACCTCCATTTTATTGCGAATCAAGCTGAAGGAACCGTCAAAGCACAAACCCAAACCGCCACTACTTGGCGAATTGCCACTACCCCATTGGCATTTTATTTACCGGGCAAACAAGTGCAGCCCATTAAGCGTAAGGAGGGTTAATCATGCATGCATTAACGGGATGGTTTATTCGAAACCCAGTCGCGGCCAATTTAATGATGCTTTTGGTGGTGATGGCCGGTTGGCTCACGGTGTCGTCTATTCGTGTGGAAGGTTTTCCCAAGTTACCCGCCGACACGTTAGAAGTGACCACCCTGTACGCCAATGCTCATGTTGATCAGGTGGATCAACAAGTCACTCGGCGCATAGAAAAATCCATTGAAGGCTTGGCGGGCATTAAAAAAGTCACTTCGTTTTCCAGCGAAGGTTTGTCTGTGGTGAGTATTCAAAAGCAAGAGGGCTATCAGCTGGAGCGACTGTCTGACGATTTACGAGCGCGCCTTGATGCTATTTTTGGTTTGCCTGTTAACGCTGAAAAACCCGTGGTGGCGCGTAATGATTTTGATCTGGCCGCCATGATCGTCCAACTTTATGGTGACGTAGACACGACCACACTGCAAAAAGTCGCATCTTCCGTGCGTGAACGATTATTGGCCTTGCCTGAAGTCTCGAAACTGAAAACCTGGGGTAAGCGCCAGCCCGAAATTCGGGTGGAATTAAACCCTGAAAAACTACTGGCCTATCAGTTAACGGCTCAAGATATCGTGGCAAAAATTCAACAGTCTTCCTTGTCTTACCAAGCGGGCAGCCTAGATACCCATGGCGGAAATATTTCTTTACGGGCCGACAACGAGCGTTATCAGCGATTAGATTTTGAAAACATTCATATTAAATCTCTGAATAATGGCGGCGAATTAACCCTGAAGGATATCGCTAAGGTGGTGGATGGTTACGAAGAGGATGATTCGATTGTTCGTTTCAATGGTCAGCCGGGCATAGGCATGGAAATTTTAATTGGTCGTCATGAAAATTTACTGAATATTGCAAAAGCGGTTAAGCAATCGCTGGTGGAACAACGGGTCACCTTGCCCAGTGATGTGCATTTGGTTTCTTGGGGAGATAGCAGTCATTACATATCTGAGCGCTTGAGCTTATTGAAAGACAATGCGGTGCAAGGTTTGCTATTGGTGTTTGTATTGTTGTCTTTGTTTTTAAATATCAAACTGGCCTTCTGGGTGGCCATGGGCATTCCCATCTCCATTGCTGGCGCGCTAGCGGTCATGGGATCAAACTGGGTAGGGTATTCACTAAATGACATAACCACCTTTGGTTTGATCATCGCATTGGGAATTTTAGTGGACGATGCGGTGGTGGTGGGTGAAAGCGTATTTGAAGAGCGTAGTAAAACCACTGACCCCATTATTGGCACCGAACAAGGGGTTAAAAAAGTGGCAACGGCCACGATTTACGGTGTGTTAACCACCATAGCGGCATTTTTTCCCATGCTTTTGATCGATAATTCCATGGGAAAAATTTTGGGCAGTTTTGCCGGCGTGGTTATTTTAACGCTTATCTTTTCTTTGCTGGAAAGTAAATTTATTTTGCCTTCCCATTTAGCGGCCTTATCTTTAGAGCGCTCACCAACGGCTAATGGCGATGGGGTTTCAAAATGGTCCCCTGTATTGCTGTTAACACGTTTAGGTCATTGGCTTCAGTCCATGGCGCAACGGGGGTTAGACGCATTTAAGTTTCGTATTTATGGCCCGGTTTTGGCGTTTGCTTTAAAGCAGCGTTATGCGGCACTGACTTTATTTTTTACCATCGCCATTTTGGGCATCGGGCTAATTGGCAATGGCAGCATTCGAACGGTATTTTTTCCAGATATACCAGGGCAAATGGTGTCGGTGAATATAAAAATGGACGCCCGCGCCCCTTTGGCTTTGACAGCCGATAATGTTCAGCGACTTGAACAGGTTGCTAACAAACTAAATCTCAAATGGCAGCAAACGCATCAGCTTAAAGAGTTACCTATTCGGCATATGTTAACGGTGATAAATGATGCTTCGTCTGTGGAAATTTATGCGGAATTAACACCACCGAAAGATCGCCAAACTTTATCGGCCAAGCACATAGCCAATCAATGGCGGGCAGAAGTAGGTGAAGTGGAAGGGGCTGTGGAGCTGAACGTTAATGCCTCTGAAGAAACCGGTGGTGGCTTTGCGTTACAGGTGTTCAGTAAAAATGAGGCTTCACTGCGAGAGGTCAGTAGTTTACTGATAGAGCATCTGCGCAGTGTTGAAGGCACCAGTAACGTTCGTCAAGATTTAAAACCGGGTCAGCCGCAACTTCGCTTTCGATTAAAATCAGAGGCGCGTCACCTAGGTTTTAGTGATGAAAGACTGGCGGCGCAGGTAGGGGGTCGCTTTGGTGGAATTGAAGCGCAACGAGTTCAACGTGGTACGGATGAAGTCAAAGTGATGGTGCTAGATCGCAAGCAGTCACGTGATTCTTTATCGGATTTATTGGACCTAAGGGTGATGAATGATCAAGGGCAGTGGTTTCCTGTCACCGCCGTGGCGCACATGGAATCCTCTTACGTGACCGATTATGTGGCCCGCCGCGATAACCAAAGGGTTAATACCGTTTATGCCAAGTTAGACAAAAAAATATTGTCCCCTTCTGAATTAGGCCAAGAATTATTTGACGGTGTGATCACCAGCTTAAAAGCGCGTTTCCCTGAAGTGGAAATAAAAGAAGCCGGTGAATTGGAAGAAATTTTCAGCATTAAAGATAACCTCATTCAAGCGCTTATTTTTACCTGCATTTTAATCTATGTGCTGTTGGCAATACCGCTTAAATCTTATACCCAGCCATTTATTATTATGGCGGTGATTCCATTTGGGTTTGTAGGGGCCGCCATTGGCCATATGGTCATGGATGTGCCACTGAGCCTGTTGTCATTTTTTGGCATGTTGGCTTTGGCGGGGGTGGTGGTGAATGATTCTTTGGTTATGATGACGCGCTACAACCAAGTAAGAGCAGAAGGCGCTAGCGTACATCAAGGGTTACATGAAGCAGGTCTAGGGCGCTTTAAAGCGATATTTCTTACCACCACCACCACGGTGGCAGGACTGACTCCTTTAATGTTAGAAACCTCGGAACAGGCACAATATTTAATTCCTGCTGCCATTTCGTTAGCCTTTGGTGAGTTATTCGCCACGCTGATTACCTTAATTTTAATTCCTATCTTAATTGCCATTGGCCATGACATAGCCCAGTGGTGGTCCCCTGAAAATGAGCAAGATTCAATTCATTCTATCGTCACTAATCCATCTATTGTTGGAGAAAAATAATGCTGAAATTATCTATAATGAAGCCGGCCACTTTGAAAGGTGTTTTGTTGCTAATGCCTTTGCTTTGGGTCTCGAGTTTATATGCGTTGGAAATAAATCAAGGCGTGCCTGCTGAACCCTCAAGAGCGCCGCAACCGGTAGATCAAGAATTGTTGTACAAGGTTAACTATGCTGGTGAGGATGTGGGTTATAGCCGTGTCGCCACACGTGCTTTGGGTTCAGGGGTTCAAGTGACGGAACTTCTGGACATGCGAGTGCCATCGTTTTGGGGGGAGACGGTGATTCTCACGCGTAATGTTGAGCAATATGATGAGTCCCATGGAATTACCCAGGGTGACTATGTGACTTTATTTGATGAGTACTTATTAGTGTCTTCTTTAGTGCCGGCCAGCAGGGGGCTTATGAAGCATAGCTTTAAATGGTTTGAACTAGAGGATGACATGCTGGATGCGTTAACGAAAGTTTGGAATCAAGCAGCGAATAAAAATATGGCCTTGCAGTTAGGTTGGCCTGAACTAATGAATAAAATAAAGCATTTAAAGGCTCTAGAAAGTCATGCCTCTTTTATTGACCCTACTCAGTTTGATATGACCATGACGGCTTTGTCATTAACGCTTCCCAAGCTTTTATCACAAACCAATACGCGTTCTGTGCGAGTGTTTGATCCTGATGCAGAAGATGAATCGTTGTTTTATGAATTATCTGCAGAATTAGTCACTGGCCACTTGGCTAAAACCCAAGTGCCGCAGCTGAATTTACAACAGGCCAAGATACAGGAGGCCAAGGTACAGACCATAAAGGTCACCCGTTCAGAAGGTGGCATATCTCACTATCGGTTTGACATGAGCACTCAGCCGGCGACCTTAATTAATCTTGTTGATGAAAGTGGAGACGACCGATTTGAATTGAGTCTAAAGCGTTAAAATAAAAGCGGGCATTTGCCCGCTTTTATTTTAAATAGTGAAGTGAATTTAGTTTTTGTTAAAAGGAATATACATAGCCCACTAGGGCACTGCTGGTACTGGTGTGGTTAACAATGGGACTGTCAGTAATTTCATTTGATAGCTGGCTATAAGAGACTCCTAACGCCACGGCATGATATCGATTGAAAAAATAAACCAAATTTAATTCTGTTTTAAGGTAACTGGCAGAACCGGGCTGATACGCCGCTCGATTACTTGTCACTTCATTGTGCTGAACGCCGTAGTAGTATTCACTGATGCTTTCGTTTATCCAGGTTGCACTGAATGCTGGTTCAATAAGCCAGTGCCCTAGTTCTAAAGAATAACGGTAACCGACATTGGCAGAGTAGCCGTTATGTTGATGACTGATGTCTTTTTCATAACTGGCTGAAAGTTGGCCGTAATGGGTTTCAATAAAGGCTTGTACGCTCCCCACAAAGACATCTTCAAGCTTATGCATTCCCGCCAGTTGTTTGCTGTGACCACGAGACTTGTCTTCAAGATTGGCTAAGCCAGCTGCCAAAGCGAATCCCCAATGATCATTGCCTGCAATAAAACTTCCGAGCTGACCGTTGGAAATGAAAAAAGGCCCCCAGTAGCCGTCAACGAAAGGATACGGTGAGTTTTTATTTTCCCCACCTTCATAGACAGTGGATTTATTGGTAACGAATGCCCCTAGGGACAGGCTTGCCTCTTCACAGTAGCCATTAGCGCTGCACAGGGCCGATAAAACCAGTACAGGTATTGCTCTAGTGTTCATAGATTAACTCCTTGTTAAGCACTTTGAATAAAGTGCTTTTGTAAGAAGCAGTGTAATGAGAGTCATCTTAAGATGAGCTTAAGTTGAATTACTTAAGCTCTGTGATTAATTAATAGCAGGGCTAGCACCTTTAACGTGTTTAGCATTAGGCGTCTTTTTTCGGGGTGTGTTTAATTGCTACAATGGCAGGTGCATTTTTCCTGAAGGTAATGATCTGTTTATTCAGTTTGCTCTAACCACATCACGACAGTGGGTAAAAAATCTTTTGCCAAAGCATCTTGTTCTAGCCACATAAGTTTTATCCATTGTAAAAAACCTATGCTTTGGCTATCAAATGACGCTGAATTTAACATGGCATGGCTGGCATTTGGAATTAACCTTGTCGTGATGAATGGATTATTTTGAGTTTGCCACCATGCAAACTCCTGCTGGGCATTTACGTTTAGATCATTTGCTCCCCATAAAAATAAACTAGGCACTTTTATTTTTGAATAATCGTCCGCGGCATCAGCTGTGAAGTTATTTAAGATGAAATCAAAACGATCTTTTTCCATGGCAGTATCTTTAGTAAAGGCTAGATATTCGTCATAAGTCGGAGTCTTTTTTAAAAATGAAATACCCTTGCTGTAAGCGTCTAATTCTAAGGTAACTTGCTGCTTGTTCTTACTGGCAATTTTGTGTTTTGTTTTTGTATGATAACGACCTTGTTCAATCCAGTTTGTCGCAAACCCTACACCAATCGTAAAACCAATTTTTGAGGGCTGACTGGCCAGAGCTGGGATTACCCACCCTGCTTGACTAAAGCCAAATAATCCGGTGTTTTTAGCCGTAAAATGATATTTATTTTGAACGAAATCCACAGCAGAAAGTACCTCTGACTGACGATCAAGCATGGATTGCATAAGCCAATTGCCACTGGAATTACCCACGTTGGGTTTGTCCCAGCTAAAAATGGCATAGCCTTTTTCCCTTAGTGGCTGCCAGATAATATTGTAGTACCCTTGGGCGTCATAAGGCATGGCACCATCACCATGAACAAACAGTAATACCGCTTTAGCTGGCTTGCCGTTAGTAGCTTCAAGGTAATGACCTGATAAATTGTGGTGTTTGTGTTTAAAAACGACCTCTTCAGCATGACTATATGGAAATATAAAAAAAATAATTAATAAAGTAAGAAGCCCTCTAATTAAATTAATGCTATTAGGCATGTGTTGACTGAAATAATGCAGCTTGAGGCGCCTTATAAACAGCGTGAAGATTGGACCGTGGCAGGGTATGAGCTTAGTATCATCATGGATGCTCAATATGGCTTTAAATCCAGTGTTCATGGCTTCACTCCTTGATAGGTATTTTGAATAACGAATTTTTTTATCAGGAACAGTGTAGAGATAATCACCTTAAGGTGGTGTTAAGATCATTCTAGCTGGGGGCAAATAATTGAAGGGTGATGGTTTTAGAGTATAAGCTTATTGCCTTTCAAGGAAGACCATCAAGGATAGGTGCTTTAGGCGACGCCTAGTTTGAACTAGGCGTAGAGCCGCGAATGCCCAGATGGACGTGGGTAAGTAGGGCAATGCAGGGAGTAATTGCCGAGGGCGCGAAAAAAATACATTGTTGGCGTTGTATTGTTTGAAAATGGAAGCACTATTTACTTCACCGCAAGCCTTGCCTCTGTACGCTTGAGATTTTTTAAACGGACATATTATTCTAGTTTTTTATGTTTAATATTTCGTGCAGTGTATGTGAACATTAAACAGAGTTAATGGACACAAAGCTTATCTAATAGCGGTAGGGTAAGACTTTTTGGTTGGTGTAATCAGATTTTTATGACGGCATTGAAATAATAACTTGAAATGTCAGTGTTCACTTTCGATGAATATGGCTAACATATAGTTAATAAATTTTCCTAACCATTGAATAAAAATCTGTATTTCTTAAAGCGTTAAAATGGCAGACGATCCACTTGGTTGAATCTGCCATTTTTTATTTAGCTATTAAATAAAGGGCTAAATAAAATCCAGTCGAGAAGAAAAATTATTCAAGTTGGGTAGAGCCTGAGTTAACTCGTCATCGCTTAAACCAAACCAACGCCCTAGAGGCTCAGCCATTTGTTCTATGGAGGTGGTGGGAATTAATCGGCCATTGCCAGCATCTTGAGCGTGGCCTAATTCAGAAGGGGGCATAGTACCGTAAATATTACGACCCTTAACCGCATCACCAATTATAAAATGGTGTCCACCCCAACCGTGATCGGTGCCATCGCTGTTCGCCGACAATGTTCGGCCAAAGTCGGATGCGGTAAATAAGGTAACTTTATCGCTCAGGTTTTGCTCTTGCATACTGGTATAAAATGCAGTGATCGCACTGTCCAGTGCCGCATGCAGTTGGGGTAAATTTTTTGCCTGTTCTGAGTGGGTATCAAATCCGCCCATACTCACAATAAAGACCTGACGCTTTACCCCTAACCCTTCTTTTATGGCGATGGTTCGGGCAACACCCTTCAATTGCTCGGCCAAGTAATTGTCTTGGAATTGAGTGGTTAATGGTGTGATGCCAGCCAACGCTTGGTTATAACTACTATTGGTGGCAGAGGATTTTGCTAGGGCGCTGGCCATATCTTTTTGCGCTAAATTACTTTCATTAAAATTGGCGGCAGAAAAATGGCCTTGTAAGGCATTATAAAGGGCTTGGTTTTCATCGGCATTGCCTAATGCATTAATTTGCTGAGGTTTTCCTGCGTTTATTTGATAGGGAATAGCCTGTTTACCGGTTAGGAATAAATCATTTCCCCCTGTGGTGATCACGCTGAATTCCGATTTAGTATTATAACCCCCTTTAATGGCGGCATCGGCAAAAGCGCCGCCCCACCCATAAACCGCGCCTTCAGGAGAGCTGGATAACCAGGTGGCTTGCTGGTCGTTGTGGGAGAATAAACGGCTGGGCAGTGGCACTGACTCTTGTTCAAATTGTGTCTTCGTGGCTGGATTGATCAGTGGTCCCACATTGGCAATGATGGCGCCATTTCCCTGCTGGAATAAGTTTGATATTCCCGGCAGTTCGGGAGGCAGGGCAAAGGCGCGGTTACCGAACATGGCTGCGTTATCTGGGCTTAGGGGGAGAAATTTGTTTCTATCCCTGCCTCCCTTGTATTGGCTGATTAGGGAACTGCGTATGCTGGCATAGCTGTCATAAGAAGCTTGATCGTATGGCAGGACAGTATCATGGTTGTCCATGCCCCCATGAAGAAACACGCATACCAAAGCCTTGTAGTCATCTTGGGGGGCTGCCATGGCGCTAAAACTGGCCAGCGTACTGCTTAACGCACCTAAACTTGTGACACTGCCAGCGGTAGCCAGAACACCTGAATTTTTTAAAAACTGTCTGCGATTCATTTTCATGGGTTTCTCCTTTGCTAAACCGGGCTGTTAAAGTTGCACCAAAAATTCTGGGGTCGTCATCACCATTAACACGGCTGTTCTGACTCTTTTGGTTTTACTTTCTAGTGGCAGCGAATTAATCGCGTTGAGAATCCGTGCTCGGGAAGTATCACTAAGGGCGCCCGACACTAACAGGGTTTCTAAATGATTGATTAACCCGTTGGCATCGTGGGCTAGGGCAATCTCATTGGCATAGTCGGCAAGGAAACTGACTCCAGCCTGTTGTGGATCTAGGCTTAGCAGATCGGTTTCTACAAACTCTGCATACTTTTGAATATAGGTTTCATTGGCCATTTCACCGTTAATAAAAAAACTCAAAAAGTTAAAATAACCAGGCACTGTAGTGGCATTAACAATTTGCAGCTCTGGCATGGTTAGCCCCGCTTGTCCTGTGTGACTGGCCGGTTTTATAAACCCTGGGCGATAAAAATTAAAAACCGAAGGTGAACGGTAGGGGTGCTGTCCTAAGCTATTGCTGGCGCTGCTATCCCAAAGGTTAAACATGTATTCAGGAGTGATTGTATTACCAGCGAAGGCCCGTGCCCATTGGGTGAATCTCAAGATGGGTTCTTTTACTTTGCCAAAGCTAGCATTGGTTGGCGTATCTCTGGCCTCTTTATCGGTAAGTACGGCGGCGAGGGTGGCTTTTAAGTCTCCCCTTACTTGATTGCCAACACGGGTGCCATCGCTGAATTGGTAAGTGCCTGTTTCGAAAGCATTGGCTACCCGGTTGATGTATTGCGCACTGGGGTGACTGGTGACAAAGCGTTGAATCAATTGGCGGCTGACAAAAGGGGCGAGGTTCTGATGGGCGAAAATAATATCCAGCGCCTGAGTGATACTTTCCGTTGCACCTGTGTTAGCGGCAATGGTCTGGCCTAAAAAGGTCTTCTCTAAAGTAGAATGAGACTCTGCAAAAGTTTGCATGGCTCTTGCGTGCCTTGAATTTTCATCAGGTTCGTTACCGTTACTATCCAGACCCTCATATAGGTTAAGGCCAGTGAAGACCTTGGCGAGCCCAGTAATATCTTTGTTGGTATAAGTTTCAATGGCTTTTCCCTGGCCATCCAGTACAACACTGCCGTCCATGTTCAACTTAACTAGCCCTATGGTAAATAATTGCAGAATTTCTCGGGCATAATTTTCATCCGGCATACGCCCTGTGGTGGGGTCGCCTTTTTCGCTGCCCATATACGTCAGGTAAAAACCCATGGCCGGCGAATAGGTCACGGCTTCAAGCAATTCTCGGTAATTGCCAAAAGCATGTTGAGTCATTAAATCTTGGTAATAACCAATGGAAAGCGGGTAATCAAACAGTAGGCTTTCACCAAAATCAGAAATCACCAAAATTTGTGATAACGCAAAGGCCATGCGTTGACGCAATTGATCATTGGCAGTGATGGCGTTTTTCCAAAATGCCATGCTGGCAATATGCTCTTTCAGCCCCATCCCTTGATACTTCACGATCAAGGGGCTATGCAGGCTTATCGGTTTATCAAATTCGCTTTTAAGCCAGCTAGAAAAAACTTGCCCCTGCATTGCAGATATTGTTTGGCTGGTGGCGCCAAAACTGGCTTGGTTTAATAAGCGGCTTATTTGTTTATTATCGGTAAGTTTAGGATCGCTAGGGTCACCGCTATTATCGGGTTGTACGTTTGTTTCTGAGCCGGAATTGCCCACTGGGTCAGGGCTATTATTGTCTGTGCTTTTACTGCCGTCTGCACAGGCTACAAGCACAGATATAAGAAGAAGGCTAAAATACCGCATCATATGAGTCTGCTCCAAAACTGTTAAATTTAATCTATTGCAATCATTCTACAGCAGCGCTCAACAGCCTTTGTTTCTGAAATGTTATGTTTTTGTAGGGGCTATACCGATTCAGACATCTCGCTACAATTGAGTGAAAGTGAATACATTTTCAAACTTAACCTTTAATTAAATAGCGTTAAAGGCCATATTTTTTGTGGCAGCGAAAACAAAAATCAGTCAGATGAAGGCCTGCCTAAGTATCAATGGCTATGTTATTAATGAGCTTAAGGAAAAAATTGAAGGGTGTTTTGGCGGTAAGTAATAGATTGGCTCAACAGAAAGCGGTGACAAAAAAGGAAGGAAGTTTTAAGTGTCGGCAAACTTTTCAATACTTTATTATTTCACTTTAATATCCCGTCACAAGGGATATTAAAGTGAAAGTGATTAACCCCTAATCGTGGCTAACTTAAGTTAATAAAAAACTCATCACCCCAGCGATTACCGCGCTGCCCAATACCACTAACCAAGGTGGTAACTTCCAAAACATTAAGGCAATAAATGCAAACAAGGCCAAGACAAAATCTTGAGGGCTAAGGATCGCGCTGCTCCATACGGGGGTGAAAAGGGCAGCCAATAATATGCCCACGACTCCGGCGTTCACTCCCATTAAGGCGGCTTGTGTGCGCACGTTTCTGCGAATCGCTTCCCAAAAAGGTAAGGCCCCTGCCACCAATAAAAACGATGGGGTAAAAATAGCCACTAAACAAATCATGGCCCCGAGCCAACCACTGGGAGATTCAGTTAACGAGGCCCCTAAAAAAGCGGCAAAGGTAAAAATGGGGCCAGGAACTGCTTGGGTGGCGCCGTAGCCCGCTAGAAAAGCGTCATTGTTCACCCAACCTGTGGGCACCACTTCGGCTTGTAATAACGGCATCACCACGTGGCCGCCGCCAAATACCAAGGAGCCGGCACGGTAAAAGCTATCAATTAAGGCGAGGGTTTGGCTTGGGAACCACTGGCTTAAGATTGGCAAACCCAATAACAAGATAAAAAACAAAGACAACCACATACTACCGGCACGTCGACTTATGCGAATGGGCAGGGCATCCTGGCTGGCCCCTTGGCCTGGATTGTAAAAGTACAAACCCGCCATGGCGGTTAATGCAATCACGCTTACTTGTGCCCAAACCGAAGGCACCATCAGTACAATGCCAGCCCCTATGGCCATTAGGGTAATGCGTTGCGTATCTGGGCACAGATTACGGGCCATGCCCCATACCGCTTGCGCCACTACCGCCACCGCCACCACTTTTAAGCCGTGCAATACACCATTGGGCATGGCATCGCTGTATTGGCTAATGCCCAGTGCAAATAAAATGAGCGCAATAGCCGATGGGGCGGTGAAACCTAACCAGGCTGCAAACGCCCCTGAATAACCATTTCGTGATAACCCCAACGCCAATCCCACTTGGCTACTGGCAGGGCCCGGTAAAAACTGACATAAGGCCACTAAATCGGCGTAACTGCGCTCGCTTAGCCATTTTCGGCGCACCACAAATTCATCTCGAAAATAGCCAATATGGGCCACTGGTCCCCCAAAGGAAGTTAAGCCAAGGCGTAAGAAAATTAGAAAAATACTCCAAGGACTTTGTTCTTGAGGAGGGGGAGAATTCGGCTGGCCAGCGTGATTCATAAAAATGCCCAAAATTGGTGGCTAAAATTATCGCGGCATTATAAGTAACCCTGAATTAATGAGCCAGCCCCAGTCATTTTAAACTGGCCAAGGCTTCTTTTTAAGAAGGATGAGACGTAAATAAGAGGAAGCCACTTAACGTTTACAGGCGGCTGCTTACCATGCTTTTAATTTTGTCTTTTAGGTGTTTATCTTGCGTGACTTCCCCATGAGACGGAATAAGAGTGGTGGGCTGATCTTGCTTAAGTTGCGCCAGCACCCAAGTCTTAAAGGCTTTTTTATCATTTAAAATAAGCCACTTCACCACCTGGCTCATTTTTAAACCCGGCGCTGCCCCTAATAGTTTTTGTAAGGTGCGGGCCACTGGTTGATTAGATAAGCGTTCGTAATTTAAAAAACTATCACAGGTAATCCAAGTGCTATGGGTTGTACTTTCTTGTTTTCTTAGCCACACATCTCCAGCGCGGTGCCCTGGTGGAAAGAGAATTCCATAGCCCTGTGGCATAGGAGGCTGCACATCTTCAAGGGGCTGAATGTTGTCACTCTCAGTAAAAGCGCCTTTTTCAATGAGCTTCTGTTTCGCATGGCGACTGGCATACAGCACTGTGTTACTAACGCTTTGTTGCCAAGCTTTCACCCCCATAAAATGCCAAGCATTGGGCATAATAATATGTAGCTTACAATTCTGGCCTTTAAGTTCATCAGGCCAGCTCTCTAACAATGAGGCCCCTGGGCTGATCAAAACATATTCATTTTCATTTACCTTAATGGCTACCGAGTTCGATACAAAGTTAGGCACAATATATTGCCCCACTTGAATCTCTGGGTGTGATTCAAGTGGCAGCCAAACGTTCTTTTTCATGGTGGTAACCTTTTATTTATTTTTGGGCTAGGAGTGTGAACACCTTTAATTGCTTTAAAGTCGTGTCGCCATGTTATTGGCCAGCAATAGCGTAACCCTTAAGCCACTGTACTAGAGTAGGGCCATCAATTAATTAACATTTGTAAATATTGAGCCCTGAAGGTCGGAATCTCTTTGACCCGCTTCCCTTTGATGTGAATAATCACGCCACTAATTTGGAATGGATGACCATTGTGACGCTAAAATACCCTCGTTTAAAATTTTTCAGCTTAAGGTTGTCTCAACTCACCATGGTATTGGTTTGTTGTGTCTGGGCAAGTGTTGCACAGTCGCGGGCAGATTATGATATTGATGATGATGGACTGGTAGAAATACAGTCCATTGCCGATATACATAAAATGCTGACGAAAACCGATCAACTTAGGCGTCAGCCTTACTCTGGTTGCCCTAACCAAAAATGCATTGGCTTTGAATTGACACAAGACTTGAATTTCCCCAGTGACACCTTGTCTTCGCAAACCGTTAAAAAAACCATTGGTTATCAAGGGGTGAATGCCCAAAAGCCTGTAGAGCCATCGCCATACTCAGCAGTAAATTGGCCAGTGATTAAACGCTTTAAACTTGTTTTTGAAGGGAATGGTTACCAGATATCGAATATCAGTTTGAATAACCAGTCACGGGCCATGTTTAACAGTGCCACCAACGCCGTCTTTCGCAACATTACGCTTTCAATGAACCCAAAATCCATGCGCAGAAACGCTGTTTTGGTCGATAATGCATCTGGCAGTGAATTTAATAATGTGACCATTAAAGAAGGCTATGCCTTAAAGGGATTAATGGCCAGAACCATGCGTGCTTCTAAGATCAATAATTGCGACATAAAGGGAGTCGTGGAAGGGTCCCACGGCGTGGGTCTTTTAGTGGGCGAGGTGAAAAAAACCCTTGTTTCCAATTGTAAAATTAAGGGCAAAGTCACCGCCAGTCATGGTGGTGGTCTTATTGCGGGTATATCGAAAAACTCTGAGTTTCATGATCTCGACGTGAAAGGGTATATTGTTGGCAGATATAACACGGCCGGTGGTATTGGCGAGGTGGCTAATTCATTATTTCGCCAAGTGACAGTAGAGGCATCGGTAACGGGGATATACTTAACCGTGGGTGGTCTTGCAGGAAACCTAGAAGGGTCAGACATTCGTAATAGCTTATTTACTGGAAACATTAACGCAACCACGAGCAAAGTGGGCGGCGTGGCGGGCATCATTGTGGGCAGTCACTTGCAAGAAAACGAAGTAGACGCACAGATCGTAGCCAATCAAAATTTGGGGCTTATTGGCGGCTTTGCCACCAACAGTGTGATTGAGCAATTTAAATTTTCGGGATTAGCCACACTTGATTTATCGTCGGCAAATCAAGGCACCACAACCAAACCCATAACAGACTGGTTTGCACAAAGTAGTGCGACCACATTGAGTAAAACACAATATCACCCCACACCCATTAAAAAGCCAGAAGCAAAGGCTTGGTAC
>CAJXRF010000104.1 GCA_913058575.1 uncultured Bermanella sp.
GCATTAGCAACCTGAGCAGACATAACACCAGCAGTTAGTAGGCTAGCAACGGCAACCGCTTTAGATAGAGTTTTCATATTTAATTACCTTCATTTTAAATCGTTATAGTTATATTCATTTTTTTACGCGAGAAGCTTGTGGCTCCTCTTACCGCTTTGCTCGTGATGTCTTACTTAGCGTTGCGCACCAAATTGGATGTTCATTAATTCGTGATCTAGATATTGCAAAGCTGGTGCCAATTTCTTCAATCCCTTGATTTCACTGGCTTTAACCCACTATCTAGACAAAAGATGCCTGCCATATGGCTCTATTTTGTTGCAGTGGCACCAACTCGGCTCGCTTACAGTGCGCAGTTTTGATGCTTTTTTGTACAAGGCACCAAAATGTGTCAAATTTCATTTTCAAAATGAACCTGCTCCCTCTAAATGGCGTAATTGGTCTTATGCCGACTGTGGTCTTGGCTTTTTTAGTGGCCTAAATGACCGGTATTGTCATTCCGGAGCATGAGACAAAAAAACAAAAATGCATCAAGAAGAGGCGATCACATAAGAAGGTGCAAAAATGGGCGTCAGCTTTTTTGCACTTTCTTTGTTATCAATAGAGTGGAGGGAGTTTTAAAGCTTTAGATTGCCAATAAGCGCTTAACGTCTTCAGAGCCTTTCAAGTGATGTTTATCACCAGCGCTCACTACGCGGCCGCGCTCAAGAATAATGTAGTCATCGGCCAAAGCCATGGCAAAGTCTAAATATTGCTCGACCAACACAATGGCCATATTGCCTCGCTCTCGCAGCAGCTCAATGACCCTTTGTATGTCTTTTATAATAGAAGGCTGTATGCCTTCGGTGGGTTCATCCAATATCAGCATTTTAGGACGAAGTAATAGTGCTCGTGCTATGGCCAGTTGCTGTTGCTGGCCACCACTTAGATCGCCACCACGACGATTAAGCATCTTCTTTAATACCGGAAATAACTCATACACTTCTTCATCTATAAAGCGCTGCTTTTTAGGTAAGCTTGAAAAAGCCGTTTTCAAATTCTCTTCAACGGTTAACTGGCCAAATATGTCACGCCCTTGTGGCACATAAGCAATGCCATTTTTAGCGCGGGTGAAAGGAGCTTGCTGATTAATACAGCTTCCCTGCCACTGTATTTGCCCTGCCTTAACACTCTGGTGGCCCGATAGGCTTTTCATTAATGTGGTTTTACCCACACCATTACGACCTAATACACAGGTTACCTTGCCAATTTCTGCTTTCATGGAAACATCGTAAAGGGCTTGGCTAGCGCCGTAAAAGACATCAAGATTATTCACTTCTAACATTTTGAATCTCCTTATCGGCCTAGGTACACATCGATCACTTGTTGATTTTTTTGTACGCTTGCTAACGAGCCTTCTGCCAACACACTGCCTTCATTAAGTACTGTTACCTTGCAATCAAGTGCGGCGATAAAATCCATATCGTGTTCGACCACCACCAACGAATGATTTTTGGCAAGAGTCTTAAAAAGCTCAGCAGTTTTCATGGTTTCTTCATCGGTCATGCCAGCGGCAGGCTCGTCTATTAATAAAAGTTCGGGTTCTTGGCTAATGAGCATGCCAATTTCCAACCACTGCTTTTGACCGTGAGATAAATTGGCGGCCAAGTCCTGCGCTTTGTCTTGCAGTGCAATGAGCTCTAACGTGTTTTGTATTTTTTGTTTTTTTTCATTTGTTAGAGTGTGCATTAATGCCTGCCAAACGCCGCGCCCGCCTTTTTGAGCCAGCTCTAAGTTTTCAAATACCGTTAAAGTTTCAATGACACTGGGCTTTTGAAACTTTCGACCCACCCCTAAATTAGCCACTTCAGCTTCATCATATTGCGTTAGGTCGAGTTCATTTAGCTCCTTATGATTAAATAAAACGGTGCCTGTATCGGGGCGAGTTTTACCGGTGATTACATCCATCATGGTGGTTTTACCTGCCCCATTAGGGCCAATGATGGCGCGCATTTCTCCTGGTTCAATACACAGGGATAAATTATTAAGCGCTTTAAAGCCATCAAAGCTCACGCTGACACCATCAAGATATAAAATTGGGGCATTTTCCAAGTGCTTAGGAATTGCAAGCGACATAATTAAACACTCCCTTTAGATGACTGTTTAGAAAACCATTTAGAAAATGGTGTATTTTTAAATAAAAGGTAAAAACGATTTGAGGTTCCATTCCCTTGTTTCGCGTCTTCTATAAAGCCCACAATACCCTTAGGCAAATACAAGGTGGCCATGACAAATAAACCGCCCAGCATGAATAACCATAATTCTGCAAAAGCACCGGTAAAATAAGTTTTGGCGTAATTAACGGCTATGGCGCCAATCACCGCACCAAATAACGTGCCGCGCCCACCGATGGCCACCCAGATAATTATTTCTATGGAATAGATCGGAGTGAATTCACCTGGGTTAATAATGCCCACTTGTGGTACATACAAAGCCCCCGCTACACCTGCCATCATGGCCGACACTACAAAAACAAACAGTTTGTAATATTCAACCTTGTAACCCAAAAAGCGCGTGCGCATTTCAGCGTCACGAATGCTCACCAACACGCGGCCCAGTTTTGACGTGGTAATAAAGCGGCTAATTAAATAACCCAAAATCACCGCTAGCGCCGAAGCAATAAATAACGCACAGCGAGTGGTATTACTTTGTAGGTCGAACCCTAAAATATCTTTAAAATCGGTTAAACCATTATTGCCACCAAAGCCCATGTCATTTCTAAAAAAGGCCAGCATCAAAGCGTAGGTTAATGCTTGGGTGATAATTGAAAGATAAACACCGGTCACTCGTGAGCGAAAAGCCAACCAGCCAAATACAAAGGCAAGAATACCAGGCACCACCAATACCATAATGGATGCAAACCAGAACTGGTCGAAACCAAACCAGTACCAAGGGAGCTCTTTCCAATCTAGAAATACCATAAAATCAGGAAGCTCAGCATTGCCATACACACCGCGATCGCCAATTTGGCGCATCAAATACATGCCCATGGCGTAGCCACCTAACGCAAAAAATGCACCGTGACCCAAACTTAAAATGCCGCAGTAGCCCCAAATCAAATCCACCGATAATGCCAGTAATGCATAACATAAGTATTTTCCGGTGAGTGTCAGGGTATAAGTGGAGACATGTAAAAATGATCCTTCACTAAAGACCAAATTACAAAATGGAAAAATAATCGCCACGGCAATTAATGCCATGATCAGGCGCTGGCCACCTTTATCACCCATTAACAAAGTGCCTATGGGACCTAACTTTAATGCTTTGGGATTTTCAGAAGTATTATGTAAAGTGCTCATGATTAATCCTCCACCGCTCGGCCTTTCAAGGCAAATAAGCCTCTAGGGCGTTTCTGAATAAATAAGATGATCGCCACCAATACAATGATTTTTGCCAATACCGCACCGGCCATGGGCTCAAATACCTTGTTAGCAATGCCCAAAGACATGGCCCCCACTAAGGTTCCCCATAAGTTTCCTACTCCGCCAAATACCACCACCATAAAACTATCAATAATATAAGCTTGGCCAAGGTTAGGCCCCACGTTGGTTAATTGACTTAACGCCACACCTGCAATGCCTGCGATGCCCGAGCCCAGTCCAAATGTCAGTGCATCTACCCAACCGGTACGAATGCCCATGGAGCTGGCCATGGGGCGATTCATGGTCACGGCACGCATTTGCAAACCAAATAAAGTTTTCTTCAATACCACTGCCAAGGTAGCCAGCACCAAAAGACTAAAAATAATGATGTATAAACGGTTAAAGGTAAGCTCTAAACCTGCGTTCACTGTAAAGGTACCGGCCATCCAAGAAGGGGTTAATACATCTTGATTAAGAGGGCCAAAAATTGAACGTACCGCTTGCTGTAACACAAGGCTAATACCAAAGGTGGCCAATAACGTTTCAAGAGGGCGACCATATAAATGGCGAATAACAGTACGTTCAATAAGCACGCCCATTAACCCTGAAACTAAAAAGGCCGCTGGAATAGCAACGATTAAAGAAAGCCCTGCATGGTTGGGCATAAGTTGTTGGATCACAAACGTGGTATAGGCACCCAGCATAATCATTTCGCCATGGGCCATATTTATTACCCCCATCACCCCAAAGGTAATGGCAAGTCCAATAGCTGCAAGCAGTAAAACAGAACCTAGTGACACACCAAAATATATATTTTCGGCCACATTATTGAGTGTCACCAGCTTATCGATACCGTTGACAGTTTCTTGCGCGTAGGTAATTTCTTCTTTAGATGTTTCACTGTTATTCAATTTATTTTCATTAATAAACAACATTAAGGCGTTACGAGATTCCACATACAAAGAGTCTTCTAACGATTTAATGGCATCAATGCGCTTTAAAGGATCTACCGATTTAAGATGAATAATGGCTTGAGCTGTCATTAATATTTCATTAATTGATGAATCGGTTTCTTTGCTAATGGCTAAATCAATAAGCGTTAATGTATTTTCATTGGCGCCTTTTAATATTTCAAGAGCAGCATGTTCACGCAGAATAGGGTCGGTCGATGTGATTTTTAACGTGGCAATAATGGTTTTCATTTCCCCACGTAAATTATTATTAATGCCTATTTTTTTTAATTTTCTTTTTTTAAATTCACCTAGTTCACTGCCATTTAAGGCAGACACAGCAAGATATTTTTTATTATCAAGTAATTGTCGGTAAACCAGCTGGTCTGATTTTTTAATATAAAATAATTCACCTTGTAAAATCGATTCTATAAAAGGCAGTGCTCGTGAGTCTTTTAAAGTGGCAATATTGCGAATGATTTCTTTTTTAGTTACATAGTCAGCTGTAATAAGTTGGCCTGCTAATTCATCTAAAGATTTAATAGAAGAAATAAGCGTGCTTTGTGAATTATTTTTTTCTGATTCAATCTTAGGCTGACTTAATTCACTGTTGCCAGTATTGGCTAATGCCAGTGTTTCTATGGCATCGGCGAAGCCTGGTGGCTTAATTAAATTATCTGATTTGGCGTTAGCCTGCACACCGCTACTGAATGCAAATATGCATATAAGCGATGTTATAATGCGTTTCATGGAACCCACCTTGTTCTTGGCACGATCAAGTCAGTGCTGCATTTATACATTTTGGTAGATGCCCATAGACATAGCTTTGCCATGATTGGAAATCTTGGACTACCAATTAATATAAAATATTACGTACATTAAATAAGAGATAGCCGCCATTCAGAATGAACAGCGGCCTGCAAATGATTTACATGGCTTGTTGGCCTGCCACTTCAGAGCCTGCACAGGTTTTAGAAACAGTATTGTAGTTACCACAACTAATCGGTGCTGCCCAATCAGACATTAGGTTTTTACTTTCAGGTAAGAAGTCCGTCCAAGCATCGCCTTTTACCACGCCATCGGTTTTCCAAACAATATCAAATTGACCATCTTCTTGAATTTCACCTATTAATACTGGCTTAGATAAATGATGGTTGGTGTTCATTACTGCAGTACCGCCAGTTAGGTTAGGCACTTTTAGGCCGTACATGGCAGGGCGTACTTTATCAACATCAACTGAACCTGCTTTGGTAACCGCTTTGGCCCACATTTCAAAACCAATATAAGTGGCTTCCATTGGGTCGTTGGTGGTGCGATCTTCATTTTTGGTAAAGGCATGCCAAGCATCGATAAATTCATCGTTTAAATCAGATTCAGCACTCATGAAGTAATTCCATGCAGCAAGATGACCCACCAATGGCTTAGTATCAAAACCAGATAGTTCTTCTTCGCCTACTGAGAACGCCACAACCGGAATATCATCTGAACTAATTCCTTGGTTGGCTAGCTCTTTATAAAACGGCACATTCGCATCACCGTTTACAGTAGAAACCACCGCGGCTTTTTTACCGGTAGAACCAAACTTTTTAATGTCTGACACTATGGTTTGCCAATCAGAATGGCCAAATGGTGTGTAGTTAACAAGAATATCTTTTTCGCTTACGCCTTTACTTTTTAAATAACTTTCTAGAATTTTATTGGTAGTACGAGGGTAAACGTAATCGGTTCCCGCTAATACCCAACGCTTAACGCCTTGATTCATTAAATAATCAACCGCAGGAATGGCCTGTTGATTTGGTGCTGCTCCTGTATAGAAAACATTTTTAGAAGATTCTTCACCTTCATATTGAACAGGGTAAAAAAGTAAGCCATTTAATTCTTCAACGACTGGCAAAACAGATTTACGAGAAACTGACGTCCAGCAACCAAAAATAACATCTACTTTTTCTTTTGCCAAAAGCTCTCGAGTTTTCTCAGCAAACAAAGGCCAGTTAGAAGCAGGATCTACTACGACAGGTTCTAATTTTTTACCCAGCAAACCGCCTTTTTTATTTTGTTCTTCAATCATCATTAAAACAGTATCTTTTAATGTGGTTTCAGAAATGGCCATGGTACCCGATAAAGAGTGCAGCACACCTACTTTAATGGTTTCACTGGCCTGTGCCATGGCGGCACTTAATGTTAGTGCCGCAACACCAACGGCTTTGGATAATTTTTTAATCATTATTTTACGTTCCATTTAGATAGCATTTGAATAACCGTGATTGGACTTTGCAACCGCTATGCCAAACTAACAAAGTGCTATAAATGGCCATTGATAACTGTTTGATCAGTTTTTATTGCACCAATTAAAAACAGATTAAAATCCGATGCATCGCTTAAGTGCACAATTAACATGATAAAAAAGTATCATAAATACGTGAAATTTATATTTAATTTATAAAATGCACATGAAGCGCGCATACAAAACTTAGCTGTGCGCCAAAGCTGAAATAAATTAGGAATAAGCAATTAAACTAAGAACGATTTTGGGTCAAAAAAATATGACGTAATTAAGCCAGTACACAAAGATATCTTAAGTGAAGTGAAGTGAAGTATGAATCATTAGCCATGAAGATAAACCTGAAAAGCAATGGTTTGCGTATTTACCTTCACAGCGAATAAAAAGAAAACCTTAAACCGCTTCTGAGCCTGTTTCACCAGTACGAATACGGATAATTTGCTCAAGATTGGTTACAAAAATTTTACCGTCACCAATCTTACCGGTATTGGCCGCTTCGGTAATGGCTTCGATTACTTTATCGGTTAACGCATCGTCGATAGCGATTTCTAGTTTCGCTTTAGGCAGAAAATCCACTACGTATTCAGCTCCACGATACAATTCGGTATGCCCTTTCTGGCGACCAAATCCTTTCACTTCTGTCACCGTGATGCCCTGCACACCAATTTCAGACAAGGCTTCACGCACATCGTCTAGCTTAAATGGCTTAATTATGGCTGTAATCAGTTTCATGTTTCACCCTCTTAGATTTAAATTAGCTCTAATTGGCCTATCAAGTTAGCCATTAGATCCGAGTAATTGCCCACAGATTATCACTTATAGGCCCATAAGTTCTTGCCCTGAGGCAAATTTTTTTCATTGTGTTCCACTTAATAGAGGTTTTTATAATCAATTCATGATGAGTCAGCTCTAACGCGCCTTTATGATAGACTTAGCGGCACTCACTTAACCATTTAACCTGTCGGCCAACACCTATGCTGGCTATTATTTAAACAAGATTTTCAAGGCACACATGATTAATAAACTTATATTGGAAAAACTGGCCGGCCAAATTGGAAACTTAATCCCAGAGCAAGCCAGCCAAGATGTAAAAAATAACATCCAGCAATTACTGGCTCGCCAGCTCAATAAATTAGACCTAGTCAGCCGCGATGAATTTGAAGCCCAACAAGCGGTTTTATTACGTACCCGTGAAAAACTTGAAACATTAGAAAAATTAGTAAAAGAGATGGAAGATAAATTGGCTTAATGGGTTTAAAGCCCATTTCAATTCCTCATACCAATTTCTAATAGCCACCAAAAGCTGCGCAACTACACTTAAATAACCTCATAACGAAACAGCAAGGATGCTTATGTCGTTAGCCGTTATTTTCGCCCGCGCCAAAGTGGGCATTCACGCACCCTTAGTGCATGTGGAAACCCATTTATCGAATGGTTTACCGGCTTTCTCTATCGTGGGCTTGCCAGAGGCAGCAGTAAAAGAAAGTAAAGATAGAGTACGCAGTGCCATCATTAATTCTAATTTTGAATTTCCCGCATCGCGCATCACAGTAAATTTGGCTCCAGCCGATTTACCCAAAGAAGGGGGACGTTTTGATCTGGCCATTGCCCTTGGCATATTGGCAGCCAGTGGCCAAATCCCCCAGCAAGATATTGCTCAGTATGAATTTTTAGGAGAACTTGCCCTCACTGGCGCCCTTAGAAAAGTTGATGGGGTTATTCCGGCGGCCATGGCCGCAAGCTCTGTAAACCGCCAGCTAATTCTGCCCGAAAGTAACCAAACTGAAATCGCTCTCACTCAAGAGACCCACCTTATTGCTGGCCACCTTTTGCAAGTGTGCCAACACTTATGCCAGCAAGGACCATTAAGCGAAGCACCAAAACAGGCTCTACATAAAGAGGCCTTTCATGGCCCAGATTTATCTCAAGTCAAAGGCCAGCATCACGCCAAACGCGCCTTAGAAATTAGCGCAGCTGGGGCACATAATTTATTAATGAGTGGCCCCCCTGGCACAGGCAAAAGTTTACTAGCCCATTGCTTACCAGGAATTTTACCGTCCCTCAATCAACATGAAGCTTTGGAAGTGGCCTCTCTTTATAGTGTCTCTAATCAACCCACAAGACCTTACTTTACAACCCGCCCCTTTCGCCAACCCCACCACACCAGCTCGGGGGTGGCATTAGTGGGGGGCGGCAGCCATCCCAAACCGGGGGAAATTTCATTGGCGCACCATGGGGTTTTATTTTTAGATGAGATTCCAGAATTTAACCGCAAAGTGCTCGATGTGATGCGCGAACCCTTAGAAACCGGTCGCATTAATATCAGCCGTGCGGCCCAGCAAATTGAATACCCTGCGCGCTTTCAGCTGGTGGCGGCCATGAACCCTTGTCCTTGTGGATATATCAAACAACCTAATAAACGCTGTAGCGACTGCTCTGAGATCAAGGCCTTAAAATATCAAAGCGCTGTGTCAGGGCCGTTACTTGATCGAATTGATATTCAAATTGAAGTGCCAGCCCTGCCTAAGGGATTATTGTCCTCTAAAGAAGCTGACAGCGAAAATAGCCTCACGGTTAAGAGCCGAGTTGAGCAAGCCTGCCAACAACAATTTACCCGCCAAGGTTGCCATAACGCTCACCTCACTCAGCAACAGCTCAATGAACATTGCAGCCTGCCTGAATCGTTAAGTCACATTCTAGAAGATGCCCTAGAGAAATTAGGCTTAAGTGCTCGGGCCTATCACCGCATTATTAAGGTGGCGCGCACCATTGCCGACCTTGCCCAAAGCCCTGAAATTGAAAAACCGCACCTCTTAGAGGCCTTAGGCTATCGTCAGATGGAGCGGCGCTTACAGCCCAATGGCTAGCATTCAACCAGCATTAATATTCAGAAAATGCCTAAACCTCCCCCGTATCCTTGTTTTTAAAGTGGTTTATTACGGACACACCATACAACCTATCCATAATAATAAGGTTTAAAACGGCCTTTATAGGTACATCTGTACCAAAAACGTACTTTTATCACCCCAGTAGCTGAATTTTTTATCATACTTTGGTAGCAAATGTGTCCCAAATGACCAGAGTGACCCAAAATGGATCATTCTTGCCTTAAATTCTTATGATAAATTTCTTGCCACTGAATCGGTTGACTAAAAGGATGCGTCCACCAGCAGTTAAAACAATAATAATGAGGCATCCCAATAATGAAAATGAAAACCCTTGTTTCTTCGCTACTGCTCACTGGTTTAGCGGCCACCAGCCAAGCACAATTGGCCGGTCACAACGTGATTCTTGTTCATGGCTTTCAAGCCGATAATGTTCTGAACCAACCCGCTTCTTCTGCTGAAATTGTTCAAAATGGCGAAGCCTACTGGTCTGATTACTGGAACACCCATGCCGATGCCCGTTTAGACTGGGATTCATCTGAGCGTATTGAAGGGGGCACTGCACAGCGCCTATATGACGATGCGGTAACACTTTCTTTATCTGGTCTATGTAGCACAGGTTGCGTACTGGTTACTCACTCCACAGGTGACCTAGTGGCTCGTTATTTTGTTGAAAACCAAGCAGACTGGTTAGAAGCCAACGGCTATGAACCATTAAACATATTAACTTCATTAGATTTTGCCGGTGCTGGCGGTGGTACTGAAATCGCCGACACGGTGGTCTCTATGGTCACCAGTAACAATGCAGCCTCGTCGTTAGCGGTCAGTGCCGTTGAGTGGTTCATGGGTGGCACCTTAGAAAGCAATGCTGATTTAGGCGTTCTATACGATTTACAACCTGCCAACGCTCGTAATCTGGCCACCTCTTCTAGCACCATTCCTCGTTTGCGTTTTGCTGGTGCCGGTAACGATTATTACGGTCTAACCGGTGGCTTCATTACCGGTACCGATGACGGCGTGGTGCCCACTCACTCAAGCTGTGGTGCAGTCAGCCCGAAAGCCTACGATAGCTGCTCTAAAAACGTTGAGTTTGACGGCGAAAAAGATAAGGGCGATGTAAATGGCCCAAGCAATTTATTCTACAATCACTTTGCGGTATTGATGGGCGATGATACTCACCATAACGGCACCATCGGCACACAAGATGGCGTGCAGTTAACCTACGTAGATAACAACTTCGACGCAGGCGGAATTGATGTTGATTTCGACACCAAAACCTACGACGGTTGGTTTGCCGACTATCTTTATGTGAAGAACAGCAAAGGATCTACCATGAGTGAAAAAGTATACGAGACCTTAAATAACTAGGCGAAATCTAGATCGTAAATAATCTTCTATACTTAACAAAAGGCCGAAGGGAATGAGCATTCTCTGTCGGCCTTTTTTATCGATAACGTTTTATTAATCGTGCCACTCTTTAAGCAGGAATTAACATGCGATTATGGCTACTGGGCATTGTGACGGTATTAACACTGGCCTTCTTTTTTAACCCCGTGAGCGTCATTGAAAGCTATTCAAATCTTGAGCAACAAACGCTTCAAGAAGATCAACCTATGCCCGAAGCTAAATCGGCGCCCCAAGTCAAAACTAAAAAAGCGCAGCAATTTGAAAACGAACTCGCCCAGCAAATGTCGGTGTTGGCCAGTCATTACGAAAAAAGTATTCGCTTTCCCCACTATTCAATTCCTATAAATAGTGGCCAAACTGATTTACTGCAACCTTTACAAGTACTGCCTGTGGTACTGAATCTTGGAGAAGGCGTTGACTCCTCTGCTTCATTGTCGCCTGAGCAATATATTTTTATGCATGGCAACGCCATTAAGGCAACGCTTGCTTCCTCTGGGCCTATTAAACCCACACGAGTCACCATGGAGCTGGTGGAAAATAATAAAAAGCTTGAGTCTTTCAGTGTTGAGCATATTGATAACAAGTTTATGGGCGTAATAAAGAAAAGTGACGATGATTGGCCGGTGGATTTACACATTAAAGCCAGTTTTAACTTTGGCGAACACGGACGCTTAAATATTTTATCCCCCATTAAGTACTCACCTGATAACGGCACCATCATGGCCACTGGCGAGCCTTACATAGACGGCGCTAACTTGAGCATTCCTGTGGAACTTGAAATTAAGCAGCCTGGACGCTATCGATTAACCGCTAACTTTTTTAACCAACAAAAAAGCCCCATGGCCCATTTAAGCGCCAAACAAAATCTAAAGAAGGGAAAAAATAGCTGGGTGTTACAGGTGCATAGTGAAGTGCTGCGCTCTGCGAATAACCCAGGCCCTTACCTAATAGACACCTGGACTCTAACCAAGCTGCCAGAGCGCCCCGGCATTCGCACTAGCTTCGGCGACAGTAAAATAAGTGAAGTGCCCATAAAAGGTTTTGACCTTAAAGACTACGACACCACTCCCTGGAGCGACCCGCAAGATCAGGCCAGATTAGAATTCTTCAAGAAGCTGCAATAGTCCAGTCAGTTATTGCCTAAACTGCGCCCCTGCCAAAGCTCATCTATACTCACAGTATTGGCAGCAGGGCGCGCTATGACAGAGTTTAAACGAGATCCAAAAATTTACTTAGAAACGGTTAAAACCATACTTAGCGACCAGAAAAATTTGCCTAGTTTGCCGCCCATGGTGGGCGAGCTACAAGGCAACATTAAATCGTTTAACTTTGCCCAAGTAGAAAAAGTGGTTCAGCAAGACCCCACCTTAACCGCCACCATATTAAAGGTTTCAAACAGTGCACTCTTTAAGCGCCCAGTGGCGGTGGCGTCATTAAAAGATGCCATTGCAACCTTGGGCTTAGGCACGGTACAAAGCCTAGTGGTGGCCCACCAGTTAAAAGGCTTATTTCAAACCCGAGATAACACCTTAAAAGAGCACCTAGTGCGCCGCTGGGAAAATACTCAGCGCCTCGCCTCATTCAGTAAAAAGATGGCCAATTTACTCAATATGGACGGCGACTTGGCTTATCTGTGCGCCATTTTAAGTGATTTAGGCAGCTCCTTAATTGCTCAAGAATTCCCCCATTTCCAGCGCGTAGATGATCAGCCCTTGTTTAATTGGGTGGCCGATCATTACGCCCACTTAATTTCGGCGCACCTTTTACAATTATGGAATTTTGAAGAACTGCTATGGCTGCCCATTAAGAAAAAAGGTCAATGGGGTTATCGCAGCCCTCATGGTTTAGACTTGGCCGATGTTATTAACATGTGCTGGGTACACACCCTAAACAGTGAAGAGACCCCAGAACTGCAGGACATGCCTCGCTTTCATGACATTCCCCCCACGGTTCGCATTTTAGCCAGCGAGCGCCAGTTCTTTTTATTAAAAGAGTATCAGCCCGCATAAACATGCCCTTCTCACTATTCATGTATTCCTAAGCTGCTGATGTTTTAACCTGCCAGCGCCAGCCAAATCTTTATAAGCAATAGATCTAATCAAGCCCCTGCTTTTTTGGTAACCTTGCGGCCCAAACTCTACATATGAATTATTTGTGAACCATCTAAACCCTCGCCAAAAACAAGCTGTACTTCATATTGATGGCCCACTATTGGTACTGGCCGGCGCAGGCTCGGGCAAAACCAGTGTAATCACCACCAAAATTGCTTACCTTATTCAACAATGCGGCATAAGCGCCCGTTACATCACCGCCCTTACCTTTACCAATAAAGCCGCTAAAGAGATGAAAGAGCGAGTGGGTAAGTTGGTGCAAGGTAAAGCCGCCAGCGGTTTAACCGTGTCTACTTTCCATAACTTAGGCCTAAACATCATTCGCAAAGAATGTAAGCACCTAGGGTTGCGGGCTGGCTTTAGTATTTTTGATGACAGCGACACCGACAGTCTTTTAAAAGACCTTATGCACCGCGAGCACGGCGCGGAAGACAGCGACCTAACCGATGTGGTCAAACAGCAAATAGGCCAACTGAAAAACGACCTAATAGAACCACCAGAAGCCATAAAGCTTGCCCAAACTCCTCAAGAAATTTTAGTGGCCACCACGTATGCGGCTTATCAGCGTTCACTTAAAGCCTATAACGCGGTGGATTTTGACGACCTTATTTGTATTCCTGCCAACCTATTTAGGAAGAATCAAGAAGTGCGCGAGCGCTGGCAGCGCAATACTCGCTACCTATTGGTAGATGAATATCAAGACACCAACACCAGCCAATATGAATTGGTAAAAGTACTGGTGGGCCAGCATGCTAAATTCACTGTGGTAGGAGACGATGACCAATCTATCTACGCGTGGCGCGGGGCTAAGCCTGAAAACCTAAACCTGCTGCAATCTGATTTCCCTACCATTAAAGTCATTAAGCTTGAGCAAAACTACCGCTCCACAGGCCTGATTCTTAATGCAGCTAACAAGGTTATCGCCAATAACGAGCACGTCTTTGAGAAAACCCTATGGAGCGATAAAGGCTACGGCGACCCAATTCGCATTGTGCGCTGTAAAAGCGAAGACAACGAATGCGAGCGCACCGCCACCGAAATTATCGAACACCGCTTGCGCCACCAAGGGGGCTACCGCGACTACGCCATATTATTTCGCAGCAACCACCAAGCACGCCTTATGGAAATGAAGCTGCAGCAATATCAGGTGCCTTATAAGCTAAGCGGTAGCCAATCGTTTTTTGCCAAAAGCGAAGTGAAAGACATCATGAGTTATTTAAAGCTCATCGTGAACCCTACTGATGACTCGGCCTTTTTACGGGTGATTAATATCCCGCGCCGCCAAATTGGCCCTTCTACCCTAGAAAAGATCACCGAATACGCTGGCATGCGCCACATTAGTTTAATGACCGCCACCACCGAAATTGGTCTTGAGCAAATGCTCACGCCTTTGGCCATGGACAAGTTAAGCCGCTTTGGAAAATGGTTAAACAGCACCACCAAACGCTGCTACACCGAAGACCCCATTCAAGTGTTAAAAGAAATGGTGCACGATTTAGATTACGAAGCCTGGTTGCATCAAACCAGCAACACCCCTAATCAAGCTGAATCGCGCATGAAAAACGTGTGGTTTTTAATTGATAATATTGAGCGCATGTTAAACAAAGCCGAAGAAAACGGCGAAGACATGGACATTGAAGACGCAGTGAGCAAATTAATACTGCGCGACATGCTAGAGCAGCAAGAACAAGAAGACGAACTAGACCAAGTGCAGTTAATGACCCTGCACGCATCCAAAGGTTTGGAGTTTCCATATGTGTGGATCATGGGCTTAGAAGAAGAGATTCTGCCCCACCGCAACAGCATAGAAAACGATGACATTGCCGAAGAGCGCCGCTTAATGTACGTGGGCATCACCCGCGCCAAGCAAAATCTTACGCTGACTCTCACCGCCAAACGCAAACAATATGGCGAGCAATTTGAGCCGACACCCAGCCGCTTCTTAGACGAAATCCCGCAGGATGATATTCAAAGGGTTGGCTTTGCCGCGGCCAGTCAGGAAGAAAAACAAGCCAGTGGCGAGTCGGCTTTGGCTGGGCTTAGAAACTTGATGGGCAAATAGAGAGCTGAATTAGCTTTGTTCTGGGTGTTTCCCATGGGCATACCCTCAACTTGTTCCAAACAGTTTTAGGATACCGCCCATCCTTGGGCATACCCTTCACTTGCTCCATGCAGTTTTAGGGTACCGCCCATCCTTGGGCATACCCTTTACTTGCTCCATGCAGTTTTAGGATACCGCCCATCCATGGGCATAAAAAAAGAGAAGCCAAGGCTTCTCTTTTTTTATGGGTAAGAAAGACTTCTACACTAAGCGTTTTACTTGGTCATGTGCTTAATAGCAGCGCTTAGCTCGTCATCAGAACAGTCACCACAAGTACCTTTAGGTGGCATCATGTTCAAACCATTAATGGCGTTGGCAAGAGTCTTATCAAAGCCTTTAGCAAGACGAGCCTTCCAAACAGCAGCATCGCCTAATTTTGGCGCACCCATGGCACCAGTACCGTGACAAGCAGTGCAGTAAGTGCCGTAAACGTCAGAGCCAGAACGTGGGCCACTGGCTACAGCAGCCGCTTTACCAGCCGCCGCACATTCAGTGCCTTCAACACACACAGAACCCACAGGGGCAATACGTGCAGCAATTTGGTCTTCATGAGTGCCAGCGTTGGCAAATGAAACAACAGCGCTTAACGCCAATACCAACAGTGAAGTCATTAATTTAGTCATGGCATCCTCTCTCTGTGGCCTATTTTTAAGCGGCCTAAATTTAAAATCGTGGCGATTATACCCACAAATATCCAAGGGCTGAAACGAAAGTCGATCTTTTTATAAAAAATCAATGACTTGCATAGACGCCGATCAAGCGAATTCGTATTATAGCGCCCTCGCAAACGCTTGGTTTAACCATAGCCCAAGATTCGCGAAGCAAAATAGCCCCCAGCCCAGCTGGATAGAGTATATCTTCCTAAAGGGCGGGTTATTCAAAACAAGGGCACTGAGAGCATCAGTCAAAATATGCTAGGTTCAATAGATCCGCCCTTAGCTCAGCTGGATAGAGCGGTGCCCTCCGGAGGCGCAGGTCAGAGGTTCGAATCCTCTAGGGCGGACCATTTCGATTGTTTATATTTCAGCTTACGCCCTCCAGATTCAATTTTGCATCCAAGCAATCTAAAACCTTAATGGTTAATCCTATAGCACTTCTCTAGGCAAAATTAACTAAGTATCCAATTACCAAAAAACACGCCGTAGCGTGTTTTAAATTCAAGTATTTCTTTCTAATGAATACTAAAAAGAATATTTAACCCCTAACTGCACAGCACGCGGTTTACCAGGACGGTAACCCATGGGTTGTGCTGCTACTACGTATTCTTCACCCATTAAATTATCCACTGTGCAGTATACGGCCAGTTCGGGTTTGATTTGGTATTTAGTGGCAAGGTCTAACACTAAATAGGAATCAATTTTATCGGCATCGGCAATGGTACCTTGGCCAGCTTGGTCGCGCATTTCACCTTGGTATAGCGCACCTAACATCAGGCTCCATTTTTCTGCTTGAATGCCTGTCTTTATATTTAAACGATGTGTAGGAACGTATGCTAACTCATCGCCCTCTTCTACATTTTGCCCAGCTTCTTTAAACACACCATTGTCATCAGTGAAACTATTTTGAAATTCAGTTTTTGTAAACGTGTAGGTAACATTCACAGGCAGTGTTAAAGCACCAGCTAGTTCATGTGAGTATTTCCAATTGGCCTCTAAACCGTAAACCAATACTTCACCACCATTAAACTCTTCATCTAAAGAATCTATGGCGCAGCCACTGCTAAAGCTACAAGATTCCTTTAAGTTACTGTAGTCATTAGCATAAGCCACCACTTCTATTTGATGACCATTGTGTAGGCGAAATCCCAACTCGTAGTTAATGCTTTCTTCCGCATCTACACTTCCCTCTTGACCCGGTGACACCGCCACAAAGCCTTTATGAATACCGGCCAAAATACCAAAAGACTCATTTATTTGAGTAAAGGTGCCAATGCCGGGCAGTAATACATTTTGGGTAGAGCTGTTAGTAACAGCTGCTTCTTCTTCAGCTGTTTTATTAGGTTTATCTGCAAGTTCATGATCCGTTAACTTGCTTTCAATATTTTCGCTACGCAAGCCTAAAGACAAAGTGGTGTTATCTATCTCTATATCATCTTTTATATATAAAGCTATTGCAGTCGCTTCTCCTGTATTTCTTGTGGTCGTTTCCAAAGCTGACCCTGCTAACACCAACTCACCATTCACCATGTCATAGGCTTGTTGAGTGTGATTACGCTTTACTTCATCTGAATGTATGCGCATCCCCACCTCTAATTGGTGGTTGTAGCCCAAGGCAAATAAATCAC
>CAJXRF010000105.1 GCA_913058575.1 uncultured Bermanella sp.
TTAATATCCAGTGAAAAGCCATCGGCATTTTTATTGACTTGTTTTAAATTAAATTGAGCATGAATAAGTGCTTTATCATCGTGCTGTGCAGCATTAGAGATATTCTCTAAATGAGTGGAATGATTAAGCGCCATATTTTAATCCAATATTTTTTTGTTTGCGCTGAAACCAGTAAAGCCCCAGTAAAACCACAAAAGAGAATATCACGAGAGTCCCTGCCAATTGATGGGCTTGTGTATATTCCAGTGCTTCCACATGATCATAAACTTGCACCGATACCACTTGGGTTTCCCCAGGGATGTTGCCACCAATCATTAATATAATGCCAAATTCACCTACTGTGTGGGCAAAGCCTAATATGGCCGCGGTGATAAACCCCGGTTTGGCTAACGGTAATACCACAGTAAAGAAGCGATCCCAAGGGCTGGCTCGTAATGTAGCGGCCACTTCTAAAGGACGTTCACCTAAGGCCTCCATGGCATTTTGAATGGGCTGAACCACAAAGGGCATAGAATAAAATACCGACGCCACCACCAGCCCTGAAAATGTAAAGGGTAGAGTACCCAGTCCCAAGCTTTGAGTGAACTGGCCAATCACACCGTTGGGGCCCATGGCCATTAATAAATAAAATCCTAATACGGTGGGTGGTAAAACTAAAGGTAAGGCCACCACGGCTGATATGGGCCCTTTCATGAATGATTGGGTGCGAGCCAACCACCAAGCGATAGGGGTGCCAATTAATAATAATAAAAGGGTGACGGTGCTGGCCAAGCGCAGGGTTAACCAAATGGCCGTTAAGTCGGCTTCTGAGAAACTCATGTTAATAACCTTGCTAGGGATAATGGGTGCGGGCTTTCAATTAGCGTCATAACGTTTCGTAGCCATAGCGGTTAATTATGTTTTTGGCCTTGGGTGTTTTCATAAAGGTTATAAATTGTTGGGCGGCCTGACTGTTTTTTCCGCGCTTTAACAAAATGGCATCTTGGTGAATAGCTTGGTGTAAATCACTGGGGATAACCCATGCGGAACCGTGCTTTATGCCGTTATTATCATGTGTTTTGTCTAGGTTAATAATTTGCGAAAGCGCCACAAAGCCTAAGTCACTATTGCCGGTACTGACAAATTGGTAAGTTTGCGCGATGTTTTCCCCTTTCACCCATTTATGTTGGCTAGACTCGGTTAAGTTTAGGCTGTTTAGTACTTGTACTGCCGCCACACCATAAGGGGCTAGCTTGGGGTTGGCCAAAGCCAGTTTGTTAAACTGGCCATTTTTTAAAGCATTGATGTGTTCATCTATGAAATTTTCTTTACTGGACCATAAGGCTAAGCGGCCCGTGGCGTAAGTAAAGCGACTGCCAGATACAGCCCAATCTTCTTTTTCTAGGGCCGATGGTTTGGTTTGATCGGCAGACAAAAACACTTGAAAAGGTGCTCCATGCTTAATTTGCGCATAAAACTTACCAGAAGAGCCAAATGATACCCTTACTTTATGGCCCGATTGTGTTTCAAACGCTTGAACCAAGGCCTTCATGGGGTGAGTGAAGTTAGAAGCCACCGCCACACTTAAGGGCTCAGCCTGAGCTTGTGGAAAAAATACCATACCCATTAATGCCACACTCGCCAGAAGGCAAATTGTACGCGCTAGGTTCATGGGGAAATCCTTACATCGATAACCAGTGCCATTAGGTTAATAGGGCGTTTAGGTCAGTTAAACAGGGCGTTATAGTGAAGTATACATCGAATTTACACAATAATGAGCACCCTCATTAAGCCTTAGCGTTTACTTATTAAATTGACTGCACTGGCCATTGTTGGGTGGCGGTCTATGCTCAACAAATGCACAAAATTGATAAGGGGAAATAAATGGGGGCTTGCCACAATAAAATTGAAATTAGTGCGCCAGTGGGCAAGGTGTGGGACAAGATAAAGGATTTTCATGATTTGTCTTGGGCCAGAGGTGTCATTGAAAAATTAGATAAAGTAGGCGACAAGAGTGGTGACCAAGTGGGGGCAAAGCGAGTGCTAAATGATGCCTTTCATGAAAGTCTATTATCCATCGATCATGATAATTTCTCGTTCACCTATAGCATAGACGACGGACCTGGTCCGGTGGCCAAGGATTTAGTGAGTCATTATAAAGGCGTCGTAACATTAAGCCCTGTGGGTAATGCCACATTAGTGGAGTGGAATTCTAGTTATGAATCAAAGGCCGACAGTGAAGTGGCAGACTTTTGTAATCCAATTTACCAAGCACTTTTAGAATCCATGAAAGCCAGCTTTTGAGTTTAAGATAAAAATTAGTTTTATAAATAACCCAGTACAGTAATAACTGAGTTTTAGGCGTATATGGCTAATGGCTGAAGTGAATTGCTATTAACTATAAAAGCAACTGATGAAGCTCTTCGTTCATTTCTTTAAATTTAACCGAATTACTAAATACTATGGGAATAACAGGTTCAAAGTTACGTTTTACCCTTAAGCAGTGATATTCCAATTCGTAAAGCATCACCGCATATTGCTCTACCACATGATAATCTTTTTTAGTTTTGTTTTTAGCGATACCTTCTAGCCAGTCTACTTGATGGGGTGACAATAACCCCGAAGAATTAAGTATGCTATTGAGTTTTTCATACTGTGCAATATGCATGGTAACTGAGGGGTGCTGAAGTTCGGTTTTAAATTCTTTAGCAATAACCCGAGCATGACTAAGCCATTTATTAAGGCGTTGGGCTAGGCTGAGTAATTTAGGAATTAATTTAAGAATACGTGCTTCATCTATTTCTTTAACCGGAACGGTGACGTTGCTTAACACCCTTAGTGCTGCATTATTTACATCTTGCGTATTTTGAGAGCTGTTTAATTGAAGAATGGGAATGATTACTGAAAAAGAATAGCCTTCAGCGAGTACTCGTTTGCGGTAAATAGCCGAAATAGTCCCCACCTTTGCAATGATTCTGCTTTCAATACACAGTTGATCTCCGCTCTTTTGAAACGGGTAGCCAAAACCGTCGCTGCGCTCATGGTGTTCGATAATCGCAAGGCCTACCCTTGGTGAAAGGTTGGGAACATGATCGGCAAAAGATTTAGATATGGCTACATGTCCTTGGTAAAATCGCCATTCTTCTGGGCTAAAATCCCCGTCTTTTTGGGCTATGGCCGGATCGATATGTAATAAGCCAGTTTCACTTAATAATGTGGCTATAAAAATAGTGTGAACAACCTCATCTTTTAGCTTTAACTCTCTACAAATGGCCAGTGCGATGACTGCACTGATGAGTTCTCGATTAAAAATACTTGGAAAGCGTTCGGCTAAAATGGTGAGCTTGAGACCTACCATGGGGTAACTGCATACATTATTCAGCTGATAGATAATTTCCTTGAACAAATCAAATTTTTTAATCATAGGCGCAAAACCAATTTCATTCAGGCGCCCAATTAAGGCGTCACACATTTGTTTGCTGTTACGAACTTGTTTTAGGTTGATGCTGCTGTGTAGCGGAGAAATTAACTTATGCAGAGCCAGTTGCCTAGCCACTTGTGGCGTGATCTCCTGTCCCTTAGTGACAATGATAGCGCCTTGTTGATTGCATATATTGTCAGATGCCAATACTTGGTTATTTTTATTTACCTGGGCTAAATGCTCGGCAAAATAGTCCAGCTGCACTTCATTACCGGCCATTATTGGTAGCCTGTTTGATTTCAAATAGAAAAGAGTTGAATAAAGTATAGCTACTTTTTGGGTTAATCCAGCGACTGAGCAATATATGGAAAAGAAGTAACGGTGCTGTAAACCTATATGAATAGTAATAGATAGTGAGTTGATTTAACGGTTTGTGGGAGCCCATGTTTATTTTAAAAGCATCTCAAAGAAGTTTCATAATAGGTACAAAAAAAGCCCAACCTGTGGAAACCAGACTGGGCTTTTTTGATTGTCTTCGATGTATTGAAAACCGAAGTTTGATAGCTCCAGTACAGGTACTGTTGCTGTGTCATCAAACTTCGTTTTTAACATTCTAAAAGCAAGAATTTGATGGAGACGGCGAGGTTTGAATCCCTGCTTGTCTAATAAGTGCCAACACCGCGTTATAACAGATACAAAAAAGCCCAATCTGTGCAAACCAGACTGGGCTTTTTTGATGGTCTTAATAGCTAGCTAAAGACCGGATTTTGGCTGGTTCAGTACAAGTACTGTCCCGTAGTGTCATCAAACTTCGCTTTCAAACAATCTTAAAAGCAAGAATTTGGTGGAGACGGCGGGGTTCGAACCCGCGTCCGCCAACACTCCCCTATCGGCTCTACATGTTTATTCTCTCTACTAGATTAACCCATCACGGCCCGAGAGACAGGGCGTTTAGGGCGAGCCTAATACTTATTTAACGGTTCCGCCTTAGGCAAGCTTTCCGCGCGAGCTTATGTTGCGTGCCCTTGTCATCTGTCCATAAGCATCCAGAATCGAAGGTTAGCGGGCAATTAAGCCGCTAGTGCGTAGTTTTCGTCGTTTGCGACTATAATATGTAAAACGGGGATTTAGGTGATCGCTTTACCCTCACCACATGCACCTCAAGCTTCATCATCGGCGTCGAATCCAAAATCGTCCCCAAAAGCTTTTTGGTTAAATAGATTGTAGGGGGCAGGGCTTGGCATTACAAGCGCTTAATGGCTTTACTGAAGGCTAAGTACTTCATTTTCCTACAAATTAGCGTCAATGCTATTAATAGCTTTGCTTATGAATTATTACCATAACCAAACCATGGGCTGCTCGTGGTGACTTTGTATGGGCAGGCTTATAATGGGGAAGTTGTTAGGAGACTTTTGAATTGTTGGTGATTGGCCAATAAAGGATAGGTGCAGTCATCATATAGGTGACGCTATGATTCATCATCGGTTGTACTGGGCGGTTGAACTTACCTTATTTGCTTTGGTTTTAATTCTCTTTTCGAGTGTTGCGCGCGGCGCTCTTAATACGGTGATGGTGCCCGTCTCTTTGTCTGCCGAGCCTGAGCTTTTAGTTAATGCCAATAAAGAGATGCCCATCCCTTTTAATGAGTTTGATGTGGCCTCAGAAAATTCTTTGACTCAGATCGCTCTTATTAATCCTTTGCCGGGACAAAAAATCACCAATAAGCATACATTTTTGGCCATGGTGAGTGTGAAAGGTTTGGCGGTGGTGTCTTTTATTATCGAATATCCTGATGGCATTCATAGCCAATCCTTTAGTGCTTTGTACGTGGGGCAAGGGGTTTGGAAACTCAATTTGCAAGGATTTACACAAGGACGCTGGCATTGGTGGGTGGTGGCGCGAAACATATCGCTTAGCAGTGGCTTTGGTGTTCGATCACCCGTTATGGCTTTTGTGGTGGCCCATGAGGAACCTGCTTAAGGGGTTGTTTGGTTAAGGCGTGTACGAATAAAATGGTGTGAAGAATGACTAGTAGGAAGCGGGAAATATAAAGGCCAGAATACTCTGGCCTTTATGGGAACTAACGAAAGTTCTTTTTCATGATGCTTTCTTTTTGCTTGTTCCAATCTTTTTGCTTGTCGGCTTCGCGCTTATCGTGAGCCTGTTTACCCTTACCTAGGGCAATCTTGCACTTAACATGATGACCTTTCCAATAAAGCTCTAATGCCACAAGGGTGTAGCCTTTGGCATTGGATGCCATTTCAAATTTATCTATTTCTTTGCGTTTTAGTAATAATTTACGGTTACGGGTAGGGTCGCAAATTACATGGGTGCTAGCGGTATTTAACGGTGTAATATGCGCTCCGTGTAAATAGGCTTCGCCTTGATGAATGATGACGTAAGCTTCAGAGAGCTGTGCCTTACCGGCACGGATACTTTTTACTTCCCAGCCCAGCAATGACATTCCGCATTCGGTTTTATCATCGAGCAGGTAGTCGTGACTGGCACGTCTGTTTTTACAGATACTTGAGCCAGAAGGTTTTTTCGTTTTTTTGTTAGATTTTGCCATGGCGCAATTATAGGGATCAAAAATTTAAAAAGATACGGCTCTAAGGGCAGTTTAGCCCAGTGGATAGGGGCTAAAATGACGAATTGGCTGTGCCTGCTAAACTTAATCCAATATTCTCTTCACTTTTTGAAAATGGCAGCGCTGGCTTTTGTTATCTTGAGATACCAAGCAAAATTTACGACAATAGCGCCGTCCATTTTTGAATAATAACAACAAGGCATAAACATGGCAGAACAAAACAGTATTCATGGCTTATGGCGCAGCCGTTGGCTGTTTATATTAGCCGCCACAGGCTCGGCTGTGGGCTTGGGCAATATTTGGAAATTCCCCTATATCACAGGTGAAAATGGCGGCGGTGCCTTTGTATTGGTGTACCTGTTTTGCATTTGTATGATTGGTTTACCTGTGATGATTGCCGAGGTGATGCTGGGCCGCATGGGGCGTCAAAGCCCTATTAATACCATGTCGGCCTTAGTGAAAGATCAAAACCGTAGCCGTGCTTGGGTGGGTATTGGTTGGATGGGGGCCTTAGCTGGCTTTTTAATCTTATCGTTTTACTCTGTCATAGCAGGCTGGGCGTTAGATTACATTACCATTATGGCCAGTGGTGGCTTTGTGGGTGTTACCGCCAGTGGTGCCAGTGATGCCTTTTCAAACTTACTCTCCAGCCCCTCGACCTTAATTATCTGGCACACTATTTTTATGGTGCTTACGTTGGCCGTGGTGGCCCGTGGTGTAAATAAGGGTTTAGAAAAAGCCATTCAAGTATTAATGCCGCTGCTTTTTGTATTGCTGTTGGTGTTATTGGGTTATGCCTTTAATACAGAAGGGTTCAGTAAAGGTTTTGATTTTTTATTCAGTTTCGATTTCAGTAAATTAACTCGTGAAAGTTTCATTGTTGCGTTAGGTCATGCCTTTTTTACCTTAAGTTTGGGTCTGGGGGCCATCATGGCATACGGAGCGTACATGCCTGGCAATACCAGTATTGCTAAAACGGTGGTAATGGTGGGTGTGTTAGATACCCTGGTGGCGTTAACAGCGGGGTTAATTATTTTCCCAATCGTCTTTACCAATGGCCTAGAGCCCAGTTCAGGTCCGGGGTTATTATTTCAGTCTTTGCCAATTGCGTTTGGCCATATGCCTGGTGGCATTGTATTTGGCACCTTGTTTTTCTTACTGGTGGCATTTGCCGCATGGAGTTCTTCCATATCTCTAGCGGAACCTATTGTGGCTTGGGCTGTAGAGAGTAAAGGCGTGAGCCGATTAGTGGCTGCAAGTTGGGTTGGGGTGGCCGCTTGGGTATTGGGCATCGGTACCGTGTTGTCATTTAACCTGTGGAGTAACGGGCAGTTTTTTGTCAGCGTAGATGAACTGCAAACTATTATAGAAGGGGATAAAACCATGGCCTCAGTCATTAATAGTCAGTTTTTCTTGTACGCCAATGTGGCTGACTTGAATGCGCTGTATGTGGGGCATGATGACATCTCCTACAAAATATCCGGCAAAACCTTTTTTGATTGCTTAGATTTTTTAACGACGAATATCTTGTTGCCAGTAGGTGGATTATTTATAGCCATTTTTGTGGGCTGGTCTATGCGTCAGTCAGATGTGGTGGCAGAAATTCGCAGCAGCAGTGAAACCTTGTATAAGGTATGGTTGTTCGTTTTACGGTTTATCGCGCCTGTCGCAGTAGCCGTGGTGCTGGTTCATGGTTTATGGCCAGGACTGATAGAAGGGTTTTTAAGCATGTTAGGTTTTTCCTAGCTGCTCGTATCATGGGGTTTTTAAACAGCCCTATGAATTTTTAATGTTAAGGCTGGCAAGTAAATGACCCACATAGAACGCTCTGCATTGGTAATGCACAGTGCACAGCGTATGTTCGATTTAGTAAATGATGTTAAGCGTTACCCTGAGTTTCTACCCTGGTGTATTGATGCCCACGTTCAATCAGAAAGCGATGATGAGCTGGTGGCTGGACTCACTATTAAAAAAGGCGGAATCAAGCAAAGCTTTACCACTCGTAATGCCAAGCAAAGCCCTGATTGGATGAGCATGGAACTCCTTGATGGCCCCTTCAAAAAATTAAACGGCATGTTTAAGTTTCAGGCACTTTCTGAAGAAGCTTGTAAAGTGGTGTTTGAATTGGATTTTGAAGTGAATGGTAAAATTCTAGCATTAACGCTGACGCCAATATTCAAGCAAGCCACCAATACCATGGTAGATGCTTTTGTTAAAAGAGCCGACCAAATATATAAAGGCTAAAGTTTTTACTGATTCTGGCCAAGTGGGCTTTTATCAAGACCTTGCTTGGCAATAGAATATATTTAATTTTTCAATAAAGAGATTCTGCTCAGATCAGGTATCATTCGTGTGCGTTTTGGCTTTTACTGCGAATGCAGAATGATATCTCCAAAGAGTAATAAACCCATGAAAGACAAAATTCAGGTTGAAGTGGCTTACGCTACCCCTGCCAAGCAAACCATTCTTTGCCTACATGTGGCGCAGGGCACGACCTTATTTCAAGCGGCTGAATTGTCGGGCATCGTGAATGAATTTCCAGAAATCGTTTTAGAAGACGTTAAAATGGGCTTATTTGGTAAGGCAGTGCGCAGCCCTAAAGAAGAAGTATTACGAGAAATGGATAGGGTGGAAATTTACCGAGCCTTAACCATTGATCCTATGGTGGCCCGAGCCAATCGAGCAGCCAAGGCTGCCGAAAAAGCTTCTGCCGCGAAAGCCGCTGATAAAGCAGCGGCCAAAGATGCACAGAAAAGTGCTGATTAAGCTCTTGGTTTAATACCAAGCATCAAAAAAGGGCCTGCAGGCCCTTTTTTGATTTCACTTGCTGGTTAGGCTTTCTGAGGCTTTTTATCAGCCATCTTGTTTTCACCCGTTTTTTCATCAGCAGGAGAGGCGATTTTTTCTTTCTCTTCTTCGGGTAATTCACCCTCGTAGTGGCTGTATTTTTGGCCTTGATCAAAAAATACCCGTATATGGTATTGTTCAATATTGTCTTCACGACGCTCAAGGCGGTATAGGTAGTCCCATTGACGGGTACTGAAGCTGTCTTTTAGCACTGGGTTGCCCATAACGAAGGCCACCTGGTTTTTACTCATGCCAGGCTTAAGTTGCTCCAGCATATCAGGGGTAACTATGTTGCCTTGCTGGATTTTAAGCTTGTATACCTGCATGGTACAGGCGCTAAGGAATGTCAAAAGAGTGGCTGTGATAATAAAGCGGAACATGTACAATAACCGTCATAATTAGTTAAAAGCATAATACCTGAAGTTGCGCTGCTCGCAACGACCAAAAGGCTCAGCATGGCAGACGAAAATATCGAATTACGCAAAGCAGGTCTTAAAGTGACACTGCCGCGAGTGAAAATACTGCAAATACTTGAAGCAGCTTCTGAACCTCACATGAGTGCGGAGGATGTTTACAAGGCTTTGATGGAAGCAAACGAAGAAGTGGGACTTGCCACGGTATACCGTGTATTGACTCAGTTTGAGAGCGCAGGCCTGGTGGAGCGCCATAACTTTGATGGCGGCCACTCTGTATTTGAACTGGAGCGCGGCGGCCATCATGATCACATGGTGTGTGTTGAGACCGGTAAAGTTATTGAATTTATGAACGAAGAAATTGAAATTCTTCAACATAAAATCGCTGAAGAATACGGTTACGACTTGGTTGAACACAACCTGGTTTTATACGTAAAACCTATCGCTAAATAAATAAAGATAAAATTTACGTACAAAGCGTACGTAAATCTAGAAACGCACGATTGCAAGGATGCAGTCGGTAAAGCGTTACAGGAGGTCAAAGCCGAAGGAGCCCCTTCTAGGGCTAATTCAGACCAAAAGCCCCCTATCAATAATACCCCTGCCGTTACTAAGTAAATACACTCTAAAACCGCTTCTGTGAAACGCATACCTAGCTTTATACCAACTGAGATGAAAAATAAGCCTGAATTTCGGCTCCCGTCATTTCTTTAGTCTTATTGGTAAAGCCATAATAATCAGGCTTTAGGTCGCTAAAATATTGCATATCCATTTGCAAGTCTTTGATGTTATCAAATAGGCCCACAGGCATGTTGTACTCGCCCGACTCATTGAATTGGCAAAATAAATGAGTGCCACAAGATGAACAAAACCCCCGTGACGCCCAAGCGGACGACTTATACACCTTAACGTTTTCATTGCCTTGTATGGTGACATCCGTGCCGCACTGCACTGCAAAAAATGGCGCACCACCCCATGTTCTGCAAGTTGAGCAATGGCAAACAGTGAATTTAGGGTTGATATTGTTTGCCCTAATTTTAACTTGGCCGCATAAGCAAGCGGTTGTTTGGGGCTTTAAATCTGACATGGCATTCCTTTAAAGGCGCTAAAGATTAAGGGGAATTTAAAACGCTATGGAGTATTGATTCTGAATAAATATGCCAAAGCCTGATTTCATCCTGAATCCAAGCTTTAGCCATCACCTAGTACGTCCAATACTAAGTAATATTCAGGTTTTATGGGGATAAAACCTGTGATGCATCCTTGCTCCTCCCACACAGAGTCTTTTTACCCGCGTAACTGCGGATGAATTTAAAATCAAGCCTGCGCCGCACCTAGCATGTCAGTAGCATGGGCTAGGGTAAGGTCAGTAATTTCTAAGCCCCCTAACATTCGGGCCAGTTCTTGCTGTCTTTGTTCTTGGTTTAGGTGGCGAATTTGAGTGCGGGTTTGTTTTTTGGCACTGAGTTTGTTCACCAATAAATGCTCATGACCCAGCGCGGCCACTTGAGGCTGGTGAGTAATGCTGATTACCTGCTTATTTTTACCTAACTGCTTTAACAGGCGACCCATGCGCTCGGCCGTCGCACCACCCACTCCCACGTCAATTTCATCAAAAATAAGCGTTTCAGGGCCCTGTTGAATTAATATTTGCAAGGCCAAGCTAATGCGCGACAGCTCGCCACCAGAAGCCACTTTATGCAGAGGCTGTAAAGGTTGCCCAGGGTTTAAGCTCACTAAAAATTGAATGTCATCTAAACCGTGCAGACTCGCTTTATGAATAGGCTGCGGGTCTACCTCAAAGCTTAATTGCGCTTTGTTTAAAGCCAATTGCTTGAGTTGTTTAATGAGGTCGGTAGATAACTTTTCAGCCGCTTTTTTACGGGCAAGTGTTAACTCTTGCCCTAAATGATTAAATGCTTGTTCGGCTTGTGATAATTGAATTAACAAATCTTCTAAAGACTGATCTTGGCCATTAATACGGGCCAGCTCTTCTTTAAGGTTGTTTTGCAGTTCGTTCAAATCTTCAGGCTTCACTTTATTCTTGCGGGCTAGCTCATAGATGGCGTTTAAGCGCTCCTCTACTTGCTGAAGACGTTGAGGGTTAATCTCAAAACTATTGATGTATTGGCAAAGCTCGCTGCTGGCTTCTTCAATAATTACGTACGCTTGATTTAATAGCTCGTGAGTTGAAGCCAATGCTGGAGTGCTGTCGAGCAATGGGTCGAGTTTTTGTAACGCGTGTTGAATGGCCTGGTAGGCGTCTAGCTGGTCTTCATCGTTTTGGCATAAATGCAAAGCTTGTTGAGCATTTAATAGGTGCCCTTCGGCATTAGCCAAACGCTTTTGTTCGGCTTCTAGCCCTTCCACTTCACCTGCTTGTAAATCCAGTAAATCCATTTCTTGTACTTGGTATTCTAATAATTGCACTCGAGCCTGAATATCATCACTTTGATTTTGCAGTTGATCCACGCGATTTTTTAACGACTGCCAATGCTGGTAACTGCTTTTGGTGTCGTCTAATAAACTTTGATATTTGCCAAAATTATCCAAAAGAGTGCGTGGGCTGTCTTTTTGTAATAGGGCTTGATGAGCGTGCTGGCCATGAATGTCCAACAACATAGCCCCTAGGTCTTTAAGTTGTTGTTGAGGGGCTGGACGGCCATTGATGTAGCCTCGGCTACGGCCTTCGTGGGTGATAATACGAGACAGGATCACCTGACCTTGATCGCCCACCATATCATTATCTTTAAGCCATTTTTTAATAGGGCTTTTAGCACTGAATTCGAAGCAGGCATAAATTTCGGCTTTACTGGCTCCAGGGCGCACCTGTTTGGCATCGCTCTTACTGCCAGTCGCCAAGGCGAGGGCATCTAGCATGATCGATTTACCAGCACCGGTTTCTCCGGTAACCGCTGTAAACCCTTGGCTTAAGTCCAATTCAAGGGTGTCGACTATGGTGAAGTCCTTAATTGATATATGAGTCAGCATCGTCATTTACCTGTATGTTTATACATGTGTTTAAATGTACAGTAAAAATTGACGTTGTAAAGTCTCTTGAAACTGTTTTTTCCATCCCCATATACAGTGCCAGCTTAATTAGAATTGTTAGAAAGTTTGGAGTGACATATGTCAGATCAAGAAAACACCACTCAAGACGTGGAAAATGCAGAGTTAGATAGCCAAGAGCAAGCTACTGAAGAAACAGTAGAGGTACTTGAAGCGGTTGAAACCGCTGATGAAAAGTTAATGGCTGAAAATGCAGAGCTTAAAGCTGAAACCATGCGCGCCAAGGCTGATGTACAAAACATGCGTCGCCGATGCGAGCTGGATGTTGAGAAAGCTCATAAATTTGGTACTGAGAAGTTTGCCCGTGAATTGCTATCTGTTGTGGATAACCTAGAGCGCGCCATTGCCTCAGCCCCAGATGACGAAGTGGTTAAGCCTTTTCTTGAAGGGGTTGAAATGACCCAAAGAGGTTTAGTCGATAGCTTGGCCAAATTTAAAGTAGAGATGGTTGATCCAGAAGGTCACCCATTTGACCCTGATTTGCATCAAGCCATCAGCATGGTAGATGCACCAGACGCTGAGCCTAACACGGTTCTAAACGTGGTTCAGAAGGGTTACACCAACCATGGCCGTTTATTACGTCCAGCCATGGTAGTGGTTTCTAAAGCGGCACCTAAAGTTGACGAAAAAGCGTAAAAATTACTGTTTTTGTCACTTGAATTAATAATAACCAGACCCATTAAAGGGTTAAGTTAAAAAATAACCAGCCTTAGGGCGCAGGGGCTAGCCCCTAAATTGATAAAGGGGCCAGCGCCCCGCTCTCGACAGAGAAAATTGGAGAATAAGCATGGGTAAAATCATTGGTATCGATCTAGGCACAACTAACTCTTGTGTATCTGTACTAGACGGCGACAAAACACGCGTAATTGAAAACGCTGAGGGTGATCGTACAACCCCTTCTATCATCGCTTATGCTGAAGATGGCGAAATCTTAGTAGGCCAGTCTGCAAAGCGTCAGGCGGTGACTAACCCAACCAATACCCTTTTTGCTATTAAGCGTTTAATCGGTCGTCGTTTTGAAGACAAAGTAGTTCAAAAAGACATCTCAATGGTGCCTTATAAAATTGCTAAAGCCGATAACGGTGATGCATGGGTTGAAGTGAAGGGCGAAAAATACGCGCCACCACAAATCTCTGCTGAAGTTTTGAAGAAAATGAAAAAAACCGCCGAAGATTTCTTGGGCGAAAAAGTAACTGAAGCGGTTGTAACGGTTCCTGCTTACTTCAACGATGCACAGCGTCAAGCCACTAAAGATGCAGGTAAAATTGCCGGTCTTGAAGTAAAACGTATTATTAACGAACCAACTGCTGCTGCTCTTGCTTACGGCATCGATAAAGTAGACTCTGACCGTACTATCGCGGTATACGATCTTGGTGGTGGTACTTTCGATATCTCTATCATTGAAGTAGCCGACGTAGATGGCGAAAAACAGTTTGAAGTATTGGCCACTAACGGTGACACCTTCCTAGGCGGCGAAGATTTCGATTTACGTCTTATTGAATTCTTGGTTGAAGAATTTAAGAAAGAATCTGGCGTAGACATTCATAACGATCCTCTTGCTATGCAACGTCTTAAAGAATCTGCTGAGAAAGCCAAGGTTGAATTATCTTCTGCTACTTCTACCGAAGTGAACTTGCCTTACATTACTGCTGATGCCACTGGTCCTAAGCACTTAAATGTAAAAATTACTCGTGCCAAGCTTGAATCTTTGGTTGAAGACATGGTTAAGAACTCCCTTAAGCCTTGTCAAATTGCCCTTGATGATGCCGGCCTTAAAGCCTCTGAAATTGATGACGTTATCTTGGTAGGTGGTCAAACACGTATGCCTTTGGTTCAGTCTTCTGTAACTGACTTCTTTGGTAAAGAGCCACGTAAAGATGTAAACCCAGATGAAGCCGTTGCCATGGGTGCAGCACTTCAAGGGGCGGTACTTTCTGGTGACGTAACAGACGTTCTACTACTAGACGTTACGCCTCTTTCTTTGGGTATCGAAACCATGGGTGGCGTAGCGACTCACGTGATCGAGAAAAACACCACCATCCCAACTAAGAAGTCTCAGACTTTCTCAACTGCGGATGACAACCAAAGCGCTGTAACCATTCACGTGGTTCAAGGTGAGCGTAAGCAAGCCAGCCATAACAAATCTTTGGGTCGTTTTGATCTTGCCGACATTCCACCAGCGCCACGCGGTCAGCCTCAAATCGAAGTAACATTCGACATTGATGCTAACGGTATCCTACACGTAGGTGCTAAAGATAAAGCCACTGGCAAAGAGCAGTCTATTGTCATTAAAGCCTCTTCTGGTTTGAGCGATGAAGAAGTTGAACAAATGGTACAAGACGCCGAAGCAAATGCTGAAGCCGATAAGAAATTTGAAGAAATGATCTTGGTTCGTAACACCGCTGATGGCATGATTCACGCCACTAAGAAAACCTTAGAAGAAGCCGGTGATAAAGCCACTGAAGAAGAAACTACGACTATTAACGCAGCCATTACTGATTTGGAAGAAGCTCTAAAAGGCGACGACAAAGAAGAAATCGAAGCGAAAACCACTGCGTTAACAGAAGCGTCTTCTGGTCTTGCTCAGAAAATGTATGCCGAGCAAGCAGCGGCTGGTGAAGCAGCGGGTCAAGAAGGTGGCGAACAAGCCGCTCCTCAAGATGACGTTGTAGATGCTGAGTTTGAAGAAGTAAAAGACAACAAGTAATACGCTAGATAAAAGACGGGAGATGCGGGTGAAAGCCTTCATCTCCCGTCTTGCGTCTAAATACATTATCCAACAAAGCGTAAAGAACTATGTCTAAACGTGATTATTATGAAATTTTAGGGGCCAGTAAAGGCGACGACGCAAAAGCCATCAAGCGCGCGTATCGTAAACTGGCCATGAAGCATCACCCGGACAGAAATCCGGATGACAAAGAAAGTGAAGCAAAATTTAAAGAAGCCACCGAAGCTTACGAAATTCTAAGCGACGACTCTAAGCGCCAAGCTTACGACCAATATGGTCACGCTGGTGTGGATGGCTCTGCTGGTGGCGGCTTTGGCGGCGGTGGCGGTAACGGTAATTTCAGCGATGTATTTGGCGACGTGTTTGGCGATATCTTTGGTGGCGGACGCCAGCAACGAAATGGCCCACAACGGGGCAGCGATTTAAAATACAACCTAGAGCTAACGCTTGAGCAAGCAGTTAAGGGTGCGGAAGTTAAGATTCGCGTTCCTACTTTAAACGAATGCGACACTTGCCACGGAACCGGTGCCAAAGACGGCAGCAAGCCTGTGACCTGTGGTACATGTCATGGCCAAGGGCAAGTTCGTATGCAGCAGGGATTCTTCTCTGTACAGCAGGCGTGCCCTACTTGTCGTGGTCAGGGATCTACTATTAAAGACCCTTGTTACTCATGTAATGGCCAAGGGGTTAAAGAAGAAACCAAAACCCTAAGCGTTAAAGTGCCTGCGGGCGTTGATAACGGCGACCGTATTCGTTTAACAGGCGAAGGGGAAGCGGGTACCCGTGGCGGTCCGAAAGGCGACTTGTATGTGGAAACCCACATTAAAGAACACGCCATTTTCGAACGTGATGGCCGTAACTTGTATTGCGACGTGCCCATAAGCATTGCCGATGCAGCCTTGGGTGGCGAGATTGAAGTGCCTACCCTTGATGGGCGCGTGAATTTAAAAATTCCTGGGGAAACTCAAAGCGGTAAGTTATTCCGTTTACGCGGCAAAGGCGTTGTGCCTGTTCGTGGTGGTGCCACAGGTGATTTGTTATGCCGAGTTATGGTGGAAACACCGGTGAAACTGAACGACAAGCAAAAAGCAATATTGCGTGAATTCCAAGCGTCTTTGAAGGGTGAAAAACACAGCCCAAAAAAGAAAAGCTGGTTTGAAAACGTAAAAACCTTTTTTGAATAATACGACGGGTTAGTATTTTTCAGCATAGGTAAAGGAAAGGCTGCACTAAGCTTCATGGCTTTTTGTGGCCTTTTGCGTAAAATGCGCACAATAAATAAAGTATGGGTAAAGTCATGACACGTATTGCTATTATGGGTGCCGCTGGCCGCATGGGCCGAATTTTAATTGAGGCTACCGAACAGGCCGAAAGCGCTCAGTTAGGGGCTGCTGTTGTATTGGCGAATGATTCGTTATTAGGCAGTGATGCTGGCGAAATGGCAGGTTTGGGTAAAAAGCTAAATGTGACTTTGGTGAGTGATCTAAATGCCTCTTTAAATGATTTTGATGTGTTGATCGATTTCACCAGCCCAGCGGCTACCATGGAAAATATCAAAGTTTGTAAAGAAGCTGGTAAAGGCATTGTTATTGGTACCACGGGTTTAACGGATGAACAGAAAGCCGAGTTAAGTGGTGCAGCTGCCGACATGAAAATTGTTTTTGCTCCTAACTATTCTGTGGGCGTAAACCTTTGTTTAAATCTATTGCGCATGGCGGCTTCTGTTATGGGTGAAGAAAGCGACATTGAAGTAATAGAAATGCATCACAAGCACAAAGTAGATTCCCCCTCAGGCACCGCTTTACGTTTAGGCGAAGTGGTGGCTGAAACCATGGGTTGGGACTTAAACGAAGTAGCCAACTATGGTCGTGAAGGTCAAACCGGCGCACGCCCTCATAAAGAGATTGGTTTTCAAACCATTCGTGGCGGTGACGTGGTGGGTGACCACACAGTGATGTTTGCCACAGAAGGTGAGCGTGTGGAAATTACCCATAAAGCACAAAGCCGTATGACTTTTGCAAAAGGGGCCATACGTGCTGCACTTTGGGTAAATGATCAGCCAAATGGTTTGTATGATATGCAGGATGT
>CAJXRF010000106.1 GCA_913058575.1 uncultured Bermanella sp.
TAACAAACTGCTCATGTGGCAGTACTCCAATTTACTCTTGGAGCTATTGTCTCAGATTAGAAATTTACAGAACGCCAGCATGGTCACAGTCCTGTACATTAATGCAACTAAAGACACAAAAATGATACAAACTGTGATGAAGTTCAAACCAAAACTATACGTTTATTAGGTGGGAATATGTTATTGAAGCACTTCTAAAAAAACTGAAAAGCTGACCAATTTCCATTTTAAAATTATCACATTTTTAAGTGGTGATAACATAAGGTGATGACAGTATGTAAGTACCTGCTCTCAGCCGAGAGCATCATTTTTAAAGTGTATGTAAGTGCTTCCTTGCACTTTTATGTTAACTTTAGTTTCTATATTGGTTTAAGACGGTAAGAAATCGAAGGTGTATTCGAAACTGCCTGAATCAACATCTTCCTTTTCAAACTCAATGGCGCGTATCTTTTCCAGTAGCGCTCGCTCTAGTTTTTTATCATCTAAATCACTAGTAATGAGCTTTACCTGACTTATCTTTCCTGAACCCGCCACCTGAAAACTAAACACAAAGCGCCCTGCTAAATTAGGGTTTAAGCGCAGCGCTTTATTGTATAAAGCAAACAACGACCCTTTAGCTCGTTCTACCGTACGGCGAATGCTTTGCCCGCTACGGGTTTGCTTCTTAGGGTCGTAGAACTGGGTTTTAGAAGGCAGATTAATAGCCGCCACAGGGTTATCTATGGTGGTAGATTGATGCTCCATCATGGCCACCCCTCTTGCATTCACGGTTACATCACTGGATTTAAGACCGCCGCTTGACGTGGTGGCATTCTTCTTACCCAGCAACGCACGACTACTTTGCTTAACGCTGCCACTGTTTGATACAAACACATTTTTCTTTTGTAACTTAGATAAATTAACTGAATTACGCATGGCATTAAGCTGTTGAGAAAGCGAAGCCAAATTGGTTTGCCCATCTTTAGTGCCCACCTTGGAAGGAGCAAGCGGCTTAGCTTTAGCCAGCTTTTGTTGCTGTGGTTTGGCAGTATCAACAGGCTCAGGTAAGGGTTCTATTTTAGGCGGATCAAGAATCACCTTTGTGACCACTTTTTTGATTACTTCTTTCTCAGCCGTAAAGTCAGGTAAAAGAGGCATGATCAGTAAAAAGGCCATGAAGGGTGCAATGACCTTTTTAATAAGCCCTTTAAACTTTTCCTGTTGCTCGGCATGCTCATGCCAAGGCAACACCATATCAAGCGCAAGGTGATCCAATGGGCCATTGTCTGCTGGAAAATCTAGGTTAGTGGCATTCATATTAGTAACTAACCTCCACTACGCCATTTATCACTTGGTTAACCGCCAAGGCAATGTCTCTGAAATTTTCCTGACTGCAGGTGGCCATGACACTTTTCAGTATTAAATACGGCACTTCTTGATCACCCATAATGGTGACAGAGCGACCGTTATTTTTTTCAAACTTAGTCAGCTCACCCTGCTCTTGTGCATAACTATTTAATACCTTGGCTAACGCTTCAACCGTCTTGCCTTTAAGTTTATCTACTTCCGTTAAGCTGATGATATTTTCATCATTAATGCTAATGTAGTCATCACCCACAAAAATTAATAAATCATTTTGAAATGAGCTAGATGCTTGAGAGTCGGGCAAAGAAATGAAAGTGGCTTTTTCAATTTCTTGGCTGTCACCGCTGTTCATCAATAAGAAAAACACCAAGATGGTAAAAATATCCATTAAAGACACTAGGTTTAAGCCAGCGGCTTTTTTAGCCTTGTCACGTCTATCGAGTACTGTGCCTTGAATCGCCATAATGCTTACCTATTTCTTGTCAGCATCGCCAAGGGAGATTTCTGGAAATAATTCCACCTCCACAAGACTTGCTGCCACCACAGTACGATAAGACTTCACTGTATCCATGGTATTGATTAAGGTTTGATAATTAAGATCAGGAGCCGACAACACCAAGGCATCGCGCTTATCATTGACCTTATCTTTTAGGCTTCTTAATACTTGCGATAGCATATTAAAATCCTGAACATCCCCTTCTAACAAGGGAATATCCTTAATAAGTGAGCCTGCTGGAAAATACACTTTAATGCCGTTATTGCGCACCATCACTTCTAGCTGGGACTGACTTAATGAATTGCTAGCCCCGCCCCCTGCCAGTTCAGGCAAGTTAATTTCCATTACGGTAATTTTTGTAAAGGTCATGCTCATTAGCAATACAGGCACCAGTACAATCATTAAATTCATGAAACTGGTAACGTCTATTTCAGCGTCGTCTGTGCCTTTACGTTTTATTTTAAAGCTCATAATTATTACTTCGCTTTTGGCATGCCCGCTTCAATAGCACGGTTTAAAGTCATGACATTCAAGAACTTAACCCCAGCCATTTCAATGCTGCCGATAATGGCATTGGTTTTATTGGTTAATATAGCGTGAGTCACCAATAAAGGTATGGCGGCAATCAAACCAAAGGCGGTAGTGTTCATGGCCACCGAAATAGACAATGACAATAACTTAGATTTTTCGGCGGGATCTGCATTGGCCACCGCTGTAAAAGCAGCAATCAAACCAATAATGGTACCCAATAAACCAAGCAATGTGGCCACGTTAGCCAATACCGCTAGATACCCTGTGCGCTGCTCTAAGCGCGGTACGGTTTCCATCATGCCCTCACTCATGGCCTGTTCAACATCAGCCCTTTGCTTAGTGACTTTCATCATATCTAAACCACAACCAATCATGCGCGCCACAGGAGCGGTACTGTCACGAGTAAACAAGGTCATTTTTTCATGATCATCGGTGCGCAAAAGCGGTAAAAAATCATCAAACGCTTTTAAATTACGCTTCTTTTCAATATTAAGAAAACGCCAGCGCTCTAGACTGATGGCCACTCCTATGGCCAACACCAAAGCAATAGGGTAGATAAAAATACCACCATCTTGAAAAAACTTAGTTACACCTGTTAAAAACTCCATACCTAACCCTCTAATATTTATTTCACATGCTTAATAAGCATGTTTTGAATTATTTAAAAAATCACATCAACCAATTGGCTATTCATTAGCGTTAATCAGTTGCTTCCTTCCAAATTCATTTCTTCATAGATTCTCATGGAGCGCAGCATCACATCGCGATCCACCGTATCAATGCTTTTTTCGTACTTATCTTCTTGATTTCGGTAAAGCTTGTCGTTACTTCCTGGGCCTTGCCAGGACATGAAATAACTCACTGCAGGTTGCTCTTTATCACCCACAAAATGCGTTTCAAGTTTAATGGGTTCTTGAGCCAACACACTGCCACTGGCTAAAATTGAAATGATCAGTAGCTTTTTCATCATGACCCCTGAGTGCTGGTTGAAATATTTGGCTGTGTGGCAACAGGCACTGAACTAGAAGTAGTTGACTTGGTTTTAGCGATTTTCTTTTCAATAAAACTCTCGGTAATGCCTGTACGCGATTGCACTTCTTGCAGCCATTTTTTTACTTCAACACTTCTATATTGTGTTAAAAATAAATACGCTTCCATATGTTGCTGGGCTTTTTTAGCCTGATTTAAATACACATCATAAAGGATGCCTAAATTCAAATGAGCTTCTGGGAAGTCTTTCCATAACAGAAGTGCTTTTTCTAAGGTATTTTGAGCTAAATTAAACTGCCCTAAAACACGCTGCACTCTTGCTAATGCAATATAAGCATTTACATTTTCAGGATTAATTTCTAAGGCTTTATGATAGTCAGCACTGGCTTCCTTATATTGCTTATTTTCAAATTTAATGTCCCCAAGCATTACCCATGGCCCGGAAATACTGGTGTCTTTTTGGGTGATTACCAACAGCTTTTGAGTAGCCGTTTTAAAATCTTTATTTCGCTTAGCTTTTTTGGCTTCAATAAACAGCAGTACAGAGCCTTTATCGATTTTACTATCAACCAATAGATAAGGATTTTCTTGAGGCACGTAATCTTGCAACAGACCCTTATCATCGAAGGACTGTTGTGGGATATATTGCAAGGTCTCTTTTAAACTAACCTTTGCATTATCCAGAGGCTTTCTAACCTGACCAGCACAAGCCGCTAGGGTTAGTACTAACACCAATAAAATGGCTTGATTAACGAATTTCATCACCGTACCTCGCTACTTCTTCTACTTTATTGAATCGCACAGGTTGTAAGCGTCGCATGGCTGTGAAACTTTTATCAATCCATTCATTAAAGTGCCCCTGCCAACTTAAGTCGATATTCCCCTGATAGACCGCACTGGCTTGGGAATACATGGGCTCGGCCTGTTGAGAGAGTATTTCTTTATACATTTTTTTATCTTGCGCTCCCATGCCCTTAGGAATCGGTGGATGACTCAACTCGTTAGCAAAGTGCTCATACATGTCCGCTATTTTGAAGCTAGACATACTTACAAATTCTAAAATGCCATAGTTGGCTGCCATCTCGTATCGCTTGGTAGCATCATTTAAATAGCCATTCTTTTTAAGTAAACTTTGTTCAATGGGCATTCTCAATTTACGACGTGAAAACTCCCAAGCAAAGTAATCTCCATATTTAGCGTTAGCCCAAGCCCCTAACCAATGACTGCGCTCGGTTCCCTGATCACCGGCCTTATGATCACCATCTACAACACGGCGCAACCAAAATAACTGGCGAGTATAATCCTTTTTCTTTTCATAAAGGCTAGCTAAATGAAAACGTGCCTCCATTCTATTATCAAACGGCTGCTCATATTTGTGTGCATAATCACGATATAGCTCAATGGCTTTATCGTCGTCACCAATTTTCTCAAATAACCCTGACGCGATAAATAACGCTTCTTGACGAATGGCAGTATCTTTGTCATGAACAGATAGCTGCAAATACGCTTGTGCGGCTTTTTTCCAATCTTGTTTTTTCTCATGAGCGAAAGCCAGCTTTCTAGGAAATTGCACCGCAAGCTCATGCTTTGGAGCCTGCACTTTCAGTAGGGCTAATTCTGTAATGGCGCCATCCCAGTCTTTTTCCTGCAACATCAATATTGCTGCGTCATATTGAGCTAATACTCGAATGGTTGATTTTGGCGATATTTTTTTAATGCTCAGCAGTTCTTTAATGGCCAATTTATTCTGATTGTTACTCTTAAATACTTCAGATTTTTTATAAATAGACGCCGCTATTTGATTTCCAATCACCAAGTATTCTGGCGATTTTTTATCGGTATTTTTACGCTGCAATAAATAATTGCTTTGGGCTAAGGAATATTCCATTTTCTGGAAATAGCAGTGAGCAATAATTCCGTATGCGGTTTGCTTAAGTTTATGGTTAATCTTAGGGGTGTTTTCAATCAAATTAGAAGCTACATCAATGGCACGATCAAATTGCTTTAACGCAAACATGGCCTGAGCCGCATTGGTTAATACCGCAATAGAGCGCTTGTCTTGATGATAAACTTTTGAGAATTTCAACATGCTTTCTAGCGATAAGGCATGCCATTTGTTTATTTCATCTTCTGTGGCTTGCGCCTTAGTTAATACTTCAATGTGTTTTTGAAATGCAACGATGCTGGCATACGCGGCTTTATTAGAGGTTTTATTGGTCGCACCACCATAGGCAGCTAGGGTGTATTCGGTAGCGGCTAAATCAAACTGATGATTTTCAAAGTGAGCGTCGGCCTTTTTATACCTAAGCGAAGCTAGGGTTTTATCTTCACTGAACAATTCAATGTAACGACCATAAAAATCGGTAGCCTTATTAAGAGATTGCTGTGCGACTACTTTTAAGTGCTTTGCTTTTTCAGAGGCTTTTTTAGCGGCCACCTGACCTTTACTGTGATGGAAACTCGCGAGCTCCACATAATAGCCTTTAAGAACGGCATTAATTTCACCTTGCATATTAGGATGTGCACGATAGTAGTCTGATGCAGGGCCATATAGGTTGGTGTATTTTTCTTTTTCTGTTAGCACCAGCTCTGGAAATTGACCCTTGTCATAAGCCGAAATGAGCTTAACTTGAAATGAGGCAGCATGTTCACTCAAAGGATGGCTTTTTATGAAGTCACGATAAGTCACTGCACTGTCATCAAATCGTGATTTCTCAATAAAGAATTGAGCAAGGTTACTGTACAAGCGCCAAATGAAAGGTTTATTTTCCAACAAAGATATATCTTCAATGGCCTTAGACCCACCAAGGTTGACCAATGCCAGACTCATACTGTGCAAAGTATCTTTTATCAGGCCTTGCTCTATTTTGTTAAGTGCGCGGCCATTTAGTTGAGCTGCTAATAAGTCATTTAGCACAACCGCAAAGTGATTAATGGACTTATGATAAATTCCTTGCTTATACATAGACCAAGCCAACATGTAATGACTGTTTAGCAGCAGCTTTCCACCATCACTAATGGTGGTTTGATAATAGGCATTTTGCGCTTTAGCGTATTCAGACGAATTGTAATAATTATCCCCAAGGCGAAAATACACCTCAGGCATATTGGAGAAATAAGGGTGACGCTCCACTAAGCGCTCTAGCATTTTTCTAGAGTTCCTAGATTGTCCTTCCACATCATAGGCCTTGGCAAGCTGGTATAACACCTCTGCATTATCTGGGCTATTAGGGTACTTCTCTAAGATATCCACATAGCTTTTTATGGCGTCTTGATAATACCCTTGCTTAGGAGCCGATTTAGGGCGAGTTTGAATATCATCACTTTCTAACATTTGCACGCCAGCCATGCGGCGCTGTATTTGTTCTTTTAAATATTGATCATCCACCAAATCTAATAATTCTTTATACTCGGCACGAACTTGCTGATGGTCTAGATTTTTAAAATCAAGCGCCTTGTCGGCTTCGCTATCGTCATCTTGAAGATCAGCGATGGTTCCTTGAGAACTGCACCCCCCAATAGATAGCGCTAGCACTAGCCATATAAAACTCGGCTTTAAATTCATGTTCACTGCACTCCGCTATTTTTCATGGCATCGTCTTCTATTTGGTAAAGGGTTTGGTCGTAAAGACGAGCCTTGCCTAATTTTGCTTGCGCTAAATAATACGTCATACGCTCTTGGTGATTATCCAATTCAGCGTTCACCACTATTCTCATTACATTTTCGAGCTTTTTAATAAGATGATTGGTGGTGCCTATTTTTTCATTGATGCGTTTATGTAAAGATTTTGCCCAAATCACTTGTTTTTCTGATTGGCGATATGGTTCTTTAATTTCTTTAATTTTTTCTATTTTGTCGTCTAGGTATTCAAAATCACGAGCGGTGGCAGTTAATAAACTTTTAAAACGCTTTTGCTCTTTTACATCCAAGGTTTTAGTGTGAAGGCGTAAATCACTTATGGCCTCTTCTAGATTTTTTTGTTTTGCCACACTACGCTTCACAAATTTATTCAGATCCTTACTGCTCCAACCTTGTTGGCGGTGCTTAATAATTAATTGATGTTCTTTTGCTTGATGTTCCCAGTACACAAGATTGTTGCGCAACGCATATAAATCTCGCAGCTCTTTAATCACACTGTGAAATGGGTTACTAGACATTAACTCAATTAAGAAGGGCGTTAATTTACTGTAATCTAAGCTTGGCTCACTGCCATACCAATCTGTTTCATCCATCATGGCTTCTAAATTTAAAACAAATTCTTCAGGGATACGTTGCCCCGCAATCACTTTACGTGCGCCCTTGATAGCACTTAAACCTTCATCAAAAGAATTTTGTGCCAACAAGTACTGCTTTAGCGCTTGCCGAGAGGCACCCTTTTGCTCATATAAGTGGGCTAATAAAACTTTCGCCTCTTGCACTTCGGCAATACTAATAGAGCGCTTATTAAGTGCCTTCAATGCCGGAATGGCTTTATTAAAATGCTTTAGCTTTATGGCCGTCCAGCCATAACTTAATAAAGCACGATTACTGTAAAGACCTGTGGTGCGAACATTTTGTAAATGCAGCCACGCTTGGTTGAGATCATTATTTTCAACACTGATATGGGCCATGGCCTGCTTAGCACGATCGGCCAGTACGGCAAATTCTTCCTGAGGATGATTTTGACTGTATTCCACTACTTTTTGTAAATTAATCAGGCTCTCTTGAGTTTGCCCATTAGCCAATTGAGTCACGGCCAAATTAAAAATTAAGTAGCTTTCATACACACTGCCTTTAGCAGCAATGCCAATGGCTTTTTCAGCACTTACTAGATGCTTATTCTGGATATTAATCAGTGTGGCTAAATAATTAAATTCTTGATGAATATCGCCAGGCACATCACCTTGTATATTCGACAAACTTCGAGATGCCTGTAATACATCACCTTTGTAATAATACATTTTGGCCAAATAAAACCAGGCTTGGTTCCGGGTATCGGGGGCGACATTTTGATCTAACAAATCAGCAAAAACTTGTTGAGCGTCATCTGGTAGCCCATAAGATAATGCCATCCCTCCTTTTAGAAGTCGGGCTTGATCTGCGTTGTGAACAAACTCTTTTTTAGTTTTTGCGTACTCGTAACCGACCAATGCCGAAAAATAATTTTGCTGATAGTAATCAAACAATATGGTGCCGTACTTTAAATCTTTGACCTGACTTGCCTGGCTATTTACGCACAGTAACAAAATGGACAATGACAAAAAAAATTGAAGAGTGTTTTTCATAGTTACCAATTCTTAATGGTAAATATGGGTTCTTGTTTCGCCATATCATCAATAATGGCTAATTCAATATACTGACTACCTAAACCTTTACTAAATTCCAGTTCAGTGGCGCGCTTATAAGGACGACCATTGGGGCCAAGCCCTGTAAAAAAGGCCGACACTTTATGTAAACCTTGATTTAAATTGGTTAGATGTAAACGCTGTACGCCACCACGAGCCAAAGCTTGTCGTTGCTTTTCACTATATAGATGGGTTGCCACCTGCTTTCCATCTACTTTTAGCTTAATGCTTTCTAGGGTAAAGAAGGTGCCTATATCTAATGACACAAAAATACTGGCCTGGGTACTGGAAGGGAAAAGCAACTCTTCTTCCATTAACCTTAAATCTTTATTTAAATCCACAACACTGGCTTTTAGAGTTTGAATTTCTTTAGAAAGATTTTTAACTGTATTAAGTGCATTTTGAGCACTTTTTTGACGAGCCTCTTTCGCAAAATCAATGGACTGATCTTGAGCGTGGACAAAGCTTGAAAGTAGAATACTTAGTATAGCTATAACTTTCATTATACCCAGTGTACCGATTGTTCTCATTTCTGATTCCTGCACTGTGATATTTTGATGTGCGGCATGTGAGCTGATTCCGTTTGGTATGATCTTTAAAGATTTAAAAATGGAATTACGGACAGAATTAAACTCGTTCATAGCCGTCTTTTAGTGAGTGCATTATCCAAGTTTTTGGAAAAAATAATCGGCAGTAGTTCAAATTATCGGTCTAACACTTTGTAACTTTAGATCTTACAAGGCAAAACTCTGGCTTAAATATTTATTACTTTTCATAAAGGTGAAGCAGGTCACACCCTAATCGCTGACGTCACCACAGAAGCCTTTGAAATTCAGGCCTATAATAAGCTCCATCATTATTTTGGCATTATGAGTTTTATAAGCGTGTTTATGCCCAAACTGGAATAGCGGTTTTTATGTTACGTTTGCTTTTATCTGTTTGTTTTTTGACCACTATGGGGCAAAGTGCCCCACTAATAGCCCAAGAACCACAAACCCCCGACATTATAGAGCCTGAAGAATCACAAGAAGCCCCGCGCCCTCTTGTCTCCTTAACGGTGATTGATACATATCTAGAGCTTCATACTGGGCCTGGCCGTGGTTACCCCATTTTCTACGTCATTGAAAAAGGCCAGCCTGTTACGGTGTTAAAACGCCGCAGTAATTGGTATTACGTCAGTGACCGGCGCCAACGTGAAGGCTGGGTCAAGCAGCAGGGGCTGGCGAGAACCATTGCCCCTACCGGCCTACCAGCGGCGTTACCTGATGTTCAGCACGGTGACTTCCTTGCCCAAAAGGCGCGTGTGGGGTTTGCTTTAGGGCAGCAAGAAAATGCCGATACGGCCACACTAATGGCAGGTTTTAGATTAATGAGCTTTGTGGGTGTTGAAGCTGAGTATGGTCAGATATTTGATGATCAATATGACGGCATTAGCTACGGACTGAATATTTTAGTAGAACCCATTAAAAGTTGGGCGTTTTCTCCCTTTATTAGTAAAGGAGTGGGAAAACAAGATTGGAAGCAAAAATCAAAAGGAGTGGTGGGAGCAAATAATAGTGTTCACACCGAATACGAATTTAGCGGCGTGGGCATCAATTACTACATAGGCCTTAACTTTGTAGTACGTGGTGAATACAGAAAAGTTTATTTTAGTGGCGACAACGGCTCAGTGAGTAATACAGCATGGCGATTAGGTTTCAGCAGTTTCTTTTAATTCCTTTGTTACTATTAGGTAGCAACATAAGCCAAGCCATAGAAAATGATGGCGAAGTGGAGATTAAACCCATTGTGGTAGTAGAGCCAGACCGGGTACAGCGAGAAGTATACGAAGCGCAAATTGATACTGAATTTTTTGAAGTGGGCGCTTACATAGGTTTGCTGTCTATAGAAGATTTTGGCAGTACTACAGTAACAGGGCTTAAAGGTTCCTTTCATGCTACTGAAGATTTCTTTTTGCAGTTCAACTATGGGCAAGCCACTGCGGGTAAAACCCCTTATGAAGAGTTGGCGCTAGATGGTGATAGTTTAATTACAGACAGAGACTATAAATATTATGATCTGTTAGTGGGTTACAACGTATTTCCGGGGGAAACTTTTGTAAGTCAAAACCATACTTACAACAGCGCTTTTTACTTGGTAGCAGGAGCTGGTAACACCAATTTTGCAGATGACAATTACTTCACAGTGACCATCGGCAGCGGCTATCGTATTATTTTGCGCGATTGGTTAACCGTGAGTGTAGATTTCAGAGATCACAGCTTTGAGTCTGAAGCCATTGGCTCTAAAAAACGTACCCACAACTTAGAGTTTAGCACAGGCGTCACAGCCTTCTTTTAAAACCAGTAATTCGAGGTGAATCGATGATGCAGGAAGCAACAGAGTTATTACCGCGAACATATGCAAAAACAGATGAAAGTCCCAGAACTGCGCATTTAAGCAGGGTAAAATACTTTCATCATTCATCTACTAGGAGCAACCAATGAACACATATTCTGCCTATGCATTGGTATCCTTAATCCTATTAGGCACCGCTACAACTCTAATTGCCGATAGCCCATCCGATTACGATGAAATTTGCCAGTGTGTAGACCCCTATAACGGCGTTCGTCAAATTCCTGTGGTGATTCGAGATTTTCATGACAGCCATGACGATTTTGAAAATGAAGTAGGCAGCGAACGGGGCATTGTAGAAACCGATTTAGGCAGCGATGGCCGCCCTGTTTATGCCCACGGCGATGAAGGTACTCGTACCACTCATGGCCCAGATAACTTTAACCAGTGGTATAAAAATGTTGACGGGGTAAACACTTCAATCAACATGCAATTGGAAATGACTGAAGTTACGCCTGGTTTCTGGCAGTACAGTAACAGCTCTTTTTTTCCCATTGACGATCTGGGCTTTGGCAATGAAGGCAATTCTCATAATTATCACTTTACCTTAGAAACTCATTTAAAGTTTTTTTACGTAGCAGGCGGCACCTTTAGCTTTAGAGGGGATGATGATTTATGGATATTCATCAATGGTAAATTGGCCATTGACTTGGGCGGGGTGCATTCTGTTGAAGAAAAAATTGTTTACTTAGATGACCTAGCTGAAGAATTGGGCATTGAACCCAACAACAGTTATTCATTTGATTTGTTTTTTGCTGAGCGCCATTTAGTACAATCAAACTTTAGATTTCAAACCACCTTTGAATTACAGTGTTTATAATGTGTTTTTAAAACGCCTTTAGGAATGATGACTAGTTGCATCACTTCTAAAGAGCTCTTTCTTTAACACCCCTCCTCACTCTACCAATATATCTAACAACAACCTCAAAGCCTGGGGCATGTGTTTTCTAGAACCATATACGCCGTAAATACCCATAATGCTAGGCTCACATTCGGGCAGTAAATTAATGAGTTGCCCGCTATCAAAATATTTTTGCACCTCTAACAAAGGCTGACACGATATCCCCATGCCTCTTAGAGCCGCCATTAGCAATACGTCAGAGTCATTGGCAATCAGTTTTCCCGTAACAGCCACCGACGTGGGTATGTCGTTTTCCATAAATGACCAAACGCTGTGCTTTCCAAAATAAGAATAAATTAAACAAGCATGCTGAGAGAGCGCCTGTATTGAAGTGGGTAATCCGGCTTTTTTAATGTATTCAGGGGACGCACATAAGGCTGAGGCACATTGCCCTAATGGCCGGGCTATGAGGTTCGGGTCTAACTCATGGGCAATGCGCACGGCAAGATCAATTCTGTCTTCCACCAAATCGACAGTGGCATTGCTAATCAGTAACTCTATGGTCACATTAGGGTATAAAGCGGAAAAGCGCTCAATGGCTGGCATTAACAGGTATTCAGCTGCCAAGTGAGCACTGCTGATTCGCAGCTGGCCGGATGGCATTTTCGCAGGGCTTTCTAACGCTAATGGGATATCTTGAGCTACCTTCAATAACGCTTGGCAGCTCTCTAATACCTGCTCTCCTGCCGGTGTGAGACTTAAGCGCCGCGTAGAACGGTGTAATAATCGAGCATTGGCCCAGTCCTCAATTTCACCCAGATACCTTGTCACCATTGAGCGTGACATGTCCAAATGTTCAGCCGCGGCTATCATGCTACCTCGCTCCACTATTTCCACAAATACCCTTGCCGCCTGCACTCTATCCATCTACCGCCACCATATGCTCGAATTATGCAACAAACTACACCCTACAATAGGGTTTTTCATTCGATTAAGGAAACCTAATATAGCACCACACCTTCCAATGGACAGAGGCACATCATGATTAAAACAATATTGGCATTGCTGGCCAGCGCCGCATTAGCAACCGCCTGTACAGGCATCACCCAAGAACAAAGCACTTCGTTGGACTTGCAAATTTATAACCCTCAACAAAAGTCCATGTTTCCAGTAACGGCTACACTCATCACAGGCCCAACTGAAGCGGTGCTAATTGATGCACAGTTTCAAAAAAACGACGCACAGCAATTGGTTAACATGATTCAAGATTCGGGTAAGAATCTCACGACTATCTATATCAGTCATGGTGACCCCGACTACTACTTTGGCCTAGATATTTTGCAAGATGCCTTCCCTCAAGCTGAAATTGTCGCCACCCCTGCCACGGTTAAAAAAATAGCTCACTCTATGCAGGGGAAAAAAGCTTATTGGGGCCCTATTTTAAAAGAAAACGCCCCGCAAAAATTAGTGCTGCCAAAACCCCTTAGCACCAACACGTTATTAGTAGACGGTGAAGAAGTACAAATCATGGGGATGAATGGCCATGACCCAAAGCATACCTTTGCATGGATACCCAGTGAAAAAGTCATATTAGGAGGGGTCGCCCTATTTGAAAACATGCACCTATGGCTGGCCGATAATAAAACCCCTGCCTCTCGACATGATTGGCTAACAACATTAGAAAACATGAAGCGCTTACAACCTAAGCGAGTCATAGCGGGTCATTTTTTGGGCGCCTCTACACAAGATTCTCGCGTCATAGAGTTCACAAAAGGCTATGTTAAAACCTTCGATCAAGCCGCCAGCACATCCAACAATGCTCAAGAATTAGTGGGCCACATGAAAGCTCGCTACCCCGAGTTACCTTCGATGGGAACGTTAGAATTTAGCGCCAAGGTAGTAAAAGGCGACATTCAATGGCCTAAATAATTTCATTACCGCAAGTGATTCGCTTGCGGTTTTTTTCATTTAGAAGGTGCACCATGAACCCAGATAATAAATCCGCGATCACGTTGTATTTTATTGTGGACCCATTGTGCGGCTGGACATACGCCGCACAGCCCATTTTCAAACAAGCTATCAGCATTAAGAACATAAACATTCAAGTGTATAGCGGCGGTATGTTAGCGTTTAAGCAGAAGCGTGAAATTAACAAAGACTGGCAAAGTTATGTGACCCCAAACGATCAACGTATTGAACAAATAAGTGGCATGCCATTTGGTGGCGGTTACCAAAAGCTACTGGGTAATACTGGGCATGTTTTAGATTCTGAGCCGCCCTCTAAAGCCATGCTAGTGGCGCAACGAATGACGCTGTCTTCCATGGAAATGTTAGCAGCCATACAAGAGGCACATTTTGTACAAGGTTTAGATATTAGCGATGGAATTGTCTTAAGCCAATTGGCCACGCATATTGGTTTAGAGCCCTATACGTTTTTAAATAGATATCAGCAACTGAACATTGAAGACATGACAGAGCACTTTAATGAAGCCGCCAACTTATTAAACGAAGTTAATGCTCAATGCTATCCCAGTGCCATTATTGAAATAGCTGACCAAAGAGAGTTACTTAATCTAGATCGCTCTTATGGTAAACCATTAAAATGGAAGCAGGCTTTAGTCGATAAAATATCGGACACTATGGCAGAAATAGAATGAAAATTGTAAGGGGGGGGGGTATTTAAAATACGGAAAAGAATTAACGCCTTTGCAAGTATCACTACCTAAAGTAGGTTGTATTGCAAAGGCATTTATATTGACCTTGAATAACTAGTCTTTAACTAGATAAATACCCTCTTTCTCAATACGAATCATTTTTTGTTTATACAAGCTGCCAATGGCTTGTTTAAAACTATTTTTACTGCACGAGAATTCGCGTTTAATTTTCTGCGGCTCGCTCTTATCACTTAACGCAATAAAGCCATCTTCTGTGTCTTTAAGTTTATCTAACACCGTTTGAGCCAATGGTTCGATACGAGTAAAGCCCGGCTTTTGCAGGCTCACTTCTAGTTTTTTATCGGGGCGCACTCGCTGAATGTAGCCTGGCATTTTATCGCCGCGACTTAGGTCTTGAAAAATATCACTTTCGTATATTAAGCCCCAGTACACACCGTTAATAATCACTTTAGTACCTAGGTCAGTTTTACCGGCTATCACTAACTGCACTTGGTCTCCGTTTGAGAAAAAATCAGTATCGTCGGTGTCGTATAAAAATGTATCAAGCATGGTAGATGCGGTTAAACGATCTTTGTCGTCAAGGTAAATACGCACAAGTGTTTTACGACCTTTTTCTAAGCGATTACTTTGCTCTGAAAATGGCACCAAAATGTCCTTGGGTAAACCCCAATCTAAAAAGGCCCCCACAGGGCTTTCATCTACAATATTTAAATAGGCGAAATCTCCCACTTGGGCAAGCGGAGTTTGGGTGGTGGCAATTAATCGCTCTTCACTGTCTCGGTAAATGAATACCTTAACTGGTTCGCCAATTTCCATTTCTTCGGTGACATATTGCTTAGGCAGTAAAATTTCACCGGCTTCGCCACCATCTAACTGTAGGCCACGGGGTAATTGTTTGACGACGGTTAGCTCGTTAAAGCGGCCTATCTCTAGCATGGGTTTATTCTCTAATAAAAATGGTATTGGTTAATAAGTTTTAAAAAGGTTCTAGCCAATAAAGGCTTTCGTGCAAACTCAATAAACCACGTTTTTTAAAACGAGGCTCATCTTCAATAATGTCTTCATGAAGAATACGCTTAACATTAAAGCTACCAGCGTAGTGTTCATGTATTTCTTGTTCACTCACCGCAAAGGGCGGCCCTTCTGTGACACTTTGATCGTAATCTAGGGTGATAATAAACTGCTTTGCTTTCGGGCATAGGGTCTTTAATTGCGCCATGTAAAGACAGCGCGTCTCTTTAGGTAAAGCAATTAACGCCGCACGATCATAAATATAATCAACCCCCAAGAGCTCTTGTTCGCTCATGACCAGTACATCTCCCACATAGACCGTAATATGGGTACCAGAATAAACCAGCCCCCCAGCCCATTTTTTAATGTCTGGCGTCATCCCCAGCTGCTCAAACAATTGCTGAACGGCCACTTCACTTAGCTCGCAAGCAATTACCTTTTGGCCCTTTATTAAAAAGTACTCTATATCGAGAGTTTTGCCACAAAGAGGCACAAATACACAACCACTTGAGTTTTGGCCCATGAACAATGGCCAGTGACTTATAAGCCAAGGCTGAACATCACTAACATGAAAGCCAATCTCATTTTTTTGCCAGCGACTGTGCCACTGACTATTTAACTGATCATGATGGGTTTGCTCATCCATTGTTCAAGTGCTCATGTTGTTTTTTTAATGGCCTAACTTTACGACTGCATTCCTTGATGGGTAATGCGTAGCATGACTCTTAGTTGTCTAAAAGGTTCAGCGGCAATGGCGTCTTTGGCAATGATTTCCCAATGCCACTTACCTTGCAGTTTAAACCGGTAAATCGCCACAAATGACCACAAGTGACGAAGCTCTATCTCTACTCGTTGTTCTGTCTGGCCATTAAAGGTGATGTACCATTGCTCATTCTGAAAACGCCAATGACGATTTTGAACATACAAAAAATCACCATGACGAATTTGGTATATGTGCCACGCCTGTGCTGCAATAATAGGGATAAGGTAATAATAAAAAGCGGCGGGAATACTTAAACTTCCCACCAGCAGTAAGACATGAATGCCATACGCACCAGTGGTTAAAATTCGAGAAGGCGAAACCTGTGCATTAACTGGGTTGTACACGATCTAAAATCATATCAACCATGTATTGCAACTCAGCATCACTAGAGCGGCTGGTTCGCATAAACAAGGTAAACAAATCAGGGTCTTGGCTATCCAATAGATTGCGGTACTTGGCCTGATCTTCTTCGCTTAGCTCGTCATATACTTCGTTAACAAACGGCACTAATAAACAATCTAACTCTTTCATGCCACGACGGCTGTGCCATATGAGGCGTTTTTTTTCGACTTCCAAGTCTTCGCTTGTCATTTGTGAACGGTCTGCAGACACAGGCACCTCTATACATACTGTCTTTAAATTGCGCGCAGTATACCACTTAACCTTTAAAAG
>CAJXRF010000107.1 GCA_913058575.1 uncultured Bermanella sp.
GCCGACATAGCTCAGTTGGTAGAGCAACTGACTTGTAATCAGTAGGTCCCGAGTTCGACTCTTGGTGTCGGCACCACTAATACTTAAAAGCCCGCTTAGAAATAAGCGGGCTTTTTTCGTTTCTGTATTCTTCATTTCTAGAATTCATTTCCTTAGTCGATTAAATTCTCGCCCAGACATTTTAAGTTTGCTCATGCCGTAATTTTATAGGTCTATACTTATTGCTAATGAATGGTACTGGAGAAAGTTCATTGGTCAGCAAAAAATACAGAAGTTTAATGCTGGCCATTTACATGTTGGCATTGGCATCTACTTTTGATTTTGCCATGGCAGAGGATCATTCAAAGTCTATTCTGAATTTAGTGATTCGCCCGAATAAAATTGAGGGGGTACCAGCAAGTGACACGCTTAAAAACCAGTTACTTGAGTTAATACTAGAGAAAACCAAAGACAAGTATGGTGAATTTGTTATTAAGGAGTATTCAAGCAAAATAAAGCAAAGCCGAGTGATCTCTTTAATTAAACATAAAGAGACCTTCAGAGTGATTGCTACTATGGACTCTGTTAAGCGCCGTCAAGATATTCGTCCTATTGAAATACCCATTTATAAAGGACTTCTGAGTCATCGTATATTTATCATTCGTGAAGAAGATCAGCCTTTATTTTCTAAAATTAAAACAAAGGAACAACTACAATCCTTAAGCGCAATACAAGGTCATGACTGGCCAGATTCAGATATTTTACAAAATGCAGGTTTTAAATTACGACGTAGTCCTAATTACGCTGGGATATTCAATATGCTCAGGCTTAAAAGGGGAGACTATTTTCCAAGGGGAGCTCACGAACCATGGCAAGAGGTGTTAAAGCATAAAGATAAAAAACTGTCTGTAGAAAAAACTTTACTTATTCAGTATGACGCGCCTTTTTATTTCTTTGTTAATTATGAAGATAAAGAACTATATAACAGAATTAAAGACGGCTTCTTACTTGCAATTAAAAACGGTTCTTTTGATCGCCTTTTTTATAGCCATCCTGAAATATTACGCATATTCAAAAATGCTAACCTGAGTTCAAGAAAATTATTTAGAATTAACAATCCTGATTTCATTAAGCATAAGACATACAATCAAGATGAGTTTTGGTACAAGATGGGTGATGAAGAGCGTTATTGGTCAAGCGAAAAATATAGGGATTATTAAGTAATCTAGTTAGAACACACTCTATTACGCCCGCTATTCTTAGCTTCATATAAAGCTTTATCGGCACGCTTTAATATTGCCTCTAGTGTGACATCGCTTTCAGCCATTATGGTTACCCCAATACTGACCGTTAAGGGTTGTGGATGCTGTTCATCACTCAAATGAACCGCTTCTACTCTTTTACGCACTTTCTCGGCAACCAGTAAGGCCATATCTAGTTCTGTATCCGGTAGCATGATGGCAAACTCTTCCCCGCCAATACGAGCCACTAAATCATTTTTTCTAATGCAATATAAAAAGGTTTGAGCTAACTTTTTAAGAGTTTCATCTCCCACATGATGCCCAAAATTATCATTTATGCTTTTAAAATAATCGGCATCTATTACCATAACGGCTAGCGGTTTTTGTTGACTCTTCGCGTGTTTAATTTCGTTAAAGGCTGAATTCATAAACGAACGTCGATTGGCAAGAGAAGTGAGCTCATCGGTGGCGGCTGTTTTTTCAAGGGCGCGCCTTTGCTTGCCTAGTTGAGTGATGTCGGTTGAGAAACCAATAAATGATAATACGCGGCCTTCATCGTCTTTAATGGGCACCTTGGTGGACCAATAATATTGAACATCACCCTCTTCCCCTGTGATGGATTCTTCCCCTTCAATTTTTTCTCCGCTATTGATAATTTCGCTGTCCATAATGTCAAAATTATCGGCAATATCTTGGGGAAGAATATCGCGGCTGCGTTTACCTATGGCCTGCTGAGGGGTCGTGCCAAATAACTGAGCGGTTTTATCGTTAATGAAAAGAAATCGGCAATTTGAATCTTTCATGTATATATAGGCATCAACATTGTTGATGATGGTATCGAGCAGAATTTTTTGTTCTTTTAATTTTATTTGCAGTAATTTCTGTTCGGTAATATCGGTTGAAATACCACTTAACCCCATTACCTTACCTTGTTCATCTAGTAATGGCTTTTTGATAGTCCAGTAGTAGCGCACTTCGCCAGTAGACATAATGACATTGCGCTCTTCTTTTTCAATTGAGATGCCTTCGCGTAAGACTATATTGTCGTTCACCCTCAGTTCATCAGATTCTTTTAAGGAAAAGAAATGGTTGTCATCTTTACCGATAATTTCGTCCAATGTGCGATTGAATAAGTCCCGCACTTTTTTATTGGCGTAGGTATATCGACCGTGTAGATCCTTCATGAAGATATACGCTCCGACGTTATCGAGCGTGAGCTGGTGAATGAGCAACTCATTGGTGACCGCTTTTAACTGTTGCTCAAGTTTTTTGCTCATATAAAGGGCCATGTTTGATTTAGACAGCTCCACTACAGTATAGCTGCCATATACCAGCTGTGGAGTGAGTCTTAAGAGTAGGCAATAGACTGCGAATCGTAATTAAGCGCTTTATTCATGCTATGTCTAAAACGGCCGATATTGTCTGTGTATTCCTTTATTTGTATGACTGGGATCGGTGTTGATATTTTCAACTATAGTAATAGTGCATTGGGTCACTTGCCTAATCACCGTCCGGCGCCTGTTACCACTGAGGCGGATTACATTAACCAGGTTTTACAACAAAGTCGGCTTACCATTCAAGATGTGAATAATAATAAATTAACCAGCTTAATACCTGACAGTAATGGCAACTATTTAACGCCAAGTTTAAATTCTAAATTTACCAATACTCAAAAATATAATGCTAATGAAAACCGTGTTGCCATTGGCTCTATATTGGGTGGTGGTTATCGTGTTTAAAGCTCACCCGCATTCTGTTTCATGTCTACTCTAATACAACAAAGTGTTATTTTATGTAACAAGACATGTCTGATTGTTGTTGTCTAATGAAAATGTCCATAGTATGCGCCGCGTATTTTGAAATTAAAAAAACTTGCAGTTTCATTTTAATTTGAGGGCGTTATGAATTGTCGAATACCATATATACTAACCGCATTGCTTCTAGTGGTCTGCCACGGGCAGGCGATAGCTAAAGTATCCGTTACGGAAGCCCAAAGACTGGGCCAAGACTTAACTCCAACCGGAGCCATACGCGCGGGCAACAAAGCAGGCACTATACCCAGATGGAACGGAGGTATTACTCAACCCATTAGCGAATATGAAACGGGCCTGTTTCACCCTGATCCATACAAAAAAGATAAAATACTTTTCACGATTGATAGCACCAACTGGCAAGTACATGAAGATCACTTAACGATTGGACAGATTAGTTTTCTAAAAAAATACCCCACTTTTAAAATAAACGTTTACCCTTCTCACCGAAGTGCAGCCTATCCACAATTTGTTTATGACGCTTTAAAAGAAAATGCCATAACGGCTGAATTGCAAGAGTATGGAACCGGGGTGCGTAATACGCTCATTAGCAGTCCATTTCCTATTCCCAAAAATGGCTTAGAAGTTTTATGGAATCACAGCTTGCGTTTTCGGGGTTTGCAGTACCAATCGGTTTCATCGAATGCCATTAATTCATCAGGTGGCGATATGCTATTAGTTACCCGAGACAGTAAATATTTTATGGCTTATAGCCAGCCAGATGTAACACTAGAAGACATTGATAACAAAATTTTTTATGTGAAAAGAAAAACACTCTCACCAGCAAAATTAGCCGGTAAATTCACTTTAGTACATGAAACCTTAGACCAAGTCTTATCTCCGCGCAAAGCATGGCAGTATCAACCAGGTGAGCGACGTGTAAGACGTACCCCAAATTTAAGCTATGACACCAGTGATGATAACAATGGCATTGGCACCATTGACCAGTTTGATATGTTTAATGGCGCGCCAGATTTTTACACTTGGAAATTAATAGGTACACAAGAAAAGTATGTGCCTTATAATTCTTATAAAGTACATTCAGGTGATTTAAAAGTAACGGATATTGTTGGTAAGCATCACGTTAACCCAGATTTATTACGTTATGAAGCGCACCGTGTATGGGTTGTAGAAGCAACTTTGCGGGTGGGTATGAGCCATGTATATGCAAAACGCCGTTTCTATTTTGATGAAGACACATGGCAAATCGTTTTAGCGGAAGAGTTTAATAAAAAAGATGAACTAGTGCATGTCTCGGAAGCCCATACTATTAATTACTATGAAGTGCCTACCGTGGCCACGACCTTAAAAATGAATTATAACTTAGAAGAAAATCGTTATTACGTAGAAGGATTAGATAACGAACGCAAGCCAGTGGACTTTAACCCAGATTTTACTGCGCGCCAATTTACGTCCTCTGCTTTACGCCGTGAAGCCCGCTAATTATTTTTTCTATTGAAATCTGGGCGATTAAATCGCCCAGATGTTTGTAGCTATCTTTCAGTTAACCACATTTCTTTAGGTTCGTAGTGAAAGGTTTTATAAGTATTTTTAGACGTATCAGGGTTGTCTGATTTTTTATCAATATCATAAACTGTCCACAACAGTTCATTGTTATTAAATTCAATCACCGCGTACCCATAAATGGCGCTGTTAAAATCTTTAATGTGTGGGTTATTAATTTGCACACCGCCATTTAAGATGGATTTAAAAACATTACCCACATCGATACTGCGATCAACCGTGTCTTGTAAATTTGGCGATGAAATAGCAGGGGTCATTAATTCTATGCCCACTAAGTTTGAATAATCCCAGTTGTTAATGTTGCGGTAATTTACTTTTAGGTAAGACGAGATACTGGTGTGTAAGTCACCTGTAATCACCACAAAATTTGAGATATCGTTATTTTTTATCTCGCTCATGATTTTCTCTCGTTCCCACTGGAAGCCATCCCAAGCGTCGTAGCTGGCGTAAGCAGTTTGCACGCCGGCTACTGTGGCGGCTAACTGAGCTAGCAAAGTTTGATTGCCCCATAATTTCCAAGTGGCATCTGACGTGGTAATACCATCAATCAGCCAATCTCTTTGGGTTTCGCCCAGCATGGTTTGAGATTTCTTTTCGTAATCAGTACACCAATAATTCTGCCAAGCATTGCCATCTTTACAGGGCTCTTTTGTACGGTAAGAGCGGCTGTCGGTCATGAATAATTCAAGTAAGTCGCCAAATTTAAATGAGCGGTAAAGGCTTAGGTAATCGAATGCATGGTTAGCGCTTTCATCTATTTTTACACGGGCTGGTATGTATTCTATCCATGCTTGTTGAGCATCGCGGCGTAACTGGCGCAATAGTTCAGGGTCATTTCCAAAACGCTCATCAGTGGTGTAAGGATGGAAAGGCGCCCCTAGCGTGTCGCGCTCGTAATCCCAGTAGGCATTATCACCAGTTTCATGATCATCCCAAGTGACGATGAAGGTGTGTTTCTCCATGGCCAGTTGCAAGTTTTTATCGCGACGGTATTCCTTATAAAGGTAGCGATAGTCAGCAAGATCCATGGCTACCTTTTCACCACTAGGCAGTGTCATAGGGTGCGCAATTTGATCTTCAAAACCTTCATATTGGGCATATTCATAAATGAAATCACCAAGGTGAATGACAAACTGAATATCTTCGTTGGCCACGTGGTTGTAGGCGTTATAAAAGCCTGTGGTGTAATCCTGACAGGTCACCACCGCCATTTTAAGCTTGTCGATTGAACCGGTGGGAAGGGTATGACAGCGGCCAGTGCGGCTGGTTTTATCGCCGTAAACAAAGCGATAGTAATATTGAGAATCAGAATTAAGGTAGCCATCTAAATCCACATTAACGGTTAAATCTCGCTCTAGGCTAATGTGTTGCGAGGCGATCTCTGTGGTTAAAAACACATCGCCAAACTGTTGGTCTAGAGATACTTGTAAAAACAACGATTGGCCAGCCACATAGGCCATGGGGTTTATATGGGTCCACAACACGACACCGCTTAAGCTTGGGTCGCCAGATGAAACCGAAAGATCGAACACGTCACCTGCTTCATCTGTGGCTAAATTGGATGGTGCAGTACCCAAAATAAAGTCCGCGTAGGGCAGGCTTTGGTCGCTTGCCAGTGAGCGCAAAGTAAACGGGGTGAGCAAACTTAGCCCTAACGCTTGTACAAAATTTCTTCTAGAAAATGACATTTTCAACCTCTTTATAAAATCATCATGACTGAAACACTGGTGGTGTTCGTATCGGCCATCAGGAGGCGCGCATCATAATGTGCAATATGCCAAATAAAAAGCATCATTTACGAAATTGCAGCCTAAATAATGAGAGCGCAGCAGCTAACTCGATTTAACAAGGGGAGGGTTAGGGTGAGTCAGGCATTAGGGTTAGCTTGGGTGGTCTAGACTAAGAGAAGGATAAGGGAGTGACTCATGACGAATAAAGCACAAATTGCGCAAAAGGCTCCTTATGGAGTTGAGGTGGAAAAAGGTAAAAGCTATTTTTGGTGTGCCTGTGGTAAAAGTAATAAGCAACCATTTTGCGATGGCAGTCATTCGGGAAGCGAATTTAGCCCTGAAAAGTTTGAAGCGGAAAAAGACGGGAAAGTTTTTTTATGTGGTTGTAAGCAAACCAAAGGCGCACCCTATTGTGATGGATCTCACAAAGACCTGCTTTGATGTAAATGGTGAAGTAATTAGAAGCTAACGCTGACCTGCACACTATAAGTATTGTCTTTAGTGGCAGCTAAATTCACTTTAACTGGTACATCATTAAACTGGTTACCAGCCATTCCACCTTGGTACATATACCAAGCTGCGCCAGTAGCCACGCTCATTAGGTTTAACCCGGACGCGCAAGGCTTTACAGAATAGTCATTGTAATCGGCATGATTAACATGCTGGTCGGCCACTTGGGTATAGCTGTACTCTGGCAGGCTTTCTAGTTCACTGCTGGCGTGGCACCAACTCACAGGTGCCATTAAAAAAGTAATACAGGCAGCATATAGGCGTACGCGACTTTGCTTGCGCAAAGCGCTTTGTATTTGCTTTTGAGTGAGAATGTTCAAATCAACTAGCGCTTCACCTAGCTGTAAGCCAGATTTTTGCTGGTGAATAAGTGCAAAATCTAGCTGAGACTGGTTGATAAATCCTTTGCGGATTAATAGACAGCCCAAACGATAAGGTGGTTGCATGGGCCGCTCCTGTTAATATTTAAATGAAAGTCTATGTATGGATTTTGGCACAAACTGTTCTAAAAATATGGGTGTTTCTAGACCCATCTGGTCTTACAAGCCGCTAGGCTCATGCATTCCTGTTATCCTTAACCAAATGTAGCTTGGCGTTTTTAAAAAGAAGTTCATATAAAACAATTGGTTATTTAGCTAAAGTATTTCGTTCGCCTTTATGACATTTATTTGAATAACAAAAAGAAACAAACCCGATCTGAATCTCTTAGGTTGGGACTTTTATATAGGAAAAATAATGGATTGGTTCAATCATTTATTACTAGACGCTACGTCTAATTTGAAGCCGTACTCGTCGCAACTGGCCATGGCCATGGTGGCAACGTTATTGGTGATATACGGCAATGCCATTAATCGAACATTAAGAGCCTTGGTGAAGCCTTACTCATTTGTTATTCGAGTGAGCGCCTTTATTTTACTGTGCACGCTAGGTTATGGCGCATTAACCGTATGGGGCGCAAGCCAGCTAAAGCAGTTAATCAGTACGCTTCCTAACCTGTATTTTACTCCGGTCATGGTGGCGTCTTTTGTCTTTCTAGGGGTGTTGGCCGAGCGCTTTCATAAAAACTGAGACGAAGGTCTATGTGTGAGCTGTTAAATCGTAAGGCTAAAGCCTTTATACTTTGTGAAAAATAATAAAACAGACTTCTTATGATTCGCTTTAATTCTATATGCTTGCTTGCGCTTGTTTTCACTCAACCCGCTTATTCCTTCAGTGACCTTGGTCACAAGATGGTGGCGGCCATCGCTTGGCAAAAACTCACCCCTTATGCCAAACAAAATGTAGAGCGAATTCTAGGGGTAGGGGAAAAGCGTTTTGTTAATGCCAGTGTGTGGGCGGATCATATAAAAAGTGATGAACGCTTTAATTATTTAAAGCCCATGCATTACGTGAACATGCCCAAGCAAGCTACTGTTTATAATCGTAAGCAAGACTGCAAAAAAGATAAATGCGCAGTACAGGCCATACACACATTTTCAGATGTTTTAACAACGGGTAAAGACAAGGACAAGCTGCTGGCTTTGCGGATGTTAATTCATGTATTAGCCGATTTGCATCAACCTTTACATGCAGGCCTTAAAGAAGACCGCGGCGGAAACTGGTACGAGGTGAAGTATCAAGATGCTCACTTGTCGTTGCACAAGTTTTGGGATAACCAGTTGGTGAAACGCATGAAGCTAGATTGGCAAGAGGCTTCGTTACAGTTGAAGCTCAGTGATCGTTCAGTGAGCCTTGGGCAGCCAGAAATTTGGGCCCAAGAAAGCCATCAGATTGCCATTAACCAAGTGTATCAAGTAAAGGAAAATTCACTTATAAACGAGCAATATTTAAAAATGGCTGATGAGGTAATTAAGTCTAGAATTTCAATTGCCGGTTGGCGTTTGGGGATGTGGTTAAATAAGTTGTGGTAAGAAGAGTGTTGAAAAGAAATTAAGCGTTAAGCTGATATTTGGGTGGCCCAATAAAATGACAGGAAATATCCGTCCTGGTTATTTCCTGTCAGAGCACCCTAGGTCCACCATCCAATAGCAGTATTTTTAGTCCTTTATAACATTCCGTGTTACTGATCATCCTGATCAAATATCCCTGTTGCTGTACTTCCTTGCTACCTACATCCTTGTGACTGTACTTCCTGTGGTAAGTCCTTTTTACAAATCTTCCTGACTTGTGATTCCCTGTTAGTTCGTCCTGAACGAGATCTAATTTAGCAAATTTTGAAATTTTTTCAGGGAGGCAATTGCTCTGATGGCTTTGATGGCATTTCCTAGAATTACACAAACTCAGTGTTTGTGGGGGGATGAGCGTAAAACCGAGCTAAAAAGGCTTAAGTCCTGCGTATTGATTTCCGCATGTCTTACGCCTCTTGTACGAGATCTCTTACATTTTTAGTGGTTGATGGCTTACGGTGATTTTGTAGGCAGAAATTGTGGAAAACAAAGAAAGGGCAAGCCACTCATCATGAGCTATTTAAAGCATTTGTCTAGCACTAAAATAGAGCATAAATGACCACCAAAAGCGCTTTGGTTTACTTATAGGCCTAATTTACTGTGCTACGCTCATACTAGGAGAATTGGTTGGAGTAGCCATGAAGGCTCTGAATATATTGGTGGTGGATGATGCTAATTTTATCCGCGATCTAGTGAAAAAAGCAGTGCGTGCCCAGTACCCTGACTTTAAAGTTGAGGAAGCGGCAGATGGTCAAAAAGCCCAATCCATGATGAAGGTAAATACTTTTCATGTGATTTTGTGTGACTGGGAAATGCCGGTCATGAGTGGCTTAGAGTTACTTGCATGGATGCGCAGCGATGAGAAGTATGAAAAAACCCCATTTTTAATGATTACCAGCCGTAGTGAAAAAAGCCATATCATCAAAGCGGTGGAAGCAGGTGTGAGTGATTACATCGGCAAACCTTTTAGCAATGAGCAGCTAGGAACTAAGCTGGCTAGGCTTATATACAAATTTTATAAATTCAGCCCTTCACAAACAGCCCGCCAAGCCCAACAGAAAAGCGACAACGCTGGCTTGTTAACAGGTGGAGCAGACAATGCAAGCTTATTAACAGGCGCCCCTGCGGCTAAAAAGGCAGCCCCGGCTGCGGCAGGTAATGCCAGTTTATTAACCGGCGGCTCTAAAACAGAACAGCTATTAAGCAAAAGCCCTAGCGCTGCCAAACCTAAGAAATCAACCAACAAGAATTTAGCCCTAGCCCATGTTCGTACGGCCGAGGGGCAAGAGCTGCGTTGTATTGTGAAAGACATTAATTTAAATGAGATGCTGTTAGTGGTGAAGCGCGATGAAGGGGTACCGCGTTTATTTGATCAAGTGGTGGTGGACATTGTCAGTAAGGCTGAAGATATTGTGGCGAGAGTGAATTGCTTTGTATGTTCAGTGGTGTCACCTGACAAACGTATTAGCGGTGAGTTATTCAATATGCTGGTGCGTTATGAAGATCAGGACCCCGAGAAGTTAGAAGCCCTTTCAAAATTTGTGGCCAAAGTACGTTAGCTTTGGCTCCCTAGTAACTAATATAAATACTCTAGGCTAGCAATCTTTCAGCCTGTGCCTTACGTGTACTGGGGAAGTGGCACGTAAAGCTGCTGCCTTTCCCTAAACTACTGTGTACCTCTAGATGGCCATCGTGGCGAAGCAATATGTGTTTCACTATGGCAAGGCCTAACCCTGTGCCGCCTGTTTCACTGTGACGACTAGGGTCTGCCCTGTAGAAACGCTCGGTCAGTCTTGGAATGTGCGGCGAATCAATGCCAATGCCGTTATCTTTAATGCTTAGGTGCAGGCCACTTTCATTACTCCACCAGTGAATTCGAATCGTGCCTTGAGCCTGGGTGTATTTCACGGCGTTAAAGATCAAATTGCTAAATGCGCTGCTCAATTCACTGTCAATGCCAATCATATCAACGGCTTCAGCTTCCAATTCTATGATTTGTTTTTTCTGCCCACTTAAAGCAATGGCATCTTGCTGGAGGTTGGAGAGCATGCTTTTTATATTGACCTTTGCATGATCCTTAACTTGTCCATTTTCTAAACGGCTGAGGGTTAATAGATCATGAATTAAATTCTGCATGCGCAAACTTTGTTGATGCATTTGTTTTAAGGCTCTTCCCCAGCGGCTGGGGAGAGACTCTTTATGATCTAAAAAGGTTTCAAGGTAACCGGAGATCACGGTTAACGGTGTACTAAGCTCATGGCTGGCATTTGCTACAAAGTCTTGGCGCATGGCCTCAAGCTGTTTCATGCGGCTTATGTCGCGGCAAATAATCAATCGATCTTGTTGGCTAAATAATGTGATGTGAAACTGTAAATAAGTTTCATGTTGGGTAGGCGAGGCCATTTCAAAAGGCTCATCATAATTGGCCATTTCAAAATAACGTTTAAACTCTGGCTCGCGCACTAAGTTGGTGATGGGTTGGCCCACATCTTGAGTTTCTTTTAAACCTAAAAGCTGGGTGGCGGCGTGGTTCCACCATTCTAAATTTCCCTGACCATTGGCCATCAGCACTCCGTCTTTTAACGCAGCGGTGCCATCTTGAATACGGGTTAAAACGGCTTTCAAACGGTCTTGGGATTTTTGCTGGCGTCTTTGTAGGTGATAAATATCATCAAATACCGCTCCCCAAATTCCGCTGCTCTCTGGTGGCTCTGTGCTTTTCTGGCGTAATAGCCACTGCTGCATTTTATAAAGCTGAAACCACTGCCAGCCAAGAATAGCGCCAAGCGTTAAGGCAACAGCCCAGCCTGTATATCCAATGCTCCAACCTACTACGCCTGCAAGGCCTAGAGATAAAGCTAAACGATTAAACGCAGAACGCCAATCTTGATAATTCATATAGGTTTAATAGTCGTGGTTAAATGATGCGAGAATACCCAATTGGTATTCTCCACCCTAGCTTGATCAATCATTAACGCCTAGCAGTCCTTGTTAGAGAAGCGATAACCTGTACCGCGCACCGTTTGAATAAGGTGATCAAAATTGGGCCCTAGTGTTTTTCGCAGGCGCCTAATATGAACATCAACAGTACGCTCTTCTACGTATACATTGCCGCCCCATACTTGGTCTAGCAACTGAGTTCGGCTATAGGCTCGTTCTTGGTGGCTCATGAAAAATTGCAATAAGCGAAATTCAGTGGGGCCGATATCTAAAGATTTATCTTGAGCGCTCACTCGATGACGAATGGGATCAAGAATGAGGCCTTCCACTTCAATGGGCTCTTCCATGCCCTGTGGAGTGGTACGTCTCAATACTGCTTTTAAACGTGCCACTAATTCTCTTGGTGAAAAGGGTTTGGTTATGTAGTCATCTGCCCCTGCTTCTAAGCCAAGAATCTTGTTATCTTCCTCTGACTTCGCTGTCAGCATGATAATAGGCACATCGCTGCACAATTCATCTCGCTTTAAGCGGCGCGCAAATTCAAGGCCGCTGGTTCCTGGGAGCATCCAATCCAATAAAATCATGTTGGGTTGTTCATCTACCACCATTGAATAGGCGTCTTTCACATTGTCTGCTTCTATGCATTCGAAGCCCGCCATTTCTAAGGCTACGGCTATCATATCGCGGATGGATGGCTCATCATCTACGATTAATATTTTCTTTCCCTGCTGCTTCATAGATGAACTCTATTTATTTAAGTGACGAGGGTATTACACAGTTTTAATATTACAAATGTGTGACAGCGAAGTGCTTTTGTCCACTGCTAACCTCTAATTACTGGTCTTTAGAGTGTTTTATAATTTATCTAGTTTTTAATATGCTTATAAGTTGTAGTGTGCCAGCAACCCGATAAAGAGCACGGCCCCTACCCAATGGTTATTTAAAAAGGCTTGAAAGCATTGTTCTCTTTGACGCAATGCGATGAGTTTTTGATGATAAATAAAGAATCCACCGGCAATGGCGATTGAAAGGTAGACAGGCCAGCTGGCATTGATTTTTGAAGCAACCATTAGCCAGCTAATTAAGGTTATAGCCTGCATGACGCCAATCATCATTTTGTCGCTTTCGCCAAATAATACCGCGGTACTTTTAATTCCTACTTTTAGGTCGTCTTCTCGGTCAACCATGGCGTATTGAGTGTCGTACGCTACCGTCCAAGTAAGAGTTGCCGTATATAGCAACCACACTACATCAGGCAGAGAGTTCATTTCAGCTGAAAAAGCCATGGGCACTGCCCAAGCAAAGGCTGCTCCTAGCACTACTTGAGGCAGGTGAGTATAACGCTTCATAAAAGGGTAAAGGCTGGCCAGAAACAAGGCAGCAAATGACAAATAAACTGTGAATGCGTTGGTAAATAACACCAAAATAAAGGCACCCATACACAGCACAGCAAACAACATTAAGGCTTCTTTAGCACTAATGACTTTTTGAGCTAATGGCCTGCCTGCAGTGCGCTCCACATGTCCATCTACGTCGCGATCGGCATAGTCATTAATCACGCATCCGGCGCTGCGCATAATCACTACCCCCAGTACAAATATCACCACATTTGCCATGCTGGGGTGTCCGTCACCTGCTATCCACAGGGCCCATAGGGTTGGCCACAGTAGCAAGTAGATGCCCACAGGTTTATCTAAGCGCATAAGCTGGATAAAGAAGGGCAGGCGCGGATAACGATCAGTTAACCAATTCATGGTATTTGGGTATCTATGCTAGGAAATTCAAAGGTGGCCATATTACCTCTAAAGGAATGGGATCTGAATTAATTATTCATGGTAAATAAAGAAGTAAGGAAATACTCACTTACCAGAAGTGGCTTATTGTTAAGCTTAAAAATGGATCTTCTGCCCCAAACAGTCTCACCATTCACCAAGCCTTTTTTTATTTCAATTGGGCTGCGAATCATGTGTTTGTGCTTAAACAGGTATTCACCCAGTGGTTTATTTTTTAAAAACAAAAGCTGTCGTTCGCTGCCTGTGAGGGTGCTTTTAGGGATGACGCTGCGCGCTAACACCACAGGGATAGTATCGATACAAAGTGCTACTTCGCGCACATAGACCATTTGTCTAATGGGAATGCTTAGGGCATTGGCTTCAGACAAACTGGCTCGGCCAAAGTGTGTGTCCAGAACCTTAACTGAAAAGCGCCCAGGAGCAATACTTTTCAAATTAAGGGTCAATGAGCCTTTATCCAACAACCAAGAGCGCCATGGTTTGGGTAATAAACTATGGGGCATGGGGTTTAGAGCTAGCCAAGCTTGTTCACGTAATGGGGCTGAAAAAGATAACAACATAAAAACCAAATTAAACAATTTGCACGCGCACAATGCGATAACAGTAGGGGTAAATCAAGGGTGCTGAATCAATTAATAGTTGATTTTAAACTATAGAAAGTAGGCACTTACTTTGTTGGTGAAGGCTAACATTCAATTTGAACGCTATTAAAGGGCTCAGTTGTGTTGGTGACGGTCAAGTCGGAAATGGAGTATTGTTAGAAAATCGAGAATGGGCAACACAGGGTAAAAGTTAGTAGCTCATTACTTAATGCTTAATATTTGTACATTTTAAGGTCGCAGTTCTCCTATATTGGCTATTTGAGTAAAGGTTCTAAATTGTGTACAGTTTGCGCCGCTTATTTCTGGAGTGGATACAATGGCACAAGAACATAAAAAATGGCAATGCATCGTGTGTGGCTGGATTTACGATGAAGCTGAAGGTTGCCCAGAAGAAGGCCTAGCGCCAGGTACAGCTTGGGGCGATGTGCCTGAAGATTGGTTATGCCCTGATTGCGGCGTAGGCAAAGAAGATTTCGAGATGGTTGAAATTTAATTCTATCTAACAGCGCTTTTTAGCGCTGTTTTTGTGTGTAATCAAAAAAATAAGTTGGAAGAATCAATGACGGCTCCTTTGGTGGTTTTAGGCACAGGCCTAGCTGGATATAACCTAGTTAAAGAATTTCGTAAGCTAGACAGTGAACGTCCTGTTGTCATGATTACCAGTGATGATGGCCGCCAATACAGCAAACCAATGTTATCCACAGGGTTTAGCAAGGGTAAAGATGCCGACGGTCTTGCCATGAATGACGCTGGCGCCATGTGTGAAACCCTTAAAGTTGAAATACGCACTTTTCAACAAGTGACCAGGATTGATTCCCAGCAGAATAAAATTTTTATGGATGATGATGCGCTTGAGTACTCAGATTTAGTATTGGCGTTAGGTGCCGCTCCCATTAATTTGCCTATTGTGGGTAATGAATATTTGATGCACGTAAACGACTTAATGGACTATGAAAAGTTTCATCAAGCGGTGCAAGGTAAAGAAAAAATTGTTGTTTTAGGGGCGGGCTTGGTGGGGTGTGAATATGCCCATGATCTAGCCAGCGCCTCTTATAAAGTAGAAATTGCAGCCCCTGATGCTCAGCCGCTATCGCGCCTTGTGCCAGATCAGTGTGGTCAGGCATTAATACCAGCGCTACAAGAACTGGGTGTGAAATTACATTTGGGTAAGGCTGCCACTAAGGTTGAGAAAATTAACGATGGCCTAGTGGTGACTTTAGATGATGGCAGTGAATTAGTGGCCGATGTGGTACTGAGTGCGGTGGGTTTAAGGCCAAGAACGGATCTGGCCAAGCAGGCGAAGCTTCAAGTAAATAAAGGCATAGTGGTCGATCGTCATTTGAAAACAAGCGAAAACAATATCTACGCACTGGGTGATTGTGCCGAAGTGGCAGGCTTTAATTTATTGTATGTACTGCCATTAATGAATGGTGCTCGTGCCCTTGCTAAGACCTTATCTGGCCAAGAAGTTGAGCTTCAATACCCTGTTATGCCCGTGATGGTCAAAACTCCAAGTCTGCCAATAGTGACCTGTCCTCCGCAGGATGAGGGCCAAGGAAATTGGAGTATTGAAGGGCAAACCCCACATTTAAAGGCATTATTTAAAGATTCTCAGGGCAATTTACTAGGTTATGCCTTGACCGGAGAGTGTGTTGCTGAAAAGATAAAACTCAACAAGGAACTGCCAGCCAGCTGGTATAAATAATTACAATAACAAAGTGGACAATAGAATATGCGCAAACCTGAACTAGCTGCATTTGTAGCGGACCAAGCAGATATTAGCAAAGATAAAGCCGGTGAAATCATCACCATTATCACAGACCAAATCACTGAAGCATTGCGTCAGGAAGATACGGTTAGCCTAATTGGCTTTGGTAGCTTTGTTCAAAAGCATCGTGCAGAACGTCAGGGTAAGAATCCACAAACCGGTGAAGCCATTACCATTAAAGCCAGTAATTCGGTGGGTTTTAAGCCCGGTAAAGCTCTAAAAGAAGCTGTAAACAGTTAATCGTTTCGGCATTAGCTGTCATTGATGCATCTGGCGGCCGTGGTATGATGCCACGGCGCGCAAGCGCTTGTTTATTTAATTTTTTATTTACAAGTGGTTTATAGATGTTGAAATTTAAGTTCCTATTATGGGCCTTCGCCCAACTGCTAAAAAAAGCAGCTAAGAAAAACCTCGCCTGTGCCGAGTACATTGCCAATAAAGACATTGTATTCCAAATTCAAACAGCCAGTGGCAGTGGACGTAATTACACCGTGAAGGGTGGCAAAATTAAGTCGTCAGCTGGACTAACCAAAGAACCTACTTTTACTCTTACCTTTAAAGACGCTGCCGCTGGCATGTCTATTTTAACGGCCAAAGATAAAAATGCGTTTATGGCAGGCATTCAAAGTAAAGACCTGGTGATCGGTGGCAACTTTGCCGAAGTCATGTGGTTTCAAGGTCTAACTAAATATTTAAAACCTAATAAAAAGTAATAATATGAAGCAACCCATGGGTCTTACCCAGAAAATTCTGCTGGCCATGTTTTTGGCTATTATCACAGGCCTTGTGGCTAACCTCAGTTTAGGCATGAGCGACTGGTTTGATGTCTTAGCAAAAGACTGGCTGGCAGGCGGGTTGTTTTTTGTAATGGGTAAAATTTTTGTCGCCACGTTAAAAGTATTAGTGGTACCCATGGTGTTTGTTTCTTTGGTATGTGGTGCTGCCAGTTTAGGTGACAGCAAGCAGCTGGGTCGCTTAGGTGGAAAAACCATCTTGTTGTATTTATTTACCACCGCCGTTGCCATTTC
>CAJXRF010000108.1 GCA_913058575.1 uncultured Bermanella sp.
CCGTGGTTAAGTTTGAACTTGAAAAAGAAACCAAAAATAGCGTGCGCTATAAGGAAGTGCCTGAAGAGGGTAAAGCGCCAATTGTCGGCAGCTTGTACGTGCAAAAGTGGTTTGCCGGTAGCAGCAAGAATATTGAAATAAGCATTGAGAAAAAAGATTAACAGCACGTTTATAAAGCGCATCAAGGTGAGCAAATAGTGGGGAATATGAGCAATCCGAAAGATCTGTTACCTGAGACAATCAGTAAAACCAAAAGCAGCTTCTATAGGCGCTTATTGGTGGCCTTTTTGATTGATGAAAAAGTGAATACTGTGCCCAGTATCATGGCCCATACCCAAATGCCAAGACGAACCGCTCAAGACACCATTACTGCACTTAATGAATTGGATATTGTTTGTGAGTTTATTGGGGCTAAAAAGGATGGTGGCTATGAAATTCAAGACTGGGGTGCCATTAATAAAAAATGGTTACGGGACAATATTCAATCTATAAAAGATGCCCTAGGCTATGAATGCTAAGGCCTTGTGGTTGCATTTTGAATTCTCTGTCTGTATAAATGTACAGTACTTAACAATACCTCAATCGTAGGAGCCGACCCATGGCAGTGGTGACACTATATATGTCTGATCGTGATGAAAGTAAGCAATTTACCAGTAAAAAAGAAGCGGACGAGTACGATAAGAAACTAGAGCTAGGCAGTGCTCTAGGTGAGTTCTTAGAGGGGAAAGTTGACGCCTTAAATGAAAGCCTTGCCGAAGAAATTGGCATGCTGTTGGCTGAAAACAAAGAGTTGTTAATGACCGCACTGAAAGGCAAGCCTTCAGTATTAAATGAGTCGGGCAGTGATAATGTTGCCAACATTGCCGATGCTTCTTAGTTAACGCATTGTAAATAGTACCCAGCCTAGGCTGGGTCTGTTTGATTAACATTTGTGGCAATATGGGATTTTTACGCCCATTAAACTATTCTGTGTAACCCAGCCATTCGTGCTAAAATCCTCCTAATCTTACCCATCTATTAATTTATTCAAGATATTAGCCTGCCTGCCATGTTACGAATCAATGAACTTAAACTGCCTCTTAATCATACGCAGGACGATCTTAGCCATGCCATTGTGAAAAAACTGGCCATTACAGCTGAGGATCTTTTAGGGTTCACAGTTTTCAAACGCAGTTACGATGCGCGTAATAAAGCCAACATATGGCTGATTTATCAGCTTGATGTACAGGTCAATGCAGCAACAGAACAAACCATCATGGCCGCTCTCACCCCGAATTCAGGCATTAGAGAAACCCCTGATACCAATTACCATTTTGTGGGCCAAGCGCAACCGTCTTTTCCTAGCGAAAGCCAGCAACGCCCTGTGGTCATTGGCTTTGGCCCTTGTGGTATTTTGTCGGCCTTGTTGTTGGCGCAAATGGGTTTGAAGCCCATTGTTTTAGAGCGTGGTCAAGATGTTCGCCAACGCACTAAAGACACCTGGGGTTTATGGCGTGAGCGTAAGTTAAACACCGAATCGAATGTGCAATACGGTGAGGGCGGTGCGGGTACCTTTTCTGATGGTAAGTTGTATAGCCAGGTTAAAGACAAGCGTTTTCTGGGTCGTAAAGTGCTCACTGAATTTGTTAAAGCCGGTGCCCCTGAAGAAATTATGTACGTGAGTAAACCCCACATCGGTACCTTTAAATTGGTTAAGATGGTGGAGAACATGCGCGCCGAAATTACCCGCTTAGGGGGTGAGATTCGTTTTAACCAAAAAGTAGACACATTACACCGTGAAGAAACCTCTACTGGTGAGCATAAAGTGACAGGCATCACCCTCGCCACAGGTGAAAAAATTGAAACCGAACATGTGGTTTTAGCCATTGGTCACAGTGCCCGTGATACCTTTCAAATGCTGTTAGATCAAGGGGTGTACATTGAACCTAAGCCATTTTCGATTGGCTTTAGAATCGAGCACCCGCAATCGGTGATTGATGACGCGCGCTTTGGCGAAAATGCCGGTAACCCTATTTTAGGGGCCGCCGATTATAAACTGGTGCATCACTGTAAAAACGATCGCAGCGTTTATAGCTTTTGCATGTGCCCAGGAGGCACGGTGGTGGCTGCCACATCTGAGGAAGGCTGTGTGGTCACCAATGGCATGTCGCAGTACTCTCGAAATGAACGTAATGCCAATGCAGCCATTGTGGTGGGCATAGAACCAGAGCGTGATTTCCCGCAGCACATTTTGGCGGGCATAGATTTACAACGAACGCTTGAAAAACGCGCTTATGAGTTAGGCGGTAAAGATTACAGCGCTCCGGCTCAGTTGGTGGGAGACTTCTTAAAAGATCAAGCGTCTTCGCAATTAAGTGATGTGGCCCCGTCTTATCAGCCTGGTATTAAACTGGGTGACTTATCTCAGGCATTACCTGATTTTGCCATTAGCGCCATACGTGAGGCCATTCCTGCTTTTAATAAAAAGATTAAAGGCTTTGCCATGAATGACGCGATTTTAACCGGTGTCGAAACCCGTACCTCTTCGCCTATTTGTATTAAACGTGATGAATTCTTTCAAAGCTTAAATACGAAGGGTTTATATCCCGCCGGTGAAGGAGCTGGTTATGCAGGAGGCATACTGTCGGCAGGTATCGATGGCATTAAAGTGGCAGAAGCACTGGCGAAAAGTCTGTTGAATATTGAACAAAGCTAGCCCTTGTTGCACTTTCTAAATAGTAAGTGCTGATAGAAGCATAAGGAGCCTATAATTTCTTTAGGCTTCCTATTTAGAGCGGCTCTTAAAGTTTGTTAATTAAGGGCGTGCAATGTGCGTGAATTTTTTTTGGCGTACTCAGATAAGCAAAACACATTTTCGGCCTGTTTCGAAATAGACATATTCTCATGAGCAATAATAATAATTTCCCTGGCAATAGGGGGATTAGATCCCTTAGGGCAAAAGCACCCACCTATGTCGGTCAATGAATTAAGCTCTAAATTGTTAAATTTGAACGGAGCTTGAAAAGACTTAAATATTTTCCCTGCAATAACATCCATGTCACTTAAGCTATTTAAATTCGGCGCAATAATGACAAATTCATCACTCCCCCAGCGAATCAATATATCTTGCTGTCGTAAGGCATTTTTTAAGCGAAGGCTGCCATGGCGAATGATTTCGTCCCCCACATCTTGGCTGTATTTTTCATTCAACTTTTTTAAATCACGATAATTTAAAAAATATATACCAAAGTTTTGCTGACTGTCGCATATTTCATACAACAGTGACTGACCAATTTCCTTACGGTAAAAGCCACTTAAGTCATCATAATAAGCTTTTTGTTCTAGGCTATGAATGACACGTTTTTGATTGGAAATATCTTCACCAATAAACAGTATTCGCTCTAGCTCACCATAGTGAAAAACCGGAATGACATATAGGTCTTCATCATAAGTAGAGCCGTCTCTTTGGGTACATTTTACTTCGGCGCGGTAATCTTTTTGATGGACTATAGAGTTTAAAATTTCATCTTGATCTGTGCCTGGAACGGTCTTGTAGTCAAATATATTGTGGCCAATTATTTCTTCTTTAGTAAATTGTGTTTTTTTAATGAACTTAGGGTTAACTTTCTCTATGGCGCCTTTAGCGTCGGTTGTAGCAATGGAGTAGGGGTTGAACAAAAATAAACTAGAAGAATCACTTAAGTCATCGAGTTTCTTTTGTTGGTAGGTAATATCTTCGCCAATGAGCATGGCAATATTTTCATTGTTGCTACTGCTTAATTGTATGGCGGAAAAACGCAGTGTGAAAATTTTATTTTTGTAGCCCTGTAATTTTAAATCGTAGTTATCCTGCGCTTGTTTATTTGAAAATAACTTATGGTAGGCCAGAAATTCTCTGGGGATCGTCTTGGGCAGCAATTTAGGTAGCCAGTGTGGGAAGTGTTCTTTATCTGGGTATCCCAGTAATGCGCATAACTTGTGGGATACATCGACTATTTCGTTATTACGCACCAGCAAATACAAAGCGGTATGCTTAAAAAAAGTGAGTTGCTGTTCCAGTAGATCAAGCGGTAGCTTTTGCAAAGATGTAACGTCTCTCATGGCTTACCCAGTGCAACTGCCCTATCAGAATAATGAACGTCCCTAAGGGTCATGAAAATGAATCAACCTATCTCTATAGGTATAGTTCATTTTCAGGCACTTTGGAGCAGCCTATTTTGAATACGCGGGCTGACCTCACAGGTGTTTTGGCCCGATAAGCTGGCTATTATTAAATAGGTTTGTTCATGGGTAGGGTCGCGCCGTACACGTTTTATAAGCTAACCGAGTGGTTAGCTTTAATTGATAGATTTGCACAATGTGGATAAAATCCTGCGCCAATTACCACAAAACCCTGCCTAATTAACAAGTTTGGAGCCTGAGCCATGTCTGTACATGAAATCAAACACCCTCTTTTACAACACAAAATAAGCCTAATGCGCAGCAATGACATGAGCACGCGGGGCTTTCGCCAATTGGCAGGCGAAGTGGGTTGCCTATTAACCTATGAAGCCACAAAAGACCTTGAGCTAGAAGATTACCAGTTACAAGGTTGGGAAGGGGAAGTGACGGGCCAGCGTATTAAAGGTAAAAAAGCCACCGTAGTGCCTATTTTGCGCGCCGGTATTGGCATGCTGGATGGTGTTTTAGAGTTAATGCCTAGCGCAAAAATTAGTGTGGTGGGGTTATACCGAGATGAAGAAACCCTAGAGCCAGTCTCTTACTTTGAAAAACTGGCCGGTAACATCGAAGACCGCATGGCATTGATCATTGATCCTATGCTGGCCACAGGGGGTTCTATGAACGCCACCATCGATCTTCTTAAAGAAGCCGGTTGCCAAGACATTCGTGCACTCGTGTTAGTGGCCGCCCCTGAAGGCATTAAAAAAGTGCAAGATGCTCATCCAGATGTGGATATCTATACGGCGTCGGTAGATAGCCATCTTAACGATAAAGGTTATATTATTCCGGGGCTAGGGGATGCTGGGGATAAAATCTTTGGCACTAAATAACCGTCAGGTTAATGGTACGGTCACTTCTGTTTTTGAATTGTAGATTGGGTTTTTTATGACAAGTTCTTCTGAGCAATACCAAGGCTGGCGAACAGTGCTGGCGGGTTTGCAAATGCTGTTTGTGGCATTTGGTGCGCTGGTGTTAATGCCGCTTATTACTGGCTTAGACCCCAGCGTTGCGTTATTTACCGCAGGCATAGGTACGCTGATATTTCAATTTGTCACCAAGCGTCAGGTGCCGGTCTTTTTAGCGTCTTCATTTGTGTTTATCGCGCCAATTGCGTACTCGGTGCAAACCTGGGGCATGGCTGCGGCCATGGGTTCTTTGTTTGCGGCAGGTTTAATGTACATGGTGCTGGCTGCGGTTGTGGCGGTGCGTGGGGCTGGTTTTCTACATAAAATTATGCCTCCTGTGGTGACGGGCCCGATCATTATGGTAATTGGTTTAAGCTTGGCGCCAATTGCGGTGAACATGGCCATGGGCAAAACCGGTGATGGCGCGGTGGAGTTATTTCCTTATGTGGATGCCTTACTGGTGTCTATGTCGGCATTAATCACCACCTTACTTGTGGCAGCTTTGGGTAAAGGCATTTTTCGCTTAGTGCCTATTTTAGCCGGTGTGCTGGTGGGTTATATCATGGCTTTCATCATGGGCATGGTGAATTTTGATAGCGTGGCCCCAGTGGCTTGGTTTGCCATTCCTAACTTTACGGCCCCTGAATTTAATTTAGCGGCAATTTTGTTCATGCTGCCGGTGGCTATTGCCCCAGCCATTGAGCACGTAGGGGATATTTTGGCCATTGGCAGCGTTACCAACAAAGATTATGTGAAATCACCAGGCTTACACCGCACTTTGTTAGGGGATGGTTTAGCCACATCGGCAGCGTCATTGTTTGGTGGGCCGCCTAATACCACTTATTCAGAGGTAACCGGTGCGGTGATGCTCACCAAAATGTTCAATCCTGTGATTATGATTTGGGCAGCGGTATTTGCCATTGGCTTGGCTTTTGTTGCGAAATTTGGGGTGGTATTGCAAACCATTCCAGCCCCTGTAATGGGCGGCATTTTAATCTTGCTGTTCGGCTCTATTGCAGGGGTGGGCATGAATATCTTAATTAAAGCCAAGGTCGACATGAGTGAGCAGCGCAATTTGGTGATCACCTCTACCACCTTGGTATTTGGTATTGGTGGCATGGCCATTGGCAATGCTGACTTTAGCCTACAGGGTGTGAGCCTATGTGGATTAGTGGCCATAGGGTTGAACCTTTTATTGCCTAATGCTCCGCAAGTAAATGACCTTCATGAAGAAAAAGAAATGGTGGATGAGCTGGTTTCTGATAACCATTAATTAATTGGCCGCCTCCTTACGGCGCTCTATTATTTTGTTTTAACACTAAACCGCCTATTGATTGCTCTGGGCGGTTTTTTTATCGCTGTTTGCTTTGTGTGTTCTAAAGGCTTAAGTATTTTTTAATTAAGCGTGGATATTCTCGCTGACTTACATCTTTCACTTTTTGCCAAAACTGTTCAGCAAACTCTTGGTTGGCTTTATAAAAAGGCTGATTAAAAATGAAGAAGTAGTCTTTAGTGCGAATGGCTGGCGATAACTTTTCAATTAGGCCCTTATGAGCCCCCCAATTCCTTTCAAAGGGATATTCCTGAGCAGCCACCACTGGCACCCTTTCATTCAGTAAAATATTAAGACTCTCTACAGTGCTGCGGACTTCCACCACAGCTATATTCATCTTTTTGATATTCGCCGTTACGGCATAGCCCAAGTTCACCCCTACCATATTCGCCCCCTTGAGTTGCTGGCCGTCCCAAGTAACGCCATGGTTGCGTAATGCGTAAAAATGATAACTGATGGTGTCCATCTTAAAGGCCGTATTTACTTCTCCGTTAAGGGAAGGATAGGCGGCCGATTGAGCACGCTCCTTTTTAAATGAAAACAGAAAGGCCCCGTCTATTAACTGAGTTTCAAGGCTTCTTAATACCCGCTTACCTGGTTGGCGGCTAAAAATTACGTTGATGCCTAACTCCTTACAAACCATCTGTATAATTTCAACCGAAACACCAGGGTGTGTGGGAATGGCATCTGAGCGATGCAGAAAATACGGAAACGACTCTACATTGGCATAAGCGACTTTTAATTCACGGCTCAATACCTCGGAATTGCCATGGCAAAGGGCCCATAGGCAGTTCAGCAGGGTAGCGTAAATAAAAGTGCGATATAAAGTGATGACTGCATTCTCCGTGGCTGGTTTAGTCTATTTATCCAGTATAGGAGGAATATTTAGAGTTGGTTTGGGAATTACAGCGCCTGTTAGCGCAATGTGCTTGGCAAAAAGCCCGTAAGTCGCTACTTTAGGCGCCATTGAGAATTATTAGACAGATGACCTTCATGGCTAACACTCCAACCACTTCATCCGGCGCTCCAATAGACACCTCTGCTACCACTCAAAACGTGGCTAAGAAGGGCGCTAGCCAACGTTATCATCATGGGGATTTAAAAAGTTCGCTCATCGAAGCGGCCAATGTCATTTTGTTAAGGGATGGAGCAGACGCCCTTTCCTTGCGAGCCATTGCCGCTGAAGTGGGCGTGTCACATATGGCGCCCTATTCACACTTTAAGAATAAAAAGGAGCTTATTCTGGCGGTCAGCAGTGCTGGCTTTGAATACTTGGCAGATGTTATGGAATTAAAAACTCAGCAGTATGAAGGTGTAGGTGAGTTGATACTGTCGTATGGCGCTGCCTATTTAGATTTTGCCGTTGGTAATCCACAGTTATACCGGCTTATGTTAGGGCAGGTGGAAACACAGGGGCGCAAAAACCAAAAGGATGCTTCAAAAGATAACCAAGCCAATAAGCCAGAAAAGAAAAAAGGCGTTATCTCTAGCTCTAAGCGGCCGTTTATTCTCTTGCACGAGGCTTTTTCAAAGCGCGGTGGAGACGAGGCACATATTCGCGCTCAAGCCTTAGGGGCTTGGTCCATGGTACACGGTATGGCGGCTTTGATTTTGGAAGGGCATATACAAGTTCCTGATAACGTGAGTATGAAACAATTTTTAGCGGCGGCTACGTTACATGGTGACAGTTTTAGTTAATTTTAATTAAAGTATTTGTTTCATGTTAAGGCCCGCTTTATGTGGGCCTTTTTTATCTCTAAAATTCATAATGCGTTTTTTTACGAAACGTTTCATATTGTAATTCAGTGTGTGTCTTAACCTTTCTTTTTGTCCGCATTTAATATTGACAAATCCTGTTTTAATTTTGCTTTTTTACAGTGTCTTTTTACAACTAATTCTTTGTGATGCAATGTTTGATTAATGTCTTTTATAGAGCCGTTTTGTCCGTTAATGGGGTAAGTGTTAAATTTTGGTAGAGCTATACTCTTCATGACTGTGCAGTAATCGTTTATCTATAAAAATAACAGGCTGACTTAATGAAAAAAATGCATCGTTCCCTTTTTAAAATCGCACTCTCTGGCAGTTTATTGCTGGGGGGAGCTGTCTATGCTGATTCCATTGATAGCTTTAACGCCAGTTGGGCGGGCAATGCTATGGATTTGCAAAGGGCTTTAGACAGTTATGCACCCATGATAGATAACAATATTTTAGGCACCCATAATACCTATAATTCAGAAGTCTATAGAAGTTGTAATTTTTCAGTGGGGTGTCGGTATTTAGATCCTCAGCAAAAATATTCCATTAAAGATCAGCTTCGTATGGGAGCGCGTTTCATTGAACTGGATGTTCATTGGACGACCAAGATGGAAAGCTTATTTTCATACCCTAAACGATTATTACTTTGTCATGGGGTGTGCAGTATTAATGATAAATACGCCACTGAAGGATTTAATGAAATTTCAAGTTGGCTAAGCGATAGCAGCAGTCAAAATGAAGTGATCATTCTTTATATTGAAGATGCAAGTGATGGGCATCATAACGATTTGTATAATCAAATGAATGATCGCTTTGGGGATAAAATTTATAGCAGCAACGGTTGTGGTGATATTCCCGATAGCTTAACTAAGGCCGATGTTCTGGCAGCGGGCAAGCAAATTATTCTTTGGAAAGATGGGGGGTGCTCTTCAAATAGCAATATGGCGAACACCGCTTTTACAGGTCTTGGAAATATTGGTCGAATTTGGGAAGACGCCACTACGCTGGGTAGCATTGCAGAATTTTTCGATGGTGGCATTGATAGTATCAGTGCCAGTGAAGTTCGCACGGCTTTTGAAACCGGAGCGAACATTGTCAACCTTGATGACTTAGTAATGGATGACGGGCGAATTGAAGCCGCCATTTGGAGTTGGGATAATAACGAGCCTAATAATTCAGGCGGTAATCAAGATTGTGCCGTGCAGTGGAGCAATGGTCGTTGGGATGATGCTGGTTGCTCATCAAGCTTTGCGTTTGCCTGTGAAGATTCGGCCGGTAATTGGGCGGTACCGGATAATAATACAGCAGCTTGGAGTAATGGCAGTGCAGCCTGTGCCACGCTAGGGGGAAGTTATCAATTTAGCGTACCCACGAATAGCCAAGATAACCAAAAATTAAAAACCGCCAAAGAAAGTGTCGGTTACACCCATGTTTGGCTTAATCATACGGATACCAGTAATGAAGGAAACTGGTTAGTGAATGGGAAGAGTACCGACTTCTAATCGTAAAAAGAACGTATTAAATAATCGCTTCACTCACCGACTTTCATGGCAGTTAATTTGCCATGAAAGTCACTCTAATAAAAATAAAATAAGAGACACACAATGATGAAAAAAAACCTCAAGCATTTATTAGCCATGACACTGGCTGGCGGATTAGCATTCACCAGTGCAGCTCAGGCTGATTCTATTGATGCTTTTAATAGTAGTTGGGTAGGACAAGCATTAGATTTACAGCGGGGCTTAGACAATAATGCCCCCATCATCGATAACAATATTCTAGGAACCCACAACACTTATAATTCAGAAGTGTACACAGCGTGTAATTTCTCAGTGGGTTGTCGTTATTTAGATCCACAGCAAAAGTACTCCATTAAGGATCAGTTGCGCATGGGTGCGCGATTCATTGAGTTAGATGTGCATTGGACAGTGAAAATGGAAAGCCTATTTTCTTACCCTAAAAGATTATTGTTATGCCATGGTGTGTGCAGCATTAATGATAAATACGCCACCGAAGGTTTTAATGAGGTTAAAGACTGGTTGAATGACAGTAATAATAGCGACGAAGTCATTATTATTTATATCGAAGACGCGTCTGACAACCACCACAGTGATTTGTTTAACCAGATGAATGATCGTTTTGGTTCTAAAATTTATGCAAGCGGTGGCTGCAATAGTATTCCTGATACGCTGACTAAGGCCCAAGTGTTAGCGGCGGGTAAACAAGTTATTTTGTGGAAAGACGGCGGTTGCTCTAGTAATGCCAGTATGGCCGCCACAGCGTTTACCAGTTTGGGCAATGTGGGGCGTATTTGGGAAGACTCCACCACGCTTGGCAGCATTGCAGAATTTTTTGATGGAGGCATTGATAGTATTAGCGCATCAGAAGTACGTGACGCCTTTAAAACCGGAGGCAATATTGTCAATCTAGATGACATGGTCATGGATGACGGCCGCATTGAAGCCGCTATTTGGAGTTGGAATACAAACGAACCTAACAACTCTAATAATGAAGATTGCGCTGTGCAAACCAGCAGTGGCCGTTGGAATGATACAAACTGTGATAACAGCTATGCTTATGCCTGTGTTGATGATGCAGGAGACTGGAGTGTACCAAGTAGCACAACGGGCGCTTGGCAAAATGGTGAAGCGGTTTGTAATGACTACGGGCTAAGCTTTGCAGTGCCGACTAATAGCCAAGCTAACCAAGCTCTTAAAGAAGCTAAAGAAATGGTGGGCTATAACACAGTTTGGTTAAATCATGATGATCAAGCAAAAGAAGGGAACTGGGGTGGCGTACAGCTAGATGTATTTGTAGGTCAGAAAAACATCGCATTTAAATCAGCACATAATAAATATTTAGTGGCAGAAAGTAATGGTAATACCAGTGTAAACGCCAACCGTTCAGGCATTGGTTCGTGGGAAACCTTTGATATGGAATTACTATCAAGTGGTGACTGTGTTGTGAATGGCTCTAATGTGGCAGTGAATACGCAAGCAGGCTATTACCTACGAGCCACCAGTGGCGGAGGCTTAGACTCAAAGGCCAGCGCAATTGGATCGTGGGAGCAGTTTTCAGTGGTGAACCATTCTGATAGCAGCGGTTGCTTGGCATCAGGTGACACCATTTCTTTAAAGAGTGTGCATAATAAATATGTGGTGGCCGAAAGTAATGGCGATGCCAATGCAAACCGAAGCGCCATTGGTAGCTGGGAGAGATTTTCTGTGCAATTCTAAGTTGCTTGCATAATACCTAGAATGTTTATTGAATGGGCCCTTGGGCCCATTTTCTGTCTTTGAGCTTTACTTAATATAAATTTTGATGATGGATGTTATTTTATGTCAGCCAATAACAGGTTCTGGCTTTGGTTGATAAGTTGGTGAATTTTTCTTTTATTGTAATAAACCAATAAATAGGCCGACTCTTCTTCATAATTTATCACGGTACGTTCAATGAAATTCCACTTATTTTCAATGGATGATATTTGTTTTTTTAGTTTGTTTTTACTTGCTAGTCTTTTAAGTTGCTTGAAGCTTTCTTTGATTTGTTTAGATATTTTAGCTGGGTCCATTTTCATGTCTTCGGAAGTGAGTGATTGGCCACCATAAAGAGAGCTCGATATATCAAAAAAGCGCGCAGTAATCATTTCCATATTAAATGCCATCAACGCTAAACCCTGCTCTAGATGAAGTTCACTTTCAGAACTTTCAATTACTTTTTTATAAAGTGTATTTAAATAATGACGGTATTGAATTCGAATGTCTCCTGGCACGAAATAATCTTTACTGGGGAATAAATCGTAATTTAGCAATGGATGCAAGGCTTGCCATTTTTGCTTGATATCACTGGCCCCTAAAGCATCTTCTTTTTCATAACTTATAAGCGTGCTGTTGGCTTCTCTTAATAGCGCTTCATAATCACTTTTATAGCGTAAATCCCCTTCGGATAAATTATACATATAGAACGAGGACATGGACTGCCCGACAATGACAGTGTGCTCAATCAATGCGCTCTTGGCAGAGGCTTGAGAGCATATAAATAGTAAAATAAAGATACTTAAAATATTGGAGCGAGAATAGATCATGTTAATAACTTCTTAAGTTTAATATGTCTTTGTAGGAGAAGGAGAGATTTATTATTATTTTTAACGTAAAGGCCTGTCATAAGCTTTTAAGTTTGTTAAGACGTTATCGGGTTGAGTGCTGGAATACATTGACTTAAATGACATGGGTAAATGTCATATTTGCGAGAAGTGTACTGGCGGAATAAACAGTTTAAAACGTTTGCCCATGACCTGAAGAAGCTGCCGTCATTGAGGAATATTGGCGGCAGCGGGTATGAAAAGTTGGTCGGTTATTGGCAGAGAGCCCCAACGGTTTGAAGTGTGCTATTTGATATATCCACAGCGCTTATTTGGTTGCCAATTGGGCTAATGCTATCTTGAATGATGCCGCGCTCGGTGATGACGAGAGTATTGTCATCAAATAAGGGGGATTGCCCCCATATCATGGAAGACAGCCCTGGGAACTCTTGATAATCAGAGCGGTGCACCTTGCCTTCACTATTGATAAACACTAAACGGCCATTTAAGAAATCTCCCGTTAATACACCGCCACAAGTAGGCAGTAAATCATCGAGAATAGTGACCTTTTCATACAACACTTCTGAGTTTAAATACTGGCCGCTATCAAAGCTAATTTTCATGACTCGACTGGATAGACTCGTATAGTCAAAATCGGTGAGGTATAAGTCTTCTCCTGAAAACTTTAAGCCATTTGGTGAATACACATTTTGCTTAATGTCTAAGTAGTTCAAGTCATTGATTTGAGCATTAAGGCCGGCTTCATTAACGATTAAGTCAAACTTACTCACCTTTCCGCGCCCTAATAATAGATAGTCAGCAATGAGTAAAGCGTTGTTATCAGGGGTAAGCGTCATGCCATTGGGCAGTGACATATTACTTAGTTCAAGTAACTCAGTCATTTCAGGTTTAGTATTTTCTTCAAGTTGAGCACTAATTAACGTATGTCTTGCATTGATTAAGGCGCTGTCGGCACATACCACCAATAGATGGGAATCAAATGACACAATGCCATTGTAGGCGTCACATCCTGCATCAATGTAGTCGAGTACTAGCTGTCCATTTTGATTTTTTATTTCAGCAAGGCCTTTTCCTGATGTGACAAAGTGACGGCCATCTTCTGTAATGACCTGATTTTCAGCCTCGGGCATATGGGCCACTCTTTCTTTATTTAAACAACCTTGCATTAATAAACAAGATGAGACGATTGTTGCAATAGCCATGTTTTTCATGATGCGTTCTTTTTATTGTTAGAGAAAAATATTTCAACATGGAATGCTCAGAAAGTATCGGTCAAACCCAGACAGTCATTACCAAAAAATGACATAAATACTTTTTAGTTAATAATAAAGAGGAATTTAATAGATGGGGATATTTGTGTACTAAAGAAAATAGAAGCCATTAAAGTGATTGGTTATCAGAGGCAACGCAGTGATGGATGGGTTCACCACTGCGCTTAATATAAAAGAGCTTTAAGACATGTGTTGTCCGCCATTGGCAGAGAAATCAGCGCCTGTCATGAACCCCGAGTCTTCATGGGCTAAAAAGCTAACCAAGCGTCCAATTTCCTCTGGTGTACCAAACCGGCCTACAGGAATACCTTGTTTAATTTTTTCGCGAATGACCTCTTCCACTTCCATGATCATGGATGTGGCAATGTAACCTGGGGATACGGTATTAACAGTGATGTTTTTACCTGCTACTTCTTGGGCTAAGGCTTTGGTAAAACCATGAATGCCCGCTTTAGCGGCCGAATAGTTCACCTGCCCAAACTGACCCTTTTGTGCGTTTACAGATGAAATATTAATAATACGACCAAAGCCATTTTCTAGCATGCTATTGACCACTAATCGTGTGGTGTTAAAAATGCTGGTTAGGTTGGTACTGATCACTTCACCCCATTGTGAGGCAGACATGCGCTTTAATGTACAGTCTCGAGTGATGCCAGCATTATTGATTAAAATGTCAATGTGACCGAATTCTTTCAATATGCCACTGATACATTCTTCACAGGATTCATAATTAGATATGTCTCCATAGGCTAACGCAAAATCATAGCCTTCTTTTCCTTGCTCTTGCTGCCATTGTTTGGCCCGTTCGTGTTTTCCTCCTCCATAGTAGCCGGCAATAACATCGTACCCTTCATCGTGCAAGCTGCGACAAATGGCACTGCCAATACCACCTGTTCCCCCGGTTACTAACGCAACTTTCTTAACGGTCATTTTTAGCTCCTTGCTAGTAAAAACTTTTTTGTTTTTTGGCGAAAATGTGGTTTTAGTCGGTGAAATACTAGTTTGAATATATGACAAATAGATTGCCTGAAACTTGTATTTAAAAAACCATGGTGTAGGAGTAGCAAAGGAAGGCAGATCACGCCAGAAATAAATGTAAACTTGGTAGAAAATGGCAATAACAGACCCTGATAATAATGCTATTTCATTAGCCAAAAGAATCACTCATAGAAGGTCTGATACTTAATGCTGAGTCATGCATACAGTGTAAAGAGATTAAGTTTTATAGCCTTAAGTTATAAATTAAGACAAGCATCAGTCTAAAAAATTACACACCTTAAACGAGCGTAAATTTAGACTAGCCATATTCCTGGTCTAAGCTATTGCTAGGTATGGGTGATTAAATGTTTATTAAAATATTGTGTTGGCTAGTGCTAAGTTATCTGTCTATTGGTGCGAATGGCCAAGAGGTGACGTTATATGGAGATGATGAATATGCTCCTTATTCCTATGTTGAAAACGCCATTCCAAAAGGTATTTATGCTGATATATTTCGTAAGGTTGACCAAGAGATACCCGATTATCAAATACTGTTAAAGGTACTGCCATGGAAACGTGGTTTGCGAATGCTGCGCCATGGGGAAATTGCGTTTTTATACCCCCCTTATAAAAGACTCAATGAGCGACCCTATATGGCTTACTCGCTGCCTATTTTACGTGAAGAGCTCACGCTGTTTTGTCGAAAGGGCACTGGCTTAACCTCTGCTTCTATTTTTCCTGATGATTTTAAAGGCATGCTGGTGGGGGAGAACTTGGGGTTTTCTAGTGGAGAGAAAATTCATAAAGCGCGAGATTTAAATTTTATTACACTTTCATCTTCAAAAGGTACCCTAGCAAACTTAAAAAGGCTTATGTTTAATAACTTACATTGTTATGTAAATGATCGATTGTCTATCTTGTATGAGTTGAAGTTGTTGCAAGCACAAGGTCACTACGATGGAGAAAATATTGTTGAAACGGTTTCACTGTCTAATGAATATGGTCATCTTGGGGTGACCAAACAAGTGGCGAACTTCCCTTACCTTGAAGATTTTTTAGAGAAATTTAATCGTGTAATTAAGCGCCTTAAAAAAGAAGGCGAAATCAATAAAATTACAAATAGTTATATGAACAGCATTAAAAGGTAAAATGTTATGCATTTGAATTTATGTTTATTTAAAATTGATTTTACATGGCAGAGCACTGAAAAATCACTGTTAAATTTATTGAAGATTACTTTGTTGTCGTTACTGCCTAGCTTAGCCAGCAGTGACACATTGAAGTTAGTGTTTTCAGATGTAGAGGTGTCACCCTATCAAATGGGAAACGGCTCAGCCCTAACGAATCCACCGGGTATCGCTGTGGATATTATCGTTAAGGCCGCTAAAAATCTCGGACATACCGTACACTTTATACGGGTACCTAATAAACGGGTATTGCTGACCATAAAAAGTGGTAAAGCCGATGGGGCTTTTATATTCTCTTATAAGACAGAACGAGAACAATATGGCCGCTACCCCATGAAAAATGGCAAGCCAGATGGTGATTTAAGAATAGCCAGTATGAGTTACTATTTTTATGCCTTAAGGATTAATGACATGACGTGGGATGGAAAAAAATTGGCAGGCAGTAGTTTGAAGGTGGGAGCGAACTCGGGTTACTCCATCATAGGGGACTTAAAGAAAATGGGTTTTAAGGTTGAAGAAGCTAAGACCACGCAGCAGAATTTCCAAAAATTGAAATCCAATCGCTTTGGGGCAGTGGCGGCACAGTCCATAACAGCAGATGCATTTTTAAAGTTCGAACAAAATACCGCGGTAGAACGTTTAGAGCCGCCTTTGAAAACCAAAGACTATTTTTTAATGCTAAGCCATCAATTTTATAAAAAAAATCCTGAAAAGGCTAAGCAGCTATGGCAGGAAGTTGCATTAGCCAGGGACTATATAGCGGCCCAAAAAAGCGTTAAATATTTAAAGAAATAGCGTTTCACTTGCTTTGTTAAATACTAATAATTAATTCAACAAAAAAAATAAACCGCTATTAATATCCAAGCTTAAGCTTAAGCTAGATCAGGCATTTTATTAAACCAAGGCTGAGCCTTTTCTAATTGAGCGGCTAATTTGAATAAGGTTAACTCGTCGCCATGGTTGAACATAAAGCTGCGATGTCACCAAACCAATAAACAGCCGCTAATATCTTGGCTTAAGCTTGGGCTAGATCAGGCAT
>CAJXRF010000109.1 GCA_913058575.1 uncultured Bermanella sp.
CGAAAGCGCCCAATATGACTCCGAATACATTAGCGCAAACCAACCCCGTTATCGGCAAATATCACTTGCAATAACGAGGCGGACCATACATATCACTTGCAATAACGAGGCGGACCATACATTTTTATGTACAGGATGTACAGGATGTACGGTATGACGCGAGTGCATGGATGCACAGGAGCGGCGTTGCATCAGGATTTAAAACACTAATATGTGGCGACCAAGCTTCTCCCAGTACTTCCAGTTATCACACCTTTCCCAATAAGCACATCTCCCCAATTTGAACTGTCCCCCCCATGGTCCATACTTCAGGGATGTTTGAATCCATTCGTCGTTTCGTAAAACTTGAGGCTGCCAGCGGCCTAATGTTAATGGCGGCCACTGTCTTGGCGCTCATTGCGGCTAACTCCCCTTGGCAAAGTTTTTATGAAAGTGCGCTTAGTATTAAGCTAACGGTGGCAATTGAAGACTTTGCTATTTCCAAACCCATATTTCTATGGATTAACGATGGCTTAATGGCCATTTTCTTTTTGCTGGTGGGGTTGGAGCTTAAGCGAGAGGCCATCGTTGGTGAGCTTAACAGTCCCAAAAAAGTCATGTTACCGGCCATAGGTGCATTGGGAGGGATGGTATTTCCCGCGCTAATTTACGCTGGAATTAATATTAATAACCCCATCTCTATTCAAGGGTGGGCCATTCCCACGGCCACCGACATTGCTTTTGCCTTGGGCATTCTTATTTTACTAGGAGATCGTATTCCTAGTTCTCTTAAAATATTTTTAGTGAGCTTGGCTATCTTTGATGATTTAGGCGCCATCATTATTATTGCCATTTTTTATACCGATCACCTTTCTATGAGTGCTTTATTCGTATCGGCCACTTGCATCGCGGTGCTGTGGGCCATGAATAGAATTGATGTAGTGAGCAAGGCTGGCTACTTAATGGTGGGGCTGGTGATGTGGGTGGCGTTATTAAAATCCGGTGTGCATGCCACCTTGGCAGGGGTAATTCTGGCTTTGTTTATTCCCATGCAAGGGGTCGATTGGGACGGGCAGGAAACGCACCCACTGCACGAATTAGAACACGATCTCCATTCACCTGTTGGGTTTGTGATTTTACCTTTATTTGCATTTGCCAACGCCGGCTTGTCTTTTTCCCAATTAAGCTTTGCTGATATTTTTCACAGTATTCCTTTAGGCATTATTTTGGGGTTGTTTGTGGGTAAGCAAGTGGGGGTGATGTTTACTGTGTGGTTAGGGCTTAAGTTAAAGTTGGGCACTATGCCAGAAGGGGTAAGCTGGCGGCACATGTATGGCATCGCTGTATTATGTGGCGTGGGGTTTACCATGAGTTTATTTATTGGGGGTTTAGCATTTGAGCAAATAGGGGCTAACAATGTGATGCAAGATCGCTTGGGAATTTTAATTGGATCATTTCTATCGGCTGCATGGGCCGTTATTTGGCTAAGGTACTTTTGTAAACCCATTAAGTAGTTCTCGATTTTTAATTCCAATGTTTTTGTACTTAAAAATAGCCGTGGCTAAAGTGGCATCCCGTGTCATAATTCCTGCTAATTCAATTTTTTAAAACGATAAAAATGGCCAAAGCAAAACTAGCTTATGTGTGCAGTGAATGTGGGTCTGACCATACTAAATGGCAGGGGCAATGCGGTGCGTGTAAAGCTTGGAACACGTTACAAGAATTTAAAATATCCACTTCTAAATCAGCCTCGGTGCGCGAAGGCTATGCTGGGGCAGCTGGTTCTGGCATTAATAAGATTGTAAAACTCAATGAAGTCTCTTTAGCCGACTTACCGCGTATTGGTTCCGGTATGGCCGAGTTTGATAGGGTACTTGGTGGCGGTTTAGTACCCGGTTCGGTGACGCTTGTGGGTGGGCATCCAGGGGCCGGTAAATCTACCTTGCTACTGCAAATCATGTGTTACCTAGCCAAAGAAATGTCGGTACTTTACATCACAGGGGAAGAATCCTTACAGCAGGTGGCATTGCGCGCACAGCGTTTAAATTTACCCACCGATAAATTGCAAATGCTTACCGAAACCAATGTCGAGCAAATCATTTCCATTGCCAAAAACCATGAACCAAAAGTCATGGTGATTGATTCTATTCAAGTCATGCACACACCGGGTGTCGAGTCGGCACCGGGCAGTGTTTCACAGGTACGCGAAAGCGCAGCGTTTTTAACGCGCTTTGCCAAACAAAGTAATACCGTCATGTTTCTGGTGGGTCACGTAACCAAAGACGGCTCGCTAGCCGGGCCCAAGGTGTTAGAGCACATGATCGATTGCTCCATCATGTTAGAAGGGGATAACGACAATCGATTTCGTACCTTGCGGGGCATCAAAAACCGTTTTGGAGCGGTGAACGAGCTAGGCGTTTTTGCCATGTTGGAAACGGGTCTTAAAGAAGTGAAAAACCCCAGCTCTATTTTTTTAAGCCGTTCAGAAAAACCGGTTAGCGGCTCTAGCGTCATGGTGGTATGGGAAGGCACGCGGCCTTTATTGGTGGAGATTCAGGCCTTGGTAGACGATAGCCACTTAGGGCATCCGCGCCGCGTGGCAGTGGGCTTAGATCAAAACCGTTTGTCGATGTTGCTGGCTGTCATGCATCGTCACGCGGGCATTCATTGCGGTGATCAAGATGTGTATGTGAACGTGGTGGGAGGGGTAAAAGTTACCGAAACCTCGGCTGATCTTGCCTTGCTCATGTCTATTCTTTCCAGCTTTAAGGATCGTGCGTTACCACAGGATATGGTCATCTTTGGTGAAGTGGGGTTGAGTGGAGAAATTCGTCCAGTACCCAGTGGCCAAGAGCGGTTAAAGGAGGCGGCCAAACATGGTTTTAAAAGAGCCATCGCCCCAAAAGCCAACGTCCCCAAACACGGTATTGAAGGTATGCAAGTGATTGCAGTGGAAAGTATTAAAGAGGCATTGGAGATTTTATAACCTCTGCCAGTTAACTAATGGTGGGGCTGGTGGCCTTAATGGTGGCCGTGCTCTGCCAGCAATGCGTTTAATTCACGTTCTAAAAAAGTATCTGACCCTAGGTTAAGCTCAATCAGTCTTTTAAGTTGGGTGATGCTGTCTAAATCTATGTGTACACACTTACAACCCACATGATCGCCCTTGCTGTAAATAAGCTGGGTATCCATATCTATGTGAGAGTTGTCGGCCAGGGTAATGCGAATTTGTACGGGTTGGTTTTGTTGAATGGCTTGGTTTTCAGGCTGCTTAAACAAAATACCATTAAGGCTAATATCAATGAGTTCTACTGGCCAGCTTGATGCACCTTGAGTGACTAAGGTGTCGGCATCAAATTGTATGCGATTAAAACTACGGCGTTGTTCTGACATATAGGCCTCTCAATTATTCTGCGCTAGCAGTCATGAAGCAGGCCAATTAACAGGCCTACTGGCTATATCGCTCAGTAGGCTTGAAAGGTGCTTAAATACAGGCTCAGTCTTTATTGCACTACAAATAGTGCAAAGATTAAGACCCGCCCTAATGAGCTAGGTTAAGCTCTTGTATTTAATACGTTTTGGCTGCTCAGCTTCACTTCCAAAGCGACGCTTCCTATCTTCTAGATAGTCTTGGTAATTACCCTCTATAAAGTGTAGCTGACTCTCACCTTCATAGGCCAAAATATGTGTGGCAATACGGTCTAGGAACCAGCGATCGTGGGAAATAACAATGGCGCAGCCAGGGAAGTTCAATAGGGCTTCTTCTAGGGCCCGTAAGGTTTCTACATCCAAGTCGTTTGAGGGTTCATCCAATAACAGCATATTGGCCCCCTGCTTTAAGATGCAGGCTAGCTGTAAGCGACCACGTTCACCACCTGATAACTCACCCACACGCTTTTTCTGGTCGCTGCCCTTAAAGTTAAAGCGCCCACAGTAGGCTCTAGAAGAGACTTCATAATTGCCTATTTGTAACTGTTCTTGACCATCGCTAATGGCTTCCCATACGGTTTTATTATCATCTAGCTGATCACGTAATTGCTCTACATAAGCGGCTTTTACGCTTTCCCCTATGCGAATGGTGCCACTATCGGCAGGTTCGTTACCGGCAATCATTTTAAATAGAGTCGATTTACCCGCGCCGTTTGCCCCAATAACACCCACAATGGCACCGGGTGGAATTTTAGCGCTGAAGTTTTCAATCAATAGCTGCTCGCCAAAGCTTTTGTTTACGTTTTCAAATTCCACCACCAAATTACCTAAGCGCTCACCTGGCGGGATAAAAATTTCATTGGTTTCGTTACGTTTTTGAAACTCTTGGCTGTTTAATTCTTCAAAGCGAGCAATACGAGCTTTGCTCTTAGCTTGTCGTGCTTTAGGGTTAGATCGTACCCATTCTAATTCGTGCTTAATGGTGCGCTCTAATGCAGAGTGCTTTTTATCTTCTTGTTCTAAGCGGTTTTCTTTTTGTTCAAGCCATGAGGTGTAATTGCCTTCATAAGGAATCCCGTGGCCACGGTCTAGCTCCAATATCCATTCAGCACAGTTATCTAAGAAATAACGGTCGTGGGTTATGGCCACAACAGTACCTGGATAGTTTTCTAAAAAGCGCTCTAACCAATCTACCGACTGAGCATCCAAGTGGTTGGTGGGTTCATCTAATAACAACATATCAGGCTTAGATAACAATAAGCGGCACAAAGCCACACGGCGACGTTCACCGCCAGATAATTTGGTTACATCAGCATCCCAAGCGGGAAGCCTCAGAGCATCGGCGGCTCGCTCCATAATGTTATTAATATTATGGCCGTCTCCTGCTTCAATAATGGCTTCAAGGCGTTCTTGTTTTTTTGCTAATGCATCGAAGTCGGCGTTTTCTTCTGCGTAAGCTGCATACACTGCATCTAACTGAGTCATGGCATCTAATACTTCGCTCATGGCTTCTTCAACATTGCCACGCACATCTTTATTAGGGTCAAGCTCTGGTTCTTGTTTTAAATACCCAATTTGAATGCCAGGCTGTGGGCGAGCTTCACCGTTATAATCTGTGTCTACTCCTGCCATAATGCGCAGCAATGTGGATTTACCGGCGCCATTTAAGCCCAATACTCCAATTTTAGCGCCGGGGAAAAATGATAAAGAGATGTCCTTTAAAATCTCACGCTTAGGGGGAACTACTTTTCCCACTCGATTCATTGTATAAACGTATTGCGCCATGGGCTCAATTAACCTGTATGTGTGATGCTGGATAGTGTTGCAAACTAATAGATTCACCCGCTAAACGCAAATAAGGGACGAGTAAAATGCCACACAGGAAGCCAACCTCCTCTAATAATAATTATGTTGGTGCCATTCTCATTTTTTTTAGCTGTTTTTTACTGATTAGCCAGGTGATTTCTGTGTATTTACACATGGAAAAAGGTTATGAGCTTCAAAAGAAAATGGCATTACACAGCCTTAGTGCTTTTCATGAATCAGCCCATGTGTCTATTAACGATCAAGTGTTGGCTTTTAATGATGAGCCCTTCGCATTTGAAGTATGGTTAGTGAACGCATCTAATCAACAAGTATTGGTCACATCTAATAAAACCCACAAGGGTATGCCTGTTGCCTTATTGTCGAATTCACGCTTTCTTATTGAACAAGAGATAAGTTCTTTAAAAGAGGTAAAGGTGCTGGCGGTTGAAAAATCAGGCTATTATCAGCAGGAATTAACCGGGCAGTTAGTTTCGAAGCTATCTTTATTTGTGGCTTACTTATTTTTAGTGATTAGTGCTTTTTACGCCTATTTAAAGCATAAAAAGAAAAGCCAAAAAATCATTAAATATATTAATGAAAAGCCAAGACATTCTGAGCAGGCTCTGTCGTGTATTGATGAAGTAGTGATCACCACAGATGCTTACGGGCGAATTTTATATTGCAATACTTCAGCCGGAAAATGGTTAGGCAATGCATCCATTGAAAATGTCATTGGCACTTTAATTCAAAAGGTATTTCCTTTTCCGGGTATGCCTTGGTTAGATAAAGGCAATAGTCTTAGTAAGCATGGCCAAATAAAAAACCATGGTGAAACGTTAATAGATTTTAACGGCTGCTTAATGACCCTAGACATCAGCCAACATTATTCAAAAATTAATAGCCATAAAGCCAGCATGATTTGGGTATTACGAGATGTAACTCGTCAAGCATCTGATCGCGAATTACTGGATGTTAATCGGGCACGTTATCGAGCCCTATATGAAGGCAGTGGTGTGGGCATGTGGCATTTGGATATTGCCATGGTGCGTGAATGGATTACGAATTTAGACAATAAAAATGTTAACGAATACTTAACGCAATATCCCCAAGAATACGATGCTTTGCTGGCTTCTTTTAATTTAATTGATGTTAACGAAGCCGCCTTGAAAATTGAAGTAGGTAAAAGCAAGCAGCATTATATTTTAAATATTATGAACATGTTTGAACTTAGCAATAAAAAGCTGGTTGAAAGCATGGCCCAAAATATTCTAGATGACAATAAACAATTTAGCATGGAAGTAGAATTTGAATATGTAAAAGGGGTAACTCGCCATTACCTATTGAATGTCACCCTTGATCAAGTGGGAACCGATCAAGCTCTACTGAGTTTTAGTGATATAAGCGACCGAATTAAAGCTGAGCAGGACCTTAAAGAAAGTGAAAAATTCTGGGCCAGTGTCATTCGTACCTTACCCGATATGGTGTATGTGAACGATTTAAGGCAGCGTCAAATGGTCTATCAGAGTCGCGACATAGGTGAGCTGTTGGGCTACACCAAGCGAGAAAGAAAAGAAGCAATTCATTGGCGTGACCTATTACACCCTAACGATGTCAAAAAAGCCGATGAGGCCGTGCAAGTTTTGCGAAACATGCAAGAAGGGGAAGTGAACGAAACCAGTGTGCGCCTTAAACATAAGAATGGTAGTTGGCATAGCATGCGCTTTAGAGATTGTATTTTCAGTGAAGAAAAAGACAATTCTCGTTTTTATGTAGGTACCGTGCGTGATGTCACAATAGAAGAAGAAGCGAAAATACTCTTATCCGACAGCGAATTACGTTATCGCTTATTGGCCGAAGGCATGAGCGATATCGTATTTACCCTTAACGGTAAGCTTGAACTTAATTACATTAGCTCTTCGGTGACCAAGATGCTGGGCTATCATTCTAGCCAAGTGATGCGTGAAGGGTTGTCTTTATTGTTTAACGGTGAAGCGTACCGGCGCTTTATGGATTTGGTTCAAAAAGATGTGCTGCAAGCCGCGTCTATTGGCACAGATAAAGTGCGCTCCCTTGATATTGAAACCCAAAGTCAAACCGGTTCACCTGTGACCCTAGAAGTACAAAGCAGCATTTTACGTAATGAGTCAGGTTGCATTGAAGGCATTGTTGCCAGTTGCCGGGATGTGACCCAAAGGCGTTTTATCGAACACGAAGCCCGAACCGCCAGTGAAGTATTTGAAAATTCATCCGAAGCCATTATCGTTAGCAGCGCCGGAAAAAACAGTTGTATTAGCCGTGTGAATAAAGCATTTAGTCATTTAACCGGTTACGAATCATCCAGCATTTTAGGCTCCGATCCAAAATTCTTTTTGGCTCAAGAAAATCCCAAAGACATGCTGCGCAGTGTAGGTCATGCCCTTAATCATGAAGGGTATTGGCAGGGCGAAGTGAATTACCGCAGTAAAAGCGGAGATGTGCGCCCCAGTTGGACCGGCATCACCGCCCTTAAAGATAATACAGGCCAAGTACAAAGCCATATTATTATTAGTTCAGACATCAGTGACCGTAAAATAAGTGAAGCGCGCATTCAACGCTTGGCCTATTTCGATTCCCTAACAGGGCTGCCTAATCGGCAACAAATGCATGAGACTCTTGGTCAATTGATGTTGGAAAAAAATCAATTGCTGGCGTTGTTGTTTATCGATTTAGACCGCTTTAAACCCATCAACGATACCATGGGCCACCCGGTGGGTGACCTAGTATTAAAAGAAGTGGCGCAACGTTTACAGTCGGCGGTGCGCAATCAAGACTTAGTGGCCAGAATGGGCGGCGATGAATTTACCGTGATCATGCCAAGCTTACTGACCACCGAAAAAGCCATTCGCGAAATTGTAGAAGTATGCGAAACCATTTTGCATGCCCTAAAACAACCGTTCGCCATTAATGATCGCCAGCTTTATATCAGTGCCAGTGTGGGCGTTGCCTTGTTTCCAGAGAATGCCCTTAGCGCCATGGATTTATTGCGTAATGCCGACACCGCCATGTACCACGCCAAAGCCATGGGCAAAAATAATTTTCAGTTTTATGCCGAGCAAATGAACACGCTGGCCATGGAGCGCTTAGAACTTGAAAATAATTTACACCTTGCGCTGCGTCGTAATGAGTTTGAACTGTATTACCAAGCGCAATGGGACACCACTCAAAATAAAATTTGCGGCATAGAAGCCTTGTTGCGTTGGCATCGCCCCCGTTATGGATTGGTGGGGCCTGATAAGTTTATTCCTATAATTGAAGAAACCGGTTTAATCGTGCCCATCGGTGAATGGGTATTGCGAGCCGCTTGTGAGCAAATCATCGAATGGCAAGAGGCTGGATTTGTGGTGCCCAAATTGGCCGTGAACTTAAGCGCGCGCCAATTTAAAGATGCCAACATGTTAGATGGCATTTGCCGCATAGTAGATGAAACCGGCGTAGATCCAGAAATTATTGAGCTAGAGCTCACCGAAAGTATTTTAATGGATGACGTAGAGCGCACATTAGCCGTACTTAATGAAGCCCGTAAAATGGGCTTTCAGTTATCGATAGATGATTTTGGTACCGGCTATTCCTCATTGAGTTATTTAAAACAGTTCCCTGTGAATAACTTAAAAATAGACCAAAGCTTTATTCGTAACCTGCCCGATAACAGCGAAGACGCGCAAATAACCCGCACCATTGTATCCATGGCCAACAACCTAGGCTTAGGTGTTATCGCAGAAGGGGTAGAAAATGAGGCCCAGCGACAATTCTTGCAAGAGGTGGGTTGTCACAAGGTGCAGGGTTATATGTACAGCCATCCGGTATCTGCCGAGGCCCTCGCTCGTAACTTTTTAGATGCCGAACCCGACTTGCCCCCTGAATTAGAGACCACCCTCGAGCCCAGTGCCAACTCTGATTCAAGCCCCAACCCACAGCCCATGGAGCAGCCTGAACCCCTAGAGGCCGTCTAAATGGGCATTTACGGCTGTTTTCTCAGCCGTAAAATTTCATAATATGAAGCCATTATTGGCGGTTTTTTGGTAAAGATGAAGATTCTTTGAGCCACCATGACGCCCTTTCAAGTGCCAGTTTCAAACGCTTACGGTACAATGCCCGAAAATTTATTGGTGTAGTCCAATTACGCATTCGAAACTGGACTATTCTGAGCACTTTCCTTACTTAGTTTTCTAACACGGGGTACGTCATGTTCAAAAAAGACATGAATATTGCAGATTTTGATCCAGCACTTTGGGCCGCCATGCAGGCAGAAGACGTGCGTCAAGAAGAGCACATCGAGCTAATTGCATCTGAAAACTACACCAGCCCACGTGTTATGGAAGCGCAAGGCACGCAGCTAACCAACAAATACGCTGAAGGTTACCCTGGTAAGCGTTATTACGGCGGTTGTGAGCACGTTGACGTGATCGAGCAACTGGCCATCGATCGTGCCAAAGAATTATTCGGCGCCCCTTACGCCAACGTACAGCCTCACTCAGGTTCACAAGCCAACGCCGCGGTTTACATGGCATTGGTTAAGCCAGGCGATACCGTTCTAGGTATGAGCCTTGCCCACGGTGGTCACCTTACGCACGGTGCATCTGTATCGTTCTCGGGTCGTATCTACAACGCCGTTCAGTACGGTCTAAACGAAGCCACAGGCGAGATCGATTACGATCAAGTTGAAGCTTTGGCCAAAGAACACAAACCTAAAATGATCGTTGCCGGTTTCTCTGCATACAGCCGTATTGTTGATTGGCAGCGTTTCCGCGACATCGCCGACATGGTTGGCGCTTACCTGTTTGTAGACATGGCACACGTTGCCGGTCTTATTGCTGCGGGTGTTTACCCAACGCCAGTGGGCATTGCTGACGTAGTGACTACCACTACTCACAAAACTCTACGTGGCCCACGTGGTGGTTTGATCCTTGCCAAAGAAGACGAAGAGCTAAACAAGCGTCTAAACTTTGCGGTATTCCCAGAGTCTCAAGGTGGCCCATTGATGCACGTCATCGCGGCTAAAGCGGTGTGCTTCAAAGAAGCCATGTCTGATGAGTACAAGGCTTACCAAGCACAAGTGGTTAAAAACGCTCAAGCCATGGCGGCTGAGTTCATTAAGCGTGGTATTAACATCGTATCTGGCGGCACCGACGATCACCTTTTCTTGGTGGATCTAATTGGTAAAGAATACACAGGTAAAGATGCGGATGCGGCGCTTGGCGAAGCCTTCATTACCGTTAACAAGAACGCCGTGCCTAACGACCCACGTTCTCCTTTTGTTACTTCTGGCTTGCGTATTGGTACTCCGGCTATTACTAGTCGTGGTTTTAATGAAGCTCAGGCTACTGAGTTGACGGGTTGGATTTGTGATGTGTTGGATAGTCTTGAGAATGGCACTAAGGATAGTGTTGTTGTTGAAGTTCGTGAGAAAGTTAAGGCTTTGTGCGCGACACTTCCAGTGTACTCTTAATATCTAAATTTCATTAGGTGTTAGATAAGAAGCCGCGTCTTTTGATGCGGCTTTTTTGTGCCTACAGGAAGTAGGTACTGAGCTTGTGTCGGGAACATACAGGCGGTGTCTATTTTTTACTGGTGGATTTAATTAGGTTTTGGTTTTTCTGAGTGAGAACTGCTAGGACGGTTTTCCTTTAAAGGGGTGCTCCCCTTTATATCCCCCGTTCTTCCTCCGCCTTCTTGGTCGCTCAATCTCTTCCCTTGCTTCGATTGCCGCGGGCCAAACGGGCATCCATGCCCTACGACCCTTATCCCACGTCGTGTGGGATAGACAATGCACAAGGCAAGTGCTTTCGCTGAAGGCTAACGTCAATATGTTATCGGTACTTCTTAGATTAAATTCTGTTGAGGTGGAGCCTGATCGTTTTAAGTTTTTTGACTAGACGTTTTTACTGGTAATTCCTAATAAAGGGCCACGAAGGAAAAGCGAGACATAAAGTACTGGGAAATAAGCATACGTAAAAAAGGTGGTGTTTATTGACCGGCAGCTTTGGAGGCGAGATGATAGCTGGCTCTAAAAAGGCGTCGGAACGACGTAGAGTAAACTGTTAGGCATCAATATGTGTGGAATTGATATAATTCTTGGTCTATGGAAAAGCGGCTTCATTGAAAGTGAGGATGTTGTTAAATGGGCCGATGAAAAAATATTAAAAATCGAAGAAGTCCCTGATGCTTTGATTACTTTATCTTTAAAGGGGCCTTACTTTTGCTCGAAGCTTCCTTCTTATGAGTTTCCGCCAGCGATAACATTTAGTTTTAGTGAATGTTTTCTTTTAAGGCTGTCAAAGATAGACCTGAATTCGAAGTCGGAAGTCGAAGAGTTTATTGAGTGGGCTGCTAATAGCTCAAGGGGCCTAGATTACAAGGTGCCTGAAGTCTTTTTTGGTATGTATGTCAGCGACTTGTGGGATCAAGAGGGAAATTTAGTAGCTGCACATATATACGCAAATGAAAATCTACCGAACTTTATACAAAAAAGTATAATTTTAGAAGCAGAATTAGGAGAAAGGTATGCCTAACAAGAACCAGCAATCTGACTTCGCAAACTGTCAAGCATTTTGTACCAAAATGCCTGCCAGCTCGCTCCGCAGTTGTGGTAGGCGTTATGTATTTAGAGATCGAAAATGGGAATGATATTTAGCTTATTAATATTTTTCGGTCTTGCTCTGATTGTCTTGGGTGTTGTGGCAGTAATACCCAAGTGGGTAATTGCGTCTACGGAAGCCGAAAGTGACCCCGATCATATTTATAATATCTTTCATGAAGAGAGTGGTTTTAGAGGCGAAAAAATTATCTCTGCTGCAGGGTGTCTATTTCCATACATTGAGCTCTCAAAGCCAGTAAGTAACCCAGACGGTATTGTCTTCAGTACAGTTATTGCTATAGCCTGCTCTATATACCATTCAACAGTCTATAAAGGCTATCCTGTACTAACTAACCAGTTAAAGTTATTGCTGGCGCTCATTTTCGTATTTTTTACAGTTATTAGTTTGCTCATGAGGTTTAATTATCTATCCGGTAGTTATCTGGTTCTCTTAATTATGCTAATTGGGCCGCTCTGGGGTAGTTACGTTGTGTACCGTAGGGCTAAATTAATACGCATGACAAGGTTATGAAGTGGATTTAAATAAGCTGTCATCTTTTCCGTCTTCGGTAAAAAAAGCCGCCAACTTTTTAAAGCATTTATAACGGCGTTATATGTTCAAGGGCATCATAAATGAAAACGTTTGAATTTAAACCTCCATCTGACCAAGAGATACTTCAAGCACAAGAGAAACTTGGGGTTGTCTTTCCTAAGGAATATATTGATTTCATTAAATCTGGTTATGATTTGGGTGATGCGGTAGTGGAGGCATTAGAGATAACTAACCCTCCTAGTCATGCTGATATTTATGAAGCTGTTAAAAGTGCACGTTCCTTTTTAGGCTTACCGGAAGATCTTCTACCTATTTGCGAAAATAATTCAGATTACTACTGCCTAACTAAAGCTGGCGAAGTCGTCTACTGGTCGCATAATGGGCCGACTGATGAGTCGTGGTTGAATGTAAAGGATTGGCAAAACCAAATGATGGCCGAAGCTAATGATTAAGCAAACACATAAAAAGCGAATATATGGAGCGAGTGGATTGTTCCATCTCACTATTAGGTGTATTGAATGTTAAATGTCTGGAAAGTTGTAACTGGAATATTAGCCTTATTAACAATCATTATGTTTGGAATTTCTTTTACTCCTTATTGGCCATCACTTAATGACGGAAGAGTGGTTCCAGCGTATATCGACTTATTAATAAATAGTGGCGGTGCATCAGCGTTTCTCTTATGGATTTGGATGCTATCAAATTTTTTTAAGAGTGGACCAAAAAGGTTTAGAGTTTTGATAGGTTGGCTTTTGTTTATATTTAGCATAGCAGCAGCCCCTATTTACTGGCTTACATACTATATTCATCAAAAAAATACCTAATAAGAATATTAAACCCGTGCCCTGCGGCTGACCGACGTAGCGCGAGGTTTATATAGCCTTAACATCCACCACAAAATCCGTAACACCCACATCAATCCCTTTCTGATTTAACAAGGTCGATACCTGACCTCTGTGGTGGGTCTGGTGATTGAAGAAGTGGTGTAACAGTTCGGCGAAGTCTTTGGTGGCGACTTCGCCTTTGGAGTTTTTGTAGGTGAGGTTTTGTTGAAAGTCTGTATCACAGGCGTTGGTGTGTAGCCATTCGTGAATCAGGGTGTCTAGTTCAACTCTAATGCGTTTAAGCTGTTTGAAGTCTTCAAACAATACTTGATCTAACGACGTTGGCTTTGGGAAGTGTTTAAGCGCTTGTAGGCTGCTAAAGCTTTTTATGGTGGCAAAGCGGTTAAGCCAAAGAAGGTCACCCACTAGAATGTGATTGAGGGTGCCTAAAACCGATTTAAAGAAGGCGCCTACATCAGCAGTAAACTCATCATCTGAAAGCTGTCCCGCCGCCTCATATACCTGTGTATTGAGTCTTAGGTTGTATTTCGCCATGTATTGGAAATGAGTAACAGCAGACACACTTTTCACCTGTATTTTCGTGTTCGGTTGTGGGGTATTTCTAATGCTCAAGTCTAATGGCTATTTTGCACATAAATCAATGGCTGAAACGTCCATAACTATAATGATCTGTATGGTATGTTGATCTTGATTAGATTTGGGTAGTTGCTGCCTAACCGTAGCAAGTACGGTTTTTCTTTCTGGGGATGGATCCCCAGCGCCCTCTTTTCGGCTAACTCTTATGAAAGAAAGGGGCCTCACGTCCTTATCTATCCAAAGGAGAGTAATTAGGACTGAGTGTTTGAGGTCACTCAAAGGCCGAAGTTTAGTATCTGTACGGGTTTGTTTAAGCTTTTTGTCTTTGTCTTTGCCGAATAAAGTTGAATCGATAATATAGTACGACTTTTTTCGGCCTTTATTGCGGCAATCTAATTGAAGGCAATCATTTCCAAAGGCCGAAAGGGGAGTGAAGCGGGGGCTGGGGTGCCACCCCAGAAAGGAAAAATATGGGCATATTATCCATTGGGAACCAAAGCAAAACTCCAAAGACACGAGCCTCTAAAAGCACCTGTTTCTGATCGTGAACCCCCTCCTCAGGCTAACATCATGACCGTCTTGGTAATCTTTCTTCTCCGGCTCTTTGGTTTTACTTTCATTTTTGGAAATATAATTGAACCTATAATTCTCTGCGACTTTTTTCGGCCTTTATTGCGACGACCCAATTCACTATAACAATTGCTAAAGGCCGGAAGAGGAGCGAAGCGGGGGCTGGGGTGCCACCCCAGAAAGGAAAAACATGGATCAATTATCTAGCAGATAAGCCAATCAAAAGGTGAAAAACCCAAAATAAAAAACCTATGGAAATATAACCTCAAAATCAAAACCTAACATTGCTTCATCCTGTACCTCAAACAACTGGTTCACCCCATCGTTCATATGAATACCAATGGCTAATTTAACTCGGGCATCCACCGGCTCATTGTTGAGTTGGTCGGTGCCTTTTGCATCCACATCAAACCCCAACTTCAAAGAGTAACCAAACTTTTCACGGCGCAACTCTGTTTGTTCATCAAAGCTATTAATACGAACACTATAAAATGGCCGCTGAAGGTAAACACTCCACCCTTGGGTTTGATCATTTAATGTTTCCCTTCGTTTAATCCCAAAGCCACAGTGGGACTTAACATTAGAGGCGATGGCGTCGCAGCCAATTTTCTTAAAGGCGCTAAATACATATTCATCATCGTACTCATTAGCCTTGTTATTTCCTCCGTCACCATGGATTTTGCTGCGCATTACGCTTAGCGAATAGCCTTCCAGATTTAAATCATAAGAAGAGGTTTCTACAATTAAATTCTCATCGCTAATATTATTGGCCATCACCTGAAAGCCCAATAAGGAAAGAGCAATAAAGCCATCCACTGTAGACTCATGCTCATTAAAAACAAATTCTCCTTGGGAGTTTGTAGTGGGAGACTCGGTAAATAATAAACCCGCAGTGACGCCCATGAAACCAAGATTATTGTAGCGTACCCCCGCTGATATGCGGCTGTATTTACTGCTGCTTAAATCAGGGTTGTCATCCTCTCTTACATCCATGGCACCTATGTCAACAAAGGCGTATTGGCTATAAAGATCGGCTTTAAAACTAGCGATGCTGGCTTCCACCGGCCCTTTGTCTTCTTCTACCTGAAAGCTGTTATAGGTTTCGTAATAATTAGCCGCAAAGGAGCCTGTCTTGTAGTGAGGGCTCTCAGGGTTAATCACATTAGATTGGTAGCGCATTAAACGAAATTTATTGCCAGAGTTCCAAATATCGGAAAACTGCTCTGGGTTAATGCTTTTAGAGAGCGAGAGCGGACTAAAAAACAGCGCTAATAATAAAGGTAAACTGATACCACTTTTCATGTGTTAAATTCTCATCCATGAACTTTGCTAAATTAATAATTACGCCGTAAGGCGATAGATAGGCTGGCGCAAGTCTAATACTCGAGGAGTATAAAAATCAACAAGTTAAGCAAGCTAGGTATCTTGGGTAGTGGAGTATTTTCCTAGAGCGCTTTAACTGCTAGGCATATACTCAAATGAGGCTCAAATGAAAAGTATATACTATGGCTTTTGATCTTCTTTCGGTAATGCTACAGAGACGATAATATAGTACGACTTTTTTCGGCCTTTATTGTGGTAATCTAATTAAACATATAAGAGCGTAAAGGCCGAAAGGGGAGTGAAGCGGGGGCTGGGGTGCCACCCCAGAAAGGAAAAACATGGATCAACTATCTAGCAGACTAGCCAAAACCAAATTCCCCCCTCCAAAAAAAAGAAAAACTAAAACTGATAACCAATAT
>CAJXRF010000110.1 GCA_913058575.1 uncultured Bermanella sp.
GTCGTTACCAGCCGCTAAAGCCTCCACCAGACAAAAACCAAAAAGCCCCTGATGCGCGAGCATCAGGGGCTTTTAGTTTTTAAATTGAGGCTAAAAACAAACCAATGATTGAAGGATAAGTTGATACCCTAGCTACAGAATCTAACAAACTTTAAAAGTGCCTCGTCCTAACTTATGGTACACAAGTGCTCTTATTTGTTAATGAATTACCATAAGACTTACTAATTACTAGTAACACAGCTTTAAAGGTTACCTTCCTCTACACATGCCGATGAAAACTCAGTATTCTTATGAGAATGGCTAAAAAAATAAAAAAGAGGCCAAGCATGTATTTACGTGTTCTATTCTCACTTACATTCTCAATATTATTATCAGTGCAGTTTGCGCAGGCTGAGATGCGCCCGCTCGACGAGGATGAGCTAACAGGAGTAACGGGAGAAGGCGTAGGCCTTGTCTTTGAAGACTTTCAGTACAATGCTGCTAATTCCGATTTTGGCGGCGATTTAACCTTCAAGTTAACTGGCATAGAAGATCAATCTAACAACCCTGTTGATGTGACACTTTCCCATTTTTATATTGCGGGCCCCAATAGCAGTTACGGTACGCTCTTAGATGGCAATGTCGTGAACTTAGGGCGTTTAGGCAATCCCTTCACCATTGATATGTTAGATGGTAATGACCTAGCCACTGGCGCAAACGGCTGGACTGACAAAGCCGTGCTGTCCATTGCCGCTCCAACTCATATAGATGGCTCGCTAGGTTACGACTGCACGGATGCATCTGCAGTTGCAGGAAGTGGAACTTGTTCTAGTCGTCCAGAAGAGGGGGCCTATCATGGTGAACGCATGGATATTGGCATGCGCCTAAATTTAGATTATCTCGATACTTCCAAAAATATGAATTTAAATCTACATGCCCAATCGGCTCATTTTGATGGCAGTTACTTAAGGCTATGGGGTGGTGATATAGACGTAGATGGTGATGGTGCTGACGACAGTACTATGATGATGGAAGCCCAAGTGAATTTTTATGCTGATAAGCTCTATGTAGACAGTTGTAATAACGATGGGACAACCTGTGGTGATGGGATCCAATTTGATCAATTTAAATTAGAGCTAGCACTTGGGGACGCCCAATTTCACCAGCCCATGACATTTGATGTAAATGCTGATGGTAATTTCATCTTGGAAATCCATGAATTGCCAGGGTTACCAGGAACGGATACTTCTTCACCAGTAGACAGTACTACAGGTCATACCTATCAGGGTCAGATTGCAGATGATGGCTTGAGAGACAGTGTTGGAACAGATCCAGCTACTTGGGATTGGTATAATGACTATTATGAAAACGGTCGTAAGACGAACTTCAGAGTGGAAGATATGACAGTGGGTGGGGTTAATTTTGGTAACTCCTATATTACTAATCTTCAGATCCAGCACTTGAAGGTAACTAGCCATGACTTATAAGTTAGCGGTTATGCTCGCTGCTTTATCTTTTCAGGCTGTGGCGCTGGAACAAATTTCAGACGACGAGTTAAACGCTTTTACGGGGCAGAACGGTATTTATCTGTCAGGGGATATATCTCTTAATGAAGTAGGCGGTCCATTGGCTTCGGGAGATGCAAACAACGTAGATCCTAATGATGGCAGTACTGTTTGGGGAACGTGTGCTGAAAAAGAAGCGGGATCAGCCAGTCGTTGCGGTGCACGCTTGTCAGTTAATACAAATTCAACCAATGGCTATTTTGTGCTGGATGAAATGCGCGGGAAAATGTCCTTTGAAGGATTGACATTAAAGGCACGCGAAATTACGTCGGCAGATGATGATAATTTCGGTGGTGATGTAGCAGAGTTTCTTGGTAGTGAAAGCGGAAAAACGGTTTTAGAGATAGGTCTCCCTAATGAGGTTAGATTTGAAAACTTAAGCTATACCATTGCTAATAGCAGTACAGCTCGCCCAACTGATGCAGGCTTCCAGCAGCAAAATATCTTTGGTGTTGAACTTAATGGGTCCATAGAAATGCAAGGTAATTTACTTGTTTTCCCTGTAGGTACACCATGATTAAACTTCCTGTTTTTTCACTCTGTCTTACGATAACTTATGCTAGCCATGCTGAGCTGGTGGGGCTTGGGGATGAGTTAATGGAAGGGGTGACTGGTCAATCAGGTTTGACTGTGGAGCTGCACCAGCAAACATCAATTGGTGAACTTCAATTATCTGATAAAGATGCTAGTAGTGGTGGAGTGTTGAGTATAAAGGACATTGTAATCGAAGCCCCTGATTATTCACCCGATTACTTAACAGATACACGAGCAGTATCAAGGCATGAATTTGATGTGGACAGCATAGATGGGTTAGTTATCAATAGTACTTATGGTCCTACACGCATTTCATTAGGATCAATTTCAGTAGGAAATCATGCAGGTTTTGCTGCGGATAATTATGCTAGCCGTAAGAGTTTTGGTTCCTTGATGTTTGATTACGAAGGAACAAATGTGTTTTCATTAAAAGGTGATGGTGGAACCGAGTACATTGTTAATAGCGTAACCGATATCACCAACTCAGACATTCGCTGGCAAACAAATGGTAATACCCTGCTGGTAGATAATCTAGCTTACAATTCAACAGTACGCGGTATGACGATTGATTTGATGGATTTTTCAGGCACTACAGGCCTAGTTTTTGGCATACCATCCGCAAGTTACAGTTTTACCTTGGGTGGCTTGTGTTTTACTGAATCCACAGATTGCTTGGCTGATGGTTCTAACTCCTTAGGCCAGCTAGCCGGAGCCATAGCCTTCAAAGACTCATATGTTAACGTCTTTGGTGGTGGCCGTACTGGCGCGGGGATTACCATAAATTCATTTTTTGAAATTGATGAAACTTCTGCAAACTATCTCACTTATACAGATAGCTCAGCCCTTCATATTGCCGACATGGCAGGCTCACTCACTACAACAGGTTTAACTCTGGATATCGGAACCGGTGACGCTGAAATTGGTGATCACATTGCTGTCCAAGTGGACTCGGTGGTCGGTAACTTCAAAGCCGACACCGTGCAGATTGGCGCTCAATCTTTGGGCAGTGTTGAATTGAATTACACCTTAAGTGATGGCGTACACGATTCAGTTACCTATCAAAACATTTTAAAGTTAGCGCCAGGCATAGCATGGGCAGGTCAAGATTTTACATCAGATGTCACTTTGGTTAGTGCCGGATTTGATGACGATATGGCTGCATTTTATGCTGGTGTAACGAATACTAGTGATGGTTTAAGCCTTTATCGTGAATGGAATTTAGCAGCGGACTTTTCTTATACTGACGATGCTAACACCATTAACATCAGTAATTTTCAGTCCCACGGTAAAGGTTATGCCTCAATTGATGTACGTAATGATGGATCGGAAAGCTACATCGCTCTTGGGTTAGTCGATTATCAAGGTAGCTACTCGATAGACGGCTTTAAAGTAGGCAAGGCAACAGACGACCCTAAGACGAATGCGACGCTACAAGGTGGGACAGAATTATTACTTCCACTAGGTATTTACCCTGCTTATGAATTTACGATTAATGGCGGCATTAAAATGAGCACAGGCGGGGCAACTGGAAGCGGCTTGAGTTTTGATGGTGACTTGCTGATAACCGATGCTACATTTGCCTTCTCTACCAATATTTTAAATTATGACGATGGTGATGACACAAATGACGGTGTCGTTGGCGTGTGGGCTGATGACGTAGTTTATGAATACCACTTTAGAGATTACACCCTAGATGTAGAAAATGACGGTATTAAGCTTGTTCAGGGTGAAAAATGGAGCGATATGGATATCGGGAATTTACGCTGGGGTGATAAAGATACCGGTCAAAGTCTTGGCCGAATTCGAATGCAAACCTATCAGACCGATTCGCAATTAGTGATAACAGCAGGTGGTGCTGGGGGAGAATCTTGTTTAGGGGGAACCGGGGGTGACCTTTCAGCGTGTGAAGCGTCAGGTGGTTACTGGGTTGATAAAGGCACAGAAGGTGTGACCATTGCTATGAAGCAAAATTGGGAGCAGCGCTCAGGCGAAAAAGCCAACGTTTTTACTTGGGAAAATAATCGCTCTGTTGATGTCGACGGTAATAGTATTAATGGCACCGGCACCAGTATCGTTTTTGATAATATAACGACTTCCGATGGGTATAACGGCAGCGATAACACTCACGGCGTACAGCTTGAGTTAGCTATTGATGTGGCGCCCACAAAGGTACTTAATAAAGCGAATCCTTCTCAAGAAAAAATTATGACGGGTGCCAGTACTTATGAATATAAAAATACGGCCACTTTAAGTGCGGCAGACAAAGAAAATCGTCCCATGGGGTTTGCAGTTGCAGCCAGCTTACAGTTTAAGGAATTAGATATTGAATCGGTTAATTTGATTCATGCTAACCAGCCAACTATTCCACAAACCATGATTCATGGTTTTAAAATGCAAAACTTCAATATTCAATCGAACCTCACCGCAACGCCAATTCAATAAAGGCTTGCGGTACTTGGCATCTGCTACGCCAGTAGCTATCATAAGTGCCAGAATTCATCTGCTTAAAAACAACCTTATATATTCATAAACATCGTATTGTTGGTGCCTCAATATTGAATAAGATTGAGGGCCCTTTTAATTCTGCAGTGTTGAATATTCTAGATTATAATTTGTACAGTTCTTAGGCGCTTTAAGCCCCGATAAAGATTTTAGGAGAAGACTATGAGCCAATTGGTAATTTTCGATACCACCTTGCGTGATGGTGAGCAAAGCCCTGGTGCGTCAATGACCAAGGACGAAAAGGTTCGTATTGCTAAATCTCTAGAAAAAATGAAAGTAGACATCATTGAAGCAGGCTTTGCTGCTGCCAGTGTCGGGGACTTTAACTCTATACAAGCTGTGGCTCAGGCCGTTAAAAACAGCACAGTGTGCTCTTTGGCTCGTGCCGTTGACGGAGATATTGATCGTGCTGCCGAGGCCCTACAGGCGGCCGAAATGGCCCGAATTCATACCTTTATTGCAACCAGCCCAATTCATATGGAATACAAGCTTCGTATGTCCCCTGAGCAAGTCATTGAGCGTGCTGTATATGCAGTAAAGCGTGCACGAAACTTAGTGGCTGATGTTGAATTTTCCTGTGAGGACGCTGGCCGTTCAGACGATGATTTCTTATGTCGTATAATTGAAGCCAGCATTAATGCCGGTGCGCGCACAATTAACATCCCTGATACCGTGGGCTATGCCATTCCGGAAGAATTTGGTTATAAAATAAAAACCTTATTAAACCGCATCCCCAATGCCGACAAAGCAATTTTCTCAGTACATTGCCATAACGATTTGGGTTTAGCTGTGGCAAACTCTTTATCAGCGGTTGCCAACGGTGCTCGCCAAGTGGAATGCACCATTAATGGCTTGGGTGAGCGTGCCGGTAATGCGGCCTTAGAAGAAGTGGTAATGGGCCTTCGTACTCGCTCAGACCTGTTTAATATGTCGACTAATATCGATACTTCTCAAATTGTGCCTATTTCAAGAATGGTTTCTTCTATTACGGGTTTTCCAGTCCAGCCAAACAAAGCCATTGTCGGGGCGAATGCGTTTGCTCATGAGTCAGGCATTCACCAAGATGGTGTGCTTAAACACAGAGAAACCTATGAAATCATGAAAGCTGAGGACGTGGGTTGGGGTGCTAATAAAATGGTCATGGGTAAGCACTCAGGCCGTGCCGCTTTTCGTGCTCGTTTAGATGAACTGGGTGTGTCATTTGAATCTGATCAAGCTTTAAACACGGCTTTTGCACGCTTTAAAGAACTGGCCGATAAAAAACATGAGATTTTTGATGAAGACTTACAGGCGTTAGTCAGTGAAGTACGCACTCAAGATAACAAATACGAACTAGTCACATTGCAAGCTCATAGCCAAACAGGTGAAATCCCTACCGCTAAACTAACGGTTTCTATTGAAGGCAAAGAAAGCGAATGTGAATCTCAGGGCAGTGGCCCGGTAGATGCTGCTTTTAAAGCCATTGAAGATTTAGCTAATTCTGGTGCTAATGTTCAATTGTATTCGGTTAATGCCATCACCAGCGGCACTGATAGTCAGGGTGAAGTAACAGTTCGTTTAGAAAAGGGTGGGCGCATCGTAAACGGTTTAGGTTCTGATACCGATATTGTCGTGGCCTCTGCTAAAGCTTACATCGATGCTCTTAATCAGCTTGAATCGGGCAGCGATAAAGCTCATCCACAAGCCCACGCGGTATAATTTTAACCATGTCTATGGATTATGATGCTGGCCAATTAACCTATCTCGATGCTTTGGGCATTGATGTTTGGGTTCACCGTGAGCATCTATTGGCTCAAGCACAGGCAGAACTACCACAGTCTGTGCAGGCCATACCTCAAACAATAGCGTTAGGAACAGTGGCCCCAGAATTAACAGCCAACGCAAGTCCAGCACCGGTGGGTGCAGGCTTCATGGCTCAAGCCACTGAAGCTTTGAAAGCCGTGGTTGCCCCTACAGTCATTGCTACTCGAAATGTGAATATTCCTTCCGCTTTTGAGCAACAAGAGTCACTAACTCCTCAACAGGCCCCTAGGTTTAACTTGCAGTTTTGGTGCTACAGCTCGGGTTTGTGGTTTGTGAGTTGCCATAATGAATTGCTTCCAGAGCATCACAAGTTTGTTCATAATCTTGCGCAATTTGTACAGGGTAAGCGACGCCGCCCAAGGCATGTGGGGATATTTTCCTGGCCCATGATTGACTCTCCTAATATTGATCAGGGCGTGGAAGTGGCTAAAAAATACTTGCAGCAACATATGGAGCAAATCCAACAGCTGAGTCCATGCAGTCAATTAATTGCCCTAGACAATGCCGCACAGTGGTTGCCACCTCAAAACTTAGTTTCACTGGGTTTAGATTTAAGTACTTGTTTAGCCCGCGGTGATGAAAAGCAGCGCATATGGAAAATACTGCTGGAACATCGAATCTTATGACCATTCGTGTTATGCAAGAGTCAGATCTTGGTGCGGTTTACGCCATCGAGCAGTCTGCTTATGAGTTTCCCTGGGCGAAAGCCATTTTTGAGCAAACCATTAAGTCCACTAAATACGCAGTGGTGATGGAAAGCCAGCAGAGAATTGTCGGTTATGGTGTGGTGTCTTATGTTGTAGGTGAGGCAGAATTACTAAACTTGTGCATTGACCCCGCTTATCAAGGTAAAGGTCAAGGCGCTGCATTATTGGAGCACCTTGTGGATAACGCCACCGAACTAGGCAACAAAGATATGTATTTAGAGGTGCGTGAAAGTAACCTGTCGGCCCTACATATTTATGAAAAATGTGGCTTCAATGAAATAGGCCGTCGTAAAAATTATTACCCTGCTAAAAATGGCCGTGAAGATGCTGTATTGATGGCGCTGCCTTTGTCCTTCTAGTGTGTTTTAGGCGCAGTTTAAGTCAGTCTTAATGCGCCTGCTTTATTTTCTCAATTTTCATCCTTGTTGCTCTTATATGCAGGCTTTTCATTTCTAATGAAAAGTCATGGCCTATTTGTAATAAATTCTCGGCACCTCAGCCAATTTAATCTTTTGAACAGCACTCATAATGGACCAACTGTACCCATTTAAAGTAGTGCAAGACCAAGGATTGAGCTGTGCGAGTGATATATTTATTAATAATAATGGGACTTAGCTCTAATAGTTATGCGCAATTAACAGCCATGACAGAAGAAGAGCTTGAGTTGACCGACGGCCAAGCTTTTATAGGGCTTGATCAATACTCTCAAAATGGCTTAGATTTCACGCGAATTAATATGGGGATGGACATTGAAATTGTCATGAATGCCGACGAAGTGGTGTTTGGTGAATATGATCGAGCGGGCGAAAACGAAACAGCTGATATTAGGTTTAACAATTATGCTATGGGTTATATCGATCAGTATGGGGAAGTTAGACCTTTTGAAATGAAGGATCCATTTTTTGAGTTTGCTTATGACCGAAGCGATGGGACGGATGATTTTGTAGGTTTTCGTTTTGGTTTTGGTGAATCCAGAGGAATGATGTCTATGAATGCTGTCAGCCTAACGGGAAATATATCTGTTGAGATAGGTGGAGATTTTACTCCGCTGCCAGACACAATTTTAGATTTTATTGTTCTAGATGCCAACGGAAGGTCTTCTTTAGTGACGCCTGAAGGAGAAGAGGATGTTATTAGAGCCACGCATATTGGTATACCAAATGGTGAGAAGTTTATTATCGATGATCCTTTGGCTAGGTTTTTAGGAATAGATGAAATCATAGTAAATGATTGTGTTGCCAGTGCTTTAGGTACGAGTAGCCCTATGTGTTTCCCATTGAATACATTTGAATCTATGTTGATCGGTGATTCAAATGGTGAAGCGGTGGAAGGGTTATTTCAATCTTTTCAAACCCGCCCTATTGCTTGGGGAAATTCTAGCATGGGTGAAACCCAAGTGATGACCACCACGGGGGCATTTTTTAACGTCCCCAATGGAGCAGTCAATATTAGTCCTGATGAAGCCGCAGCTGGCACTCCCCGATTAGCCACAGAGTTTATTGATCGTGGTATTGGTCGGTTTGAGCACCCAAACTATCGCAATGGTAGTGTTCAGTATCCTCAATAATGGCACTTAACACGTTCGTATTAACTTCTATCAAATTACGCTAAATCTACGAAGCCTAGCTGAGAGGTCTTGTATGAATGGCGTGATTTACCCTTCGTTTGGCCGTTAAAGATATTTCATTTAAGGGTCATTTCCCAAATAGTAACCATAAGGGTTTTTAATAAAAATAATAATAAGCAGGAAGCTTCATGCGTGTTGTTGGTTACCTCCTCGTTCCACTTTTATTTGCACCAGTTGTCCACGGTGACTTACAGCCTATGTCTGAGGATGAGCTAGCGCTTACTCAGGGTCAGGCTTTTATCGGTATAGATCAATACAATCAAGATGGTTTGGATTTTACTCGTTTAAATTTGGGTATGGATATTGAAATTGTCATGAATGCCGATGAAATAGTTTTTGGCGAATATGATATTCAAGGTGAGGCTCAAGGGGCTGATATTGATTTTAAAAACTATGCCATGGGATATATAGATCAACATGGAGAGGTTAGGCCGTTTGAAATGAAAGACCCATTTCTAGAGTGGGTTTATGACCGCTCAAATGGGCAAGATGATTTTGTCGGATTTCGATTCGGCTTTGGTGAGTCCAAAGGCATGATGTCCATGGATGCGCACAGTCTTACCGGGAATATTGATGTAAAAATTGAAGGGGATTACACTTATCACTTATTTGATATTTTCCCTATCCCTTTAACGGCTAGTGGAGCGTCTCAGCTTTTGGATGCACAGGGTAACCCTGACCCTGTGAGAGCGACTATGATTGGCTTACCTAATGGGAGTGCATTTGATGTAAATAATCCCTTTTACCCTTTAGGACCTGAAACCATCGCGATTTCAGTGGACAACTGTGAATTATCTTTAGGTGGTGACCCCATGTGTTTTCCGTTAAATACCTTTGAAAGCATGTTGATTGGTGATGCCGATGGCAATGCCATTGAGGGGTTATTCCAGTCTTTTCAAACAAGGGGCGTGACATGGGGTAATACCGCAGCAGGTGAAACCCAAGTGGCCACAGGCCCAGGTGCTTTTTTTAATATTCCCCGTGGCAGCGTAAACATTACGCCTAATGAAGCACGGGCAGGCACACCAAGATTGGCGACGGAATTTATAGATCGAGGGGTAGGGCGCTTTGAGCATGAAAACTACCGCAATGGCAGCGTTGAATACCCTGAGTAACTAATATGTAAAGATTGAAGGCATAAAAAAAGAGCGCACATGGCGCTCTTTTTTTATGCGCTTAATTAATTATTAAGCAAGCTTGTCAGTGGCAACTCGATAATTGGGATCTTCAATAACATCCACTTCAACTAAGTCTCCAGCGGTTATCAATAATTGACGACATTCAGGGCTTAAGTGCTTAAGGCTTAGGTTTTTACCTAGCTTTTTATAGCGCTCAGCTAAGGTATCAATAATTTCCAAGCCAGAATGATCGGCTACACGGGAGTTTTTAAATTCAATGATTACTTTGTCAGGGTCATTGGCTGGGTCAAAAAGTTCTAGGAAATAACTGACCGATCCAAAAAACAATGGGCCGTGTAATTCGTAAGTTTTAACGCCGTCTGTTTCTTTAATTTCAGCGCGAATGTGTTGAGCGTGTTCCCATGCAAAAACCAAGGCCGCTACGATAACACCGATAATAACCGCCATGGCCAAGTCAGTTGCGACCGTTACACCACTCACGAGAATCAATACAAAGGCATCGGTTTTTGGAATTTTCTTTAAAATACGGAAGCTAGACCATTCAAAAGTCCCCAGCACCACCATCATCATTACACCCACTAAGGCAGCCAGTGGAATTTGAGCAATGATGTCGGCCCCAAAAAGAATAAACATTAAAAGAGCCACTGCAGCGGTAATGCCTGATAAACGCCCACGGCCACCTGAGTTAATATTAATCATAGATTGGCCAATCATGGCACAACCACCCATGGCACCAAAGAAGCCGTTAACTGTGTTAGAAGCGCCTTGAGCGATACACTCTCGATTACCTTGTCCGCGAGTTTGGGTCAGTTCATCAATAAGGGTTAGGGTTAATAGGGATTCAATTAAACCCACGCCCGCCAAAATGAAGCTGTAAGGAAGAATAATCCATAGGGTTTCCATAGTGAAAGGTACATCAGGAATGCTGAACTCAGGTAAACCACCGGCGATGTTAGCAACGTCACCCACTGTGCGGGTATCTAAGCCCATGAATATAGCGGCCAATGTCACCGTAACGATTGCCACAAGCGCAGAAGGGATCACTTTAGTTAATTTAGGTAAGAAGTGAATAATGGCCATGGTCACTGCGATCAGTGCCAGCATAATCATCATGGCATTGCCTTCTAACCAAGTAAGAGTGCCTTCTTCATTAATAAATTTAAGTTGTCCTACCTGGCTTAAGAAAATCACAATGGCCAAACCATTTACAAAGCCTAGCATCACAGGTTGTGGCACTAAGCGAATAAATTTACCTAATTTAAATATGCCAAAGCACATTTGAATGACACCTGTAAGCACCACTGCTGCAAATAAATATTGCACACCGTGATCGGCAACCAGAGCCACCATCACCACCGCCATGGCACCTGTGGCACCACTGATCATGCCTGGGCGTCCACCAAAAATTGAAGTAATAAGCCCTACCATGAAAGCAGCGTATAAACCGACAAGAGGGTTAACACCGGCCACAAAGGCAAATGCCACGGCTTCAGGAACCAAGGCCAGGGCAACGGTTAACCCTGACAGTATGTCGTTTTTTGGGTTTTCTGTGGTTTTTCCAATGAGATTAAACATCTGGCTCTCTATGTTAGGGGTATAAATCAGGAATCTATCGATTGCCTAGGCGCTTAAATGCTTATTTTAAAATGGCATTTAATGGCTCTAGCCTAGCTTGGGAAATTGGGCGCGTAGGTTACCGAAAAAGTGCTTAAATAACCAGCAGTCTAGAGGGCGCTACCCTATAGACTAGACCAAGTAAGCAGGTCGGTACGCACTAACGGCTAGACTAGTGCTTTACTGGGTGCTTGAGGAGTTTACGTTGCAAGGTGCGTCGGTGCATGCCCAACTCTCTGGCAGTGGCAGATACATTGCCTTGGTTATTTTGTAGGCTTTGTTGAATTTTCTCCCATTCCAGTCGTTTCATGGAGATGGGCTGCTCCATCGGTTCGCTTTGCTCAATCTCAATATTAGTGCTTATGCCACTGCCAAATTCAGCCAGTAATTGATCAACATCTACCGGCTTGCACAGGTATTGGTGAGCCCCTAATTTTATGGCATCTACAGCAGTGGCGATACTGGCATAGGCAGTTAGCATTACGATGGGTGCATTGGGGGCGAGAATTCTCAATTGAGGGATCAAGTGTAAGCCCGTTTCTTGGCTAAGTTTTAAATCTAATGATATATGAGTTAAAGATGAGGATTTGCACGCCTCTAGGGCTTGTTCACCTGTCTGGGCCGTGCTGACCATAAAGCCGCGACGTTTAAGTGCTCGCTCTAATACTAGTAGCAAAGTGGCGTCATCATCAATGATCAGTATGTGCTTTTCTTGTTCCATGTAAGGCTCTTACGTCTCGCTTTGATTAAATGGCATGGTGACTTCAGTTAAGCATCCTAAAGGGGTGGTATTGTTTAGGGTTACTTTTCCACCTAAGCGCTGAATGCTGCTATGGCTAAGTAATAATCCTATGCCCATGCCTTGTTCTGAATTAACAGGAGAGCTGGGCAATTTAAATTCGCTGCCTAGGCCAGGACCGTTGTCTTTAATGCTAAACAACCATTCGTTGGCGTTCCAGCTTAGGTTAAGTGCCAAGGGCTTGCTGCTTGCGCTCATGGCATTGTCTAATAAATTGATAATGGCTTGTTGTAATACTTGCGGGTATTGAATAAGTGGACTGCTGTTTTTAGATGCTTGCAAATCATATTGTGCACTTGGGCGCATCAGTAACCACTGCTGTAAAGTCTGTTCGATAAAGAGGGGTAACTCAAGTTTTGAGCCCTGCTCTAATGTGTCTTGCTGGCTAAGCTTGTTGAGTTTGTCTTTGCATAAATTAATTTGGCTGCTCATTAAACTAAGATCGCTTTTTGTATCCTCATCTTGTGCTTGTTGCAGCAGTTCATGAGTGAGAATTTTTAAGGTCGTTAGCGGAGTACCCAATTCATGGGCCGTGCTGGCGGCTTGGCTAGCCAGTAACATTAGATGCTCGTTTTGGATGCTTTGTTCACGAAAATGAGCGGCTAATATTGATTGATGACGAGACTCTTGAGCCATTTCCACCACAAAATAGGCGATAAAAAGTGCGCTTAATACAAACGTAAGCCACATGCCCACAATATGAAGGCTTAGTCCCAGTTGGGCCATTTGTAAGTTTAACGAAGCCAGTGGCTGGTAAAAAAATAATAACCCCCCGTAAGCCAGCATAGCCAATACACATAATACCCAAGTGAAGCCCCAGCGTAATGTGGCAGCGCTAATTACGATGGGGACCAATAAATAGGTGATGAATGGATTGTTGGCGCCCCCAGTGAAATACATGAGGGTTACGATTAAGACGCTATCAATTAATAAATAAATGAACACTTCTTGCGGTAAGGCTTTGTCTTTACGAGCGCGGGCAAGGTTAACCAAACTCAATATGGTCATTAAACTTAAAATGCCCCATGCCGCCTGCTGCTGAAGCTGATTGTTTATATCAAAACCTAAAATAAGCAGAGAAAGCGTGATTCCTGCACAGGTAATTAGGCGCAGGACGGCCAATCGCTTTAGGTTGTAAATCAGTTCAGGGGCATTGTGCAAGGGAACGGCTCGTGTTTTTTAGGCTTGGCAGATATAATGCGCGACAATTTTATATTAACAAAGCTGAAATTATGAGTAATTTATCTGCTGAGGTGGACAAACGTCGCACCTTCGCAATTATCTCGCACCCCAATAATCTACACTAAGTCAGGCTAAGTCAAGCAGCGACTAAAATCTTCTAAACTCCTTTGAATACGTGGCTTGGCGCTAACTAGCTATGACATCCGAGAACAACTCAAGACAAGCTTAGTCAGGGTAAATGTGTACAAATTAGTGTACAAATTCTCGTATAAATAATGTACTTTTAACTTTGTACACATTTATGTACAGGGAGAGGTGTTCAATGGCGATGACTGAAAGTTGGCTCAAGTCCAGATTAAATAAAGTCTGCTTAAAACCAAGTGTTCATTCAGACCGAGATGGGCTTAGTGTTAGAGTTTCATCAAGAGGCAAACTTACCTTTCAATTAAGGTACCGCTATAAGGGCAAGGCAAAGCGTGTTGATATCGGAAGCTATCCTCTTATTAGTTTAAGCGAAGCCAGAAAAAAAAGTGCACAACTAAAAGGAGACTTAGAAGAGGGTCGTGATCCACAAACAATGAAGCGCCTCAAACAAAAGGAAATTACCGAATCTCTTACGATTGAAGGGCTTTTTACGCAGTGGTACTTGAAATATTGTAAAACAAATAAAGAAATGCACGATCAGGTAAAGCGAACGTTTGAGATTCATGTGCTACCCAAAATAGGATCGCTGCCGTGTGATGAAGTCACTATTCATCATTGGATTGAGCTACTAGAAGGAATTGTAAGGCATTCAGAATCTATTGGTGAGCGGGTCTTGGTTAATGCTAAGCAAATGGTTAAATGGGGCGTAAGAAGACAACTGATTTCAAACAACCCTATTGCTCAGCTATATGCCAGAGAAGATTTCAATATCAAAAAAAGAGTATCCACGAGGTCATTATCTGATTTAGAGGTATCTAAAGTGTGGATGGCTATCAATAAATCAAGAATGGCCCCTAAAAATAAGGTCTTTTTAAAACTTTGCTTGTTCTATGGCTGTAGAGGTGGCGAGCTTAGACTGGCTGAAAAGGTTCACTTTGACCTTGATAATAAAATTTGGACAGTCCCCCCTGAGAACCACAAAACAGGAAAAATAACGGGCCAAGCAATCGTTAGGCCTATCCCTGATGAAATATTGCCACTATTGCATGAAGCAATGGCGTTAAGTCAGCATCCACGCTACCTATTCACGAATGCCAATTCAAATAAGCCCATGACTGACAAAGCCCCTCTACAGCTGCCCTATAACATTATGCAATGGCTTAGACGGCATGATGATTATTCAATGGAGCATTGGAGTGTTCATGATCTTAGAAAAACAGCCAGAACGAATTTTTCAAAATTAACGGATTACCATGTGGCAGAGGTTATGTTGGGCCACGCTATCCCAGCCACCCAAAGGGCATACGACCATTACAATTATGTCCCCGAACAAATGGAAGCTTATAGAAAGTGGTATTTTAAATTAAGTGAATTAGTTGGAAGGGTGTAAGTGTGGGGGAATACCACTGAAACATAGCGATACACTCTTATTCTCGGTAGGTGTTCATTGATGGTGCGAACAATAATTTACCTACATCTACTGATAATTTAGCGACTCGATATAGACTAAATAATTCATTAACCATCCAAAGGACTTACAACTCCTCGACCACCGCGATTTAACACATGGGTATAAATCATAGTCGTGTTGACATTCACATGACCCAGCAGCTCTTGTACGGTGCGAATGTCCTGCCCGCGCTCCAGTAAATGAGTAGCAAATGAATGGCGTAAGGTATGACAGGTGGCTCGCTTTTGTATGCCTGTTTTCGTTACAGCAATTTTCATTTCTTGCTGCACACTTTTTTCATGAAGGTGATGGCGGCCTCTGCGCTTGGTAATGGGGTCGATGGATAAATGGTTAGATGCAAATATGAATTGCCAAGCCAGTGTTTTTCCTGCGTTAGGGAATTTTTTAGCAAGTGCATGAGGCATATCTACATGACTAATATTTTCAGCCAGAGAAAAAGTATGTAGGTGCTTACAATGCGCTAGCGCGTCTAATAACCCTTGTTTGGCTGTCTGGGGCAGCATAGTCACCCGATCTTTAGCCCCTTTTCCTTGCCGGATGGTGAGTTCGTTGCGCTCAAAATCAACATCCTTAACCCTCAGTCTCATGGCTTCCATTAACCTTAACCCCGCGCCATACATTAGTTGAGCAATAGTTAAGTAGGGTTGTTGTAACTGGCTTAAGATTTGTTGGATTTCAGCGGGTGTTAGAACCACAGGAAGGTGATGTGACTTTTTGGGTTTAACCCAATCGTCTATTACTAAGTCTTTCCCCAAGACATTTTTATACAAAAATAGCAGCGCGGATAGCGCTTGCCGTTGAGTGCTACGAGAAACATGTTCGCGAGTAGCCAGATGGCTTAAGAAGCTGGATACCTCAAACTCAGCCATTTCATTGGGATGGCGCATGTTATTGTAAAATAGAAAGCGACGA
>CAJXRF010000111.1 GCA_913058575.1 uncultured Bermanella sp.
GTTATGAACTGTAAAAGTTTAAAAGAAGCCCTTCACAAAACCCCTGTATATGAACGTTTAGTGGGTGATATGGGTACCACAGAAGTCAAAACATTAGAAAATGGCGATACAGAGATGCGCTGGTTTTGTAATTACCCCAATGCAGAAGTTCGACGCCACATGATTGGCAACGTGCTGGGAAGCTGGGTGAACTTTGCGCGCTTTTTAGTGGACCGCCCCGATGGTAATCCTAGAAAAATTTGTTTTGAATTTGAACAACCCGATAGCCGCAGTATCTTGCAATATCAATCCATGTTTAGGTGCCCTATTTATTTCAACGCACCCTTTAGCTGTTTAATTATTGATGACAAACTGATTGATTTGCCCATGCGCCAGCCAGATGAACGGCTTTTAAAAACACTTGAGAGCCATGCTGATATTTTAATGGCCGATATCAGCGATAAGCAGCCACTGCCCATGCAAACTAAAAATGTTATTCGCGGTTTATTACTAGAAGGCATTCCCAGAAAAGAAATGGTTGCTAGACGCTTAGGTTTAACAGAGCGCACATTACAGCGACGCCTACAGCAGTTTGATTGCAGTTATCAGCAAATTTTAGATGAAATCAGGCAAGATCAAGCCAAAGAACTGTTAATACAAACTGAACTTTCAATTCAGGATATAGCCGCCAAATTAGGGTTTAGTGAACCTAGATCATTCCATAGAAGCTTTAAAAATTGGCTGGGAGTCACCCCGGGAGAGTATCGTGAACAACATCAAAAGAAGAATTTATAAATTTTCAAAATCACCCACTTCACGAAATGTGGGTGAGAACGAGTCGCGTATATTTTACAAGGTATGGGTTGGACGATCCGAACTCAAGGTACCCGCTAAATGGGTTTCTATTTTATTTCGAGCCATATTATCTTCAGCAAACTGAACACCAACTCCAGCTGCTTTATTTCCTTGTGCACCTTTAGGTGTCACCCAGATCACTTTTCCCGCTACCGGAATTTTTTCCGGCTCATCCATTAAATTAAGCAGCATAAATACTTCATCGCCCATTGCGTAACTTTTGTTACTGGGGATAAACAAACCACCATTTTTTATGAAAGGCATGTATGCCGCGTACAACACAGCTTTGTCTTTAATCGTAAGAGACAATATGCCATTACCGGGGCCAAATTTAGATGCCATGAATTAAACCTTTGTTATGTTTCACTCTATTGCCGAGATTGCCTCAATAAAGCCAGCCAGTCAATTAACAACGTCTCAATTAGAAGCACGGGATTCGGATTAGCTTGCCCCTTAAAGGCCAACTGACTTTGTAATAGCTTATCTAAAAACCCCTGTAATTGAGCGTACTGAACGTTTGCGGCGACTTTGGCACTTTGATGGCTTAGCTCTTGTACTGATAGTTGTTCAACTGCCACACCAGCCTGAGTTTTTTGAACATCTAAGGTTAGCTCGTAAAACCAACCCATAATGACACCAGCATCCCACGTTTTCCATTTAGCCAAAACGGCACTCCAGCCTGCAGCAGAATTAGCCAAGTCCATAAGATCCTGACAAAACTGCATGTATTGAACATGCACTTCCTGCTCAATAAGAGCAAGAGCCTTTAGTGGTGCCCCCTTAGCCAATCTTAATAAGCTTTCAAGGGATGCTTCCTGACTATTTTGCCCAAGCCAATTTAGGCCTTCTGTCCAATTCGGCGGGTTAACTGTGTACTGCTGACACCGGCTCTTAATGGTGGCCAATAAACTGCTGGGCTGATGACTGTAAAGCAGCAACGTCACATGTCCACTAGGCTCCTCTAGGCTTTTCAGTAATGCATTAGAAGAGCTCACGTTCATGGCCTCAGCTGGCCCCAGTAACACCACTTTATTTGTTGAGCGCTGAGGGGTGGTATTGACAAAACCCGTCACTTGGCGAATTTGTTCAATTTTTATTTGCTTGCCAGCCTCTTCAGGCTCAACCATAAGTAAATCTGGGTGACTGCCAGCATCATATAAGCGGCAACTGGCGCATTCTGCGCATGGACCCTGACCATCACTTTTCAAACATAGAAGCCGTTGAGAAAATTCTCGCAATAACACTCGCTTGCCAATACCCTCTTGGCCCAGCAATAAAATAGCATGTCCTAATCGCTCTTCAGCTAGCTGCTTCGATAAGCGCTGCCAAATGGGGGCAACCCAAGGTAATGCCTGCGCAACTTTCACAAGGCATCTACCTTTTCTTTTAATTGTGCCAAAGCAGCCCCTATCGATTCTTGAACAGCATCTAATGGCTGATTGGCGTTAACAACACAATAACGTTCATGCTCAGCTGAACGCTGAATAAACATATCTCTTACTCGATTAAAAAAAGCCAAATCTTCGGCTTCAATACGATCAAAAGCACCACGCTTAGCAGCCCGAGCACGGCCTACTTCTACAGGCGCATCCAAAAGCAAGGTTAAGTTTGGCTGCATATCACCATGAACCAAATTCTCTAATTGCTCTATGTGAGAAACATTTAACTGCCGGCCTCCCCCTTGATATGCGTAAGTAGAGTCAGTAAAGCGATCACATATAACCCACTGACCTTTTTTTAAAGCAGGCTTTATTTTTTCATTTAAATGCTGGGCTCTTGATGCAAACATCATAAGCAGTTCAGCATCATCATTTACATTGCCACCGTGCAATAATAATTCACGGAGCTGTTCACCTAATTCAGTTCCACCAGGTTCCCTTGTAACAATAAAAGAAACACCGCGCTCTTTTAACCAGTCTTGAATAAATTGAATGTTGGTACTTTTACCAACACCTTCTATTCCTTCAACAGTGATAAAACACCCTGCTTGTTGGGCACTCATTTTATAACCTATTTTTAAAGGTGACTTGCGGCCACTTTGATGACGAATTATTTGGCCACTTGGTCTGGCGCTGAACGGTATTCTTTAACACGCTTTTTAATTTGGTATTCACGTACGGCTTTATTGTGCTCTGCCAAGGTGGAAGAAAAGTAATGGCGACCATTTCCCTTAGCAACAAAGTACAATTCCTCGCCATCACTTGGATGCAAGGCAGCATGAATAGCCTCTCGTCCCACTAAAGAAATGGGCGTTGGCGGCAAACCTTTCATTCGATAGGTATTGTAAGGAGTTTTCTCTTTCAAATGCTTACGCCTAATATTACCTTTGTAACGATCACCCATGCCATAAATGACCGTTGGGTCTGTTTCTAGGCGCATTTTTTTTTCCAAACGCCTAACAAAAACGCCTGCAATTCGCTCTCGCTCTTCAGGTGCCCCGGTTTCTTTTTCAACTATGGACGCCATAATTAACGCTTCATAAGGGTTTTTATAAGGTAAGTTTTCCTCTCTTTTTTGCCACTCTTGCGCCAGTACACTTTCAAGACGCACTTGAGCACGGGCTAAAATAGTAGAGGCTCGTGTATTGGCATCAAACAGATAGGTATCAGGGAAAAAACGCCCTTCAGGATGCCCCTCCAAGGATAACAATGTCATTAACTCATGGTAATCTGCTGGCAAGTCCTGATAAATTTTGTCATGGTCGGCAATTTTTCGCAGCGCTTCTTTTATGCCTTGCCCTTCAATCAAGGTGATTTTGTATTGGACCGTTTTGCCTTTCAGAATTAAATCCAATACATCCATGGAATTCATTTTTCCATCTAACTCGTAATCACCGGCTTTCGCCAAACGGGCTTTACCGGTAACTTTGGCCACTAACATAATCCAGCGACCATCCTCTAACCAATCATTTTCTTCTAGCTTCACAAAAAAGCTCGAGAGCGACCGACCTTTCTCCATGGTAACCACAACCGATTCCGTCAATTTCAAAGGACTATTGAGTTGATACACCGCGTAAATGGCTAAACCAAACAGCCAAATACTCAACATGCTTAAAATAACACCCAGTCGTTTATTCATATATTTTTCCACTTCTCACCGCATCCGTTATTTTTCTTACAAGCGGCGTAATTGTTAATTCTTGTTTTCCAATAATATTGACAGGCATAGCACCCATTAAGCTATTGCAAATAAAAGCCCCTTCATAGCTCGCAACATCCGCGTGATTTATATCCTGCACAGAAAGGGGTATTCTATTTTTTTTACAATATTGCATAATTAGCAACCTCATAATGCCGGCTACACCACTGACTAATAAATCTGGCGTGTATAGCTTTGATTGCTTTTCAAAAAAAATATTACTGGCTGTACACTCTATGATATTACCAAGGTAGTTGCTCATTACCCCATCAAAAAAGTCGACTGACAGCTCATTTTTAGCTAAAACATTCTCCAGCCTATTTAGATGTTTTAATCCCGCAAGCTGAGGTTGCACTGAGCACTGGGTATGTAGTTTTTGTAAGGCGATGCCATCTTGATAATGACTTACTGGGTACTCTTGCCTAGTAGAATAAAAAGCGGTCACAACAGGCTTAAGGCTTGAATTAAACCCATACCCTCTTGCACTATTAGCACGACTAACAATAATTTTTAATACTCCACTTTGCACACCTGAAAGCTGTACCAATTGATTTATATAGCTTAGCAATAAACTTGTTAAGTCATCAGCTGGTAACGGAATATATAAAGCACTTAAACCTAAACTTAAACGATTAGCATGAAGATTTAATGCTTGAGAGCGTCCATCTTTAATGGCCATGGTCTCAAAAACTCCATCACCAAATTGAACCGCTCGGCTCCAATCATTCACCTCACCAATGGATAGGTTATTTTCCATTACCCACATAAAGGTTACACCTTGCTGAAAATCAAACTGCCATTGGTTCCACCAAAACCAAACGAGTTACTTAAAACATGTTTTAGTGGAATATCCCTTGCGGTATTTGCCACATAATCTAAACGGCAGTTCTCATCTACATTTTGAATATTCATCGTAGGGGGGACTTGATTACTATTCAGTGCCTGCACCGAGAAAATGGCCTCTATCGCACCCGCTGCCCCCAATAAGTGACCTGTCATGGATTTAGTGGATGATACCAACACTCCAGACCCAATCGTTGATTCTATGGCTCGGCTTTCAGCCACATCACCGGCTGGAGTGGAAGTGCCATGTGCATTCACATAGCCAATTGCCTCCCCCGCTAAACCTGCATCTTTTAATGCATTACCCATAGCTTGGGCAGCTCCCCTACCGTCTTCTGGAGGTGAAGTCATGTGAAAGGCGTCATCGCTCATTCCAAACCCAGTTATTTCTGCCAAGATGTTCGCACCACGACGCTTAGCAAACTCATATTCTTCTAACACCAATGCCCCACCACCATCTCCTAACACAAAACCATCACGATCTTTATCCCAAGGCCGAGAGGCTGTCTGAGGATCGTCATTACGGGTTGACATGGCTCTGGCTGCACAAAATCCCGCCATTCCACTAGGCGTACAGGCGTTTTCTGCCCCACCTGCCACCATCACATCGGCATCTCCATAGGCGATGGTTCTGGCCCCATAGCCTATATTGTGGGTACCGGTTGTACAGGCGGTGGATATGGCAAAATTAGGCCCGGTAAAACCGTATTTCATCGCTAATTGGCCTGAAATCATATTTATAATGGCTGAGGGGATGTAAAAAGGGCTAACCTTACGAGGCCCTGATTTTTGAAGTTGAGTAAAATTATGCTCTATCGTACTTAACCCACCAATTCCTGACCCCATGGCACAACCTACCCTAGATGGATCAAAGCTTGAATCTAGTAAAGCAGAGTGTTGCAAAGCTTCAGCGCATGCCACTAACCCATACTGAATAAATAGGTCCATTTTTTTAGCATCTTTTGGCGATATAACACCGTCAATGGAAAAATTATTTATTGTACCCGCAAATGTCGTAGCAAGAGCGGATGCATCAAAATGCTGAATATTGCTTATCCCACTGGTACCCGCCAATAAGCCTTGCCAAGTATCCGGTGCATTATTTGCAATTGGCGTAACAGCCCCCATGCCTGTGATGACAACTCGACGCTTGGACATAGGTAACCCTTTGAAAGAAACGGAATTTAGTCTGAAAACCAGTAAAAGCCAATCATACTGCATTAGCCTACAAATAAACGCCAATTAACGTTTATCCCAGACATAAAAAAACCGCCTTATGCAATGGCGGTTTCTTTATTAGTGCACGTCTTAATTAAGAGTGTGCAATAACGAAATCGATGGCTTCTTGAACTGTGGTTAGTTTCTCAGCATCTTCATCAGGAATTTCAGTCTCAAATTCTTCTTCCAAAGCCATCACTAGCTCAACTGTATCTAATGAATCAGCACCTAAATCTTCTACAAAACGAGAGGCGCCTTTAGCATCTTCTTCTTTAACACCTAACTGCTCGCATACAACTTTCTTTACACGTTCTTCAATGCTGCTCATAACTTATCCTATTTATCATGTAGAGCTAAAAATGCCCTAGACCAATATCTATAAAGAAGCGGCATTATACCGCTCTTTACTCAGGGGTAAACTCTCAATACCCGCCTAAGGCGAAGCAAATTGTCGTTAATTTACTGATTAAATCAAGCCAACAGTGTGTTTTAGGGAAATTTTTACCGAGAAATGGCTAAAACTGCCACAATCACTGACTTAAATTTAACCCATGTTTAGACCGCCATTAACATGGATAACCTGGCCTGTAATATAACTGGCATCATCAGACGCTAAAAACTTAACGGCTTTTGCCACTTCTTCAGGCTCCCCATAACGTGCAAGAGGAATATTCACCATCATTAACTGCTTCTGATCTTCCGTTAGCTCGTTTGTCATATCGGTTGCAATAAAACCGGGAGCCACAGCATTAACGGTAATATTACGGCTTCCCAATTCTTGAGCCAAGGAACGTGTAAGGCCTTCAACACCTGCTTTACTGGCACAATAGTTAGCCTGACCTGGATTACCCATCGCCCCCACAACAGAGCTGATATTAATAATGCGTCCAAAACGTTTTTTCATCATTCCTTTCAGAAAAGCCTTAGTCATTCGAAAAGAACCACTCAAGTTAGTTTCAATCACATCTTCCCAATCTTCATCTTTCATACGTAACATTAAGGTATCTTTTGTGATGCCAGCATTGTTAACCAATACATCAACCGGCCCTAGATCTGTCACTTGTTTACAAAATGCCTGACAACTTTCCTTGTCTGATAAATTTAAAACAAACGCAGTACCATTATCTGCCAAAGTATCTTTTATGGCAGCCACTCCCGACTCACTCGTTGCCGAAGCAATTACAAAATAATCGGCTTCCACTAAACTTTTAGCAATGGCAGCGCCTATTCCACGACTTGCACCTGTTACAACAGCAATAGCTTTTTGCATTTTTAATCCTTTTATTCTTATATTGATAGCGATTCGATAGCGCTTACGGAATGAACTGCTTGATAACTCAGCTCTTTATTAATTCGTTTATTTAAACCCGTTAAAACTTTACCCGGCCCTACTTCATAAATTTTTTCCACGCCATTTTGAGCTAATTGAATGACGGCATCCGTCCATCGTACAGGATGATCTATTTGCTTAACCAAATTTGCGCGAATAACATCTGCGCTTGTTTCAAATTTATTTGAAGCGTTTTGCAAAACAGGAATACGTGGATCATTAATTGTAAATTCAGCTAAAAAGTCAGCAAACTCTAAAGCAGCCGGTTTCATTAACGCGCTATGAAAAGGACCACTCACCGGCAATATTAGTGCGCGCTTCGCACCCGCTTCTTTACAAGCTACCGCCACTCGTTCTACAGCCTCTTTGTTACCAGCTACCACTAGCTGACCAGGGCTATTATAATTGGCAGCTTGAACCACTTGATCATTAGCGTAGTCTGCACAAATTTTTTCTACTAACTCATCAGCCAACCCCAAAACTGCTGCCATGCCGCCAACACCGTCAGGCACCGCTTTTTGCATTAATTCGCCACGCTTTCGTGTTAATTTTAAAGCATCACTGTAGTCAAGAGCCCCAGCGCACACTAAAGCTGAGTACTCGCCAAGGCTGTGGCCAGCCATCACATCACATGAAATTTTACCGTTTAAAGCACGCCACATGGCAACTTCGGCAGCCACCAACGCAGGTTGAGTATGGTTCGTGCTATTTAACTTTTCAGCAGGGCCATTAAGAATTAAATCTGACAAGGAATAACCCAAACTTTCATCTGCCTGAGCCAATGTTTCCCGAGCAATGGAATACTCACTTATCACATCACTTAACATACCGACACTTTGCGAACCTTGGCCGGGAAACACTACTGCATTTTTATACATCACGCTCAATCCAATTAATTAATAGGGCTGAATATTTAGCGGATTAGAATAAATCAAGGAGGAGCACAAAACAAAAAAGAATGCGCATTTTTACGAAAAACAAGTTTTATTGAGGAAGTTAAATTATTTCTTGATCTAATTGATCAGAAATTTGATCCAGCAGATCATTTTTAGCAAGGACATAAGCACTCTCTATGGCCTTTAAAAAGGCATCTTGCTGTGATTTTCCATGGCTTTTGACAACAATCCCCTGAACCCCTAGCAACACAGCGCTATTTTTAAGCTCTGGCTCAAATGCTTGACGGGCCCGCTCTAAAATTGGCATCGCTAATAACCCTAAAAGTCGCGTGAAAAGATTCTTTGAGAATGACTGACGAATAACCTGTGTCACATATCTAATTAACCCCTCACTGGTTTTCAGTGCGATATTACCCGAGTAGCCATTCGTAACAATGACATCTACCACGCCTTTATAGATATCATCCCCTTCCACGTAACCCACGTAATTCAGTAGCTCGCTTTCTTTAAGAGTAGCATTGGCCAAGCGTATGTCTTCGTTACCCTTCAACTCTTCGCTACCAATATTCAATAAAGCGACCTTTGGCGCGCCCTTAACCCCCATCACTCGAGCAAACGCGTCACCCATCAAGGCAAATTGATATAAATTCTCAGAGTTACTTTCTACATTCGCGCCCAAATCTAGCATATAGCTATGGCCACGAATATTTGGCAGCCTTGCTATTAAAGCAGGACGGTCAATTCCAAGCAGGGTTTTTAGAACATAGCGAGCAACAGCCACTAAGGCGCCAGTATTACCAGCACTCACCATGCCCTGAGCGCGCTCATCCCTCACAGCATCTAGAGCCATACGCATGGAAGACTCTCGCTTTCGCAGAGCGGCAGAAACTTTTTCACCAGCACCTACCTGCTGATCGGTATGAATTATTTCGAGACGCGAAGAGGCAGTGCCTTGATGCAAATAAGCATCTAGCTTGGCGCGATGGCCGTATAATAAAATATTTAAATCAGGAAGTTTTTCTAAAGCAGATAAAACAGAAGGGATAGTCACGCGGGGACCAAAGTCCCCGCCCATCGCATCAATAGCAATGGTGACCATGATTAACTCTTAAACTTCAACAACTTTACGGCCACGGTAGAAACCGTCAGCTGTTACGTGGTGACGAATATGAGTTTCACCCGAAGTTGGATCAATTGATAATGCACGAGCAGTCAATGCATCGTGTGAACGACGCATACCGCGACGTGAACGAGATTTTTTACTTTTTTGAACAGCCATTAGGCTCTCCTATTGTTTCTTTAATTGCTCAAGCACACTGAACGGATTGCTCGGCGCTTCTGTTTCAACCGGTAATGGCTCTTCCTTCGCTTTCAGAGTGTTATCATCACAATGGTCATGATAAGCAAACATGGGCAAGCTTAGAATCATTTCGTCCTCAATTACAGGCAACAATTCCAAAGAATCATTTTCTACAATCACAGGTTCGTACTGCTTTGGTAAATGTTTGGCTTTTTCATCGCTAAAAACGATACCAAGTTCAAAACGAGTTTGAACATCTACTTCAACCGGGTTCATGCAGCGCTGACATGTCATGTGTACTTTGGCTTGACACTGGCCACGAAGTAAAGGAATACCCATATCATCGTGTCCAAACTGAATCTCAACTTGGGCCTCACCATCATCGCCTTGTAGGAAGTCTTGTAAACGACCTAGTTTAGACACCGCAATAGAACCGCTAAATTCAGCGTCTTGCTCTATGCATTTCAATGGATCAACTTGTACTGGAAATAAACCTTGGTTCATAGTGGCGGCATCATACTCATGGCCTTAACTGATGTCAAAACCATTTGTATGTTTTTACCAGTAAAATCAACATCTAAGGCTATTTTAGCTCAAACACAGAACTATTCACCCCAAGAGCAGTTGCAAAGCCCTTTCCAGCATAAACACCTAAGCGACCAACTAAACCTTCAAAGGGCGAAGGTTTAGGTGTGAAATCGACTATCTTTTCGGCACCCACCACCTCGCGCGCCACGTAACTACTGCTTCCCAGCCCGTCTATCAAACCTAACGCCAGCGCTTGCTCGCCGGTCCACACCAAACCACTAAACAACTTAGGGTCATCCACTAGCTTATCGCCACGTCCCTGCTTAACCTGCCCAATAAATTGCTTATGGGTTGTCTGTAAAACCCCTTGCCAAAAATTTTTCTCATCTGCATTTAAAGGCATAAAGGGATCTAAAAACCCTTTATGCTCGCCCGATGTAAATTGGCGACGCTCCACCCCAAGCTTCTTCATCACATCAACAAAGCCAAATCCTGAGCCCACCACCCCTATAGAGCCCACCAAGCTTGCTTTGTCTGCATAGATGCCATCAGCCGCTGCCGCAATATAATAAGCGCCAGAGGCGCCTAAATCAGAAATTACCGCATACAAAGGAATGTCTGTATATATTGAACGCAACCTCTTAATCTCATCGTAAACATAGCCCGATTGCACAGGGCTACCACCTGGACTATTTATTCTTAATAGAACCGCTTTAACCCCTTCAGCTTTAAAAGCTTCTCGAAGCCCAGTTACAATAAAGTCTGCAGAAGCCTCTTCACCATCAGCGATCACGCCCTTCACTTCGACCATGGCCGTAAACTCGCCTTCCACATCCAAATTAGACATGTCATTACCTGCGAACATAGCAATCGCCACAAACAAGTATAAAAATGTCAAAAGCTTAAAAAAGATCCCCCAACGACGGGCCTTTCTTTGTTCACCGTTAATACTCATCATTAATTTTTCAATGAGCTTCCACTCTTTTTCAGAGCCCGGTTTTTCAATAGAATCCTGGTTCATACTTCCTCCTGCAACCTCATATAAATCACTTAATTTTCTTTGAAACCTGCATTTTTTAGCCATTCAAGAAGTGCAGGTAAATCATCTACAACTGCCAATGGATGACTGCGCAATAGCTTTTCTCGCCCATGAGCTCCATGAGCCAGCGCCAATGAGTCTATGCCGGCAGCATGAGCCATATCCAAGTCAAACTGTGTATCACCAACCATTAACATGGCACTAGGCTCAACCTCTAAAGACTCAGATAATTGCTCAAGCATTAAGGGGTGTGGCTTTGATCGAGTTTCATCCGCGCAGCGACTATCAGTAAAATAACCACCCGCCTTTAATTCCGTAAAGGCATTATCCAAACCTGAGCGACTCTTACCAGTAGCCACCGCCAATGAGAGCCCCGAATTCTTTAATAGAGCCAACATATCTGTAGCAAATTCAAAAAAGGCCACTTTAGAGCGTTCGTCAGAAACAAAGTGATGATTATAGCGCTCTCGCATTAATTGAACTTCTTTAGATTCAATTGACAAGCAAGGCCACAAATCCACAATCGCCTCAGGCAACCCTAAGCCAATAATTTGCTTTATTTGGAAATCATCTCGCCACTCAAGATCCACATCTTTTAAAGCACACTGCATTGATTCCACTATCCGAGCAGTAGAATCCACAAGAGTTCCATCCCAATCAAATATAATCGCTTGATACTTCATTGTTTTTTAAAGCCCTAATTTAGAGGAACCAATGAATCAATGAACCCCTTAAAATCAGCATCTAACGGTGCCTCAATGGTCACTTGCTCATCCGTTTGCGGATGCTTAAAACGCAAAGAATGCGCATGTAAAAACATTCTCTTAGCGCCCTGAGCTCGACTTAACTTCAATTGAGAATCACTTGCGTATTTATCATCACCCACAATTGACTGCCCTGCAAACTGACAATGGACTCGAATCTGATGGGTCCTGCCCGTAACAGGCTCGGCATTAACAAGTGTGAAGCCTTCAAATCGACGCTGCAAAGAATAGCGCGTATGGCAAGCCTTACCCTGCTGATCTACCTTTACCACTCGCTCCCCCGACTTTAACTCATTTTTTAGAAGCGGCGCTTTCACTTCTTTTATGTGCTTTGGCCACACCCCGTAGACAAGAGCCAAGTATCGCTTTTGCATCCCTGTCTTATGTCTAAGCATTTCATGAAGCGCAACCAACGTAGATCGCCTTTTAGCCACAAGAATCACACCTGATGTATCCCTATCAAGACGATGCACCAATTCCAACCTTTTAGCATTTGGTCTAATCACTCGCAGCGCCTCAATTAAACCCAATGAAATACCGCTGCCGCCATGAACCGCCATGCCTTTTGGCTTATTCACCGCCAACAAATACTCGTCTTCAAATAAAATGGCACCCTCAATACTTTGCGCCATTTTAATTGGAACGGGGGCAGCCTCTCCTTCAGCTTTAACTCGAACTGGAGGAATGCGCACAATATCACCCGATTTAATACGATAATCAGGCTTAGTTCGCCCTTTATTAACACGAACTTCACCCTTGCGGATAATTCGATATATTAAGGACTTAGGAGCCCCTTTGATGCGAGCCAACAAGAAATTATCTAAACGTTGCCCTTCCTGATCGGAATCAATCTCTGCAAACACCACTGAGCGCTTAGAATCTTCAAGCATATTAAACCCGTAATTAAGAAAAACCTGTTTGACGCCATGCCAATCTTTGCTATATTGAGCAGTCCGGCAGTGCACAATTAAGCACCCAATACCAATACAACATGGAAATGGGGGCCGGATAATAACGTAAGTTTGGGAAATTTAGTTAGATAACTTCCCGGAATTTTGGATTTGGCGGTGAAATATAGACCGTCAACTAGAAAATATAATACGTTCTGATTGGGCAAGGGGTCTTGCTAAATTAGATTATGTTTCGTGTTGGTGTAAGAGACAATGAAAAAGACGATCTCAACACCCCTGCGTGGAAGCAGTCAATCCACTATTTGTATTTAAATCACGCAAAGCACGCATAAATATTTTGATTAAGCTCAACCCTTGCGCCAAAAAAACGGACGCACAAACCGAGCTAATACTGTACATGAAAAGAATGTTAATCAACGCAACTCAGTCGGAAGAGTTGCGCGTTGCGCTAGTTGATGGCCAGCGCCTTTACGATCTAGATATCGAACCGACAACCCGCGAACAAAAAAAGTCAAACATATACAAGGGTAAAATCACCCGTATTGAGCCCAGCCTAGAAGCGGCTTTCGTTGATTTTGGCGCAGAACGCCATGGCTTCCTTCCCCTTAAAGAAATTTCTCGAGAGTACTTTAAAACCTCCGTTTCTGGCCGTCCAAATATCAAGGATGTGATCAGCGAAGGTCAAGAAGTCATCGTTCAGGTAGACAAAGAAGAGCGCGGCAACAAAGGCGCAGCTTTAACGACCATGATCAGCCTTGCGGGTCGTTACTTGGTATTAATGCCAAATAATTCTCGAGCTGGCGGCATCTCTCGTCGCATCGAAGGCGATGAACGCAATCAAATTCGTGATGCTATGCGTGATGTGACCGTAGCCAACAACATGGGCGTTATCGTGCGCACTGCCGGTATCGGGCGCTCTAGCGAAGACCTTCAATGGGACCTTGATTACCTAAGCCAGCTTTGGGACGCCATTAAGGGTGCCAATGATCGCCGCCAAGCACCATGCCTTCTTCTTCAAGAAAGCAATGTGGTTATTCGTGCTATTCGTGATTATCTTCGCCAAGATATTGGTGAAGTGCTTATTGATGACAAATCTGTTCATCAAGAAGCCCTTAGCTTTGTGCAACAGGTTATGCCTCAGTACGAGTCTAAAATAAACCTATATCAAGACAGCACACCTTTATTTAGCCGATACCAAATTGAAGCGCAAATTGAAACCGCCTTTCAAAGAGAAGTTAAACTGCCGTCTGGTGGCTCAATCGTTATTGATACCACTGAAGCGCTCATTTCTATTGATATCAATTCATCTAGATCGACCAAGGGTGCTGACATTGAAGAAACAGCTGTCAATACAAACCTTGAAGCGGCAGATGAAATTGCACGACAGCTACGCCTGCGCGACATTGGCGGCCTGATCGTAATTGACTTCATTGACATGACAAGCAACAAAAATCAACGTGACGTTGAAAACCGCGTTAAAAACGCCCTTGAAATAGACAGAGCACGAGTTCAAGTTGGCCGAATCTCTCGCTTTGGCCTACTTGAAATGTCACGCCAGCGCTTACGTCCTTCCCTTGGGGAAACCAGCGGCCATGTATGCCCACGTTGCGTAGGAACAGGTATTGTTCGCGACATGCGCTCTTTAAGCCTTTCTTTATTGCGCCTAATTGAAGAAGAAGCCGCTAAAGACCACACTGAGCTTGTAAGAGCAGTTGTACCTTTAGAAGTCAGCACCTTCTTAAGCAATGATAAACGCCATGACCTTTCTGCAATTGAAAAGCGTCATAATACCGTTTTGCAAATCATTCCAAATCCAAACTTCCAGACACCACACTTTGAAGTTTCGCGCATGCGAAATGACGACACTCAGGCAAAGCCTGTTAGCTTTGAAATCAAGTATGAACAAGAGCTGGCTGAGGAAAGTTCAAACCAAGTTAAAAAGGAAACGGCTGCCGTACAAGCAATTGCATCTGAAAGAGCACCTGCACCACGCACAGTAGAGAAAGAAAAAGAAACCCCTAAAACCCCACAAAAGAGCGGCGGATTTTTTGGTAAAATATCAAGCGCCATTAGCTCGATATTTAACGATGAAACCGAAGAGGCTAAGCCTGCTGTTACAGCACCTGCCAAACCTCAAAACAATAATAGAAACCAAGGAAATCGTAACAAACCTCAGAGCCGAGACAATAATCGTAATGGCAATCGCCAGAATCAAGGCAATAATCGAAATCGCCGTAACGAGAATAATCGCACCGAGACACGTAACGATAAAGAGAATAACCGTAACGAAGGTCGCCGTGATACTCGCAACGAGCCTCGCAATGAAAGCAAAAACGACTCTCGAAATAATCGCAACGAACCTCGTAACAATCGTAACGAATCTCGTAACAATCGCACCGAAACCCGTAAAAATAACGATGAAAGCACAGGTAACAACGCCCGTCGCCGTAATCGCAATCAACAACCAGCCAAGCTAGATGAAGGCGTGGTGCGTAAAATTGAAAATGAAAAAGGACCAATCGCCAGCAAGCCGACAGCAAAAGAAAATGCCCCAGCTACTGAAGTAAAAACTGCCAACAATGGTGTCACTTCAAACAAAACTGCCAACACCAAGCCTGTAGAAGCCAAAGCTGCTGAGACTAAGCCTGTAGAAGCCAAAGCTGCTGAGAC